>CAVUEQ010000001.1:0-828923 GCA_963740635.1 uncultured bacterium | reverse complement strand
ACCCGCCCCTTTTCAACAATTATCAGCCAACGAACAGTTCAATTATAGCGAACAAAAGCCGAAAATACAATCAGTACCTCTCAAAAAAATCAGGCCCGCCCCCTGCCCGCATGGTTCCCAACGAGGAACGGCACTGCCCGGTAACCACGATCACTGCGCGGTCATCACACCAACCACCGCCGTTCACGCCGCCGCCGGGCTTCCGCACGTCGCACCCGCCGCGCCGCTCGCACGCGAGCGATCATGGCTTCATACTCGTGCCGGCCAGCCAGCGGGCACTCGGGCGGCGGCGCGGACGATGAACATTCCGTCCAGCCGTTATAGCAGGCGCAACCATTGCGCTTGTCGCGCCGGCGGGCCGCCCCCACTTCGCGCTCTTCGGCGAACCAGCACTGCACCAGCGGGCCATCCGGTGCCCCGTTGGCCACCACCAGGGCCGCGTCAATGGCCAGGAACACGCTCAGCCACGACCAAGCCGACTGCCAGGTTGGCAACGTCATCACCTCACATACTTCAGGATCAATCGCCAGCCGGACGACCACGGTTAACCGGCCGGGTGCCGGGTGCGCCTATTATAAAGGCTTACCTACGTGGCGGGCTACCCGGGTCCATGGTAAATTAACAGCACCTACCCGGTGCGTGCGCGTGCCGGGGCTTTACTTCCCGTTACTTGACTGCGAGCGGCACCCCACGTTAATCTGTACCTACGTAACAAGTTGCCCGGGGACAAATTCCCTTTAGGAAAAGCCGTAAAAAGCTACCCGGTTAACTGGCCACCTCTCAGGGTGGCGCTTCTTTTGTGCCAAGGCCACGTTGCGAGTTTGCTGCCAATCTGATACATTTGGGACGGAAAAATTCCAGCCGAACACTGCGACCTCGCGCGTGGCGTCCGCCAGGACTAGGCCTCCCACCCTCTGCCGCTTGGTATGGTGGTTTTTTAGTTAAGATTGGAAATAACCCCTAGTTTCTCGAGCCGCTGCCGGATTAATGTGTACTCCCTGCGGTTTTCCTCTGATTCGCGCACCAGGCCTGCGATACGGTCGGCTAGCCGGATCAGTGGCTCGCTTTACGTCCCCCAGCCCTCCCATAACATTCCTTCATCAGATCTCCCAAATCGCGCAAAGCCTTGCTAATGCGGAACTCCTCCAGACGTTTTAAGCCATAGATCGTGAGGGTAACTTTGTCGCCGTCATTTTTCAATATTGTGCCGTTCCCGATACGTATGTATGGTTATAGCTACCGCCGATACTGTCAGATCTTCATACGCCCCTCTACCGGTATTGGAATAGGACCGGTAATAGATCTTGTTCCTGAAGTTGTCCGGGTTAGCTCCTTCCGATAAACTGTTACGGCTCAGCATGTCGGTCTTAGCTCGCATCCATTTCCGCTTTCCAATGCCGCTCGACTTCTCGAGCTGCCGAAGGAATGTACGCAACCGGTCACGGTCGTCGTCCACCATAACCGCGACAACGACGAACAACTTACCCAGGGTGTCTTGGCCAGTTTCGTCAACGAAACAGTACAGTTTGTGTGCTTTTGGCGCCATTCGCCAACGATACATAAACCCAAACAAAAACCAAAAACACAATTCCGATGACTAAACTCACCCTTTCCGGTACCATGTCTCTTCGGTACAATAGCTAACAGGAAGGGGGAGCCCATGTCACAACCACTAGTATCCGTCATCGTCCCCACCCGCAACTCGGCGCAGTTCCTGCCCGCCTGCCTGGCCAGTATCGCTTCGCAATCCTACCCCCGCATCGAGCTCATCGTCGTCGACCGCGACTCCACCGACGCCACCCCCAGCATAGCCAAGCAATTCACCCCCCACGTCTACAACCACGGCCCCGAGCGCTCCGCCCAGCGCAATTTTCGGCGTTGCCAAGGCCAAAGGCGACTACGTCGCCATCATCGATTCCGACATGGAGCTCACCCCCAAAGTTATCGAATTAAGCGTTGGCAAAATGACCAACGACTCTGCCGTTCAAGGTGTCATAATTCCCGAAGAGTCCTTCGGTATTGGATTCTGGGCACAGTGCAAAGCCCTCGAACGTTCATTTTATGTCGGCAACGACGACGTCGAGGGCGCCCGCTTTTTTAGCCCGCGATACCACAGTGGGCTCTTAGTCTATGACTCAGCCTCTTGTTTCAGTTATGTTCCCACGCGCAACTCCTCGGAATTCCTGAGCGCCTGCTTCAAGTCTATCCATATCCAAACGTACCCGCGCATCGAGGTCATCATTGTTGACCGCGACTCCACCGTCTCCAAAGTAGGCTGGTAGTTTTGTGACTGATTCAGCGTCTCTCCCATTGGTATCAGTCATTATCGCCTGCAAGAATAACGTCTCTGCAGCAGAAGCCTCGCTTTCAAGTGTCGAAGCTCAAACATACCCCAATATCGAGCTCATCATTGTCGATAACTTTTCAACTGACGGCACCGCTGAAATTGCCAAAAAATACACCAATCAATTGTACCAACGCGGTCCAAGCACTCAACCCAGTTCAACTATGGCTTTACTAAATCAAATGGTGAGTATTGTTCCGCATCGGTCTGGAACTTATCTACAACTTAATCGAAAAATGTGTTGCAAAAATGGCCGAAGGGTATGACGCCCTCGCGCTCCATAATCGCTCCAAAGGTGACAGCATCTGGGCTAAGGTGCGCTATCTCGAACGCGAGTCGTACCGCAATGATGCTTCTATTGTCGCGGTCCGGTTCATGAAGCGAGGAGTTTTTGAAGCAGTGGGAATGTTTGATGAAACCCTCGTGGCTGGTGAGGATTTCGACCTTCATAACCGCATAGTTGCAGCGAGGTATAAGTGGTCTCACGTCGACGCCATCGAAAATCACATCGGTGAGCCAAAAAACATCGTTGATGTATGGCAGAAATTCTACTACTATGGCCGTACCATTGGCCGCTATCAAAAGAAAAATAGCGGAACTGCGAGACGGCAATTGGCTTTCTTTCGCCCGAGTTTCAAAAAACTCCAGCGGGATCTCATCAGGCAGCCCCAACTCTTTGCCGCCTTCTGGTTTTACATGGTCGTTAAGTACATTGCAGGTGGCTTCGGTTACGTTCGCGGCGCACCAAAAAGTCTAAATTCAGTTACGCCGCAAAAGGGGAATAATATAGGGATGTACGAATACACACTCTGGGACAGATGTTATTTTTGGATGAGTTATGCGTTCGCAAAAGTGGTTGGGATCTGGTTCGATACAAAAAGTCCTCGATTTAAGTTATTTATGTTGAAGTAGCCTATCAATGGGAAAAGTTGTACCTGGCCTTACCCAGATTGCATATCGAATTAAAATTGACCATATCAACACAAAATATCGGAAGTTTTCAATTAATTTGCACATTCCATGGATATGGTTTGCGCTTTAGCAGGCTTTTGAGCGCACGGATCATAAACATTTGCTAAAGTTAATCAACTCAGCCATCTTTTTAGGAGGCAAAAAAGTATTATTTATTGACGTAGGCGCCGACATTGGGAGCTACTCGATCTCTATAGGCAAGAAATTTAGCAATGCTATTGTAGTACATGCATTTGAGCCAGCTCCACCAAGTTTTAAGTTGCTTAGATATAATATCAGCGAAAATGGTCTTGAAGCGACGATCAAGTGTCACAATCAGGCCCTCGGCAGCCACGAGGGAGCAATTAATCTATACTACAGTCCTCACGAAACAGGTGGAAGCAATTTATTGGCCGTGAATAATAAAACACAGGCGCAAGAAAAATTTTCTGTAAGAATGCGGGACTCTCGATAATGCTTTGGGGGGTTTAATAAAGGATTATGACCAAATCTTTATAAAAATGGATGTAGAAGGTTTCGAATCAGAAGTCCTCAAAGGGGCAGAGAAATTACTTACGTCGGGTATTCCAATTTGTCTCCTCCTCGAAGACTTCGTAGATACCGGTATAATCCGCGATATGCAAAAGCGCGGGAAATTTCTTACGGAAATTGTCCCCGTACAACAGCTGGTGGAGTATATGAATAACCCTCTAGTAACCGTCTCCATCCCAACATTTAACAGCCAGGCTCATTTAGAGCGATGCCTTATCAGCTTTTCTGTTTTGTGCCCAGACGTACAAAAAATATCGAGATAAACATAGTAGATGGGTTTTCTGGCGACTTGACAGTAACTATCGCGAAAAAATTTGGTGCAGCAATATTACAAGACAAGTTGGGGCTTTTAAATGCTCGAAAAGTTGGGCTGGACTACGCTCACGGCGAGTACATTTTGTTGCTTGATTCAGACCAAGTACTTGAGCCAGAAACAATGAGAGAGAGCAGTTGGATGCTCTTACGGATAAACAACTCGACATGCTCATGCTTGAAGAGGATGTCTATCGCAGCGAGACCTTCCTTGAGCACCTCTTTGAGCTGGATCGTAAATTAATCAATGCGGTTCAAGACTTCAGTCCATATACGGGCGTGATGTTGCCACGTTTTTATCGGAAAGAAATACTAAAGGCGACATTTGAGAAAATTCCAAAAGCCGCTTTATATGCTGGAAGGCCAGGATCACGCCTTAATCTACTATGAGGCGTGGCAACTAACCAATAAGGTCGGGCTAGTTTCTGACGCTGAAAAACACATTGAGCCGAGCAGATTACGGGATGTGATTCCAAAATTCTATCGCTGGGGTTACACGAGCCTGAGCGCTCGAAGTGACAGGTACATAACTCTATTAAAAAAAAAAATTTCAGGAGGGGCATGTTCAGGAAGGGCTTGTGGATGGCAAGCGCAGGCTCAATTTTACTGCTCATAATCAGAAAGGGCTTCCCTATCAATCGGGCAGACTAATAGCATCACTTAGAAATCTAAAGAGCAACGAGATCCGCAAATACCCTACCTAAGGTAATGAAATCTGCTTGAAGGAACATCAACTTGGCGCCACTAGTATCAATAGCAATCCCAACTTATAACCGGAAACTAATGCTCTCACGTTTGGTCAAAAGCGTGTTAGACAGCGCGTATTCGCGACTCGAAGTTATTATCGTTGACGATGGTTCAACTGATAACACATCGAGTAAAATGAAAGAATCATTCAAGAACAAAGTGATAATTCTCCGAAACTCTGATAACTCAGGCGTGGCGTTTTCAAGAAATAGGGCACTCAAACACGCAGCGGGGAAGTACATTTTTCTAATTGATGATGACAATGTTGTAGACAAAGACTGCATCTCAAGGCTCGTTGACTTCATGGAAGCAAAATCAGGGTGCCCTAATGGCAGGGCCCGTGATGTACTATTACAACAAGCCTGAACAGGTATGGTGGGCAGGAACCCGAAGAAATATGGCAACTAGTCGAACTCGTCATCCTTTACACCAAAATCTTCCCACAGAAGCCTATTGGACTACGGTGGATTTTCCAAATGCATGGATGTTGAGGAGCGATGTTCGGAATGATACATTCTTTGACGAATCACTATATGCACTACGAGGAGGGAGATTTTGCGTACCGCCTCCACCGGAAAGTTCCTGGACAATTTACAAGTGTGTGAAAAAGTACCAAAATTTATCATGACGTCGGACGTAATCTAGATGAGGAAAATAAGCGAAGGTGGTTAGATAAAAAGAGGGTCTTCTTTACGGGTAGAAATCGAGTGATTTTTAGTAAAAGATACTCAAGCACATTCGAGAAAGTCTCTTTTCTAGCGTTCTGTCGAGTTGGGTCTTTACCGCTTATTACGTATTTTTAATTGCCAGTCTTTAATCTTTGGGGGCTCGCGAAACAATTGAAAATGATCGGAAGTTACGTGAAAGGTGTTCTGGTTGGCACGTTCATTGCAAAATAAAAAAAAGAAATACCTCTATATAGGTATGTCGCTGCTAATAATAGCTGTTGCACTAGCGAGGACATATCTCATCAGAGCTAAAATGTTCGTAATTGTCGAAAACGTCCCTTTAACTGTCGAAAGCTACCACAGGGTCTTTTCATCACCGTTTATGTGGAATGATTTTCTAAACGCCCCTTCAGCGGATCAGGGGATATTTAATTTTAGGGCATATATTTATTTGCTCGGACGAGTGACTCATCTTGATTTGACGCAACTAATATGGCTAGTCAAAGTTGGGCTATTAGCTGCTGCTGCACTTGGTGTCTATCTAAACCTGCAGCTTTTGAATCGCAGGTATCTTGGTGACAAGCTCACTAATTATGCAATCATTTCCGGTAGCCTTGTTTATGCGTTAAACCCCTCATTCTTAGTGGGCGATAACTTCTGGCTGGGTATTCAAATCGGCTACTACACTCTCCCATTAATACTTTTTTTTGCGGCGAGAATAATAATTGGCCGCAGTGTCCTTGTGAGCTCAGCCTTCCTCTTATGGTTATTTCCAATTAATAATGCAGCCCATTTCGTCTTTGGCGGCTATCAGCTGCTTATTGCAGCGTATCTGGCTATGCTTTGCGCTATTGATGGCGCAGTAGTAAGGAACAAAATCCAGACATTTGGACGCATTTGCCTAATTGCCGCATGTTTTGCCCTCGGTGAGGCATCGCTCTTATTGGGAACAGTTAAGGTCATATCGTCTCTCCCTACTTCAATGACAAAAGAGTCAATCGACGTCCCCTGGAGCACAGCAACGCTGCTCAACATGACTCATGGAATGAGTTTCACCCAGATCTTCAAAGATTTCTTCGATTTGCATAGCGGAATATCAAATTTTCTCCTGAATATTCTACTTTTGATAGTCCCAGCCTCTATTATCTGGCAACTGATGCATATCAACGATGCCGAGCCCTCACGCCCTGAACAGAACCTAAGGCGTATGCTAATTTTCGCAACCCTAGGTTATCTCGGATTATTATTCGCCTTCGCCACTGACAGCCCCGTCCACTTTGTACGCTACATCATCACTATGGACCTACCTCTTGGTCGCATCTTCAGGACTTGGAGAGTACCAGAAGCAGCGTTGGCACTACTTACATCACTGTTGTTTGCCATGGCCTTAACCAAAATGAAGATAAGCCTACGTCGCAGCTTTTCAATTGCTAGGTCAAAACAAATACCACTGATGTTGACCATGGGCGCCCTGATAGCGCTAGCGTTTCCTGTCGCTATCAATCGAATCAATGGCCCGCTCATTGACGTACCCAAAAGCTACGAAGCACTCAATAAATACCTCGTAAGCCTTAATGATCACCAAAACCATGCCATAGTGTTTAGCCCGGTATTCACTGCCTCTTACGGGGTGGGAGCCACCTTGAAGCCAACTTGGAGCCCTTATATAGGCATGATAATGGAGTTTGCAGAGTATTCTGCCTCCAATGCGTTCGATCGTCCCGCAAAACAGCCCGGAGAATTTCTATCTTTATACTTCTTAAAATATATCCGGGCATGGCATTCTTATTAATTCAAGTTTTTACGCTTTGTCTCGTTTATGCCCTCGATAATGTGAAGTACCTCATGTTACATACCGATATGCCAACTGCATTACAGGACTTTCATATTAACGACTCGATAGTAAAGAGCAAGTTTTGGCGGGAGCTTAAACAAATCGATAAGCTAACAGTTTATGAAAACTTAGTCGGCTCGAGCGATATCCGCGCCGCAACTGCTGACAACATGGTTGCCGTTAACGGGGGCTACCGTGTAATTACCCGCCTATATAATGAACTACCTCAGACAAATTCATCGAATACGGAATTCGTTTTTGTGGATCAAAAAATACTCATCTCCCGCTTAAAAAAAATCAAATATCTACTCTCAGATAAGCCTATCTCACAAAGCATTTACGATTATATGTACGCTGATATCTCAGAAAATGTGTCGAAGAGCATCAATAAGCCTGCCAGTGCTACTACTGACTATGCGCCTGAGACGAAATGGTCGACTGCGACGCTTGCTAGCAGTCATCAGCAGGAGTGGCAGCCTTACATCAACAAAATGAGCGACTATGCATGGGACTTTGATGACGGGAATGGGTTTCTTATGACAAGTCACGCCGGCAGCACAATAGACCAAAAAAGCAGTAACCATAGTGCTAGTGCTGTTGTCCTCGTGCGATATCTCGCAAATGATGCAGGTGGCGAGCTTCTTTTAAGTTTGGAAAGGACCAATTCACAGTGAATACGAAGTCTGATTACAACGGTATGATATGGGAAGAGCATCAAATTAATTCGACATTTGATAAATATTCCATAGTCAATAAGTCCGGCTTCAATGCCTTGTCAACCGTCGTCGTTATTGATAGGAATGAGTACCTCAATTCACGCGACAGAAGTACGAGCATACTGAATCACGTGAAGATACTAGATGCCCACATACCCATAGAAAAAAACTTACTCCCAAACGGATGGCTCTCGTCGCAGGCAGATATTAAGAAATGGGTGCCTTTGAAGGGAGCAAAAAACTTGGCATTTTCGTACCGTCAAGATGACGCCACGGAGAGGCGCCCAGCGATGGTCGTAACGAAAACCGACACAACTCCAGAATGGAGCTGGATAGGTAGTGAATGGCTCAACATTGATCCAAATCATAGCTATGAATTCTTAACAAACATGAAATTAATAAACGCGGTTAATTCACATATAGTTCTTCTAGGCCAAGATACTCAAACTGGGAAAGAGACCCAACTAGCCCAAGTACCTTATGCAACATCAGGCACTTCCGGATGGACTAAATATCACTATGAGCTAAGAATACCAAGCAATTATTCTAGGATCAGGGTTGTCCTCAACGCCAGGTGGGAAAAAAACCCAGGAGCTAATGCTGAAACTATGTTCAATGGCATTCAGCTAGTCCCTCTTGATGAAGCACGGAGTGACTTTAAACTGGATAACCCAAACGATGTGATTCTAAGCGCCAAAAAAATTAACCCTACTTTGCGTAGATTAACTTTGCGCAACACGCCTGAGCCAATATTCATAGCTACAACAGATTCCTTCGACGAAGGCTGGAGGGCTTTCGTCGTTCCAAAGAATAGCAAACAAAACCTGATACAGTGGCTTTCCATGCGTGTTCCCGGCAAGGAGATACCGCGTCGTTCACATATTGTCGCTAACGGCTTCAATAATGGCTGGCAAGTGGATCGAGCTGACTATGTTGACTACCTTGAAGGAGGGAATTATCAAGTAACGCTTGAGTATTAGCCAATCGCTACTTCGCACTGGGACTGTACATCACTGCCATCGGGCTGGCGGCGTCTGGAATAATATTTATTATTTCGGTTATACGAAAAGTGAAATACAGCTATTTGCACGGCCGCGACCTTAAGCGCAGTGGGGGAGAGCCGGTGCCGCCGCCCGGGCCGAAGAAGTGGCCAGCCGGTGACGAGGCGCGTTCGCCGCCGGCCGTGGCTGTAATCGGTAATTTGCCCATGTTGCCTCAATTAGCAGGGGTGGGCCTGGACTCGCGCATCGGTCCGAAGTTTTTGGCACCAGGGCCGGGGTGGGGCGGCTCATGTTTTCCAAAGGATGCGCTCGCATTGATAAATTTGGCCAGGCGGGAAGGCTACAACTTTGATCTCTTAGAGGAGGTCATCCGGACCAACAAAGGCCAAGGCCACCGCATGGTGGGCCGGCTGCGCAAACTGGTGGGCGGGAGCTTTAACGGGGTCAAAATTGCCGCCTGGGGCCTGAGCTTCAAGGCCGGTACTGATGATACGCGCGAGACCCCGGCGTTTCGGATTTTGGCGGAGCTGGCGGGGTGGCGGCGCGGATGGCAAGGCACAGTGTCCTGGACACCAGAAACGTACTGGACATGCCTGCGTACAAAGCTGCCGGCTTCTCGATCCGGTCCGTCGGTCGTCCTGATAGTTTCGAGTAAAAGATGGCGGCCCTCGAGGTTGCACATACGGTTTTTGTTTGGTATTATTAAGCCAATGACGGGGGAGAAGATGGCCGCTAAACAAACTACCGAGCTGTTTGAGTCGAAGACAATCCGCCGGGTGTGGGTTGAATCTGAGGAGAAGTGGTTCTTCTCGGTTGTTGACGTAGTGGCGGCACTGTCGGGGAGCGTCGACGGACGCAAATATTGGAAGGTCCTAAAAGGCCGGCTCAAAGCCGATGGTAGTGAGGTGGTAACAAAATGTTACCAACTGAAAATGGTTGCGTCAGATGGGAAAATGTATACCACAGACGCCGCCGATACCGAAACGATGTTCCGCTTAATTCAATCTATCCCCAGCCCAAACGCTGAGCCCTTCAAGCTCTGGCTGGCGCGCGTGGGCTATGAGCGCGTGGAGGAGGTTCAGGACCCAGAAGCGGCCATCGACCGGGCGCTCGACCACTACCGGCGGCTCGGATATTCGGATGACTGGATCAACCAACGGCTCAAGAGTATTGAGATTCGCAAAGACCTCACCGGTGAGTGGGGCCGGGTTGGAGTGAAAGCGGGCCCTCAGTATGCCGTGCTCACCGACGACATCACCCGCGCCTGGGCCGGCCTTTCGACGAGGCAGTACAAGCAGCACAAGGGGTTGAAGAAGGAGAACCTGCGCGACAACATGACAAACCTAGAGCTTGTGCTCACCATGCTAGCGGAAACCGCAACTACCGAAATATCCCGCGCCAAAGACCCAAAAACATTCCAGGCCAGCCGCACGGTTGCGAGGAAGGGAGGCGGTGTAGCTGGAGCAGCCCGGATAGAGGTTGAGAAACAGACCCAGCAGTCTGTTATTTCGTCAAAGAATACAAAACAGCTTCGCGACGGGAAATGAGCTGGCCGACGTCCTGCGTGAGGAGGTCATCCGGACCAATAAAGGTCAGGGCCACCGCATGGCCGACCGGCTCCGGAAGCTGGTAGGCGGGAGCTTTAACGGGGTCAAAATTGCCGCCTGGGGCCTGAGCTTCAAGGCCGGCACTGATGATACCCGCGAATCTCCTGCTTTTCGGATTTTGGCGGAGATGGTGGGGGAAGGCGCGGTGGTGACGGCTTTTGACCCGGCGGTGAAGACGCCGCCGCCGGCCGTTGAGTTGGCCGGCTCGGCGCTGGAAGCCTGCGATGGGGCAGAGGCACTAATTGTGCTCACAGAGTGGCCGGAGTTGGGCGCGTATCGCCGGCGGAGGTGGCGGCCCGGATGGATTCGGCACGGGTGTTGGATACGCGCAATGTGATCGACCTGCCGGCCTACCGCTCGGCCGGGTTTACGGTCTCCGCCGTCGGCGCAGCAGCTAAATATCAGTATGGTTTTTGTTCGGATTATCTGATATGATTGCGGGCGTGGCCGCGCCAAAAACCCACAAGTTGTACTGCTACGTGGATGAAACCGGCCAGGATACGCTCGGTAGGTTATTCATCGTGGCTATCGTTGTAACCGATCGGCGTGACCAGCTCGAGGCTCTGCTCGAGGGCGCCGAGCAATCGAGCGGAAAACTTTACACCAAATGGCGCAAAACCAGCAAAAAGATCGCAGCAGCCTACTTTGCCGCTCTGCTATCGGGCGGATTATTCGGGCGCGTATACGCGAAGACGTTCGAGGAGTCGGCAAGAGCCCATTACGACCTGGAAGTATTGGCCGCTGCAAAAGCCATTGAGTTGTTTAGAGAGGAAAATCGAATAAGTTCAAATTACAAGGTGACTGTAGCCATCGATGGACTATCGAAGAGCTTGCGACCGAAGATTGGCAGTGATTTCAGGCACCTTGGGATCAAAATTCGCAATGTCCATGGCGAGCGGGATGAAGCCAGTCCTATTATCCGGCTCGCCGATTCCGTTGCCGGTGTTGTACGCGATGCCAGTGAGGGGAGAAAAGATGCAATGGCTCTTAAGAATAAGCTCGAAGATTTGGGAATCTTGCATCAACTCTAAATAACAAAACCACCATGCCTTTCGGCAGAGGGTGGAAGAACCTAGACCTTGCGGCCAGCCGCCCGTACGGGTAGTCTTCGGCTCCGATTTGCAGCAATGATAGCTCGTCTTGGTGGATATATCAAGAAGACATAGTGAAGTGGACGTCGACAATGGGAGAGCCGGTGCCGCCGCCCCGGCCGAGCGAAGTTGGACGGCGGGTGACGAGGCGGGTCCAGCGCCGGCCGTGGCTGTAAGCGCCCGCCGGCTGACGCGACTCTAAGATTTTGGGGTTGCGCCGGGTGGGATCATCTGCTATGTTCGGATTATGTTCGCAAACCGAGGTGATATAATTACACAAGAAGGGGTAAGAGCATGGCGCGTGATTGGCGGAAACTCTACAAGCAGTACCGGGGGCAATGGGTTGCTCTAGCGGAGGACATGATGACGGTTGTTGCGCACGGTGAGGCGCGCAATGAAATGCGTCAGCACGCCGCAAGCCTTGGGTACCCGGACGCACTAGTTCTCAAATTTCCCGAAGAGTTAGTCGCTTTCGCGGGCTAGACTATGAAGTTTGAATACACGGTGTTAGACAGCTGCATCGACCTCCGGCGCACCTCGTGCGCGCCGGAGGCTTTGCTTTGGTGGGTAAATAACCTCGATTATTGAAAAACAACAATAATCTTGTTAACCTCTACCCATGACTACTATTAGCATTTCATTGGATGACCGGTCGAAACAGCAGTTGGACCAAATCGCTGCCAAAACTAACCGCTCGCGCAGCGACGTAGTGCGCGACATGGTGGCCTGGTATGAGCTGAAGCTCACCACTGACGCTATGCAGCAAAAAGCTGCCCCCCTGTTGCGGCGGCTGGGCCTGGAAACGGACGAACAGATCGCCGGGTATGCCTCCCAAGACTAAGGTTGTGCCCGACAGCAACGTCTTCATCGCGGCCGCCCTCAACCGGGGTTACTCATACGATTGGATATTTGGCGCCGGTGAGCCGCAGGCCACGTATGAGCTGTTTACGTCCGAAGCCATCCTGTCGGAAGTCGGCGGGAAGCTCACCCGCAAATTCCATTTTGACCGGGCCGCTGTGGCCGGGTTTCTAAACGACATCGACCGGGTGGTGAGTAAGGTCCGGCCAACGATCGAGATTGAGGCCGTCCGGGATCCCAAAGATAACATGGTCCTGGAATGTGCCGTCGAAGCCGGCGCCGCGCTCATAATTACTTTTGACAAGGACCTGCTTGCGCTCAAGCGGTATCAGGGTATTCAACTGGCCCATCCCGGCATGACAAAGTATTGGTTTCCAAAAGAATAAAAAACCACCACCATAACCCTCATAGCAAAATAACCAAGCTAAGCGGCCAGATGTGGCGCTTAGTTTCCCGATGGTATTTGGATTAATTCGATGGCAAAGCCCCCGAACCGTTTGTGAGAATGTACTAGTTGTGCTTATTCACAAGCGGTACACTCAATTCATAATTAAGAGGTGAGGTTTCTATGAATGCTCGTGCATTATCAATAGCCCGCGCCGTTGGTGCCATTGGCGCTACCGGTGCATTAATTTTGGGAGTGACGCTGGCTGTCACTACCACCAACTCGGTCGATGCGGCTGGGACAGTCAGTGTTTCAGATGGTCTGCAAATTTCCGATCCCAGTGACGGTCCATACGCCAGCTCTGCTACCGGATTTGCCTTCCCGACGCATCCCGGGAGCCCGTCAGCATCGATCCCGCATACCCACATGTACTTAGTAACAACCGAACCGACCGGCACGGTTGTTCTGTCCGCCCGTATCACTCAGTGGGACGCCAACTTGTCTGCGGAGGCCTCGCACCTCACGCTGAACTTCAAGCTCGGTGGCAACTCCACGTGGTGCCGTTTAGCACTCTCGGGACCAGCGACAACAGCCTGGCCGCGCTCGGTGGTCTTGGAGCCCCGTCCGAGAACGACCTCGAGGTTTGGGTGACGGCCGACGCCAGCACGCCGAACTTGAACGCGGCGAATGGTTTTCACCTGGCGCTTACCGGTACCAGCGATGGTACTGTAGGTCCGTAGGTTAGTTCTCGTCCCGTTCCCGTTCCCGTTTAATTACAGGTCGCCCGGATGAAACTTGTCGGCAACTTCGCTAAATGGCTCGGAATCTCGCTTACGCCGCCCTCGCGGTCATAGTCGCTGATGTTCCTCACGTCAATTGGTGGCTGGAGAGCGCTCGATGTGCTGACCGGCAGCATGAAGCCGGCCCTTCAGCCGGGCGACCTGGTCCTTATCCATCGGGTGCCGCTTCGCGATATTATCCCGGCGACATTGTCACCTACACCAACCCAACAATTTAAGCAAACCATCACCCACCGGGTGGTGGCCAAGCGGAGAAAGATGGACTGCCGATGGTGATCACTAAAGGCGATGCCAACGATGCGGCGATGCACCGTTTGCCGGCGGACGGGTATTGGGCCCGTGACGCTGAATGTCCGGTTCTCGGCAGCATTCAAACCCCTTCACAGCCCGCTGGGCGTGATCTTTTTGGTGGTTTTGCCCGGTTTGCTGGTGATATGGGGCGAAATTGTGGTGCTCCGCCGGTCGCTTGCCAAGCACCCCAAGACTGCTAATGTTTCCAATACCGACCGCCCGGAACCACCCCTGCCGCCCGCGCCACCAAGCCCCGGGCCGAAGGTCCGCAGCCCCAAGCCTGTACCGCCGAAGCGCACCCGGGGCCTGGATGGCATGGGGCCGCGCATGATAGTAGTTATGCTGCTGGCACTAGTAGTCGCGACCGCCGGCAGCACCTACGCCCTCACAACGACGAATCATGTTACAGCCGCCGGTAAAGTCACCGTGTCGGGTACTGTCCCCACTTCCGCCGGCCAATGCAAAAACAATGGGTGGAAGAATTTCAAGAACCCGGACGGCAGCCTGATGTTTAAAAACCAGGGCCAGTGCATTGCCTTCGTGGAGAGCAACAGCCATTCGCACAACCACACCACCATTGTCATTACCAACATAAACAACCAGTCGGCCTCGAGCGGCGGCGGCAACGCGGACAACGCCAACACGACTACCACCACCGTGACCGTCGGCGCTACGCCCACCCCGGAATAATCCGCCCATCTTGACGCGGGTGAGGATTAGTGGTATAACACTACGATGGGTTGCAACCGTGCACCCACTGCCAGACGAAGGAGTCGTCATGCGTATCGTAGTGGACTACACCACTCAGCAGATCACTTTCCACCACAAGGGTAACCACCAGGGGATCAAGTTCGAGTTCACCGCGGAGCCGGCCTTCCGGGAGATGCTGCTCGTGAGCTACGTCGAGCAGATCCGGGCGTCGATCACGCCCATCCGCTTCGAGGGCGACGCCCCTGGAGCGGCCCAGGTCGACAAGCCGGCCAAGGTCGACAAGCCGGCCCGGCGCCGCCGCCCAGCCGCCGCCACTCCCGAGGCCAAGCCGCCCCAGGAATCGGACCGGAAGCCAGGGTGCAGCCCGGCCGATTTTTACAGGACGCTCCGCGCGGCGGGCTGACCGCTCAAGTTCTGGCAGAACCTCCCGGCGCGCATCGACGCGTGCCGGGAGTTTTGCTGTTTGCGCGTTTTACTATTCACGTGATTACTAATCAACTGACCAGTAATTTTCTTTTAGTACTCCTACTTTTAGTACTCCTAAGAGTACTACTCTGTTGAGTACTAGTTTGCCGTAATCGCGGGGGCGTATACTTGATGACAGAAGAGGGGAACATGAGAAAATTATTGATCATAGGGGGAGTGTTGGTGGTGGGCGTCGTGGGGCTGGCGCTGGCATCGGCTGCGCGCGGGCCACAGCGCGGGGTCTCGGCCACGCAGCAGTTCCAATGCCTGGACATGGGCGGCACGGTGAGTGTGGAGGGCAGCACGCCGTCGGTGATTTGCTCCACCGACAGCTCGGGCGCGCACTTGCAGGTGACCGCCATTGCCACGCCGTTGCCCGCTCCGCCGTCTCCCGCACCGGGCAATACCACCACCTCGTCATCTTCTTCGGTGAACGTAAACGTCAGCCAGAGCCGCACCCAAACCGCCCATTCGGGCTCCGTGACCATCGACGGCCGCACGGTCACGGGCGAGGGCGGCAGCGTGTCGAACAATTCGAGCAGCACTACCAGCGTCGTTATTACAAATCATTAGCAACCTGAGTCTCAAGTATTAGCAACATTGACTCTGGCCGGGCATAACTGTCATAATTTCGCAACGCATCGTTACTGATGCACGCACATCCGCCAGATCTATCCCTTCGACCTAAGGACCTGTGATGTCCGAAAAGTTAGTCATAGAGCACGTCCGCGACCCCAGCCCAGCCGAACGCTTCCGGCCCGGCGCCGACCCGCACTTCGCGGGCGGCACGCTCGTGTTTCCGGGGTTCGTGAAACGGTGGGTAGTGGATGAAGCGGCTAGGATTCTGGCCGCCTCGCGCTACACCCGGGCTGCCAGGCTGACCGGCGCCAGGTGCGTCCGGTATTCATTGCCGGTGAGCCACGTGGAAGACGACAGCCGCATCGCCACCTACGAGCGAAAGCTCTTTGTTGTCGAGCTCAACCGGTACCTGCCCAAGCGGGTTCCGGGCATCACCCGGATCGCTGTCGAGACCCGGGTGTTTGGCCGGCCCGTCACCGAGGCGGAGCTGCTCGAAGTCCCCCCGGCCTCAACCCCGGACAAGATTGCCGCCGGCCTGGAACTCGTGCCGGTGCGGCAGGTGATCGACCCGGACAACGGCTGCCGGCCCGGCGCCCACGTCGACCGGCCGGGAGGTACGTTCTCGTTCCCGCCCGAGTTCCCAGAGACGTTGGTCGCCGAGGTGATCTACGCGCTCAACGGCAGCTACTACGTGTACCAGGCGGTGCTCGAGCCGGGCCTGCCGGTCGTTCGCTACACGCTTTCGCTGCGGGTGGGCGACCCGGCGCCCGAGTGGCTGGCCGCGCACGTTCACGTCGCTGCCATCGGCGCACCGGTAAGGCCGGTGGTGATTTCCCGGATGCACACGCACGTCGGGGGCATCGTTGCCCGCTGGCTCAAGGACCACACGGCCCCGCCGACGCTGTATGAATTCGAGTCATCGGCGTATGGCGCCTGATCTGGCGAGAGCCCCTAGCGCATTGTGCGCCGGGGGCCTCGTTTTGTTTCACTATCCCCGCCCTACCTTAAAACCGCATAACTAATGTGGACTTGAGGCAGAGCCGGGATGCACGCGCGAAACGCGCATCCCGGCTGGTCACCTGTAACGCCGCCGGGGAGGCCGGAGATACTCGGGCTCGTGGCTCGGACTGTTGGGCGGCTCTATCCAGGGCACATGTTTGGTGTTGGTCAGCTCTACCAACTCCCGAACCGTTTGCCAGGCGGCGGCAATGGCCTGGAAGAGCAACGCGGCCAGGGCCCTGAGGTCTTTGCGCTCCATGGACTCGCGCTCGGTCGCCAGGGCTTCATGGGTTTGCCGGCCGTAAACCGACACCAGCCGTTCGAGGGCCCGCTGCGGTGAGGCCGGCTGGCCCGGATGCATGAGCGCGTCGTCGATAATGGCAATCTGGCACCACCACCCGACAGCCCTGCCCTTGATCCGCTCCGAACTGTTTTCGGCCTGGTCGCGCAGGTCGCTCAGCTCCGCGCGCGTTCTGTCGGACTGCGGCAGGATCGGCAGCCAAATCCCGTGCATGTAGTCGATGCCCAGCCAGGGGGCCAGATCCTTTAGCTCAAAGCCGGCCTCAATGGGCGGGGTGTCGTCTCGCGGTTCTTGGGACATGGATTGCGCCTCCGTTGGCGTATCGGCGTAACAGGTGGACAGGTTGTCAAGTGGGCAAAGTGCCAAACACTTGGTAGATTTCACAATACCATATCTGTTATGTTACGTCAACTCGTTTATCGAGGCACTAGCCCCTTTTCCGACGCGGGGTTGAAAAAAACTCAAAAAGGTCATTTTGTAACATAGCCCATAATTATTTGTGTAATAGAAGCTCAAGTTGTATAATGAGGCATGGCAACACACCCGCTGCCTGTACCGTCAGATCCTAAGGAGCACGCAAGTGACCAGACCCCTGCTTGAAACCAAGCGACTGCCCGGCGAAATCCCACAGGGTTCCGTGAAGGTCCTGGAACGAAGCCATGGGGGCACACGGCCCCACAAGATCACGCCGGATGAAGCGCAGGCCATCCACGCGCACATCGCCGATGTGCCTGGCGTGACGGTCCTCGTCAACCACCTGGCCGTGACCTACAGCACCCACCAGCACCCAATGCCCCACCCGGCCACTGCCGACCCCGACGCCCTGCAGGGTTGCGTCATCGACGCGGTCGCCGCGGTCATCGCGCCATGGAGGCTCCGTGCGGTGCGCATCGCGCGCACAGTCACTCACCGTTACATCCCGCCGCTCAGGGTCGTCGAAGGACAGTACGGCACTAGGATCCCCATCCTCGCCGACTGAGCCTCAACCGACCGAGCTGCGCCAACCGGCTCCCAACCAAGATCTGACGTTCAAAGCCCTGGTGCGCATCGCGCACCGGGGCTGCGTCATTTCTGGGGCAACCTGTGGTCCGCGCCCGGAATATTCCGGAATATTCTCACAAAAAGTATCCCGGCGTAAACTGGCTGTATGAAGCTATCTCGCATAATCCCGTGGGCGGTTTTTACCGGCGTGGCGGCCCTAATCCTAGGGCCATTGCTCGCTCCGGGCTATGTCCTCACATTGGATCTGAGCTGGGGGCCGCATTTGCCCTTACCCGACTGGAGCAACAATTCGGAGCCGCTAGTGGCCTCGGTGTGGCTGCTCGGCCGGGTGCTGCCGGCCTGGGTTGTGGAAAAGTTAGTGCTGCTGGGCATATTTACGCTGGCCGGAGTGGGGCTGTGGCGGCTGGCACGCCGGGAGGTGCAGGGTTGGCCGGCGTACGCGGCGGGCGCACTGTACATGGTGAACCCCTTTACTTATGAGCGGCTCATGGCTGGCCAATGGCAGGTGCTGCTCGGTTATGCGCTGCTGCCGTGGGTGGCCGGCGCGCTCATGCGGCTGCTCGAGCGGCCCGGCCCTGCGCGCGCGGTGGAGCTGGCGGCTTGGGGCGCGGCCCTGGCCGTGGCCGGCGTGCACCTGGTGGCCATGGCCGCCCTGGCCGCGGCCGCGCTAACGGCGGCCTGGGGCCTGCAGCACCGCGCCAAACTGAAGGCGGCCTGGCGCTGGCTGGCGCTGGCGGCCGGATTGTGGCTGGCGGCCGCCGCCTGGTGGCTGGTGCCGCTGGTGCTCGGCCGCACGCCAGCGGCGCTAGCCATCGGCGGGTTCGATTGGAACCAGTTTCTGGCCTTCCGCACCGCCGCCGGCCCGCTCGGTGCGCCGGTAAACGCCCTCGTGCTGCAGGGTTTCTGGGGCGAGCGCACCGGCGTGGTGGTGCCGCCCTCGAGCGTGGGGCCGGGCTGGTGGGTGGTGGCGGCGGTGGTGCTGGCGCTGGTGGCCGCCGGCGCCGTCCTCGGCTACCGCCGCCGCGACCCCGTGGCGCTCGGCCTGGCCGCGGCCGGCGCCGTGGCGTGGGTGCTCGCCATCGGCGTGGCCTGGCTGCCGTCGGGCCTGCTCACCCACGCGCTGGTGGCCGTGCTGCCGGCCTTCCGCGGCTACCGCGAGCCCGCCAAGTGGCTGGCGCTGCTGGCCCTGGCCTATGCCTACCTCGCCGCCCTCAGCCTGCAGGCCGTCGCCCGCCGGTTCAAGGCGCCGGGCCGCCCCCTGCTCGCGGCCGCCTCCGCCACCCTCATCTTTGCCTTCACGCCGGCCCTGCTTTGGGGCGCCGCCGGCCAGCTGACGAGCGCCCAATACCCCCAAACCTGGCCCGCCCTCAATGCCCGCCTCAGCGCCCTCCCGGCCGCGCCCGCCGGCCACCCCGACACCGTCGTGTTCCCCTGGCACGAGTACACCTTTATTGATTTTGCCCGCCGCCCGGTGGCCGGTGTGCCCCAGAGCTATTTCGACCGCCCCGTTATCACCTCCAACGACCCGGAGTTTCCCGGCGTCACGCCGCCTGCCGGCCAGAGCTTGGCTTCACAAATCCAAAATAACGTCATAAACCGGCGCTATTTTGAGCATAATGCCGGTTCCCGCCTAGCCGCCCTCGGGGTACACTACGTGGTGGTCCTGAAGGTATCTAACTGGCACGATTATGGCTGGGTTAGCACCCAGGACCGTCTTAAGCTCATAGCGGAGACGGCCGATTGGCAATTATTTCAGGTCAGCCAGTGAACAGGCGGCGCGGAATTTCCGGCGACATCAGACCGGCCGTTCGGCGGCCGGTATCGCGGCGCGCCCCGCTGCCGCCCGACATGCCCCCGCGGGTCCACCGGGCGGCGGCCCAGCCACCGGCCCAACCCCGGCCATTGGCGCCAAAACCATTGGCAAAACCGCCGAAGGGCTGGGGAAAACTTTGGGATTATGGCCAGTACCCGCTGTTTTCCATCGTCGCCTTGGCCGCCGCCGCCAGCGCCACCATTGGCCAGTGGTTAGTAGCCGCCTACGCGGTTTACGCCGTGCTCATCCGCCGCCAATCGAGCTCACTGACCTTCGGATTGGCCCTCATCATCCTGGTTGCCATTCCGGTGTTTCAGTTGCTCGGCCAGTCGGGCATTGCCGAAAACGCCGCCATCTACGTGTATGAGCTATTGGTAATCGGCACTATACAGGCTATAATCGAATTGAAACTTGCTGATAAAGATGGAGGGGAAATCTATGGCAGGCATTAATCGGTCCGTTATCGCTAAGGCCGTATTTTCTATCAGCGTAGTCGCCGTCACCGCCGGTGTCGGCGTGGTGGGTTTTGCACAGGCCCAATCGCGCACCGTCCGGCCCAGTCTTAATAATGGTTATGGCGGTATCGGCGCCCAGGTGCAAGCGGCCGCCGCCGCCTTCCAGGCCGCCCTCGCCGACGCCGCGTCAATGTTCCAAAGTGACGTCCAAAAGTGCGTCTCCGATTTTGTCCCGGGATCCGTCTCGGCCACTTCAACCCTCAGTGATACCAGCGCGGCTACCGAAGACTTCAGTGCGGCCACGGCCAACCCGACGGCGCTGCATAACACCAGTGACTTCGACAGCCATTTCGCCAGCGCCAATGCCTCGCTCCAGGGCCGCGTCGCCGCCGACAGCGCCACATTGATTGCCAATGTGGCGCGCAACGCCGCCATTTCCCAGAGCCAGCGCGACCAGTTCCGCGCCTGCATGGCCAGCGCCCGCAGTGACTTCCGCTCCGCCCTCGACGACGCGCGCCAGGCCTTCCGCGACGCCCTCAACGATATTTTCGGACGTTAGAGATTACTCAGCCATTAATGCAATGCCAGCCAACCACCAGCGTGCTACACTTTGCTTATGTTAGCCGCATCTTTTAAACGCACCAAAATCGTCGCCACCATCGGCCCGGCCTCGCACTCACCCCAAATTCTCGAAGAACTCATGCTGGCCGGCGCCAATGCCTTCCGCCTCAACTTCTCGCACGGCACCCAAGAAGAGCACGCGGAGGTAGTAAAAAGCACCCGCAAACTCTGTGCCAAACACGCCAAGCCAATCGCCATCATCGCCGACCTCCAGGGCCCCAAGATCCGCGTGGGCACCCTGCCGTCCGACGGCCTGCCGTTTGTCCGCGACACGCTGGTCCGGTTCGAATACGGCGCCACCTTCGAAACCTCGGGCGTCATCCCGCTCCAGCACGACATCGCGCCCTACGTCAAAAAAGGCGAGCGCATCTTTTTGCGCGACGGCACCATCCACGTCGAAGTCCAAAAAGTCCAAAAAAAGCTCATCACCGCGGTGGTGCACACCCCCGGCATGCTGTACTCCAACCAGGGCATCAACCTGCCCGACTCCGACCTGGCCGGTGACATTCTCACCCCCAAAGACATTTCCGACATCGACTTCGCCGTGCGCGAGCAATGTGACTACATCGCGCTCAGCTTCGTGCAGACCGCCGACGACATACTCGCCCTCAAGGAGCGCCTCGCCAAGCATAAATCCGACCTGCGCGTAATCGCCAAGATCGAAACCGCCGCGGCCGTGAGCAACCTCGAAGAAATCGTGGTGGCGTCCGACGGCCTCATGGTGGCCCGCGGCGACCTGGCCGTGGAGACCCTGCCCGAGGCGGTGCCGTCCGTGCAGCGCCGCATGATCGAGCTGGCCAAGCAGCACCGCAAGACCGTCATCGTGGCCACCCAAATGCTCGAATCCATGATCCAGTCGCCGCACCCCACCCGCGCCGAAGTCTCCGACGTGGCCACCGCCGTGCTCGAAGGCACCGACGCCGTGATGCTCTCGGGCGAGACCGCCATGGGCCTGTTCCCGGTGGAGGCCGTGAAGATGATGAAGCGCGTTATCCTCTACACCGAGCGCGAAGAGCAGCAACCCGTGACCGCCCTCAATCTGGTGAACTTCGGCGCCCGTGAGCGCCAAAACGCCATCTCGGCCGCGGCGGTCGTGCTGGCTCACCGCCTCGATGCCAAGGTCATCATCGCCGAAACCAGCTCCGGCCGGACCGCCCGCAACATCTCCGCCCTGCGCCCCGAAGTTCCCATCATCATGGTCACCGACCACGAGCGCGTATACTTCCAGCTCGCCATCGTCTGGGGCGGCAAATCCTACCTGATGAAATCCATGGAAGGCGCCGCCGACCACGTGCTGCACCAATTGCGGGCCGCCGGCAACATCGCCAAAGGCGACCACGCCGTGGTGGCGTCAGGCAACCAGCCGGGCCTCATCGGAGGCACCGATAAGGTCGTGATCGCCGCCGGCTAACAAGATTAGAGATTACTTATAAGTGAATATTTGCCGTGCGCGCAAATCGTGCCATATTAAATATTTAGAATGCGCACAAGTGTAAGGGTGTCCCATTTTGGGAAATACCTTCCGGAATTAGCCTCAATTTCAAAATCTATCTCTCAATTTGGGACACTCCACGGCATGTGGGTGTTCTCGAAAAAAATAGGAACATCGCCCGCGCGAATAATCGCTCCACTTACTAGCAAATTCCTGCTAGGCCCGGGCGCGCTTCAGCCCCACAATCGCCAGCATCGTGAACAGCACCGCGAACCCGGCCAGTACCGTCACGTGCACCCACACGTGCTCAATTCCCCAGCCGCGCAAAAACACGTCGCGCAGGCCGTCGACCGCCCAAGTGGGGGCTAGGATGTACGAAAACGGTTGCAGCCAGGCGGGCAGGCTCGGCACCGGCACGAAAATGCCGCTCAACAAAAACACCGGGAACACGATGAACGGTATGAATTGCACCGCCTGCCCCTCGCGCCGCGCCGCCGCCGACACCGAAATGCCTATGGCCTGGGCGTCGATGGCCGTGAGTATCACCAGCAGCGCCGCGATCCACAGTGGTCCCACGATTAATATGTGGTACACCCACACTGCCACCGCCAGTATCAGCGAGCCCTGGATGGCCGCGATTATGCCGAATGCCAGCTCGTTGCCGAGCACAATCTCCGCTTCCGTGGCCGGCGACACCCGCAACCGGTCCAGCGTGCCCGATGACCGCTCGCCCACAAAGGCCAGCAGCGTCAACAGGGTAGTGAAGAAGGTGATCGCAAAGGCCATCACGCCCGGCACGAAGTAGTCGATGTAGCGGGCATCTTTTGCCTGAGTAAAGGCATAATTCGTATCAAGCGTAACCGGGTTCTTGGCCCCCTGTTCGGCCGCCAGCGCGCTCGCCGCCCGCCCCAGCTCCGGCGCCACCAGCTGCGCCAATTGCTGGTTGGTCGTGTCCAAAAATACCTCCACGTGCGCGCCTTTGGGCGGCTTCAGCTTGGTGGGGGCGGCGTCGGCCGAAAAGTTATTCGGAAATACAATCGCCGCCACCGCCTGGCCGTCGCGCACTTCCTGCCGGGCTTCATCCGCATTGTTCGAAGTGCTTATGCTTAACTTGTCATAATCGAGCTTGCTGATGATCTTCGCGGCGGTCACACCGGCGTCATTATCCACCACCACCACTTTGATGTGTTTCGGCGAAGTGCCAAACGCAAAGCCAAAAATCAGCATCGCCATGACCGGCGCCAAAAGCATAAGCGCAATGGTCCGGCGGTCGTGACGGATGGCCAGGAATTGTTTGCGGGCGATGGCAGTCACGTGCGTCGCTCTCATTTTGCTGCCTCCTTGCGACCGGCCAGCTTCAAGAAAGCCTCCTCCAGGCTCTTTACGCCGGCGTGGCGGATGAGCTCTTCGGGCGGTCCCTCGGCAATCAGCCGGCCGTGGTTCACCAGCCCCACGCGCTCGCAGCGCATCGCCTCATCCATATAATGCGTGGTGATCAAAATGGTTGTGCCGTCGGCCTGCATTTGCGCGAACCGCTCCCAAAAAGTCGCGCGCAGCTCCGGATCCACGCCGACCGTCGGCTCGTCGAGCACCACCAGCCGCGGCTTGGGCAGCAGCGCCGCCGCCAGCGACGCCCGGTGCTGCATGCCGCCCGACAGTTGCGTGATGACCTTGCCGGCCCAGTCGGTGAGGTTCACAAACTCAAGCAGTTCATCAATGCGCGCGCGCAGGGCGTCGCGTTTCATGTCGTACAACCGGCCAAACAATTCCAGATTCTCGCGCACGGTCAAATCCAGATACAGCGCCGTCTCCTGCGGCATGTAGCCGATACTCGGGCGCACCGCCGGGTCCTGCGGCCTATGTCCCAGCACCGTCACCTCGCCGGCCGAAGCCCGTTGTAAACCCGTCAACACCCGGATGCCGGTGGTTTTGCCCGCGCCGTTCGGGCCGATTAGCCCGTACAGCTCGCCCTCGTGTATCGAAAAGCTCAACCCGTCCAAAGCCTTAAACGTTTTGTCGTAGACCTTCTCGACTTTGTTAAACACTACCGCTTCGGCCGGCATAAGCCTCTCCTTATTAGTGAGCGTTGGCTTTATTGTAATACTCTAATAAACTTTACCGTATGACTAAAAAAACTATCCGCGACATCGACGTTAAAGACCAGAAAGTACTGGTTCGCGTCCCATTCAATGTTCCCATTAAGGACGGCCAGGTTACCGACGATTTCCGCATTAAAGCTGAACTGCCTACGCTCCGGTATCTCCTCAATCATGGCGCCTCTCTAATACTGCTCAGCCACCACAGCAAAGAGGGGACCAGCCTGGCCCCGGTGGCGCCGGTACTCCAGAAGCTCTTGGACCGCCCCGTGAAATTTGTGGCCGATGTGCTCTCAGACGAGGCCAAATCTGCGGCCGAAGCCCTCCAACCCGGCGACGTCCTGTTGATGGAAAACCTGCGCTTCCACCCGGAAGAGGAGGCCAACGACGCCGGCTTCGCCAAAGCCATCGCCGCGCTCGGCGACCTTTTCGTGGAGGACGACTTCACCACCTTACACCGCGAGCACGCCTCCATCGTGGGCATCCCCAAGCACCTGCCGGCAGTGTCGGGGCTGCAGGTCGAACAAGAGGTGGAGTACATCCAGGGCAAACTCGAGCACCCCAACCGCCCGCTCGTGGCCATAATCTCCGGCGCCAAAGTGTCGACCAAAGTGCCGGTGCTCGAAAACCTCATCCCCAAGGTCGATGCGCTCTTTCTCGGCGGAGCCATGGCCAACACGTTTTTCCTGGCCCAAGGCCACGCGATCGGCCAATCCCTGGCCGAACCCGACCTCGTCGAAGAGTGCAACCGCCTGCTCAAATTGGCCGCCAAAGAAGACTGCCAACTTTTCCTGCCCGACACCGTGGTGGTGTCAAAATCGCTCGACGAAGCCAAAGACGTGCGCACGGTGAAGCTCGCCGCCGTCAAAGATGATGACTACATCGCCGACGTCGCGCCGGCCTTTGCCGCTACTCTCGGCCCGGCCGTCTACGCGTTTCTCGATTTCGACAATAAGTGCACTGTCATCTGGAACGGCCCCCTCGGCAAATTCGAGGTGCCGGAATTTGCCGCCGGCACCGAGGCCATGGCCGAGGCCATCATCAAGCTGCCCGGCGCCATCTCAATCATCGGCGGCGGCGACACGGCCGGCTTCGTGGACGGCGCCGGCCTCCACGACAAATTCACCTGGGTCTCTACCGGCGGCGGTGCCAGCCTCGAGCTCATGAGCGGCAACAAGCTTCCCGGCCTCGAGGCCCTGCTCGACAAGTAGCGCCTGAATATCGAGCGGCACCTTATCGCCAAACAGTCCCTCTGATTCGCCGACCGCCACCACATATTGCATACGCTGGAGCTCCGCCTTTAATAGGATCATTCCCATTTTCGTGAGTGTGTAGTGCTTCCTCGGTAGCTCCGAGTGCCGCGTTGGCCTCGCGCCCGCCCCCTCGATTAACCTAGCCCTCACCAATCGCTCCAGTAGCGGATACAGATTGCCCGTTTTGAGCTGTACAGCCGACCGCGACAAGTTCCACACCCGATTCAGTATTCCGTACCCATGCCGGTCACTATCTACTAGTGCCAGGAGCACATATAGCGTGGTCGGATCCAGTGGCGGTTTATAAATATTTCTGTCAGCCAGTCTCATTCAACTATCCTTTTCGTGTAACTAGGTATTCCAATCACTTAGTAGGTGATTAGAATACCTAGTTTTGAGGAATTGGCAACCCGCTTTGTGGGAACGGCGCCGGGTTTCAAGAACAGATCGACACATTTCTACATAAGCGTTATCATAACGGGGAACATGAAACGCTTAGTCGTAGGCAACTGGAAGATGCACCTTGGCCCAGGGGAGGCCAGCTTGCTCGTTGGTCGGCTCGACGAACACATTGAGGCCAAGCCGGGCACCGAAGTGGTGCTATGCGCCCCGTTTATTGACCTCTACCCGCTGTCCAAAGAAATCGACCACAAGAAGTTTAAGCTGGGCGCCCAAACCGCCCACCACCTCGACGAAGGCCCCTACACGGGCGAAATTTCCGCCGCCATGCTCCGCGGGCTCGCGCAATACGTCATCGTGGGCCATTCCGAGCGCCGCGCCCTCGGCGAAACCGACGCCCTCATCGCCCAGAAGCTCGCGGCCGTTATTCGCAACGGCCTCACTCCGGTCCTCTGCGTGGGCGAGAACCTCCACGACCGCCACCACGGCCTGTCCACAAAAGTTGTCACCGGCCAGCTGACCGCGAATCTGGTAATGCTGACCGACGAGGACGTCGCCAAGATCGTGGTGGCCTACGAGCCGGTCTGGGCCATCGGCAGCGGCACGCCCGCTACACCTGAGCAAATCCGGCCGGCCATCTCCGCTATCCGTACCACCATCGAGGAGCTCTACGGGGAGGCTGCCAGCGCCGGCGTCCAAGTAATCTATGGCGCCAGTGTGGCCTCCGAATTCGTCCCGGCCATCTTGGGCATCGATGGTGTGATGGGGCTGCTGCCGGGCGGCGCCAGTTTAAATTTTGCCGAGTTTTCCAAAATTGTTAAAGCTGTACAGGGGTATAAAAAATAATGGTACATCAAGTCGTTTCTGCCCTCGTCTTATTAACATCATGGCTGCCGTTTGCGGCTCCGCAGAGCCATAATACTCCTGGTCATGATGTGCAGCGCAACCTGGCCGTGTGCTCGGCCGCCAGCACGGGAGACGTGGCCTGCCTGGCCAAGGTCCGCGCCCGCCCCGACGGCAAAGTAACGCCCGCGGCTACGTTGCCCCCCGGCCTCAGCCCGGCCCAACTCCGCAGCGCCTACAAAGTGCCCGATAGCAGCGGCGGCCGCGTGGCGGTGGTGGTGGCCTACGACAATCCCTACGCCAAGTCCGACCTCGACAAATACTCCACCACCTTCGGCTTGCCGGTATTGCCCAACTGCAGCCGCAAAGTCACCACCGGCTGCTTCGCCAAATTCGACCAGAGCGGCGGCACCTTCTACCCCCAGCGCAACCGGGGCTGGGCGTTTGAGAGCGCGCTCGACGTCCAAACCGTGCACGCCGTCTGCCCCACCTGCCGCATCGACCTCATTGAGGCCCGCAGTTCCTCCATCAACAACCTCATGGTAGCGGTTGACCGCGCCGCCACCCTCGGCAACACCGTGGTCTCCATGTCCTGGGGCGCGGACGAGTGGTCCGGCGAAACCGCCTACGACTCGCACTTCGCCCCCACCGGCGTCAGCTTCGTGGCCGCCACTGGCGACTGGGGCTACGGCGCCAGCTGGCCGGCGGCTAGCGGGCGGGTGATCGCGGCCGGGGGCACCAGCCTCACACTGAACTCACTCGGCGGCCGCGACACCGAAACCGCCTGGTCCGACGGCGGCTCCGGCTGCAGCGCCTACGAGGCCAAGCCGGCCAGGCAGCACGACGCCGGCTGCTCGAAGCGCACCGTCGCCGACGTCGCGGCCGTGGCCGACCCCGCCACCGGCGCCGCCATATACGCCAGCTACACGCCCTACGGCAGCGGGTGGTTCCAGGTGGGCGGCACCAGCTTGTCGACGCCCCTCATCGCCTCGCTCGTGAGTCTCGCCGGTGACGGCGACCAATCGGCCGTGCTCGATAAGCTCTACTCGATCCTCCAGCGCCTCGAGCCTTTACGACGTCACTTCCGGCAGCAACGGCTCCTGCAGCCCGGCCTACCTCTGCACTGCCGTCTCCGGCTACGACGGCCCCACCGGCGTGGGCGCCCCCATCGGCCTGGGCGCGCTTTAACAGTCGCAACCAAGCCCATCTGAAAAAAGCATTGACAAAAGCCGAACAAAGAGCGAACATCGGGACACTAATGGAGTTTCCCGATGACCATCCGTGCTTTTCTGATCCTCTGTTCCATCCTTTCCAGTCTCACAATTAATCTGGTTCCTCGCGCCGCCGCGGCTGCCACACCGGTCGCTCAATGCAGCCAGCCCACATCCACCCGGGCCGGCTGTTTTGCCCAGGTACTGTCGGCCAACCCGGCCGGCGGTCCAGCCGGTTACACCCCGGCGAATTTCCGCTCCGCCTATGGCGCCGCCGGCTCCGGTTCGGCCAAAATCGCCATCGTGGACGCCTATGGCGACCCCACCATCAAAGCCGACCTCGACAACTACAGCCGCGTTTTCCGTCTGCCGGTGATGCCGGCTTGCACCAGCCAGTCGCAAACGGGCTGTTTCGAAAAGACCGATCAGTCCGGCGGACGGCACTACCCCTCGACCAACAAAGGGTGGGCGGTTGAGACCGCGCTCGACGTGGAGGCCGCACACGCTGTGTGTCCCGGGTGCCGCATAGAGCTCGTCCAGGCTACAACCGCCTCCACCGCCAACCTCATTGCCGCCGTCGACCAGGCAGTACGATCCGGCGCGCAAATCGTCTCTATGTCCTGGGGCGGATCAGAAACCGCCTCCGAGATCAGCTCTGACGCCCACTTTCCAACTAATGTCGACTTCGTGGCATCATCCGGCGACTCGGGCTACGGCACCAGCTGGCCGGCAGCATCTCCCCGGGTTGTGGCAGTCGGGGGCACGCGCCTCGCTCTCGCCCCCGGTGGAGCGCGCGCCGGCGAAACCGCTTGGGCCGGTTCAGGGTCCGGCTGCAGCAAATACGAGGCTAAGCCGTCCTGGCAGCACGACGCCGGCTGCGCCCGGCGCACCATGGCCGACGTTTCCGCCGATGCCGACCCTGCCACCGGCGCGGCGATCTACACGGGTACCAGCCCGAATGGCGCCGGTTGGTTCACGGTCGGCGGCACCAGCCTGGCGGCTCCGCTGGTGGCAGGCCTCATCGGTCTCGCCGGTCCGGTGTCGCAGACCACGCTGTTCAGCCGCCTATACGGCTCCCTCGGTACAAGCCGGCTCCATGACATCACCTCCGGCGTCACCGGTAGCTGCTCAAGTTACCTCTGCCGGGCCGGCGCCGGCTACGACGGCCCCACCGGGGCGGGCACATTGGCCGGCCTCGGCGCCCTTTAACAGTCGCAACCAAGCCCAACATCGTCTAAAATAGGCGCATTGCTTAAAAAGAGTGAGCCCGCGCCCGTGGTGAAATTAGAATTTACATCTGAGGAATTTCGCAAGCTGGTGGAGCTGGCCTACCTCGGCGAGTGGATGATTAATGCTCAGCACGACACTGAGTTCCAGGATGAAGACGCCACCAAAACCGTCCAGAAACTGTTGGCGGACCACAAGCTCCCCGACGTTGACCTCGATGCCGAAACCGGTGAATATTTCATGAAGTCGGAGTGGACCGAGCGGCTTTACGACGACTATATCCTAGACTACGACGACCACACCTTTTGGGATGAATTGACCGAGCGCTTGGCCCTGCGCGACCTGGCCCGCGAGCGCGGCGTCGACGCCGACCATGTAAACCGCGATGATGACCTGCTCGATCTGCGTCCGCACGAAGAACGCTACCGGGCAGAGCTCGAAGATCACGGCCTCGACCGGATCGACATTAACCCCAGTTTCTGATCACTTGCCAGCCTTGCTAAACGTAGCATAAGAGTTATGGTATGCTTGATTCCATGAAGTGCTCAAATTGCGGCAACGAAATGGTCCAGTCGAAAGCCGGCTGGTTATGCATGGAATGCGGTCATGTCGAAATCCTGAGCGACGCTGACAAGCAGAAAATTGAAGACGCCATGCCCCCGATCCTGCACGGGCACGATGCGCCGAAGCCGGACCCGGAACCCGCAACAGCTGACGAACCGGCAAAATCCGACGAACCAGAAGAGCCACTGAAACCTGATGAGCCCGAGAAACCCGATGAGGCCGAGAAGGTCGAGAAGGTCGATAAGCCCGATGAGGCCGATAAATCCGATGAGCCCGAGGCCGAAAAGGTCGATGAAAACGAATCCAAAGAAGATGATGACAAGCCCGCGGCCGTGATCAAAACGCATGGTGATGACAAACTGCTGAAGACCGGCAAGCCCGAAACTGACAAGCCCGAAGCTGACGAACCGCCTGAGGCCGACAAAACACCCGTGGCCGAAGCCGCAGCCGAACCGGCGGCGGTGGTCACAGATGTAGACGAGCCGCCCGAAAAGGTCTTGCAAGAGTCGATCGCCGAGCTGCAAGGCGCAGCCAAGGCCGAGCCCGAGCCCGAGGCCAACGAAACTCTCGAGCCGCAAACGGCCTTGTCTTCCAGCCCGGCCGTGGCCGCCGTGGCCGCAATTGCTGACGCTGCCAGCGCCGAAACCACCGCCGGTCCCGATGCCACGCCCGAGACGGATGCCAAGGAGCCGGAGGAGTCCGATAAGGATGCGGAGCCGGCCGAAGAAGACACCGAGCCGGCCGAAGAAGACACGAATCCGGCCGGGGGCGCTGAGAAGCCAGACGCAGACAGTCCTGCCGCCGAAGAAGAGGATAAGCCCGTTCCGGCCGGCCAAGATGAAGATAAACCTGACGGAACTGCCGGGTCCGAAGACCCAGCCGCTGAACGGGAGGACGAACCCGAAAAACCAGCTGAGTCGGAGGATGCCGCGCCGCCCGCTCCGGACACGCCGGCGGCCCCAGAGCCTCCCGCAGCCCCCGAGGCCCAGACCGACACTCCCGAAGCCACCACGTTGACCGCCCCGCCATCCGAGCCCGCCACCCCCGAGGTCTCACCGCCGGCTACTCCAGCGGCACCGTCCGCACCGGCCCCCGGAACCCCGCCCCCGGCCCCGCTGGCCTCGTCGGCGCCGCAGCCCGCCAAGCCCCCGGTGCAGCCGGTCACGCACCCTCAGCCCCTCTCGCGCGGGCGCCAGCTCGCGTTAATTGCCACGTTTGCCGTGCTATTGCTCATCGGCGGCGGCGCGGTGTTCATGATTATCGCCAAGCCGTCGAGCCCCTCGCCGGCGCCTACTCCCACGCCCAAAACCAGCGACACCGGCTCGAGCGTGCTCGGCTCAGACGCCACCCCCACTCCCGTCCCCACCCCGGATGTGGCCGCGGCCAATGCCCAGCGCCAATCAGACCTGGCCGCCTTCGCCGCGGCCTACAAGGCCATTAGCAAAAACGGTTTCTACCCCGTCAACCCGCCGGCCGTCTCAGTTAGCGCAACTGATCCCGGCACCGGCCAGCCCTACGTGGTAGCCAAGACAGCCCCCACCGCGGCCGGCCAAATCCAGTACCAGCCCGGCGGCTCCTGCACCGGCCCCGCCCACACGCCTGGCGCCACCGGCACCCGCTACCTAGCGCTCTACACCCTGCTCGACGGCGCCGCCGCTCCATACTGCGTAGACGTAAAGTGAGACCGGGTTTCTAACCCTTAGCCAATATGAAATGCACCCAATGCGGCCACGATATGACCCAATCTGCCCGCGGGTGGCTGTGTCTGGCGTGCGGCCACCTGGAACCAGGCCCGGCCGGGCTCGCTGACCGGGCCGGGCAGCCGGTTCCAACCGGGCAGCCGGCGCCGGCTGTCACAGACCCAGCCCCCGCGCCAACTCCCGCCGCGACCCCGGCAGCCGCCCCCTTCGTCCCCGGCGAACCGGCCCCGCTGACCTCCGGATCCGGCCCCGGCGAACTCCCGCAGCCAAAACGCGGCCGCCGCTTCCCGCGCAAAGCCCTCCTGCTTACCATCGGCCTCCTCCTGGTGGTCGGACTCGCCGCCGCCGCGGGTTACTTGTTCTTCCTGGCGCCGCAGTCGGCCCTGTCGGCCTATCTCGGCCGGCTCGTCGCGGCCAAAACCGCCACCTTCGCCTCCGACGTCTCATACGACTACGACGGCGGCCGTTTTTCCATCAAACTGTCGGGCAAATATGACCTCACCGACAAATCCAAGCCGGCCGCCGACGTAAGCGTTAACGGTACATCTTCCTCGACCGGCGTCGTCGTCACGCCCGCCTCCCAGGGTTCTATCGCGGGCCAACTCCGCCTGCTGTCCCAAGTAGTCTACTTTAAGATCGAGAGTTTCTCCCTGCTCTCCGCCTTCTTCCCCACGAAGATCCCCAACGACTGGTACAAATACGACCTCGGCTCGTCCGGCGACTCGGCCAACAAGTGCCTCGATAACAAAAAAGATTCCGGCGCCTTATTCGGCAGTTCAATCCTCACCAGGATTCCGGTGAAAGGAGCTGCCTTTAAGGGAATCGAGACCATTAATGGCTCTCCCATGCTGCATTTTGTTGGTACCGTGGATAATTCCAAGATCAAGCAAGCCGTCGACGACGCCAACAAAAAACTGCCTGCCGACTGCCAACTCGACCTGTCCGCCGACGATTTCAAAACCCTCACGATCAGTTACGACCTCTGGCGCGGCTGGTCGAAAGACCGCCTGCGGGTGAGCACCTCCGACTCCTCCGATTCCAAGTCCAAAACCGCCGAAACTTTCGATACCGGCTCCTACAACCAGCCGGCCAAAATCGAAGCCCCCTCCGGCGCCAAAGACGCCTCCGAATTGCTGACGGCTTTCGAGGGCGGCACCGATGACACCCAAAGCCCCGACACCACCCGCACCAACGTGCCGCACACCACCGCCACGGCGCAGCAAAAAGCCCACGACACCCAGCGCAAAACCGACCTCACCACCATCCGCAAAGGGCTGGAAGAATATTTCGTGAACAATAATATGTACCCCAATAAGCTGGCCGATCTCACCAAGGGCGACGCCTCAAGTCCGCCGATCTTCAAAACCATCCCCACCGACCCCACCGGCAAATCGCCCTACGTCTACACCTACACCCCGGCCAATTCTGCCACCACCTACACCCTGTCCGCCTGCCTCGAAAATGCCGCCGACACCGGGGCCAATGTCATCAACCCGGTGGCGCCCTGCACCACGGCCACCTTCGAACTCACCAACGCCAATTAGACCGGCCTGATCCCAAAAATGCCGAAACCCCGCGAAGGGTCCCGGGTCGAGCCTCCTCACGGGGTCATTGTCGGGCGTCTGCGCTCTGCGCCCTGGGTTGCTGCTCACGGTAGCTCTTGATGGCCGCGAAGCCTGAAGCTCGCGTTCGAACCCGCTTCCTACCCCAAATGGTCTGTCCTTGCCCGAAGTGGTATTCGGCGTTCAACGCCACGACGACGAAGCGCAAATACTTGCCGCGACTCACGCGGATGGCCGGCCGGATGGCGCTCAGGAGGGTCACGAGCCCAAGTGCCACATTGAGCCCTCGTTCCAGATTGGTCTGGACCCCGTGGATGTAAACCGCCAATACCTGGCCTGCCATCCCGCAGGCGATCCAGCCGACGACAATTAGGGGGATAAATCGCAGCATCTTGGTCTCTCTTTCTGTAGAAGTGCCGGTGATGAGCGATAAGCCATTATTAACTGAAACCGCTGGCGGGGCAAGATCTGCCGATCTACGGTATCATCGGATAGTGCATCCACTCCTGTCAGAACTCAATGACCAGCAGCGCGTCGCCGCCGAGACCACTGAGGGGCCGGTGCTGATATTGGCCGGCGCCGGCTCGGGCAAAACCAAAGCCCTCACGCATCGCGTGGCCTACCTGGTGGCCGAAAAGCACGTGCCGCCGGTCAATATCCTGGCCGTCACCTTCACCAACAAGGCCGCCGGCGAAATGCGCGGCCGCGTGCTGCGCCTGCTGGGCCGCGACCCCGAGAGCCGCAGCTACTTCCCGTTCATCGGCACCTTCCACTCCATCTGCCTGCGACTGCTGCGCCGCGAGGCGGCGGACATTGGCCTGGCCTCTAATTTCCTCATTTTCGACACCGCCGATTCGCAGTCCGCCATCAAGCGCGCCATGCGGGGTCTCGGCATCGACGACAAGCAGCTCACCCCCAGCCTCATCCAAAACCTCATTTCCAGCGCCAAAAACGAGCTCATCAGCCCGGCCCAATACACCAAGCTCGCCACCGGCCGGGCGCAAGTGGCCGCCGCCAAAGTGTATCCCGTCTACCAAAAGCTCCTCACCGACGCCGGGGCGCTGGACTTCGACGACCTCATTTTCCGCACCGTCCAAATGTTCCGCGACCACCCGGACATCCTAGCGAAATACCAACAGCAATTCCGCTACATCTTAGTCGACGAATACCAGGACACCAACCACGCCCAGTACCAAATAACCAAACTCCTGGCCTTGACAAAACCACATAATCTTTGTGTAGTTGGGGACGACTGGCAATCGATTTATTCTTGGCGCGGCGCCAATTTCCAGAACATCCTCGACTTCGAAAAGGACTACCCGCAAGCTACAGTCATCAAACTGGAGCAGAATTACCGCTCCACCAAGCGAATCCTCGACGCCGCCCACGCCGTCATCACCAAAAACCGCGTCCGCAGTGAGAAAAAGCTCTGGACCGACCGCGGCGACGGCACCGGCATCGGTATCATAAATGTATACAACGAAATCCAGGAGGCCGAGACTATCGTGGCGCGCGTTCAGCAGCTGCGGGCCGCCGACAAACGCGAGCTCTACGATTTCGCCGTGCTCTACCGCACCAACGCCCAATCGCGGTCGCTCGAAGAGGGCTTCCTGCGCGCCGGCATGCCATACAAAATCATCGGCGGCACCCGCTTCTACGAGCGCAAAGAGATCAAAGACGCGCTAGCCTACCTGCGCTTCATCTACCAGCCCGACGACTCCGCCAGCTTCGCCCGCATCATCAACCTGCCGGCCCGCGGCCTCGGCGAGGTCAGCCTCGACCGGCTCGAGTCCTGGCGCACTCAGCAATCCATCGGCCTGCTCGAGGCCTGCCGCCGCGCCGACCTCTGCCCCGGCCTGCAGCCCAAGGCGGTCAACTCCCTCCATGCCTTCGCCAACCTCATCGACGGCCTGCGCGCCGAGAGCCAAAAACTCGCCACCGGCCCGCTGCTCAGCCTCGTGCTCAAGCGCTCCGGCTACCTCACCTTCCTCGACGACGGCTCCATTCCCGCCGCCGACCGCATCGAAAACGTCAAAGAATTGCTCAGCGTGGCCGAGACCTACAACGAGCTCACTCTCGAAGCCTTCCTCGAAGAAATCGCCCTCATCGCCGACGTCGACAATTATTCCGCCGAGTCCAACGCCGTCACCCTCATGACGCTGCATTCCGCCAAGGGGCTGGAATTCCCCGTGGTGTTCATCCCGGGCGCGGAGGAGGGGATATTTCCGCATTCCAGAGCCCTTTTCGACGGGGAGCAAATGGAAGAGGAGCGCCGCCTGTGCTACGTGGGCTTCACCCGCGCCAAAGAGCGTCTGTTCCTGCTCTACGCCAACTCGCGCTTGCTCTACGGCACCACCAACCACAACCCGCCCAGCCGTTTCCTGCTCGAGATCCCGCCCGAGCTCCAGGATTCCGGCAGCGAATGGTCCGCCACCGCGCGCGGCCTTACCACCGCCGCTGCCGGACACGCCGCCGGCGCCGGCAGCTGGAGCCCGCAGCCCATGCACGGCACCGGCGCCACCACCGAGGCCGCTGCCGCCGACCACCGCGAGGCCATGCTCGGCCTCGACCTCGCCCCCGGCGACCGCATCCGCCACACCAAATTCGGCGACGGCATTGTGGCCGGCGTCTCCGGCGACGAAGTCACGGCCACCTTCCAGGGCCTCGGCACCAAGCGCCTCAGCCTCAGCTTCGCGCCCATCGAGAAGGTCGAGTAAGCCAGATGTTGGTCTTTATCGATGAATCTGGCGACGCTGGCTTTAAAATCAACAGGGGCTCCACAAAATACTTCGTACTAGTCGCGGTTATCTTTGAGGATGATCTAGCTGCCGAGAAAACTGCGGTAGATATTAAATTACTCAGACGGGAGCTGAAGCGCCCGGACTCCCACGAATTTCATTTCAACAGAGCAAACGCCCAAACAAAACAAGCATTTCTCAAAAGGGTAAGCGGGAATAATTTCCGAGTCCGAGCTCTGGTAATTGATAAGTCAATCATCAACAGTGAGGAACTTAAGCATAACCGCGCTTCGTTTTATAACTATGCCATAAAGTTGTTGCTTAAAGATGCAAAAGGCAAAATTATCGACGCCAAGATTAAGCTCGACGGACGAGGCGACAGAACGTATAAGCGAGCAGCTGGATCGTACTTGAGGGCTCAGCTCAATCAGGGAGATGACAGAATAATCAAATCTCTAAGGTTCGTAGATTCAAAAGAGAACGTACTGATCCAGCTAGCGGACATGCTCTCCGGATCGATCTATCATACTGTCAATTCCGGCGATGATGAGTATCAACGAATAGTTAAAAAACGAATCGAAAATATTTGGCGTTTTAAATAACAAGCGATCCGCCTCCTAGTCTGGATGTCCCAGACACGCACACCATACGGTGACAGTTCGGAAAGCGAATCATTTGTACTTACATTTTAGTACATCTTCGTATATAAGCAAACATTTACCGAACAATTCAGGAACACACAAATCACCCATACAAAGAACAGCACATTCGGACCGCGAGTAGATTGCTATTCCTCGCACTTAGTTGTATCGTAGCCTGGTCGAAATTTCTAATCGAAGTTGTTTGATACGAGACCTGTTGAGAGGAGGTAACCGCCATGCGGGCGAAATACCACGATTTCAAAGGCGACGCCGGGCTGCCGTATGAGGCGGTATGGCGTTCCCACCCCGGGTGGTACGCTATCGCGATTTACGCCTACTACTTTGCGCGCTGGTGCGGCCTTCACCCCAGCAGCGAAACCCAGGAGCGCTGGATGCGGATCTGGGCGCTGGCCTACCGCCTCGACGAGCTGCTCGACGAGCATCCGCCTGGCCAGGAAGCGGAGGCGCGAAGATGCTACCAAGAGCTATTGGAGGCCCAGGATCCGCTCGCCTGCGAGTTCCCGGAATGGGTCCACCCAGACCTGCCGCCGCTAATGGCTCTGTGCAACAATGCCCTGCGCGAGCTCGGCCAAGACGCTCGGGACGAACTTGTCGACATGGCCCTGTCCGTCGCCGATCTGGCGCCCGTCAAGGCCAGGAAGCGCAGTGTGTTCATGTACGGCCGGGTACTGGGGCGCGAGAGCCGGCTGACCGCCAGTCTCGCCGGCCTATGCGCCACCGCGGAAGAACGCTCAGACCAGCAGGCGTACGGCCGGTTCGTGCGAGCGTTCGGCCACATCACGGCCGCCGGCGTGATCATGGACCATTGGTACGACCTGCGCACTGATTTCACCCATCGCCGCTCTCGTGTGCGGCCGTGCAAATCGAACCGGCGAGTTCTCCTCGCGTGGTGTATGCTTCAAGCCGTGAAGCTGGCCGCCAGCGATCCACGAGTTGGCCGGCACCTCCGCCCAAAATTGCGGCTGCTGCCGCGACCCAGGTTGGTCTTACCTAGGCCCATTTTTGGTGCCGAACCTTACATGACGGCCGAGCGCAAGAAGGTGCTCAGCCTTACCGACAGATCCATCCCATCCGAAAAGAGGAAGCGTCATGTCCCGACCACTAATGGATCACCTGTTCAAACTGCCACCCCTGCCCCCGATGCCTGATGGCGCCAAGAGAGTCCGCACGCCGGCGGCCTGGGCGCTGGCATTGGCCATCCGCCTGTACAAGCGGTACATCTCAGCCGGCCGGGAGTTCTGCAAGCGCCGGTGGACCGAGAATTGCTCGACCCGCGCTCTGCAGGTTGTGCGCATGTTCGGCGCCGTCCAGGGCGCTCGCTTCATCTGTGGCACCATCCTCACCCATGTCCTGCGCTCAGCCTGGATCTGGGCCCTGGGCTTCTTCTACTACGGCATCACCGCCGCCAGCCAGGGGGGCGACAGCCTCTGCGATTCGTTCTTTGACTGCGACGTCTGCAACTGACCCTCACTCCCCGAGTGAGCCCGCCCTGCGGCCGCAGGGTCCCCATTCACTTGGGGGCCTTGCGGCCGTTCTCCTTTTAAGCTCTTGTGCTACAATTCGCTCAAGATGTCACTCATACCTCTCCTCACCGCTGACGATCCCTACATCAACCTGTTTTCCGCGGCCGAGGCGGCGCATGACCAAAAGCAGTACAAAGAAGCCATAATTCTCGCTCAAATCGCCGTTGAGCTGTTTACTGAAAAGACCCTCCGGCATCTCTACGTCACCCGCCACATCGAGTACCTCAAGAGCTCGTTTGAGCATTTCCTCATCAACTACAACATCGGCAATTCGAAGGTTTCGCAGCTCTACATTGCCCTCTCGAACGACGACATCCGCCAGGCCCCGTTCTGGCGCGCCTTCATCGACCATACCGAGCTGCGCAACGATCTGATCCACGAGGGCCGTGACGCCAGCGAAGCGCAGTCCCGCGCCTCACTCGCAGCCGTGGCCGCCCTCATCAAGCACATTCAGAAGGTGGCCGCCTAATGGAACTGCTGTTGGGAGTTTTGATCGCCCTCTCGAGCCCGGTGTTCTACATTATTGGTCTGGTCGTGTTTATCCAATGGCTGGTGCGCGGCGGCAAGAGCGCCGACGCGGTCGCCCGCGCCAAAGCCGCCGCCGACGTCCGCGCCGCGGCGCTCGGCCAGTCGCCCAAGGTCGTGGAGAGCCTCATGCGCATCGCCGGCGCTCTTGACGGCACCGCCGCCTTCGATGCCGCCCTGCCGCCCGGCGCCCCGGCCCACGCCGACACCGGCGCCGGCGTGGTACATCGAGGCACCACCGCCAGTTGGGAGGTGCCGGCGCCGGAGGCCACCAAGCCCGCCACCGGACTCAATACCGACATCGGCGCGGCGTTCCACAATATGGACAACATTAACCTCATTCTCTATCTCGGCGCCTTCCTCATTGTGGTGTCGGCGGGCATTTTTGTGGGCTACAATTTCGAAGTCCTGTCCGGCGTGTTCAAAACCATGTTCCTCGGCCTGTTCGCCGCCGCCTTCTACGCCGTCGGCTTGATGCTGTACCTGTGGTCCAAGAAATTGCGGCCGGCCGGCGTTACGTTCACCGGCATCGGCCTGGTGGTGCTGCCGCTGGTGGGGCTGGCCGCCTACAACTTCACCTCGCTGCACGAGCACGGCCACGCCACCTGGTTCGTGACCTCGGCCGTCACGCTGGTAGCCTACATCATCACCCTGTTGGTTACGCGCCAAACCTACATTGCCTACCTCATGGCTTTCACTTCGCTGTCCCTGTTCGAGTCCAGCATTTCGCTGTTCGACGTGCCGGTGTATTGGTACGGCTGGGGCATGGGGGCGGTGTCGATACTGCTGCTCACGCTGTCGCGCACCAAACTGTTTTGGGAAGATGCGGCCGGCGCCCTGCTCGTGAGCGCCAACGTGTTTGTGCCGGTGTCTTTGCTGCTGTCCATGGCCAACACCAGCGACCACGGCCTGGCTCAGCTCGGCGTCACCATCGCCCTGGCCGGCGCCTTCTACGCCGCCATGGCGCAGCGCTTCATCGGCCGCCCCGACGCCGGCTTCTACTGGGGCGCCGCCCTCGTGAGCCTGCCGGCCGCCCTCGGCATTGGGCTGTGGGACACCGCCAGCCGGCTCACCATCGCGCTCGTTATGTTGGCCTGCTGTAGCGCTTACCTGGCCATAGAACACACCGCCTCAGGCAAGCTCAGCCACACCTGGCGCGAAACCCTGGCGATGGTGACCGGCCTGCTGCCCCTGGCCGGCATCCTGGTGATGTACGACCGGCCGGGCGTCATCGCCGCTATTCTGGCCGGCGCCGTGCTCGTGAACGCCGACCTCGCGCTGCGCCTGCGCCAGTCCGCCTTTAGCCTCCTCGCCATCCTCAGCCTGTTGGCACTGCCGTTCGTGTTGTTCCGCGGTTATCTCGACCCCGCCCTGCCGTGGAGCGCCGTGTCCATTGCACTGCTGGCCGAGGTGCCCGCCCTCGTCTGGTGGACCAGATTCATGCGCGGCTGGCCCGATTCGGCCGAGCAGGTCGGAGTATTCGCCTACGTCAGCGCCCTGGCCCTGGCCGTCTTCACCGCCGCCGTTTCTTCGGTGAACGCGTTGTCGGCGGTCGCCATCGCGGTAGCCGTGATCTTTTTCGTACTTAGCTACACCGAGGGCCAGCCGCTGTTTGTGTACGGCGAAGCCATCAGCCTCTATGTTGCCGCCCTGCAGCAGGCCGCCATCTTCCACCTCGACCCGGCGGTGGCCGGCCCGCTGCTGTTCCTGCTGGCCGGAGCCGGCCTGTACGCGTTTGGCTACACCGAGTCCGACGCCCGGCGGTCCGAGGCCTTGCGCTACAGCGGGCTGGCCGGGCCGTTCCTCGGCTCGTTATTCGGCCTCTACCAGGAAACGCAGCACCTGGCGCCGGTCGCGGCGCTGGCGGGCGGCGGCGCCCTGCTGTGGGCCGAAGCCCGGCGCCAGGCCCAGCCGGTGGTGGCCGAGGTGGCCGGCGGCGTGCTGGTGCTGGCTTTCAATTGGTTCACCTCGGTCGAGGGCGTCACGCAGACCCAGGCCTACACCCTGCCCTGGGCGGCCTACATTGCCTACCTGGCCTACCGCCGCCGCGACCGCGGCCACGAGGCCTACGACGGCCTGGTGGGCCTGGCCCTGGCCGTGCTCACCCTGCCGCTGGCCGGCCAAGCCCTCGCCGACGACGGCCAAGTCTACGGCCTCATCCTCATTGGCGTTGCGCTGGCGCTGGTATTTCTGGGCATGTCCATCAACTACCGGCTGCTCACCATCTGGGGCGCCGCCACCCTGGTCGCCGAGGTCCTCTACCAGTTGCGCGACTTCTTTTACGCCCTGCCCAAATACGTTATTTCCGCCACCCTCGGCCTGGCCCTCCTGGCCGTGGCCATCGTGCTCCTGAGCCGGCGCAAGGGCGGCGACTAGCCCACCGCCATTGAGCAACCAATCGAGTTGCGCTACTATTAACAGCAATGTCAAACCCGCAAACCCACAAGCGCGTCCTGCTCAAACTCTCCGGTGAGCAATTTGCCGGCGAGCGCGAAAACGGTATTGACCCGGTGTTCGTCAACCGCCTGGCCAAAGAACTGGCCGAGACCATCGCGGCCACCAATGTCCAGCTGGCGATCATAGTGGGCGGCGGCAACATTATGCGCGGCGCCTCCGTGGCCAAATCCGGCATCGAGCGCGCCACCGGCGATTACATGGGCATGCTCGCCACGCTCATCAACGGCATGGCGCTCGTCGACATCCTCGAAGCCACCGGCGTCCCGGCCCGCCTCACTACCCGCCTGCGCGCCGACTCCGTCGCCGAGCCCTACATCCGCCGCCGGGGCCTGCGCCATCTGGAGAAGGGCAGGGTAGTGGTTGTCGCGGGCGGCACCGGCAACCCCTACGTCACCACCGACACCGCCGCCGTCACCACCGCCCTCGAGCTGGACTGCGAGCTGGTACTGAAGGCCACCAAGGTCGCCGGCGTCTTCGACAAAGACCCCGCCAAGCACCCAGGCGCCAAGAAGCACGACAACCTCACCTTCGACAAGGTCCTCACCGACCCCGAAATCAACGTCATGGACAACGCCGCCATCTCGCTCGCCATGGACAATTCACTGCCCATCGTCGTCTTCGACCTGCTCACCCACGGCAACATCCGCCGCGTCATCGAAGGCCAGAACGTCGGCACCAAAGTCGGCTAAGCTAGCCAAAACCACCGGCCGAAATTTTTGGCCGGGCGTTTGACGTTTATTAGGTTGTCCTAACTTTAGACTGTTGTAAAAATTAATGGCTCCAGTAAAGCAAGAAATTTTCCCGAAGTCCTAATTTAAGACTACTACCACAAAGCGCGCAGGCGAAAGAATAGCATCAGGTAGCATCACGCCCCGCACCAGAGTACATTAGAAGAAAATTTGACCCATTCCAGATAGTGCGCTACCATAAGCATGTTCTCAAAAACCAACAACGAGAAATAAAAGTCGCTTCGTATTAACGAAAGAGACGATTATTTTGCGTCACGGTATCAGCCGGATCATCGCCGCCTACCGGAAACTTGCAGCAAGGCCCCGCAACCTCCTGGCGATCGGCATCCTCATTAGCATAGTCAGCCTCGGCCCCTCCACCGGCCGCCTGCCCGTAACGGCCGGCGCCAACGCCGATGCGCACGCCCTCATCTCGCTGTACGCCGACGGGCGTTCACGCCTGCTCTCAGCCGACGACAAAACCGTCGGCGACGTGCTGCGCCGCGCCGGCGTGAAGCTGGCCTCTGCCGACCTGGTGGAGCCCGCCCCCGCCTCCAGCGTGCCCACGGGCCAGTTCAATATCAACGTCTACCGCGCCCGGCCCGTGCTGGTCGAGGACGGCACTCAGACCTACCGCCTCCGCAGCGCCTACCAGAGCCCGCGCCTGCTCGCCTTGGCCGCCGGCCTCGTGCTCTACCCAGAAGACCGCTTCCGCACGGAGGTCATCACCGATTTTGTCGACGACGGAGGGGTGGGGGAGAAGGTGGTGGTCACCCGCGCCAAGCCTCTAAACGTCAAGGTCGACGGCCAAAACCGCCTCATCCGCACTCAGGCCGCCACCACCGGCGAGGCCCTCAAGGACGGTGGCGTGGTGCTTGGTCCCAAGGACACGCTATCCACGCCTATTAGTTCGCCCGTTGTGGCCGGCACAACAGTTTCAATCACGCGCGTCACCGAGGCCGTCGTTACGCTCACGCAGGTGCTGCCGCGGCCGGTCAAAGTTATCCCCGACCCCACCGTGCTCAAAGGCCAGACCGCCGTTAAAACCGCCGGCGCCGACGGCCAAAAAACCGTCACCTGGCGCATCCACTACAAAGACGGCGCCGAAACCGCCCGCGAAGCCGTCCAGACCGTCAGCGAGGCGGCTCCGGTGACCCAAGTGGTCGTCGAGGGTACCAAGGTCTTCTTCGCCGGATCGGTCGAATACTGGCGCCCGCAGGTGGAGGCCGCCGCCGCGGTCTGGGGCCTCGACCCCAACATGATGCTGCGTATCATGAACTGTGAATCCCACGGCAACGCCACTGATGTGTCAGCCTTCGTGATTAACGGCGAGCACCCCACCGGCCTGTTCCAGTTCCTGCCCTCTACCTGGCGCTCGGCCGGCGGCACCAACGACAACATTTTCGACGGCTCGCTCCAGATCCAGTTGGCCGCCAAAAAGATGGCCCGCGAAGGCACCAAAGCCTGGCAGTGTAAATAAGCTGTTTCTCAGCCCGGGCCGCTAACTAGGCGCGTATAATTACAACGTGAATTTTATCGACTTCCTCATAATAGTCTTAGTGGGAGCGGCGGCCGTCCGCGGGGTGGCCTCGGGCTTCCTGCGTCAGCTCGGGTCGATCGGTGGCTTTGTGGTGGGAATGCTGGCCGGCGCTATCCTGGCCCCGTTTATTGCCGGCATTTTGCCGCCCACGCCCGGCCGGCCGTTCCTGATCCTGATGTTGTTCTTTGCCATTGCGCTCACGGTCTCGGGGATTGGCGAGGCCGTCGGCGAGCATTTCCGCGGCCTCACCGAGCGCGCCGGCCTCGGCCAGGCCGACGGCGTGCTCGGCGCCGCCTTCGGGTTCATCGGCACCCTGCTGGCCGTCTGGCTGCTGGCGGCCACCTTTGGGCAGGCCGGCGGGCCGCAGCTGGCCACCGACGTCGCCGGCTCGCGCATCCTCGCCGCCCTCGACCAGGTGCTGCCGCCGGCGCCGGAGGTCACGGCCCGCATTGAGCGCCTGGTGGGCGCCGGCCGCTTCCCGCAGGTGTTCGCGGGCCTGGAACCCACGCCCGCCCCGCCGGTCACGGGGCCCAACGCCGCCGCCGTCAACGCCGCTGCGGCCGCCGCCCGCGAGTCCACCGTCAAAGTCGAAGGCGCGGGCTGCGGCGGCATCGTGGAGGGCTCGGGCTTCGTGGTGGGCAGTGGCCTCGTGGCCACCAACGCCCACGTGGTCGCCGGCATCGACCGCCCGCAAATCACCGACTCGGCCGGCCGGCACACCGCCACGGTGGTGTGGTTTGACCCGGACCTCGACCTGGCCGTGCTCCGCACCACCCGGCTGGCCGGCGCACCGCTGCCGCTCGACACCCGCAACGAACCCCGCGGCACGGTCGCGGCCGTGCTCGGCTACCCCGGCGGCGGCAGCTTCACCCCCGGCGCGGCCGCCATCCTCGCACGGCTTACCGCCGTCGGCCGCGACATCTACGACACCGGCCTCATCCACCGCGACATCTATGTGCTGCAGGCCGTGGTGCGGCCCGGCAACTCCGGCGGCCCGCTCGTCACCGAGGGCGGCGCTGTCATCGGCGTCGTCTTCGCCACCTCCACCACCAACCCCGACGTCGGCTACGCCCTCACCTCGCCCGAAATAATGTCTGCCATCACTCAAGCCAAATCGCATTCCGCCGTCGGCACCGGCCCCTGCATCGCCGATTAACCTGAGCAATATCTTACGGCTGACCTTTGAACCGTTTTACAAGCGTAACCCCTAAGCTTACTATCAATCTATGGACCCTAATTCAGCCCTCGAATACATCAACGCCGCCAAGGGCACCAACTACACGCTCACGGCGCAGTTTTCGGGTGGCGAACATGCCTTTCGCGTTACCAACACCGACGGCGCTCGCGCCGTACTCAAAACTAGCAATAATCCCATGTGGAAAGCCCAGATAGAACGCGCCAAAGCCGCCACCGGGCACCTCCGGCCGCTTGGTTACCCCGTACCCGCCTATTACTACATCGACGCCACCGACCGCGGCACCTTTTGGCTCGAGGACGAACTCCCCGGGCTGGCCACCGAAAAGCCCACTCCGGAGCAAGTCACGGCTCTCATTAACCTCATCGAGCTCCAAAAAGGCAAGGCCATTTCCGAAGTCCAGGGCCAAGACTGGGGCTGGTACATCCAAAGCGCCGTCTTCAAAGGGGAGGGGAGCCTGGTCCGCATGCTGATGCTCTTTGGGCCCGAAACCAGTTCGCTGGCCGCCCAAATCGAGGGCATGGTGATGGGCCTCGACAACCTGATGTTGGAAAAGGGCGACCTCGTCCACGGCGACTTCACCATCGACCAGGTGCTCACCCAGGGGCAAAATATCTCCGCGGTCCTCGACTGGGACCAGGTCGGCTATGGCGACCGGCTGATCGACCTGGTGGGGCTGTGGTTTTCGCTGGCGGACCAACCTGAAGCCAGCGCCCAAATCATGAACCACATGCTCCAGGTCAGTAAACCTGAAACCATTAAGGTCTATGCGGCTTACAAAATGCTGGCGCTGTTGGCCTGGCAAATCAACAAGGCCGGCGGCGACATTGCCGGCACGGTAGCCCGCACCCGCACCGCCTTGGCGCAGCTGCTGGCTATGGGTGCCGCGCCGCCGGCCCCACCTGCGCCGCCGCCGGCCCCGCCTGCGCCCGCGGCTCCCCCGGCCCCACCCGCCCCCGCCGCCCCGCCTTTTGCCCCGGCCCCATCGGCTCCACCGGCCCCACCAACTTCTGCGGTTCCAACTCCGGCTTCCACTCCTCCCGCTGGCCCACTCCCAGCAGCCTGAATGTGCCAAATTGGGACATCGCTCGAAAATTTAGCCTCAATTTTGAAACCTATCTCCCAATTTGGCACATACACCATGCAGGGCATAAGCCCGAAAAAAATTTAATGTTACACTCCTCTTATATGGATCTCACGCGCGTCGAAGACGTTCGCACTGCTCTCAAACTAGCTGGCATTAAGCCAAATAAAGGCTTAGGACAGCACTTTCTGGTCGACAAGCCGAGCTTGCAGGCCGTCATGGATGGGGCCCGCGTAGACCCAGCCGACACGGTCCTAGAAATCGGCCCGGGCCTGGGCGTCATGACCCGCCCGCTGGCCGATCGGGCCGGCCGCCTCATCGCGGTCGAAACCGACCAGGTGCTGGCCGGCCTCCTGCGCCGCGATGCGCCCGCCAACCTCGAGGTCGTGGAGCAGGATTTTTTGGAATTCGACCTCACCGCCCTGCCGCCCGGTTACAAAGTTATCGCCAACATCCCGTATTACCTCACCTCCAAAATCTTCCGGACTCTCATCGAGAGCCCCAACCCGCCGTCGGTCATGAGCCTCCTCATCCAGCGTGAGGTAGCCGAACGCATCACCGCCCGGCCCGGCCAACTGTCCATCCTGGCGCTGTCGGTCCAGTATTACGGCCGGCCCGAAATCGTGCGCATCGTGGAGCGCCATAAATTCTGGCCGGCGCCCGAAGTCGACTCGGCCGTGCTGCGCGTCACCCTCACCGGCCCCGCCTTCCCGGCCGACCCCGCCGTACTGTTCCGCCTCATCAAGGCCGGCTTCGGCGAAAAGCGCAAGCAGCTCAAAAACGCCCTCGCCGGCGGCCTCAACCTCAGCCCCGGGCTAGCCGTCGAGCTCATTGCCAAGGCCAAACTTGCCCCCACCGCGCGCGCCCAGGAGCTCGATCTCAAATCCTGGCAGCGCCTCTATAACCTAACCGAAAAACAAGGAATCCTCGGATGAAATTCATCGGCCACGTTCTGGCATTTCTGCTCACGCTCGTCATTACCATTACGGCCTGGTCGTTTGTGCTCAGCCGTACTCTCGGCAGCCCCGCCTACCTCGAACGTGCGGCCGATCAAAGCGGGCTCTACCAAAGCCTCAGCACCTCCATCCCCGACGCCGACATCAACCCGTCGGTCTTGCGCGACCAGGTGCAGGCGGTGCTGCCCGCGTTCATCGACCACCTCACCAAGGGCACCCCCGCCCCCACCTTCACTCCGCCCGGCGGCCAGCCCCAAACTCTCAACCTCGGCACCGGCGACGACACTATCTCGCACACCTTCAAGGCTATCCAGCCCGCCACGTTCCTAGCCCCTGTGCTCGTAGTAGTGCTCGTGCTGCTGATTCTGTTCACCATGCGCGCCGAGCGCCTGCCGGTGCTGGCCCGTACCACGTTGCAATCGGCGTTTAGCCTCGGCCTGTCCGCCGCCCTCATGTGGTTCACGCCCACCATCGTCCTCTCCCTGCTCAACCAGCCCGGCGCCGCCCCGCTTAAAACCGCCCTCGCGCCCTTCCTCACCACCGCTTTGCACGGAGTTGCGCTCCAGCTCGGCCTCATTGCCCTCGCTTTGCTCCTGGTCTCCGTCGCCCTGCGCCTGGTCAACGCCGCCGGCAAGCTCAAGAACCGCTTCATCAAGCCCACCAAGCAACCCAAACCCAAAATCCCGCCCGCACCCGGCGCATTAAGACAGTAACGGCGAGCCTCCTTCGAGGTGTATCACGTTTTTTATACCTTATATGGTATCTGCGGGAACCCATATATGATATAAAAACACACATACATGACGAAGGGTCGATGCCCGGATAAGATTTATGCTACGATAACGCAGTTAACGATACCCTTACGATGGCCAAATTCTACGTCACCACATCCATCGCCTACACCAACGCCGCCCCGCATATCGGCTATGCCATGGAGCTAATCCAGGCCGATGTGCTGGCGCGCTATCACCGCCAACGCGGCGACCAAGTCTGGTTTCTCACCGGCACCGACGAAAACGGCAACAAAAACAAGCAGGCCGCCGAGGCCGCAGGCCTTACCCCGCAGGACTACGTCGACGAGGTAAGCAAGCATTTCAAAGACCTCACCGGCGAGATCAACGTTTCGGTCGACCAGTTCATTCGCACTACCGACCCCAAACACAAAGCCGCCGCCCAGGCCCTCTGGGCCGCCACCAAGAAAGACATTTACAAGCAGCCTTATGAGGGCTGGTACTGCACCGGCTGCGAGGCTTTCTACACCGACATCGACGTGCCGGACCACGTCTGTCCCATCCACAAAAAGCCCCTCGAGCATATGAAGGCGGAAAATTACTTTTTCAAACTAAGCGCTTACACCGAGCAAATCCGCGAGCTGATCAACTCCGGTAAGCTGGTGGTCTATCCGGATTCGCGGCGCAACGAGATGCTCGCCCTGCTCGACCGCGGCCTCGAAGACATCAGTATCTCGCGCGAAAAAAGCCAGCTCGACTGGGGGGTTGAGGTGCCCGACGACAAAACCCACGTCATGTATGTGTGGTACGACGCCCTCACCAATTACATCTCCGCCTTGGGCTACCCCGACCTGGGAGCCAAGCAGTTCACCACTTATTGGCCCGCCGATATTCACGTGATCGGCAAAGACATCACGCGCTTCCACGCCGCCCTCTGGCCCGCGATGTTGATTTCGGCCGGGTTGCCGGTTCCTAAGGCCATCTATGCCCACGGCTTCATTTCGAGCGAAGGCCACAAGATGAGCAAATCGCTCGGCAACGTGGTGGCGCCGGCCGACGTCATCGCCAAATACGGCCTGGACGCCCTGCGCTACTACCTGCTGCGCGAAATTCCCTCCGACGCCGACGGCGACTTCTCCTGGAACCGCATGGAGCAGGTCTACAACGCCGACCTCGCCAACGACCTCGGCAACCTCGTGCAGCGCGTGCAGGTGATGTTTGGCAAGTACTTCAAGGGCATCGTCGGCGACCTGCCGCAGCATTCCCACGACGTTCGGCCGTACGAAGAGGCCATGACTGCCCTGCGCTTCGACAAGGCCCTCGCCGAAGTCTGGCTGCTCATCCGCGGCCTGAACCAGTACCTCGAAGAGGAGAAGCCCTGGGAGCTAGCCGTTGGTGGCAAGCGCCCCGACACCAACCAGCTCGCCGAAGTGCTGCACCACGCCGTGGCCGACCTCAACCAAATTGCCACCATGATCATGCCGTTCATGCCGGCCACCGCCCAGAAAATCGCGGCCACCTTCGCCGGCGGCGTGGCCCGCCCCGACGTCGGCCTGCTCTTCCCCAAGCACGAACCGTCTAAGGCCGAGGGCAAATGATCAGACCAGTCCGCCGTTCCGAGCTTGCTGCCCTCGCCTCGGTCGCTGCCCGGTCGTACGCGCATGCTTTCGGCCATACCTACTCGCCCCGGCTGCTAGCCCGCGAGCTGGCCGAGAACCGCTCCGAGGTCTACTTTCACCAGGCGCTGGAGCACGGCGACGTGATCCTGGTGGACGTCGAGCGCGGACGGGTCCGGGGCTACTCCCAAATCAGCCAAGTCAATTTCCCGGAGCTCACCCCCGAGCCCGGCGACCAACTGCTCGACCGGCTCTACATCGACCCGGACCTGCAGCGGCAGGGGATCGGCCGGCGGCTGCTGGAGCGCACCCTGGAGCATCCGCGGCTCGCCGGGGCGGGGCGCATCTACCTCCAGGTCTGGTCCGAGAACCAGCATGCCCTAGCGCTTTACCGGTCGCTGGGCTTTGAGATCGCCGGCACCACCAGGCTTGGAGTCGGAGACGGGCAAACCTCCGACGAGTACATCATGGTCCGGCCGGCCGTCGTCGGAGCGGCCCGGTAATGTCCGCGCCAGGCATTAACCGGGGCTCTTAATGCTAATTGATACCCACGCCCACGTCCATTTCCCCGAACTACGCGACGAAATAGACGGCGTGCTCGAGCGGGCCCACGCCGCCGGCGTCGACAAAATGCTCGTGGTCGGCGTTAACGACACCGACTCGGCCGAAGCCATCGCCGTCGCCCGGGCCTACGAAAACCTCTGGGCCAGCGCCGGCCTCCACCCCCACGACGCCGGCCGCGGCTACGAAGCGCTCGAGGAGGTCGCGCGGTTGGCCGAGCTCGAGCCGGTGGTGGCCATCGGCGAATGCGGCCTCGACAATTACAAATCCGAGACTACTCGCGACGAGCAGGACCGCGCCCTGCGCTTCCAAATCGAGCTCGGTCTCGAGCGCGGGCTGCCCATGGTCTTTCACGTGCGCGAGGCCTTTCCGCAATTCTTCGCCATCCTCGACGACTACGGCGGCGCCGGCACCCCACCGCGCGGCCTCGTCCACAGCTTCACCGCCGGCCCCGAAGAGCTCGAAGGCGCCCTCGAGCGCGGTCTCCACGTCGCGCTCAATGGCATCATGACCTTCACCAAAGACCCGGCCCAGCTCGAGGCCGCCCGCCGCGTCCCCCCCGACCGCCTCATCCTCGAAACCGACGCCCCCTTCCTCGCGCCCGTCCCGCATCGCGGCAAGCGCAACGAGCCCGCCTACATCGCCAGGACCGCCGCCTTCCTGGCCCACCTGCGAGGCGAGTCCCTCGAAGACCTCGAGCACGCCACCACCACTAACGCCGAAAGACTCTTCGGCATATGAAACTAACCTTCGGCACCCTGCTATTCACTTCCGCCCTCGACCGCCCCGACCTGCTGGCCGGTCCCGTCAAAACCGCGCTCGAGCAATGGTCGGGCCATACGCTCGTTTCTCAGATCCTGGTCTGCGAAATCGACCCCAAATTCAGTGACACCGACGCATTCTGTGCAGAATTTCAGGTTGACCCCGCCGAGACTGCCAACTGCCTCATCGTCGAGGGCCGCCGCGCCGGCGCCATCACTCCCGCCGGCTGTCTCGTCCCTGCTCACGCCCGCGCCGACATCAACGGCCTCATCCGCCGCCGGCTCGGCGCCCGCCAAACCTCGATGGCCAGCCGCGAGTTTGCCGTGGATGCCAGCGGCCAGGAGTACGGCAGCATCACGATCCTCGGGCTGCCCGGCGGATGGCCCCTCCTCATCGACCAGAGCCTGCTCGAAGTCTCCCGCTTGGTCATTGGCGGCGGCCTCAGGCGCTCCAAGCTCCTCATTCCCGGAACCGCCCTCACTGAAATCTCCGGTGCCGTCATCTTGGACACCCTCACCAAACCCTGAACCATAGCCGGGATTCCAGTAACACGGTGAAGGTCGGACCTTGCCGGTCGACGGACCAGGTGCTAGGCTGTCAAACATGCCGTCTCGCCACACGATCAAAGAAGACCTACCCCAAGGCATTTATCATGCATACAACCGGGGGGTTGAGCGCAGGCGTATCTTCCTCGATCACCATGACCACCAGCGCTTCAAGTTGCAGATGCACCAAGCCCTCGAGCGGGAGCCGAGCGTTACTTTACTCGCTTTTTGCCTCATGCCGAACCACTTCCACGTATTACTAAGCCAAACTGAAACCGGGGCAATGGGCCGATGGTTCCAGAGGTTAATTACCGGGTATGTTATCTACTTCAACCAGCGCCACTTGCGTATTGGGCCATTGTTTCAGGGAAAATACAAGGCAAGCCGGGTGGCTGGGGCTGCCCACCTTATGGAGGAGTCGCGCTATATCCACCGAAACCCGGAGCGCGCAGGACTCGGCTGGCGCCAACACCAACATTCCAGCCTGCAGGTTTACCTCCAGCCAGACAGCGCTTCTAGCTTTGTCGACCCCCGGCCGGTATTACAACTATTTGATACGCCATGCGACTACCTGGAGTACCTGTCAAGGGCCAAGGTCCGACCTTGAGCGAAACACCGGAATCCCGCTTACGCTCAAGTAGTTCTCAAACACAACCGGGATTCCAGTAACACGGTGAAGGTCGGACCTCGCTCATTGAAAAGCTGCTTGTAAGCTGGCATAATTAGCGGCCATGGGCCAACCTTTGCAGCCAATTTATCTCGACCACGCAGCCGCTACCCCGCTCGACGCGGCGGTGCTTGAGGCTATGCGCCCATACCTCGAGCGGGATTTTGCCAACCCCTCGAGCCTTTATGCCGCGGCGCGCGAAACCCGTGGGGCGGTCGAAGCGGCCCGGCGCTCCATCGCGGGCATTCTTGGCGCCAAACCGACCGAAATCGTGTTCACCTCGGGCGGCACCGAGGGCGACAACCTGGCGGTGCAGGGGGTGCTGCGGGCCCACCCGGGGGCGCATTGGGTTACCACCGCTATCGAGCATGATGCCGTTCTGGGCTGCGTGGAGCCATTAAAGCGTGAGGGACACGAGGCAACTGCGGTCAGCGTTAAACCTAGCGGCATCGTCGACCCGGCTGAAATTGAGAGCGCCATCACCGACCAAACGGTCCTCCTGTCGGTCATGATGGCCAACAACGAAATCGGCACCATCCAGCCCATCGCCGACATTGGCAAGCTAGTCGCGCGGGTCCGCACCGACCGCGACCGCCGCGGCATCACCCTGCCGCTCTACCTCCACACCGACGCCGTGCAGGCCGCCGGCTACCTCGACCTGCACGTCACGCGCCTCGGCGTGGATTTGCTGACCATCGGCGGCTCCAAGATCTACGGCCCCAAAGGCACCGGCGCGCTGTACGTGCGGCATGGCACCAGCCTCGAGCCCCTGGTGTACGGCGGCGGCCAGGAGCGCGGCCGGCGCAGCGGCACCGAAAATGTGGCCGGTATCGCCGGCCTGGCCCGTGCCCTGGAGCTGGCCGCCGCCGGCCGCGAGGCCGAATCCCGCCGCCTCAGAGCCCTGCGCGACCAGCTGGCCGCCGCCGTCACCGCCGCCGTCCCGGATGCGCGCCTCAACGGCGATCCGCGCCGCCGCCTGCCTAACAACCTCAACCTCACCATTCCCGGCGCGGAGGGCGAGGCCATGGTGCTCTACCTCGACAACGCCGGTATCCAAGCCTCCACCGGCTCGGCCTGCTCCACCGGCAACCTCGACCCGTCGCACGTGCTGCTGGCCATTGGCCGCACCTCCGCCGAGGCCCAGTGCAGCCTGCGCCTCACCCTCGGGCGGTCGGCCACATCAGGGTCAATCGGCCAGGTCATCAAGGTTCTCCCCGGAATCGTCAAGCGCCTGCGCGAGCTGTAAACAATAATCTCAGCACAAGCTGCTACAATTACACATATGAAGCGGTTCCTACTGGGGGTGGTTATATTTTTCGTGGTCATCGCCGGGTTGGGGGCCGTGTTCTTTTTTGGCATCGGTTACTATCTCTCACCTCAGGACAAACTCGCCAAAGCCGACGCCGTGGTGGCCATTTCGGGTGGTGAAACCGGCGCCCGCGCCGCCGAAGCTATCAAACTCTACCAAGACGGCTATGCTGCCAATATCATCTTCTCGGGGGCAGCACTCGACCCCAACGGTCCGTCGAACGCCAAAGCCATGGAACAAGCGGCGCTGAACGCCGGAGTCCCGGCCTCGGCCATCTCCCTGGATGAGCTGGCTACCAACACCCGCGAGAATGCCTCGGGCGCCGCCGCCATCATTCATCAGCAAAACCTCCACTCCATCATTCTGGTGACCTCGCCCTACCATCAGCGGCGGGCCTACATTGAATTCCGGCGGGCGCTGGGATCAAAATTCATTATCATCAACCATTCATCGTTCGACGACGCGTGGCGGCGGTCGCGTTGGTGGGCCACGCCCCAAAGCCGCTCGCTCACCTTTTCCGAGCTGCAAAAGGTAGTCTATGAGTTAGTCAGCGGGAGCAGCAGCCAGTGAGCTGGCTGGTGGCCATAGGTATCCTGGCCGCCCTTGGGTACTCCGCTTATTCCGGCACCAAGCGCGGGATGGTCCTCATCGGCCTGGAGTTGGTCAGCTTTATGGCCGCCACCTACGTCGCGCTGGGCCTATACCATCCGGTGGGCCTCGGCATCGAAATCTTTGCCCACGTCACTGCCGCCCTCGGCAACGTGGTGGCGTTCGTGGGCATTTGGACCATCACCGAGGTCGCCTGCGCGTTGATCATTCGCTTCGTGCTGCTACCCCACCTGCACCGCCACCTGCGGCTGTCGCCGCTGCGCCGCGCCGGCGGGGCGGTCTTAAACGCCCTCAAGGCCGCCGCCGTCATCACCCTCGGTCTCATAGTGTTCGCGGGCCTGCCGCTCAGCGCCGCCGCTAAAAGGCCGGTGACCGGCGCGCCGGTGGCGGGGCAACTCCTGGCCGCCAGCGGGGGATTGCAGGCCGAGCTCGCGGCCGGCCTTGGCCATGACATCAACGACAGCCTCAACTTCTTCACGGTCACCGCCGAGCCCGAGAGCGACGAGCGCATCGACCTGCATTTCACCACCACCAACGTCGCCGCCGCCCCCGCTGCCGAGACCGCCATGCTCACCCTGCTCAACCATGAACGCACCAGCCGCGGCCTGCCCGAGCTCGCGCTCAACACCAAGGCCCGCGCCGTTGCCCGCGCCAACTCCGCCGACATGTTTGCCGAGGGCTACTTCTCGCACATCAGTCCCGACGGCAAATCTCCCTTCGACCGCATGCGTGCGGGCGGAGTGGACTTTGGCAGCGCCGGCGAAAACCTGGCGCTCGCGCCCAACCTGCAGCTCGCCCACGACGGTCTCATGAAGTCGCCCGGCCACCGCGCCAACATCCTCTCCACCAGCTACCGCACCGTCGGCATCGGCATTGTCGACGGCGGACCCTACGGCCTCATGGTCACCCAGGATTTCACGGATTAATAATTGCGACCGCCAAGCGTACCACCAGCACGCCAACCGCCACCCACGTCAGCCCGGCAAACACCGGGATCGCCCGTTTGGCCATCGCAGGCGGAAAAATTAGTTCAAAAAATGGCACCTCGTCGCCAATTTTGCGCTGAATGTGAATTAGTGGGCAGTCACCCTTATTCAGGATGAAGACGGCAAATCCCTCAAGAGCCAGGCTCACTACAGCCACTATTAAAGGCACGCCCATGCGTCCAGTCACATCGCTGTAGAGCAATACTCCGATGCAGGCAATAAAATACGCCGCAAACAAGCCGTGCGCCAACCGGAGAAGAAATACTTTATAAGAAAACATGCTTTCATTATGCGCGTCTTGCGTTATTTGGGACCAGCCCATTACTACCCGAACCCTTTCCTTAAAAGCAATAAATATGTAAAATAGTCAAGTTATGAAGACCGTCTACGTCGGTATGAGTGGGGGAGTGGACTCCTCCGTGAGCGCGGCCTTGCTCAAGCAGCAGGGCTATTCGGTCGTGGGCGTGTACATGAAGAATTGGACCCAAGACGTGGCGGGCGTGGAGTGCCCGTGGAAGCAGGATTTGGCCGACGCGCGCGCCGCCGCGGCGGTGCTCGACATCCCGTTCAAGGTCTTCGACTTCCAGGCCGAATACAAGCAGCACGTGGTCGACGTGATGGTGGCCGAATACCAGGCCGGCCGCACCCCGAACCCGGACGTGCTGTGCAACCAGGAGATCAAATTCCGCCTGTTTCTGCGCACCGCTTTGAGCAGCGGCGCCGACCTCATTGCCACCGGGCATTATGCGCGCGTGGAGCATGCCACCGGCTCAAATGTCGAAAATCGACTTTTAGCCGCCCGCGACCGAAACAAGGACCAAACCTATTTCCTCTACCGGGTCTCGCAGGATGCTCTCGGGAAGACATTATTTCCACTAGGGGAACTCACCAAGCCCGAGGTGCGGCGGCTGGCAGCCGAATTTGGCCTGCCCACAGCCAAAAAACCGGATTCGCAGGGCATCTGCTTCGTGGGCGAGGTCGGCCTGCGCGAATTCCTGCGCCAGTACCTGGAGGTGGCTCCAGGACCGGTCCTCGACCTCACTACGGGCCGCCAGCTCGGCACCCACCAGGGCGCCGTGTTCTACACCACCGGCCAGCGCCACGGCCTCGGCATCGGCGGCGGGCAGCCCTACTACGTTACCGGCAAGGATGTCGCCACCAACACTGTCTATGTAGCCCCCGGCCCAGCCACGGCCGTGCTCGATTCCACGCGGGCCACCATCGCCGGCGCCCACTGGATCGGCGAGCCGCCCCAGCCCCGCCGCACCTACCAGCTCCGCAGCCGGCATCGCGCCGGGCTCATCGAATGCCAAATCACCCCCGCCTCCGGCGGCGCATTCGCCATCTCCCTCGCCCGCCCCGAGCGCGCCCTCACCCCCGGCCAATCCGCCGTCATCTACGATGGAGAGGTTGTGCTTGGCGGCGGAATGTTGTGCGAGTATAATACACTCGCCCTAACCGCAGACCGAAAGGAGTGATGCCTCGAACAATTACTTGTTCAACGACGGCATTCGCACCGCCATGAAAGGAGGTGCCTTATTTTCCCGAAGCCGTGGTTGGGGTTAGGTGGGCGTAACATTTCCTTGGTGCGGCGCTGCGATGCGTCGTGTCAGGTTGCTTGGCGTGACAATGCGTTGCGTCAAGTTCGAAAGGCGCCCACCTTTCCATTGGAATTATTTTTCTTCCCGGTACTACCGCACTCGCGGCCCGCAGCACATCCGGGCGTTTACACCAAAGCTCTCTGGAAGGTACAATATCCCGCATGACCACGAACGAAATTCGCTCCGCCTACCTTAAATTCTTCGCCGGCCGCGGCCACGCCGTAATCCCGCGCGCCAACCTCGTGCCGCGCGAAGACCCCACGACGCTCTTTACCGGCAGCGGCATGCAGCCACTCGTTCCGTATCTGCTCGGCGAGGTGCACCCGAATGGAACCCGCCTGGTCAACTCTCAGACTTGCTTCCGCGCCGAGGACATCGACGAAGTCGGCGACAACCGCCACACTACTTTCTTCGAGATGCTCGGCAACTGGAGCCTCGGTGACTACTTCAAAGCCGAGCAGCTCCCGTGGTTCTGGGAATTTATCACCGGCGTGGTGGGTCTCGACCCGACCAGAATCTATACGTCACCGTCTTTAGCGGGCGATCAGCAAAATGACATCCCCCGCGACGACGAATCAGTCGCGATCTGGAAAAAGCTGTTCGCGGACAAGGGCGTTCAGGCCGAAGCGGCCCATATCGGCTCCGAACAAGGCGGCTACGACCGCGGCATCAATCCCGGCGAGCGCATCTTTTATTACGACGCCAGGAAGAACTGGTGGAGCCGCGCCGGCGTGCCCGAAAACATGCCCGCGGGTGAACCTGGCGGGCCGGATTCGGAAATGTTCTACGAATTCACCCATATCGAGCACGATCCCGAAGTGGGGCCAGCACTGCCACCCCAACTGCGACTGCGGCCGCTTCATGGAGATCGGTAACTCGGTGTTTATGCAATATCATCAAGCGCGAGGACGGCGGTTTCGACGAGCTGCCCAAGCGAAACGTGGACTTCGGCGGCGGCCTCGAGCGCATCGCGGCGGCCAAGGAGGGGAGCGGCGACATGTTCCGCATCAGCCTGCTGTGGCCGATCATTCGCAAGCTCGAGGAAATGAGCGGCATCCGCTACGACCAAAACCCGGAGGCCATGCGCATCATCGCCGACCACCTGCGCGCGGCGGTATTTCCTGGCTGTCGACGGCGTGGCGCCCAGTAACACAGACCAGGGCTATGTCATGCGCCGCTTCATCCGCCGCGCCATCCGCCAGGCTCTGGCCCTCGACCTCAAGGAGGACTTCCTGGAGCTGGTAGTGCCCGTGATCGCCGAGCTCTACCGCGACGATTTCCCGGAGGTGGCCGCCCGCGAAGAAGCCATCATTCACACCCTCGTGGCCGAGGAAAAACAGTTCCGCAAAACCCTCGAGCGCGGCGTGCGAGAATTCAAGAAACTGGCCGGCGACGAACTCACCGGCGCCAAAATCTTCGTGCTGTTCGACACTTACGGTTTCCCGCCTGAACTGTCGCTCGAGGAAGCCCACGAGAAGCACATCCCCGTCAACCAGCACTGGCACAGCGAGTTCGAAGCTCTCCTGCGCGAACAGCGTGACCGCTCCCGCACCGCCACCGCCGGCCAATTCAAGGGCGGCCTGGCCGACCATTCCGACGTTTCCATCAAATACCACACCGCCACCCACCTCGGCTACAAAGCCCTGCGCGAGGTACTTGGCGACCACGTCATTCAGCGCGGTAGTAACATCACCCCCGAACGCCTGCGTTTCGACTTCAGCCATCCCGAGAAAATGACCCCGGAGCAGATCAAACAGGTCGAGGATATCGTAAACGCCAACATCGAGCGCGACTGGCCCATGGGCTTCCGCGAAATCCCGACTGCGCAGGCGTTCGAAGAGGGTGCGCTGGGTGCCTTCGGTGATAAATACGGCGACACGGTGAAAGTCTATACGGCCGGCGACCCGGACGGGGAGTGGTTCAGTAAAGAAATCTGCGGCGGCCCTCACGTCACCCACACCGCCGCGCTAGGCGAGGGCGGCAAACGCTACAAAATCACCAAAGAGGAATCCAGCTCCGCCGGCATCCGCCGCATCAAAGCCGTTCTCGAATAATACAATTAAGCATAAGCATTTTGGCAAGACTCAGGCCGGTTCCGAGTTCGGAACCGGCCTTGCGTCCGCGTACCTTCCTACTCGAGGCGCCGATGGCGCCCCGTCTCATCAGCAATGGGTATCCGCCCATGAGTGCTGACGTAGTTTGCTACCAGGCGTGAAGAAGAGTACGCCTTAGCATACTCCTCGCGGGCAGACCTGGGAGGCAGGACCGTCACGAATAGTTGCCCCGGGCGCCGGTGGCCGTTAGGGGTCCGGGCCGGTGTGCCGGCCAGAGCTGCCACGGGCAGCGGCGGTGGGGCAGCGGTTGAGGCGGAATCATCTTCGGGGAACCCCGGCAGGCCGCTGGCATCGGTATTCGCCGATCCGCGCTCCGGCCCCCACGCCTTCCAGCGCGGGACAGCCAGGACGATGATCCAGGCCCCGACGGCGAGCGGCACGCCGGCCAGAACCAGCAACACTTGCGGCCACCCGCCCCAGTCGAAAGTGGTCTTCAGCGGCCCAAACAGCAGGAGCAAGTACCAGCCTGCCGCCACTAACGCCGGCGTTCCGTACAAAAACAGCCTGTTCTTCATGAACATCACCCTTTCACGGTGCCTTGCCAGGTAGTAACCGGGTATTGCGGACATTCTATATAATGGCACAAATCGTACGAAAAGCAAGAGCGGTCAGGGGTTGACCGGCTTCCGCGATTGGAAGCCGGTCAACCCTGGGAGTCCCTGCGAAACCGCTGCTAGCGGCGCGGCGGCCCGGCTTTGGCCATCCACCGCGGTACGCCGGCGCCAATCGACTGGTTGATCTTGGCGAAGTTGTCCAGGTGCCGGACGACGCTCATGATCGCGAACGGCACGCTCGCGGCCAACACCACCGTGCCCAGCCATATGCCGGCTTCACCTGCCACCGGCCATTCCCACACCAGGCTGCCCGACACCAGCGTCGCGCCTACGCCTTCGAGGAAGGTTTTGGTTTTGCCAAACCACCCCGACCGCGGCTTCGCCGTCGCGCCCTTGTCCCAGGTTTTGGCGGCGGCATTGGCTTCCATCACGGTTATCAACATCAAGACGGCATCGAAGCCAATCAAGATTCCCGCGATCGGTGCGAATACGCCCTGGGCCGGGCCGGGCAGTTCGTGATGGGTGATCACCAGGGCCGCTATCAGCGCCGGCACGATCACGGCCTTGTCCGAGGCCGCATCCAGCGTGGCGCCGTGATACTTGCCCACGGGCTCCGCCCGCTTGGGCAGACCCGCCCGCCGGGCTATCGGACCGTCGAACAGGTCCAGAGCTATCAGCCCGGTCAAAACCGCCAGGGCGAACTGTGCCCAGAAGTAGATGTGCAACAGCTCCAGCGTGGCGGTCGCGATGGCGGACGGCGGGCCGCCGTAGATCCGCAGCCAGCACAAGAAGTTGGGGATTTTCTCCGCCCGCCGCTTGTACGTGCCGTCGGAGTGCCTACCCAGGCGGTCAAACAATTTCAGTACGCCGGCCCACCGCAACACGCGGTCGGCCGGTCCGTGGTAAGCCGCATCCATGGTTTGCCTCCTCAGGCGCCGGGATCACAAAATCAATGAGCAGGGAGCTCGCACAGATAATAACATGCCCCTAAAAGGGTACGAGGCCGCTCCGGTTGCCCGGAACGGCCTAGCGTTCGTACCTTCGTCGTTCGTCGCACAAGGCGACAAAGTCTGGGATGGTGTGTGCTTGTTGCGACCGATCGGCCGGCTGTGGGCTGCGCTGCACGCGCGGCATGATCCCGAAGGATCACCAGAATGGCATGATCGAAGGTGCGTTTAACAAGTTGTATTGTTGATGCTTATCGCCTTGAAGATGCATTCTGGCTGCCGCCGTTTAGTTTGGCCGGAAGCCGGATGCACCGTTCGCGGTGATCTGGGGGGTGTGGAGGGGATTAATTTTTGCGCGAGACAGGGGAGGGGCCGGGTTTGAAGCCGGCGCCTGTGGCACGCGGCGAAAAATTAATAATGGTGGTTTTGGCGCGGGGTTACCCGCGTTGTGCCACCAGGCTCCAACGTCACCAGGTCTCGAAAGAGACTGGCATCACACTACATTGCTCACACCACCAGGGAAGGTGCGAACGTGAGCATTAAAACATAAAGGGGTATCTAAAGCAATATGAGAAATTGCAGAATTAGTTTGTTACAATAAGATACGTAAGCATTGTGAGGCGCTTTTTTGTGAACCAACAAGGGGGCATAACGCTGCCTGTCGTGATAGCGGTTGTATTAGGCTTGGGCCTGGCTGCCTCTGCCTACCTCAACATCGCCCAGCACCAGGCGGCTGTGCAAGACCACAAACTGCTCCAGGGCGAAATCACCGACCTGCGCTACCAGGTCAACCAGGACCAGCAGACCGCCTCGGCTCCCGCCAGCCCCACGCCCTCGCCGCTGGCCACGCCGGACGCAACGCCGGCCGCGTCGCCGGCGCCCACCCCCACGCCCGCCGTGCTTGACGCCAGCGCCCCCAAAACCACCACTGTCAAAAAGTCCGGCAACATCCATTCTGGACCCAGCACTAGCTCCAAGGTCCTGCTGTCATATACGCAACTGCCGGTCGGCACGACTGTGACCCTGGGAGCGGGGAGCGGGCAATACCAACAGATTACAGTAAATGGAATTACGGGCTATATTTTGGCCTCGTATCTGAATTAGGAGGCTTATTTGCGGTTTGGGAGACCAATTTTCCTTGGCGTTTTGCTCGGCCTGGCGGGCTGCGTCTGGGTAACCCTCACCCAGCCCCGCATGCAAGCCGACCACGTGCCCGTTTCGACCCCCTTACCGACGGCGTCAACCGAACCCACGCCCACCCCTATCACGCCGGTAGTAGCCGGCAAGTCCACCGTCAAAATATTACTGTACGGCGTCTCACTCGAGGTCACCGACCCCATCACCGACCTTGTTTACGGTGAGGTGAAGGACGGCACCGATACCTGGGCCGGTTTCACCACCGAAAAACTCCTGGCCAAATATCCGGCCTGCAAAGCCGGCGCCCTAGGCACTCTGGTAAGATCAAAGGCGGCGCCCACGCCCACACCGTCGCCCAGCCCCAGCCGGAGCCCGTCCACAAGCGCCAGCGTCACCCCGTTCCCCACCAAAACGCCCGCCAACCAACCGTTCAAGAAGATTGTCGGGGGCTATACTTATTCATACAGGCCGTCATACTTCTCCTGTGCTGACGGCCAGGCCGGCCGCAACGAATTGGCCGCTGCCCGGGCCGCCGTCAAGAATGCGGCCTTGCCCACACTTTCAAACTAACTCTCCGGAAAGGTTACTGCCATGTATTCAAGAAAATTACTTTACTTCCTGTGGGCCGTGATTGCCATATTGGTAATCGGCGGCGGCATCGGCGGCTACTTCCTCGTGCGCCACGCCAACGACCTCGACCAGGCCAACACCGAGCTCATGGGCAACAACGACAGCCTCAAACGGCAGCTCGAGGAGGCCAAGGCCACGCCCGCCCCGACCCCCACGCCGGTGGCCACACCCGCACCCTCGCCCACACCCACGCCCGGCGCCACCATCTCGCCCAAGGCGACCGCGACGCCCAAGCCCACGGCCACGCCGCTGCACTAGGGTCGTCCAAGCCGCTGCCCTCGCAGAACATTTTCGGACCCCGCAGTGCGGCACATGTCTCAAATTGGGACATAGAGTTGTTAGTGGGAAATTTTACAGATAGGGAAGCCGCTTGCGCTTAATCAATGTCCCAAAATGAAACACCCCTTATGAGTGGCATATTCTCGAAAAAGATCGTGCCCGCTCGTTACCTATTAGGAAATCCCTTGTTTGGCTCATGTCACCATAAGCAGTACAATTGCGGGGTAAGGGTTCGCGTGCATGCCGGCCAAATTGCTCGAAAAATTCGTTAAACTCCGCAGCCGCCCTCCCGGCCCGCGCTATCTTGTGGCCCTCGATATCGGGACTGAGTTTGTGAAAGCCCTCATTGGCGAGGTCAAAATTGACCCGGCCTCGGGGGTGCCTTCGCAGGTGGAAATTGTGGGCGTGGGACGCCAGCGCCAGCGCCTCACCGACATGAGCTCCGGCGCCGTCACCGACATCACCGGCGTGGTCGAAAACTGCGACGCCGCCCTCAAAATGGCCGAGCGCGGGGCCGGCGTAGTGGCCAAAGACGTGGTCATCGGCATTGCCGGCGAACTGGTGAAGGGCGCCAGTACCATCGTGCGCTACAAGCGCGCCACACCGTCGGACCCCATCGACATGACCGAATTGCGCAAAATCCTCGACCGCGTCCAATACCGCGCTTTCGAGCGCGCCCGCGAGCAGCTCACCTGGGAAACCGGCTTCAAGGAGCTCGAGGTGAAGCTCGTGAACACCGCCATCGTCGACGTCCAGATCGACGGCTACCGCGTCACCAACCCCATCGGCTTCCAGGGCAAAGACGTGTCAATCCAACTCTTCAACGCCTTTGCCCCCATGGTTCACCTCGGCGCCCTGCAAACCGTGGCCTCCGACCTCGACCTCAACCTCATCAACATCGCCGCCGAGCCGTTCGCGGTCGCCAAATCCGTGGGCGGCCAGGACTCCGGCGAATTCTCAGCTATCTTCATCGACATTGGCGGCGGCACCACCGACATCGCGCTGGTCAACAACGGCGGCGTCGAAGGCACCAAAATGTTCGCCATCGGTGGCCGCGCCTTCACCAAGCGCATCGCCCAGGTGGCCAATACCAGTTTCGAAAAAGCCGAGGAAATGAAAATTGCTTACGGCACCGGCAAGCTGGGCGTCAAAGCCACCAAGCTGGTCGAGGAGGCCGTGAACGCCGACATCCAGGTGTGGCTGTCCGGCGTGGAACTATCCCTGGCCGAGTTCGACCGCGTCGACCACCTCCCGGCCAAAATTCTGCTCTGCGGCGGCGGCACCGGGCTGCCCCAAATCATGGACGCGCTCAAGGGCAAGGAGTGGTACAAGAGTCTGGCCTTCGCGCGCAAGCCGGTGGTCAACCACATCAGCCCCAGCGAGGTCAACCGCGTGGTCGACAAAACCGGCAAGCTTACCAGCTACGCCGACATCACCCCCATGGGCCTGGCCAACCTCGGGCTCGACCAGGCCGGCGGGCAGTCCACCACCGACACCCTCGCCCGCAAGCTCGCCCGGGCTATTTCGTCTTAAAGGTTATGGCCAAGCTTAGGATCAAATAATTGCGTTCGCCCCGACTGCAAACCGCTCATTGAGCGACTAGGCAGCCGGGGGTTTCCGGCCGGTCCGCGGGCAAGCCGCAGACTAACAAGATGATTTGCCGGCCCGGCGGGTAAAAATCGCCCGCCGGGCCGGTGTTACTCCAGCTTGAGCCACGGGGGAAGCTCGTACCGGAGCACATCTGAGAGGGACAATGTCCCAAGTTGGAAGGTGCGAGACCCAGGGGGGCAGCGGGTGGCCCGTCAGCCGGCGCTGCCCCCACTGGGCTTCTCACTGGAGAGACGGTTGCCGGCCTCCAGGCGGCCAGGCCATCCGTGTCTCCTTGTTCCGGTGAAGCGAAGGGAATGACTCCACCGGAACGTTTTTCCCACCCGGTGAGACCCGCTACAGGTTTCCCCGCTGCGTCCACTCTATCTCACCGGGTGTCCCCGGAATATCGGCCGAGGCGAGCCGATCCAGGGCAGGCCAGACGACGCCACCCATCCATAAACGTCGTTTCCTGGCCCGGGCTTTTGGAGCCTGAACCTCGGGCTGTACATGCACAACCCCTTGCACGTCCAGCCCGAGGCCGCCTCCCCGCTTATGGTTCGCCGCATGTAGGCGCCGGCGGGGAAGTCTATCCAGATGAGTTATCGGCGAGGCCGAAAAACCCATCAGGGGCGTTTAACATAACGCACCCGGTCGCAAATATCAATACAAAAAATATAGCGCTGGCTAGACGACGGTTTTGGCTGAGCCAAGGGCAAAAGCCAGCAAGGCACCCAGCAGCACAAGCAGCAGCGTGGCGAGCAGGCGGAACTCGCGCGACTTGCTGGTCGTAATCGCCCTAAATGACCAAACAACGCCGAGAATCAATGCACTGGCGTAGAAGAACTCGGACGGCCAACTGCCCCGGATAATATAGCCCGTGGCTGCCAAAAGAACGCCCACCAGCAGTACGCGGTCTACCACTAATGGATTAAGTTTTGCTTCCCTCTTCGCCATGTTGTTAGTGCTCACCTATTATTAGTTGAGCCTACTATAACGCAACCTTAACAATTATGGTAGTCTAATAGGCATGAAGGACAACGCCCTCTATTTGGAGGTCGATGAAGACATCACGTCGGCCATTGATAAGCTGAGCAAGTCTGGTGAGGGGCCGGTCCAAATCGTCGTACCCAAGCGCTCGACGATGCTGCAGAGCATAATTAATCTCAAACTGCTCAAAAAGGCGGCGGACCAAGGCGGCAAAGAAATCGTGTTGGTCACGGGCGACCGCATCGCTACCGAGCTAGCGGCCCGGGTGGGCCTGGCGGTGGCGCCGTCGGTCGGGGCCAAGGCCGTGATGACCGAAGCCAAAATGCCCGAGGACCTCAAGACCGGCGAGGAGGTGATAGAGGCCGGCGACCCCGAGCCGCCGCCGGCCCCTGAGCAGCCCGTCCCCCCGGCGGCCAAGATCCCCAAGAAGCCGCTGCTGCGCCGCCTGCCCATCAGCGACGGCCCGCCGCCGCCCTCCGCCACCAATCCGCTCGAATCACCGTCCGAAGATGCCGCTGCCGCCCCCACCGATGCTGCCCCCGCCAAGGCCAAAAAACCGCCCAAAGTCCCGAATTTCGGCCGGCTGCAGCGCCGGGTGATGTGGGTGGGCGCCGGCGTGGTGTTGGTGGGCGGTTACATGCTCGCCATGTACCTGTTTACCTCGGCCAAGGTCACCCTGTACGCCACCGGCAGCAAGGTCAGCGTGGACACCACCTACGCCATCGACCCCGCCGGCGCCACCGACCAGGGCGCCGCCGTGCTGGCCGGCCAGACCGTCACGGTCAGCAAAGACCTCAACGGCCCGTTCACGCCCACCGGTAAAAAAGACGCCGGCACCAAGGCCTCCGGCAACATCACGGCTTACAACGAATACGACACCAGCTCGCACGCCTTTGTGGCGGGCACCCGCTTCCAAGCTCCCGACGGCAAAATCTTCCGCACCACCGCCGACAGCTCTGTCCCCGGGGCCACCGTTGGCCTGCAGGGAGGTCAAATCGTTCTCAACCCAGGCAAATCCGACCCCATCCCGGTCGAGGCCGACCAATCCGGCGACACCTACAATGAAGCGCCGGCCAAATATTCCATCCCCGGCTATAGCGGCTCGATGCAGGCCAAAATTTATGGCCAGGGCGCGCAAATGTCAGGCGGTACCACCAAGACGGTGACGATTGTGGCCCAGTCCGACGTCGACACCGAAAAAGCCGCTCTGCTCGACAAGGACAAAGACGCCTCGGCCCGTGACCTCGCCGCCCGGGTACCGAGCGGCTACGTCGCCATTCCGGCTTCCCAGACCGTTACCACCGACAACGTTAGCTCTTCTCCCGCCGTCGGCTCCGAGGGAGACACCGGTCACCTGTCGTTCAAGGTCACCTACACGGTGCTGGCCGTCAAGAAGTCCGATTATTCCGACCTGCTGCATGTCGTGGAACAAAAACAAGTGGGGAGCAACAACCAGATCTACGACGACGGCCTGGGCAACGCGCAGGTAACGGCCGCCAACAAAGATTCGGCCGGCCGCCAAACCTTCCACCTCACCACCGAGGCCTACGGCGGCGCCAAACTCGACAAGGCCGCCATCGCCGACCGGCTCAAGGGCCAGCGCTTCGGCGATGCGTCCAATACCGCCTCCGGCCTGCCCGGCGTTACCCGCGCCGATATCAGCATTTCGCCCCCCTGGCAGTCGAGCATGCCCAGCCGGTCTGATAAAATATCGATTACGATTACAGTCGCACAAAGCAAGTAACCTTCGGAGAGGGGGAGGAAGGGTAAAGTTGGCTAAATATCTAGCAATAGATTATGGCGCCAAACGGGTCGGCCTGGCTGTGGCCGACAAGGATGCCAAGCTGGCCTCGCCGCACTCCACCGTGGCGCCGCACGACTTGGCCGCCTTCATTGAGCGCGAGGGGCCGTTCGAAGCCGTGGTGGTGGGCCTGCCGCGCAACCTCGACGGCCACGACACGCCCCAAACCCTGGCCGTGCGCCACTTCGCCGACGACCTGCTCTGGCGCCGCCTCCACATCGAGGCCGTGTTCCAGGATGAGGCCGGAACCAGCGCCGTGGCCGAAGAGCGGCTCAAGGAATCGGGCCGCAAGTACCAGCCCGGCGCCATCGACGCCGAAGCGGCGGCGCTCATATTGCAGGATTATCTCGACAGCCTATGACGCGTAGACTCACCCGGCGCCGCCTCTTCTCGGCCCTTGCCATAGCGATCGTGCTAGCTTTCGCCGGACTCTATGCCGGCTACCGGCTGGGCCTGCGCCCGGTGGCGAGCTCCGGCGCCGAGCGCCAATTCACCGTGTACGCCGGCGAAAACGCCCCGGCCATCGCCACCCGGCTGGTCGGCGCCGGCCTCATCCGCAGCCACGACGCCTTCATTACCTATGTGAACTTCCACGGCCTGCGTCCGCGGCTGAAGGCGGGCGTGTACCTCATTGCGCCCACGCAAAGCGCCAACGCCATCGCCGAGCGGCTGGCCGGCGGCCGCACCGTCAGTAAGCGGCTGGCCATACCCGAGGGCTACCGGCTCAGCCAGATCGAAACCGCCGCCGCCGAACTCGGCATTTCACAGTCGGACTTCAAAGCCGCCCTGGCCGCGCCGCACTCCCAGAGCTTTTTGGCCGGCAAACCGGCCGGCGTCGACCTGGAGGGCTACCTGTTCCCGGACTCCTACGACGTTACGTCCACTACCACTGCCGGTACGCTCGTCAACGCCATGCTCGACAACTTCGGCAAGCGCGTGGGCCCGGAGTACGTGCAGGCCTTTGCCGCCGAGGGCCTCACTCTGCATCAGGGCCTCACGCTGGCCTCTATCGTCGAGCGCGAGGTCAGTATTCCCACCGACCGCCCGATCGTGGCCCAGATATTCCTCAAGCGCTACAAGCTGGGGCAGCCGCTCGGCTCCGACGTCACGGCCGTGTATGCCTCCCAGCTTCTGGGAGTGCCCTTTAACGTCAACATCGACTCGCACTACAATACCCGCCGCTACCCCGGCCTGCCGCCCGGGCCCATTTGCAGCCCCGGCCTCGGCTCACTCGACGCCGCCGCTCACCCCGCCACCACCGACTACCTCTATTTCCTCACCGGCAAGGACGGCAAAACCTACTTCGCCAAAACCTACGCCGAGCACCAGGCCAACATCGCCAAGCACCTATAGGCGTCCCATCTTCAGACGCTGGAGGTCGAGCGGCATTTGGTCATCTAGCAAACCGGCTGCCTCGCCGATCTTGGCTGCATGAGCCATTCGGACTAACTCTTCTTTTAAGCGGATCGTCCCGTATTGCGATATCCGGTAATGCGTGCGGAGAATGCCCGATTTACCCGCAGGTCGGTCTCCAGCAAGCTCAATGAGATCATCTTCAAACATTGTCATCAGTAAATCATAAAGTTTACCTACCGGGATCTTGACGCTCCCAAACGAATCATTTCGGGCCACATTTTTCAGGACATATCCGTGCGAAGCACCTCGCACTAAGGCTAGAAGAATGTAGAAAATCGCCGGTCGCAGCGGCTTCGGGAGCTCATCAAATGGAGAGGGAGTATTAATGGGCGGCATATTACTCCCTTTTTGGGTGGCATACCAAATGGGGAGTAATTTCTAAGTAGAGACTGGCCGACAGGCAGATAGAGGGCGACATACCAGCCTTTTAGGGGAATTAACCAAAATTCAGCACACTACCGTACTGCTTAGGGCCAAGCCAACCATTTTCCAGCCTCGGATTTGACATATACCAAACCTGTGCTACCGGTCAGTGTCACAAAAATGGGCTCACCTTTTGCACTGTTCTTCGACATTATTTCCTCCTGGAAACCCGTTTGACACCTATGGCGTACCAGAATTAGACTACGAAAGTACACAGATAAGCGTGAGCGTAATAGCACTCACGGGATGGAGAACATTATTAGTAGAGATGCCCTCAGTGTCTCCCTTGATCAGTTCCCCATCGGGCGCATGGCCCGGGGAACCGGAGACACTCCAGAGTCCATTTCGAACATAAAAACTCAGGTCTCAAGCAGAACCCGCCGGACCGCCCGCAAACTCGACATCGCCATAATCCGCCGCCACTACCGGCCGCGCTACCTGGCCCATCTCGGGCTCATCGGGGCAGCCGCGTTCCTGGTAGTCGGGAACAGCCCCGACCGGGCGCACTCGGTATCGGTGCGCTTAATGTCCTCCCAAGCCGGCATCGGCGCCTCACTCGACCCGGCTGCCACCGCCGGAGTCGCCGCCGACATCGCCGACAAGAACCAGATGATGGTCCAGGCCGACGCCACCAAGACCGCCACCACCAAGAGCAGCCAGGTCGCCCTCCTCACCGCCGACGACAATTCACTCGCCAAGCGCCAGGTGGTTTCAACCGCCGGCAACGCCACCCGCGACATCTCCCAATATGCCGTCCAGCCGGGCGACACGCTGTCGGGTATCGCCAGCAAGTTCAACATTACCAGCGCCACCCTCAAGTGGGCCAACAACCTCGACGACGTCGACATGGTGAAGCCCGGCCAAGTGCTCACGATCCTGCCGGTCTCGGGCCTGCTCTATACGGTGCAGGCCGGTGATACCGCCGACTCCATTGCCGGGGCCTTCAGCGCCAACGCCGCCCAAATCCTGTCGTTCAATAACGCCGAAGTCAAAGGCCTCGTGCCCGGCATGAAAATCATCGTCCCCGACGGCGTCAAGCAGGACGCACCCAAACCCGCCCCCGTCACCACCAGCTACAGCCGTGTCGCCGGCGCCTACACCTCCGCACCGTCGCTCACCCACTTCAGCTACTCCGGCAACGGCTACGCCTTCGGTTATTGCACCTACTACGTGGCCTCCCGCCGCAACGTCCCCAGCAACTGGGGCAACGCCAACGCCTGGTACTACAACGCCCAAGCCTCCGGCTTCTCAGTCGGCTACACGCCCGTGCCGGGCGCCATCGCCTGGACCGGCGCCGGCTACTACGGCCACGTGGCCTACGTTGAGGGCGTCTCCGGCGGCATGGTGACCGTTTCGGAAATGAACTACAACGGCGGCTGGGACCGCGTCAGCCACCGCACCGTCCCGGCCGGCACCTTCCGCTACATTTACTAGCCGCACCACCCGGCACTATCCCTTACGATGTATCTGACTTTCTATACCATATATGGTATCGCGCTGAACCCATATATGATATAAAAAAAGCCATACGTACCGAAATTAGTACCCACTTGGGAGAACAAAATGACCTACCCATTAGAAGGCAGGTCAAATAATTCCGTGGGTCCCGCGGCCAGTCAGCGCTTCAGCGCTCAACCAGCCGCGGGGTTGCCCGCACATCACTCCCGAGCGTACATGCCGATGCCCTCGCGGGTCATATCGATGTGATCGGTCAACGTCGCGAATTCCCGGCTCTTCACCAGGTCCGCCATCGTCAGGCCGGTGGTTGAGCCTTTCCGGTGGTAGAAAACCTTCAGGACGCGAGCAGGGCCGAAGCGGTCGTTCAGAACCTTGGCGGCCCTGAGGATCGCAAACAGCGCTTCGTCGTGCGTCGGTCCGAAGCCATTACGGTAGTACGGCGTGGCCGGTCCGGTCACCAGCTCCATGACCATCTGCCGTTCGAACCCGAAGGTCCGAAGTTCTTCGAGCAGTTGCTCGAGGCTGACGTAGCCGGCTGGTATTGCGGTCTCAGTCATTGGGTCCCCCTGGGAATTGTAGGTGTGCGAGACATGAATATATTAACATAACTAGTATTAAAAAGCAAGAGTTGGTATACTAAGCGGTAGTAATGTTTGTAGACACAGCCACAATTGAAGTACGCGCGGGGAAGGGCGGCGATGGCCGCTCTAGTTTTCGGCATGAGAAATACCGGGCCCTGGGCGGCCCCGACGGCGGCGACGGCGGCCGCGGCGGCGACGTGATTGTGCGCGTGGACCACAACCTCAACACCCTCGCCGCCTACCGCAACGCCAAAACCATCCGGGCCGAGGCCGGCGCGCCCGGCGGCGGCAACCGCATGCACGGCAAACACGGCGCCGACGCGGTGGTGAAAGTGCCGCAGGGTACGCAGCTCTGGGAAGACGAAAAGCTGCTCGCCGACCTCACCGGCCCCGCCGACGAGGCCGTGATCGCGCGCGGCGGCCGCGGCGGCTTCGGCAACGCACACTTCAAGTCCAGCACCCGCCAATCGCCGCGCAACGCTGAGCTCGGCGAACCAGGCGAAACCCACGGCCTGCGCCTCGAGCTCAAGATGGTCGCCGACGTCGGCCTGGTGGGCCTGCCCAACGCCGGCAAATCCACGCTGCTGTCGGTGATATCCTCCGCCAAGCCCGAGATCGCCGATTATCCGTTCACCACCCTCGTGCCCAACCTGGGCGTGGTCGACATTGACGACTTCGGCTTCCTGGTGGCCGACATTCCCGGCCTCATCGAAGGCGCCAGTGAGGGCAAAGGTCTCGGCGACGACTTCCTGCGCCACATCGAGCGCACCGCCGTGCTCCTGCACCTGGTGGACGCCGGCTCGCCCGACCCCGCCGCCGATTACCGCACCATCCAGGCCGAGCTGGCGCAGTACCAGGTGGACCTCTCCGCAAAGCCGCAGCTCATTGTCATTACCAAGGCTGACACCGTCGACGCCAAAGCGCTCAAGGCGACCGTGTCCGCCGTCAAAAAAGCCGAAGGTGCGCCGGGGCGTGCCGCCGGCAAAACCCCTATCTTCACCATCTCCGCCGTCGCCCACCAGGGCCTGGCCGATGTCCTGCGCGCCGCCGCCAAGCTCGTTAAAACCGCCCGCGCCAAGCGCGAGGCCGAGCTCGCCGAGGCCGCCGTGCCCGTGATCGAAGCCGTTGACCTCCCTGATTTCTGGCGCGTGGCCCCGGAAGGCGCCGGCGTCTGGCGCGTGACGGGCGAGCGCATCGAAGGCTTCGCCCGCCGCACCAACTTCGAACAAGACGACGCCGTCCGCCGCCTCCGCGACATCCTGGCCAAAACCGGCGTCCGCCGCGAGCTGATGCGCCAAGGCGCCCAGGACGGCGACACCATCCGCATCGGCGACGCCGAACTCGCCTGGCTCGGCTAAATCCTGAACAGACCCGCCCAATTTATTTGCCAAGCATAAGCCAAAAGTGCTAAACTCTTTTGTTATGTCCAAACCCCAATCAACCACCAACTTAACACTCAGCCTAATCTGGCGCCATGCTACCCGTTACCCCCAATACTTGTGGCCGCTTTTTGTTGCCGTTCCGGTGAGTGTAATCCTCAACGATTTCGCGCTCCCGTTCATTACGGCCGGCATCCTTACGCGCCTCAGCACCGGCAATTACGACCCGCACAACCTGTGGGCCAGCTTCGGCCCGCAGCTGGTCTGGTTTGCTGTAGTAGCGCTGGCCGGCGGGGTCATCGCCTGGCGCATCACGATTTGGCTGGTGTGGACCCTCGAAATGAACTCCACCCGCGACCTGGCGCAGCACATCTTCCGCCACCTCATGAACATGAGCGCGAACTTCCACAATAACCGGTTTGGGGGCTCGCTGGTATCGCAGGCCAACAAGCTCACCGGCGCCTACATCCGCATCGCCGACGCCACCTGGTTCAACATTATCCCCATCGTTACCGCCCTCACGGTCACCATCGCGGTCCTGTACCCGCGCGCGCCGTTGTTTGTGCTGGGACTCATCATCGCGAGTTTCGTCTACATTTTCGGGACCACTTTCTTCTCGCGCGCGGTCCGCGAGGCCAACACCGTCGAATCCGCGCTTCAGAGCCGCCAGACCGGTTACCTGGCCGATTCCATCACCAACATCTTCGCGGTCAAAACCTTCGCCCGCAGCCGCCACGAAGAGGACCGGTATTGGGGTATCAGCACCAAGGTCCGGGCCGCCGCCCACCGGTCCATGGTCACCACCCTGTTCCGCGAAAACTTCGCGGCCGTCATCACGCAGGGCATCAAGGTGCTCGCGATCGTGATGGCCGTGGCCGGCATTGGCCTGCTGCGAGCAAATATCGGCACGATTTTCCTCATGGTCACCTACACCGCGTCGCTGGCCGGATATCTCTGGGAATTCCAAAACGTCCTGCGCCAATACAACCGCGCGCTGGGCGATGCTTCCGACATGACCAAAATCCTCCAGATTAAGCCCGAAATCGCCGATCCCGCCCGGCCCGAACCCCTGCGCATCGGCCCTGGAGCCATCGAGTTGCGCGGCGTTACCTTCGCGCATCCCGAAAGCAGCACACCGCTGTTTGCTGACTTCAACCTCAGCATTCAGCCGGGCGAAAAGATCGGCCTGGTGGGGCATTCCGGGTCAGGCAAAACCAGCCTCACCAAGCTGCTGCTGCGGTTCTCGGACCTCGAAGCTGGCGAGATCGCCATCGACGGCCAAAATATCGCGGCCATCACCCAGGACGACCTGCACCGCGCCATCAGCTACGTGCCGCAGGAGCCGCTGCTCTTCCACCGCAGCCTGTCCGAAAACATCGCCTACGGCCAGGACGGCGCCTCCGAGGCCGACATCCAGCTCGCCGCCCACCGCGCCCACGCCGCCGAGTTCATCGAGCGCCTGCCCCACGGCTACGACACGCTGGTGGGCGAGCGCGGCGTGAAACTCAGCGGCGGCCAGCGCCAGCGCATCGCCATCGCCCGCGCCATGGTCAAGCAGGCACCGATCCTAATCCTCGACGAGGCCACCTCGGCGCTCGACAGCCAGTCCGAAAAGCTCATCCAGGACGCGCTGTGGCAGCTCATGGAGGGCCGCACCGCCATCGTGATTGCCCACCGCCTCAGCACAGTCCAGCGGCTCGACCGCATCGTGGTGCTCGACCACGGCCGCATCGTCGAGCAGGGCTCGCACGCCCAATTGCTCGAAGCCGGCGGCCAGTACGCCAGCCTCTGGAGCCACCAATCCGGCGGCTTCATGGGCGACTCCGACGGCGACGAGGCCGAGTCCGAATCCAGCTCGGCCGATTGACGCCCACCGCTCAAACAGGCACAATGTATCAGTCCGTGGGGCTGTAGCTCAGCTGGCTAGAGCGCTGCATTCGCATTGCAGAGGTCGAGGGTTCGAATCCCTCCAGCTCCACCATTTAGACATTCGCTACCACAAGCCAAAAATGGCCCTCAGTCTTTCGAAGGAGCGAGAGTTATTTGGGGTTAATGGCTTTGACACAGGAAAAACCAGGGGTTCGAATCCCCTTTGGGTTCTATAGCTCGAATTCCTCGCTTAAGCCCTAACGAGTGGGACCTCCGACGGTTCGTTCGTCGGGCAAGGCAGACATTGACGCAAACTTCACGGAGTATGTGGGCATCTTGACAACCGTAAAGCGTGACGTTACACTGCATACTATGTATACAATTCTAGCCAACATCAGTCGCAAGAAACAATCGCTGGATCAGTTTCAGCCCCTCGCCCCCGAGCTGATCAATAATCTTCGGGAGTGGTTTCGTGTTGAGCTGACCTACACTTCGAACGCCATCGAGGGCAACACCCTAACGCGCCAGGAAACGGCACTGGTGGTAGACAAGGGGCTTGGCATTGAGGGCAAAACGCTCAAAGAAGTTATGGAAGCTGCTGGCCATGCTCGGGCATTTGACTATATCGAGCAATTTGTCGGTGGGGATCGCACAGATATCACAGAGGACCTCATACTTTCGTTACATGAGAGAATCCTAGGCGGCACTGCTGACGTAAACGCCGGGCGCTACAGAAGCGTCCCGGTGCGAATCGCCGGTAGCCGGGCCGTAATGCCAAACTACCTAAAGGTACCAGACCTCATGGCTGCATTTGCCACATGGCTGAAATCAGAGAACTCTGATCATCCCGCAAAGATCGCGGCTGATGCTCACTTCAGGCTAGTCAGTATCCACCCGTTTGTCGACGGTAACGGGCGAACCGCCAGACTCCTCATGAATCTACTCCTCATGCAGACAGGCTACCCCGCTGCCATCCTCCGTCCAGAGGATCGGAGCACCTATATTACTTCACTTGAAACCGCCCAGACCGGCGGCCCGATGGACGGGTATTATGATTGCATCTATGCTTCCATCGATCGCTCTCTCGACATTTACCTTGAATCAGTCGGCGGGCCATCTCTTGCAAGCCCCGGTGCCGGTGCCGCCAAACTCCTCAAGATTGGCGAATTGGCTAAGGATACCGAGGAGACCGTCCCGACTCTTCGCCACTGGACCCGTGAAGGCCTGCTTGAGGTGGCCTCGCATACCCCCGGCGGATACCAACTCTATGAACTCACCATGATCGGTCGGGCCAAAGAAATCCGTCGCCTGCAGACTGACCAGCGTCAAACCCTGGCAGAGATCAAGCGGCGGCTAGGATAAGAGTTTGGTGGGGGAGCACGAGGCGACCAACAAAGCCAAAGTAAGCCTGTTTCGCTCGCTTTTTCGAGGACGAGACAATGTATTCGCGCGATTCTGGATCAGCCCCACGGCCGCCAAAAAGGGCTACGCGCCAGTCTATCTCATCGGACAGGATCCCCAGGGTTTGACTGACATCACAATCGCGAGGCACCTTGCCGGCAATGAGACCATCGGCATATTGCGTTTGCTACACGCGATTCACTAGCCTGGAGGTCCTCCCAAACGCTTCAAGGCGAGGCGTTAATTTTGTCTGTTCGCATTTTGTTCGCTATAATGTACCCGAGGTGGAGTTTACACTGGATAAGTAACAGGAACTAGCATGTCGCTTACGCCTAATGACCTCAACCAAATCCGAGGAATCGTAGCAGACGTCGTCGAGGGCGCGGTTGGTGCATCCGAAAGTTCATTGCGGTCAGAAATGACCGCTCTACGGACAGAATTGCGGACCGAAATGGCGGACATGAAGACGGAGCTCAAGACAGACATCCGCCAATTGCGCGAAATGCTTGAGGGTGATGCACGGGGCGAAAGTCAGCGTCTGGACCGGGTGGATCGCAGGTCACTGCGGACTCAGCGTCTGTTGCGGGGTCACATGGCCAGTCCTAACTCACATCAGCAATCGGCCGCCGCATAATCGGCACGCGGGTGTATGATAAATCCGATATGCCGCATCCCCTCCCGATCGATATCCGCAATTTCCAGATGCGCTTTGGCGACAAGACCGTCATTGAGGACTTGTCGTTTGACGTGAAGCCGGGCGAAACCTTCGGTTTTTTGGGCTCAAATGGCTCCGGCAAGACAACCACCCTGCGGGCATTACTCGGCATTTACCAACCTACCCGCGGCACCCTGCTCGTAAACGGCCGGAAATACACCACCAAAATGGCCGGCATCCTTGGATACCTGCCCGAAGAGCGCGGGCTGTACCAAAAAGAAACCGTGTCTAGCTGCATGACTTACTTCGGCCGCCTCAAGGGCATGAACCCGGCGGCCGTCGCCAAATGGTCGGCTGAATATCTGGAGCGCGTGGGCCTGCCCGACAAGGCCGGCGCGCGCATGGACCGCCTCTCCGGCGGCGAGCAGCAGAAAATCCAGCTCGGCGTCACCATCATGAACAATCCGGAGCTGCTCATCCTCGACGAGCCCACCAAAGGCTTCGACCCCGTCAACCGCCGGCTGCTCGTGGACATGCTCGAGGAGTTGTCGAAGCAGGGCACCACGACTGTGCTGGTGACTCACCAAATGGAGGAAGTGGAGCGCTTGTGCGACCGGGTGGCGCTGCTCAAGGACGGCAAGCGCCGGCTCTACGGCACCGTCAACGATATCCGCAACCAGTTTGGCTCCAAAATCATCGCCCTGCGCTTTGGTGGGAAACTGCCGGCGCACACCGCCCTCTACGAAGTGGCCGCCCAGGACCACGGCACCGCCACTCTGTCCATGCGCGACGGCGTGACCACCCAGCAGGTTTTTGAGGCGCTGGCCGGCCACCGTGGCCTGTCCGTTACCCAGTTCGAAGAGCAGCAGGCCTCACTCGACGATATTTTTGTGGCCATCTATTCGGAAAACGCCGGCACCAAAGCCGGCCAACCGGAGACCGCCCATGCATAACCTGCGGACCGTGGTCAGCTTTGAGTTTATCCGCACCGTCCGGCGCAAGTCTTTCTGGGTGACCACCCTGGCCATCCCGCTACTTGTGGCCGGCATCTTCGCTCTGGAGTTTTACTCGAGCAAATCCGCCAGCGCCAAGCTCAGCGCTGGTCAGGAGCAGTTCAGTCTCATGGTACTCGACCAGTCAAAGCTCATCCCGCCGGGCGTGTTGCGCGCCGCCAAAGCTCAGATCCCCGGCACCCGGCAGGCCGGCATTGAGGCCGTCAAAGCCGGGCAAGTCGACGCCTTCTTCTACTACCCGTCGGACCCCGTGAAACATTCTATCGAGGTTTACGCGCGCGACGTCGGCATCATCAAAGACGGCCAGTACACCAACGCTGCCACCCAACTCCTCGACTCGGGCGTGGTCGCTGGCATTGGCTCGCCGGAAAAAATTGCCATCGTTAAGGGCCAGGCCAGCGCCAGCCTCACCGCCTACGCCGACGGGCGCCAGGTCAATGCCACGGTCTCCCGCATCATCGCTCCCGGCGCCTTCGCGGTGCTATTGTTTGTGGTCATGGTGTTACTCGGCAACCAAATGTTATCCTCCACCACCAAAGAAAAAGAAAACCGGGTGATCGAGGTCATGCTCACCACTGTGTCTTCGACCTCCCTCATAATCGGCAAAATCGTGGCCATGATCGGCGTCGGTTTCGTCCAAATCCTCGCCATCCTAGTGCCGATCCTCCTCGCCTATGCCAAATACCGCCAAACCATCGATCTCCGGAGCATCGTATTTGATCCTTGGCAAATGTTGGTCGGCGCACTGGTCTTCGCCGGCGGATTCCTGGTGTTTACCGGCATACTGGTGGCTATCGGCGCCGCCATGCCCACCGCCAAGGAAGCCAACCGGTTCTTCGGCATGGGCATGCTGTCGATGCTTGTCCCGCTGTATGCCGCGGCCGCCATCGTCACCACCCCGGACCAACCCATCGTCAAATTCTTCACCTTCTTCCCGACCTTTGCCCCCCTCACCTTGCTGATCCGCAACGCCGTCGGCAACCTCAGCCCCTTCGAGGCCACCCTCGGCATTATTGTGGTAATGGCCAGCGCCGCGGCCGCCCTCGCCATTGCCGTTACAAGTTTCCGCTACGGCAGCCTGCAGTACACCCGCAAAATCACTCCCCGCGAACTATTTGGCATCGGGCCCAAGGCATGATTGATTGTCGATTCGAGAACGGAAATGAGGCGTCGTTGCGCCACGTCACCACCAACGCTGTTGTGCACAAAGGCGGCAAAATACTGCTCGTGAAGCGCCATCCCGCCCTGCGCGACGGCGGCAAATGGTGCCTGCCGGGCGGGTTTGTCGACCGCGACGAAACCATCGAGCAGGCTATCCAGCGCGAAATCCACGAAGAGACCGGCTGGAGGGTCAAAAACCTGGTGCTAGCGCAAATCGTTAGCAACCCCGTCCGCGGCAGCGACGACCGTCAAAACGTCGGCTTCCAATACTTCGCCGAAGCCACCGAGCGAACGGGCCAGCCCGACTGGGAGTCCGACGGCATCCAGTGGTTTGAGCCGGACCAGCTGCCCCAGGAGGATCAAATCGCGTTCGATCACGCCGGCTGGATCGCATTGTACGTGAGCAATCTCAAACGCCCGGTCAATTTTCCCCTAGTCGGCTAACCCCAGCTGTAAGCTTGCACAACGACAAACGTGGCTCGGGTGCGCGATAATTGCACGAGTCAAACAGGAGCACCCGCATGGAAATGAAACTTGAGCTGGTATCGGTCCCGGTGTCGGACGTTGACCGGGCCAAGGAATTTTACACCGAAAAGATGGGCTTCCATGCCGACATGGACGCGACGATCGAAGACGGCCGGCGGTTCATCCAGCTCACGCCGCCGGGATCGGCCTGCTCGATCACCATTGGCCAGGGCATCACTGACATGAAGCCGGGCTCGATCGACGCCATCCTGCTGGTAGTGAAGGACGCGCAGGCGGCCTACGAGCAGCTCAAGGCCAAGGGTGTGCATATCGAGAAGCCGGCCATGATGCCCTGGGGCGTGCTCCACGCCGAGCTCCACGACCCGGACGGCAACCACTGGACCCTCCAGCAGCCGCGCGCCGAACGGACCGGAAGCGGCGCCGGCTAATTGATCGAACTAACAAAGCATGATATAAATACATAATTCTTATTATGGCCACAGTAAAAGCTCTCACATTTGATACTCACACCGATTCCTGGGAGAAATCCCGGGGCTTTGTGCTCCGAGACATCGAGCGGCCCGCCCTCAACGAGGCGGCCGACCCCGCCGACGCCACTGCCGTCATTCTCAAAATCCGCTACGCCGGCGTTTGCGGCACCGACCGCGGCATCTACTACCGCAACACCTTCCACGACCTCATCCACGACTCCTTGGCCGCCCAGGGCCAGACTTTGCGCGTGCTCGGCCACGAATTCGTCGGCGAGGTCGTGGCGGCCGGCTCCATGGTTCGCACCCTCTATTACGACGAAGACCCGAACAACAACGCCAAAATCGAGGTCGGCAGCTTGGTGTCCGGCGACTCGCATGTCACCTGCGGCAAATGCTACCAGTGCCGCATCGGTGAGGGCAACGTCTGCATGAACGAGAGCATTCTCGGCATTTCCATCAACGGCATCTTTGCCGAATACGTCAAAATCCCGGCCAAAAACCTCTGGCCGATCGACGAGTCCCGCATCCGCCCCGAAATCGCCGCCATCATGGACCCGTTCGGCAACGCCGTCCACGCCTCCACCAAGGTCGAGGTCCGCGGCCAGCGCGTGGCCGTGATGGGCTGCGGCCCAATTGGCCTGTTCGCCATCTTGCTGCTCAAAAATTTCGGCGCGGCCAAGGTCATCGCCGTCGACGTTAACCCTGACAACCTGGCCATGGCTAAGGCGTGCGGCGCCCACGAGACCATCCAGATCGAGCGCAAGGAAAAGGCCCACGACTACGACCACGACCCCGAAGTGGTCGGCCGCATCAACGAGCTCACCTACGGCAAGGGCGTCGACATCGCCATGGAAATGGCCGGCCCGCCCTCGAGCCTCAACAACGCCCTCGAAGCCACCCGCCGCGGCGGCCAGGTCATCCTCTTCGGCCTCAAGGACGGCGACTTCACCGTTCCCAAATTCTCGCGCTTTATCGTCAAAGGCCTCACCGTCCACGGCATTATCGGCCGCCAAATTTTCGGCACCTGGCAGATTTCCCAGCGCATTCTGTCGGACAAATCCAACGGCATCCAGGGCAAAATCTGGGACGTCATCCTCAAAAAAGGGGAGGGGACCATCCTACCGCTCGCGCAGTACGACCAGCTCAATTTCGAGCAAGCCCTCAACGCCCACCCCAAAGTCATCTTCAAGGTTAACGGTTAAAACCGGACGCCGCCACTCCCCGCGGAAACTTATACACACAACTATACTCCAAAAGGGTATAGTTTTGACATTGCTCTAAACATGTAATATTGCAACATCGCGTTTATGGCTTCACTTAAGCAAAAACTACACAATATATTCGCCGGAAAGATAGATATACTCTTTTGGAGTATAGTGCGCACCGTGCCAACTCGCAGAAAAACCTCGTGCAATCGAACACGCCAAACGCCCCCACCCCCATTAAAAGGAAAGGTTAATCCCCCCGCGCCTTCTTGAACGCCGCCAACCCCTTATCGCAGTCCTCGCGGCTGAAGCTCGCCGACACGATCACCCGTATCCGCGCCTTGCCCTTGGCTACCATCGGAAACACAATCGGCGTCGCAAACACCCCGTCTGCAAACATCTTGGCGCTCATTTCCACCGCCGTTTTTTCGTCGCCCAGCATCACCGGGATGATCGGCGTCTCGGAGTGGCCGATATCAAATCCCAGCTCCTTAAACCCTTCGCGCAAATAATCCACGTTGTCCCACAATTTCTGCACCAAATCCTGCGACTCCTGCAAAATCCGCACCGCCTCCAGGGCCGCCGCCGTGTCGGGGATGGTCAGCGCCACCGAAAACAGCCGCTGCCGGGCCCTCGCGTTGTAGAAATTAACCAACTCGCGCCGGCCCGCAATAAATCCGCCCATCACCGAAAACGCCTTGCTCAAGCTCCCCACCTCGATGTCCACCTCTCCGGTCAGGCCAAAGTGGTCCACGATCCCGCGGCCGCCACGGCCCAGCACGCCCTCGCCGTGGGCGTCGTCCACCATGGTCAGCGCGTCGTAGCGCTTGGCGAGCTCCACGATCCGGGGCAGGGGCGCCAGGTCGCCGTCCATCGAAAAAACGCCGTCGGTCACTATCAGCACCAGCGGCGGCTCGCCGTTGGCCTTGGGCGTTTTGCGCAGCTCTGCCACCTCTTGAAGCTTCGCCTCCAGCGCCGCCATATCCCCGTGGCCGTATATGAACTTATTTTTCACCCCGCTCAGCCGCACCGCATCGATGATGGAGGCGTGGTTCAGCTCATCCGAAATCACAATGTCTTCCTTGCCGATAATCGTCTGGATGGCCGCCGCGTTGGCCGCGTAGGCGCTCGAAAATACCACTGCCGCCTCGGCGCCCTTAAACTCCGCGATGGCCCGCTCCAGCTCCAGGTGCAACTCGTGCGTCCCGGCCAGCGTGCGGTAGCCGGTGCCAATGCCGTACTTGTCGACGGCCGCTTTGGCCGCCTGCTTCAGCCGCCCGTCCACCGCGAACCCCAGGTAATGGCTCGAGCAAAAGTTCAGCCGCGGCTGGCCGTCTATCTTTAAGTAGGCGCCCTGCCCGCTGGTAATCACCCGCGGCGGCTTGAAGCCGGCCTCGGCTTCGGCTAGTTGCTTGTAGAAATTATCTTTTGTGCTCATAACGACCTAGTGTACGCTTCCGGTCCAAAATGCACCAGGTGTACCCACGCATTTTTTCCGGAGTCCTCGCATGCCCGACTATACTCCCAAAGAGTATACCTTTGACGGTAATGGGCATTTGTGTTCGAGTAAGGTAGAAATAATGGCTCACCCAAGCCAAAAAGACTACAACATTTGTGTGATAATGGTAGATATACCCTTTTGGAGTATAGTTGCCATCACGCTCCTCGCGAAAAACCGGCGCCCGTAAGCTAGAACTTATTCCACAGTACCTGGTTCCACACCTCGTGGTGGTAGATAATCTCGGAATCTTTAATGGTCGTGCCCAGCTCGCGCGGGTTGCGGTCGGCCGAGGCCTGCTTGTAGCTCAGGAACTTCTCCTTCGTGTCCTCGCCCATAATCCCAGCCGTCAGGTCGCTGGCCTTAAACAGGCGCATTGCGTCCTTGATGGTACCCGGCAAAAACCGCAGCCGCGATCGCTTGTCGGCGCTTTCCGCGGCTTGGTTTCTTGTCTTCGAGACCGACCTTCAGCAAAGCGAACAGCAGCAGGTACGGGTTGGTGTCCGGCGCCACGGAGCGGATCTCGATGCGCGCCGTGCGCTCGTTGCCAAACGGGATGCGGATCATCGAGCCGCGGTCGTGGGCGCACACCTTAATCTGGTTGGGGGCCTCGAAGTTCGGGTCCAGCCGGCGGTAGGAGTTCACGCTCGAGTTCAGTACCAGGCAGATTTCCGGCGCGCGGTGGAGCAGTTTCTCGATGAAACCCCACGCCGAGCGGCGACAGGCCGTCCGTGCCCTTGGCGTCGTGGAAGGCGTTTTTGCCGTCCCGCGCCAGCGAAAAGTTGGTGTGCATGCCGCTGCCGTTGATGCCCTGGATGGGCTTGGGCAAAAAGGTCGCCGTCATGCCCAGGCGGTTGGCGATCTGCCGGCAAATCAGCTTGTACAGCTGCACCTGGTCGCAGGCCCGCACCACGTCGGTGTAACTGAAGTTAATTTCGAACTGTGACGGCGCCACCTCGGGGTGGTCCTTCTCGTTGCGGAACCCGAGCGCCCGCTGCGCCTCGGCCGTGGCGTCGATGAACTGCCGCAGCCGGTCGAGCGGCAGGGAGTGGAAATAGCCGCCGCTCGAGATCAGCTTAAAGCCCTCGGCGCTGGAAAAATGCTGCTCGGCGTCGACGCCGTCCAGCAAAAACCCCTCCAGCTCCGGCGCCATGAAAGCCTCCAGGCCGTCTTTCGCCGCAAGCTCAGCGGCATAGGCCTGCAGCCGCCCGCGGAAATCGGCCTCGTACGGCTTGAGGTCACGCCCGGCCACGTTCGCCCACACGATCACCTTTCCCGGCCCAAACACGTCCGCCGGCAGGTGCGTGAAACTGGTCCAATCGAGCAGCAGCCGCAGGTCGCTCTCGTGCAGCTCGCTGAAGCCCCGGATCGAACTGCCGTCAAACGTCAGGTTGTCGAGCGACGCCAGCAGGAATTTCTTGTCGTAGTCGAGCATGTGCAGCCGGCCTTCGATGTCCGAAAAGCAAACCGTCACCGCCTTCAGTTTCGGCTCGCCCTCCAGGTACGCCGTGTGTTTGGCTTTGGCCTCGTCCGGGTCGGTCAGCTTGCGCGCCGCCAGGTTCATTTGCTCGAGTTTGTCGTAGGGTATGTCCAAAAACATCCAAGATCCTCAATAATAACTGCTAGTTTATTAAGAATTATAACTATTGTCAAAATATTAGGTGTATAATCAAACCGAACAATAATAATTCTCAAAACGGAGCGGCAATGCCAAGCATCTATGAAGCCAGCTGGAATGAACTAAAACGGGCTGCCGCCATGCAGCGTATCCCCCGCGAAGTCATCCAGGCGCTGGCGCAGCCCGACCGGATTATCGAGATGACGCTGCCCCTGGCCCGCGACGACGGCACCATCCTCAGGCTCCGGGCCTGGCGCGTGCAGCACTCAAATGCCCGCGGGCCGTTCAAGGGCGGCATCCGGTTCCACGCCGATGCCAATCTGGAAGAGGTGAAGAACCTGGCGCTGCTGATGACGCTCAAATGCGCCGTGGCCGACGTGCCGTTCGGCGGCGCCAAAGGGGCCGTGGCCGTGGACCCGGCCACCCTCAGCGCGGCCGAGCTCGAGCGGCTAGCCCGTCTGTATGTGCGGCAGGTACAGCCGCTGATCGGGCCGTGGCGCGACATCCCGGCGCCGGACGTGAACACCGGCGAGGCTACCATGGCCTGGATGGTCGACGAGTACGCCGCGCTCACCGGCAGCTTCACGCCGGCCGCCTTTACGGGCAAGCCGGGCGCACTCTACGGTAGCCTGGGCCGCCGCGAGGCCACGGGCTACGGCGGGTTCGAGGTGCTCGAGGAGGTGCTGGCACACCGGCCGGATCTTGGCCTCGGCGCTACGCCCACCATCGCCGTGGAGGGCTTCGGCAATGTCGGCTCGCACTTCGCCGAGGCCGCGGTGCGCGCGGGCTACCGGCTGGTGGGCGTGAGCGACGCGCGCGACGCCGTCCTGGACCCCGCCGGCCTCGACCCCGCCGCGGTGCGGGCCGCGCTGGCCGCGACCGGCCGCGTTGCCCCTGCTGGCGGCCGCACGGCCACGCACGCCGAGCTGCTCGCCGCCGACGCCGATATCCTGGTGCTGGCGGCGGTCGAGCACGCCATCACGGAACGCAACGCCCCCCACGTCCGCGCCCGCGTGGTCCTCGAGCTCGGCAACAGCTCCATCGCCCGCGCCGCCGACCCCATCCTGGCCCGCCACCACGTTACCGTCGTCCCCGACATCCTGGCCAACGCCGGGGGCGTGGTCGGCTCGTACTTCGAGTGGGTCCAAAACCTCCAGGGGTACAACTGGGACGAGCCGATGGTGCTGGCCCGCCTGGCCTCCAAGCTCCGCCAGTCCGCCGCCGAGGTCATGGCCCTGTCGCGCACGGCCGACACCACCCCGCGCACCGCCGCCGCCATGATTGCCCTCGACCGTCTGTCCCAGGCCATCCGTCCCGGCGCCCCCCGCCCCGCCATCCGTCCCGGTGCGCCCCGCCCCGCCATGCCGCTTGTGCTTGAGGCGCAATAATCGTAGAATTAACCCATATTCCTAACTGTTGGCCCGGCCTGTCATGACTGATCTAGACGACAAACCCAAAGCCACGGCCCGCCCTGCCCGGGTCCGCGATACCTTTCTGGCCGACGCCGTCCGCCCGCGCGGCCGCCGCCTCACCTACGGCGACGGATTTCGGCTGGGCATAGGCATAATCACGGCCCAGCTGCTGGTCGCCCTCATTGTCGGCGGTCTGGCCTGGGCGCTGGTGGTGGCATTTAAGCTCCACCCCTAGCTCGAAATAGCTTCCAGCAAAACGTTTGCAATGTGGTCAAGCTCCAACTGGTTAGTTACACCCTTGGAAGAGACAACCGCGACCCCCTTGTATTCTGAATTTTTGGTTGGTTTATTTACCGTCCTAGGGTCAGCCTTGGATTGGTAAAAATTATCGCGGGGTATGCCGGTTTTGGCTGCCCAGAAGGACATCAATTCATCCAGGTTCTGGTCCGCTCTATAACTGATAAGGCATTTTAGGTCCTCTGGTCTCACATCAAAACACAACCGCAGCAAATGTATGAAAGTATTGACAATCCGGGGATCTGAGCTGCCCAGCTTCAGTCCTCTGCTGGCGGGGAACTTATAACCCTCACCAAGGTAAAGCATAGCCAATGCAATTTTTGCTTCCCGAAGGCTAACGTCACCAAGGTACCCCTTCGCTTGTTTGTACCCTTCCTCCAGACGACGCTTTCGACTGACGGCCTTGCTTCGGACTGCCGCCGATCTAGCACGGATTAAATTTTCCTTTCCCAGGGCTAATATTCTATTCAGCTGCCGCTCAGACAGCTTGACCCCCCGGCACCAGTACGACAATGTACTCTTCGGTATATTTTTTCCTATTTGCAATTGAATCTCAGAATAGGTGAGACCCCATTTTCGGAGTTGGACTGCTCGCAACCTTGTCTCATTCATAATCATGATTGTACTACAGAGCACTCTCATGTGTATTTGACGAACACTTCCCGGTAGCGTATGCTCTTACCTGCATGGGGCTATGGCGCAGCTGGCTAGCGCGCCTCGATGGCATCGAGGAGGTCCAGGGTTCGAATCCCTGTAGCTCCACCAAGAAATCATCGATTTATCAAGGGCCCCGCCGAGGGGCTCTTTTTTTGGCTTTTTTTCGCCCCCAAAACGCTTGTGTTTCAGGTATGGAATAAGGTAAAATAACCACAACCATTTAGTGGTGTGGATGGATCCAAATTTTAACCCCGAGATAAACCAACAGTTGCCTGCGGGAGGGGCCCCTCTCCAGCCCGCAGCTTCATCGACTCCGCCTCCCCGCAAGCCGCGCCGGCCGGGCTGGCTGGTTCCGGTGGTGGTGTTGGTGTTGTTGCTCATCGGCGCCGGAACCTGGGCTGCCATTACGCTGGGGGGCAAGCCAAAAACCACCACTGCCTCGCCCACGACATCCCCCCAGCCGGGCCTCAGCCAAGCTGAACAGCAGGCCCTGGGCTCGAAGACGGCCGACAACAATTCCATTCTCAACGTCACGCAGATTATCGCCGACCAGGCCGATCTGGGCGACCTGCTGGTGAAGGCGCTGCAGGTGTCTACCAAGGCCACCATCGGCGGCGACCTCACCGTGGACGGCAACGGCACTTTTGGCGGGTTGCTCACGGCGGCCAACTTCAGCGGCAACGGCGCCGCCATCACCGGGGTTGACGCCTCTTTGCTCGGCGGCCACAACAGCGCCTTCTTCACCAATGCCCAAAATCTGCAAGGCACCATCGCTGACAGCCTGCTCTCGGGCAACGTGGCGCTCCGCAATGCCGCCAACACCTTCACGTCTGCTAACACCTTCAGCGGCGGCCTCAACTCTACCGGCAGCTTCAGTGCCACCGGCGCCACCAGCCTGGGCGGCACCACCATTTCGAGCCTCAGCCTGGGCGCGCCGCTGGGCGTGGGCAGCGGCGGCACCGGGGTGAGCAGCGTGCCGGCCGCGAGCATATTGTTTGGCCAGGGGACCGCCACGCTGGGTGTAGCCACGCCGGGATCCGCCGGCCTCTGCCTGCTGTCCGGCTCCAGCGATGTGCAGTGGGGCGCCTGCTCCGGCGCGGGCGGTGTTGCCAGCCTCGACGGTCTCACCGGCGCCCTCACCATCAACAACACTGCCGGCGCCGGCAGTGCCATCACCATCGACGACGCCACCACCGCCGCCAAGGGTATCGCCAGCTTCAACGCCACCAACTTCTCCGCCGCCGGCGGCGTTGTCAACACCATTCAGGGCATCGCTGCCACCTCCGCGCCCACCTTCGCCGGCCTCACATTGTCCTCGGCGCTGACAGTGGGCAACGGCGGCACCGGCCTGAGCACGCTCAGCGCCAACCAGCTCCTGTTTGCCAGCACGTCGTCGGCCATCAGCCAGTTCAGCAACGGTGCCGGCGGCGACTGCCTGGTGAGTAACGGCGCCGGCGCGGCGCCCAGCTTCCAGACCTGCACCGGCGCGGGCGGTGTTGCCAGCCTCGACGGTCTCACCGGCGCCCTCACCATCAACAACACTGCCGGCGCCGGCAGTGCCATCACCATCGACGACGCCACCACCGCCGCCAAGGGTATCGCCAGCTTCAACTCCACCAACTTCAGCGTGGCTGCCGGGATCGTAAACACTATCCAGGGCATCGCTGCCAGCTCGGCGCCCACCTTCGCCGGCCTCACATTGTCCTCGGCGCTGACGGTGGCCAATGGCGGCACCGGCGCCTCAAGCCTGGCCGCCAATGGCGTGCTGCTCGGCAACGGCGCCAGTCCCGTCACCGCCGTCACCGGATCGCTCGGGCAGTGCCTCGTGGCCACCGCCGGCGCGCCGGTGTTTCAGGCCTGCCCGGGTTCCGGCGGCGTTACGTCCGTCGAAGGCCAAACCGGCGTGGTCACGGTCAACAACTCCACTGGCAGCGGCGGTGCCATCACCATTGACAACGCCAAAGCCGATGACGGTACCACCCCGGGCATCGCCAGCTTTAGCAGCACCAGCTTTTCCGACAACGGCGCGGGCGTTATCGACACCATCCAGGATATTTCCGTCACCGCCACGCCGGCCTTTGGCGGCCTCACCCTATCCACCGCGCTCACCACCGCGAACGGCGGCACCGGCGCCGCCAGCTTCACCGCAGACGGCGTGCTGTTTGGCAACGGCGCCGGTGCCCTGCAAGTCACGTCCGCGGGTACTGGCGGCCAGGTACTGTTGGCGAATGGTTCTGGCGTGCCGACCTTCACCACCCTCAGCGGCGACCTCACCGTCAACAATGCCGGCGTCACCACCATCGGCAACGCCAAGGTCACGAATGCCAAGCTGGCCAACTCCAGCCTCACGGTCACGGCCGGCTCGGGACTGGCCGGCGGCGGCCTGGTTTCGCTTGGCGGCAGCAGTGCCAGTTTGAGCGTCAATTACGGGCAGCTCGGCCGCCACCGCCGTCCAGGGCAACACCACGCTGGTCTGCCCCAGCGGCACCGGCAATCTGAGCGGCGGCGGTGACACGATCACGCTTAGGCAGTGGCGGCAGCTTGCAGCAATATTACCATTACCAACAGCCCGGCCTTTAGCGGCACCCTGGACGTGCAGGGCGCAGGCGGCGCCACCTTTGGTCGTGGCCGCCACCACTGCTGGCATCGCTAAATATGGCCAACGCCACCAATGCACAGCTAAGCCAACTTACTGGCTACGTCACCGACTGGCGCCGGCAATGTCACCTTCAATTTGCCAGTCGCAGCCGGCGGCACCACGCAAACAATTTGTACTATAGAATTAGGAAACTGTGCCGGTTCGGGCACCGGACTGACCGGTTCGGGCACTAATACCCATATCGCGAAATTCAACGGCAGCGGCACGCTGACCGATTCCGGCTTGACGGAGTCCGGCACCACCCTTACGTACACCGGCGACTTATCTATCCAGGGCGCCACCAGTCTGACGCTCGGCTTAGCCAGTAATAATGACGGCGCGGTAACTTTCGCCAACTCGCTCGGCACCCACAACGTAACGCTCCAGGCCCCACCAGCGATCCGGCCAGCGACCTGGTATTCACCTTGCCCAGCGCAGATGGTAATAACGGCGACTGCCTGGTAACCGACAGTTCTGGCGGACTCAGCTTCCAGTCCTGCACCGGTGGCGCGGGCGGCGGCGTGACGAGCATCAACAGTCAGACCGGCGTGGTCACCATCGCCAACTCGTCCGGCTTCGGCGGCGTGGTCACCATCCAAGACGCCTCCACCGCCCAGAAAGGCCTGGCGCAGTTCAACTCCACCAACTTCTCCGGCTCCGGCACCATTAACACCATCCAGGATATCGCTGTCACCGCCACGCCGACATTCAGCAGCCTCACACTCACCACCGCCCTCACAGTGGCCAACGGCGGCACCGGCGCCTCCAGCCTCACCGCCAACGGAGTGCTGCTCGGCAACGGCGCCAGTCCCGTCACCGCCGTCACCGGATCGCTCGGGCAGTGCCTCGTGGCCACCGCCGGCGCGCCGGTGTTTCAGGCCTGTCCGGGTTCCGGCGGCGTTACGTCCGTCGAAGGCCAAACCGGCGTGGTCACGGTCAACAACTCCACTGGCAGCGGCGGTGCCATCACCATTGACAACGCCAAAGCAGATGACGGTACCACCCCGGGCATCGCCAGCTTTAGCAGCACCAACTTCTCCGACAACGGCGCGGGCGTTATCAGCATCAAGAGCGGTGGAGTCACCACGAGCGAAATCGCCAACGGCACCATCGCCAATGCCGACCTGGCCGGCGGCACCTACGCCGCCATCACCGGCACCGGCGCCCTCGCCGCCGGTTCGCTTGCCAGCGGCTTCGGTACAATCTCGACCACGAATAGCATAAGTACCACTGCCGCGCTGCAAGGTGCAACAGCATCATTGACTGGCGCTAGCAGCCTTACGCTGGGCACGGCGGCCACCAACACCGGTTCCATCAAGTTCTACAACAACACGTTAGGCAGCACTGGCAGTATTACGCTTGATGCGTCAGACCCTGTTGCAGCCAACTACGCCATTCACTTGCCAGCCGAAAATGGCACCATCTGTCTACAAAGCTCGGCAAATTGTAACTTCGCCCCGTCCAGCGGCGGCAGCGGTTACGTCCAGCTCCAGGGCAGTACCCCAGGCACCGCCCAGTCCGGCAACCTCAACATCACCGGCACCGCCATCGCCGACATCCTCCAAGGCACCAGCCACGTCTACACACCCGACCTCGACCGCGCCAGCGCCGGCACACTCACCATCGGCGGCACCAACGCCAGCACGATCACCATCGCCAACAACGCCGCCGCTCACACCATAAATATTGGCACCGGTGCCGCCGTCCAATCAGTCACCCTCGGCTCGCTCGACACCACCTCCGGCACCGCCATCCAAGGTGGCAGCGGCGGCATCGGCTTCCACGTCAACAGTGGCGGCAGTTTCGGCTACTATATCAACGGCACCTCGGTCGAAACCATCGACACCAACGGGCGGGTAGTGTTCCAGAACCTTTCCAACGCCAGCACCAGTTTCGCGGTCAACAACGCTACCGGTTCGACCCTCCTCGCCGTCGATCCCTCGGCGAACGAGACCCTAATCGCAAACGGACTTTTCCGTGTGTCCGTTGTCAGCGGCATCCAGGACGATTCCTCGCTGAACTTTACCGGTAATAACAACGCGGTCGCCTACACTACTCCCAACGGCACATCACCGTTCAATTCCAAAATCGCCCTGCAAAACTACAGCATGGGCGCCTTTAATGCCCTGATGTTTGGCGGCATCCTAAACAGCGACTCGCCGAATGCCCGCGGCATCACCCTGTTCGACCAGCGCGGCTACAACGGCGTCACCTACACGCCGACAAACCTCATGCCGGCCATTAACCTTATCAGTCCCGGCGAAGACGCCAACTTCGGTCTCAGCTGGGACGGGTCCGACTGTACTTCCAGCACAACCTGTATTGCCAAGCTGAAGACTACTGGTGCCAGCGGCAACGCCAGCATCGCCATCGCGCCGAACGATACGCCATATCTTAAAGTATTCGAAAATGGCGGTGTCGGCATAGGTGCGACGGCAGCTGCCGGAACCAGCCAAAACGAAGTCGTAAGAATCCAGGGTGCCAGCTACCCCAGCACAGCCGGTTTCGGCAACAACTCCAGCAACGTATTAGATGCAATCGGCACGGATGGTCAGACAACTACCGGCACGACCGGCCAAACCGCCGGTTATGGTGGTGGCATCCTGTTGCAAGCCGGTAATGGGGGCGACGCCCCATCCGGCTCATCCAACGGCAACGGCGGCGATGTCAGGTTGTCTGCCGGTGCGGCCGGGGTGGGCGCGGGCACAGCCGCTACGGCTGGATCGGTAGTAGTGAACAACGTCTCGAACTCCACAGCCGCCTTCCAGGTTCAAAACACCAGCAATAACGCCATCTTTACGGTCGATACCTCAAACGCGCAGATCGTCGTCGGAAAGAGCGGTTCATTGAGCGGCAAAATAAGTTTCCGCGACAATTCAAACGCCAACTCCATCACCCTGCAGGCCGCAACTCAAACCGTCGGCAGCGCCAACATCACCATACCCGATGTGGCCGGCGTCAGCGACACGGTTTGTCTGCTCACCCTGGCAAACTGTCTCGGCGGCGGCACCGGCGGTGCCAATACCACGCTCAGTAACTTGTCCGGTCCCACGGCTATCAATACTGACCTGACTTTCGCCAGTGGTGCCAGCCGGGCTGTAACCGTCGGCCAAGCCGCCAGCGGCAACAATGGTAACCAGCTGACTGTCAGCGCCGGCGGCGGCAACGGCACCGACAAGAACGGCGGCAATCTGGTACTGACCGGCGGGACCCCCACCGGCACCGGCACCAGCTCGATCGTCGTCAAGAGCAATACCAACGACTCAACCAGCGCCTTCCAGATCCAGAACGCCGCCGGTACCACGGCCCTCCTCACCGCCGACACCACCAACCAGCGCATCAGTGTCGGCTCGGGCGGTACGGCCACGGGCCAGCTCTACGTCAGTGGCAGTGCTCCTACTAGCGCGGTCGGCTCCATTGCCCTTAGCGCCCAGAACCGTGGCCTCTATAAAATGGGTAACTACCTGTACGCCGTCAACAATACTACCGGCAAACTCTATATTGTTGATGAGTTCGACCCCGCCAACCCCACACTCATGAACTCCGGCGGCACTGCCACCGGCATCGGCGCCAACGCCGTGTATGTCCAGGGCCACTACGCCTACATCACCGGCAACGGCGCCAACAACTTGGTCATCATGGACGTCTCGAAGCCCAGCGCCCCTGTTATCACTGCCAGCCTGGCACTGGCCGGTACGGGCCAAAGCATTTATGTCCAGGGCAAGTATGCCTACGTGCCAAGCTACACTAGCCCGTACGAATTGCAGGCCATCGACGTTTCCAACCCGGCCAACCCTTTCGTGGCCGGCAGTGTCGCCTCCACCTGCACGGTTCCCTACTCCGGTCTTCGTCCAGGGCAAGTACGCCTATGTCGGTTGTGTCGGCAGCGCCTTCGACATCTTCGACGTATCCAACCCGGCCAGCATCTCCCTGGTCAGCGATACGGCTGTAGGTGCCACCACCAGCCTGGAAAGCCTCTACGTCCAGGGCCGCTACGTCTACCTGGTGGATGCGGCTGCGTCTAGTAACAATCTGTACATCTATGACATTTCCAACCCGAATTCTCCGAGTTCAGTCGGCAACGTGGCCATCGGCACCGCCGGCCACAAGGTCTGGGTCCAGGGCCGCTACGCCTACGTCGTGGATGAAGCCGGAGGCGGCACCCTCAAAGTCATTGACATCTCTGCTCCTGCCAGCCCGGCCATCGTCAATACCATCAACATCGGTGCTGGAACGCTCCCGGTCGACATAACCGTTCAGGGCCGCTACGCCTACGTACTGAATTACACCACCGGCACGCTGCAATCATACGATGTGGGCGGTGCCTACATCCAGCAGCTTGAGACTGGTGGCGTCGAGACCGGTACGCTCACCGCGAACAGCAATGCGAACATCGGTGGCGATCTTAATGTCCAAGGCGGCGCAACGGTGGGCCAGAGCGTGCAAGTCAATGGAAATATCGGCACCAATGGCTACTTCTTGCAGCAGAACACCGCCAACTCCACCACCGCCTTCCAGATCCAGAACTCCAGTGGGGCTGCGCTGCTAACGGCCGACACCACCAACCAGCGCATCAGCGTGGGCACTGGCGGCACAGCCACCGGACAGCTGTACGTGAGCGGCAGCCTGAATGGCACGGCGCTCGGTACCGCGACGCTTACCGGCGGGCCGCAAAGCATCGCCGTCCACGGTAATTATGTCTACACTGCCAGTAAAGGGGCCAATAGCACGAGTAACTTCCAGATCATTGACGTCTCCAACCCGGCCAGCCCAGTCGTGACCGCGACCTCGCCTGGTGGCGCACCCAACGCCGAAGCTAAGAGTGTATTCGTGGCCGGCAGGTATGCTTACGTGACATACGACAACGGCAGCAGCGTCCAAGGTATGCAAATTTTCGACATCACTAACCCGTCGAGCATCGGCGTGATGGGCTTTGTGACCACACCCGGCGGTGTCAGCAGCCGGTCGGCAGCGTTGTACGTCCAGGGCCGCTATGCCTACATACCGAATGGCAATAATTTAAGTATTATCGACGTCAGTAATCCGTCTAGGCCTGTCATCGTCGGAGCGGTCGCCAGTGGCGCCGGCGACGGGGTATTCGTCCAGGGTCACTATGCCTATGTGGCTAACTACGCAAACGCGACCTTCCGTGTCTTCGATGTGTCCAACCCCGCCAGCCCGACTCAGACGGCCACCATCGCGTCCGACAATAACCCGACCAACGTCCAGGTTCAGGGTAAGTATGCTTACGTCACTACCGCCGGCAGCAGTAAGGTCGATATCTTCGATATCTCCAATCCTGCCAGTATATCCAGCGTGGCGACGCCTACCGTACAGAACCAGGAGTATGGCCAATATATCCAGGGGCATTACGACTACGTCACATCTTCGGTCAACAACCTGATTACGGTACTGGACATCACCAACCCGGCCAGCCCGAGCACTGTCAGTTCGATTTCCTCGACCTTCCCCGATGGTATAGCCGTACAGGGCCGCTATTTGTACACCGTCAGCCCTAGCACCAATAATCTGTCGATCTTTGATGCCGGCGGCGCTTACGTGCAGCAGCTGCAGGCCGGAGGCGCGCAAACCGGTTCCTTGCAGGTAGATATGAATGCCGCTGTTAATGGTGACTTGGTTATTGGGAGCGGTTTGACCGTCGGCGGCAACGCGCAGTTTGACGGCAACATCGGCGCCAGCGGCACGTTCAATTTACAAAGCGCCACCAACGCGGCCGGCGCTCTGCAGGTGGCAAACAGCTCCGGCACCCTGGCACTGGGCGTCAGCACTTCAAGTAATACCGTGAACATCGGCGGGTTGGCGGTGCCGGTCATCAGCTCGTTGGTATCCGGATCGGCGGGAGGTTCACTGGTAAACGGGACGACTTACTACTACCGGCTGACGGCCCTTGACGCTAACGGCGGTGAGACAGCCGCTTCGGCGGAAAAGAATTTCACCGCGACAGCCAACCAGAAGATAACCGCTAACTGGAGCGCCATCTCCGGCGCCACCGGCTACCGCCTCTACCGTGGTACTACTCCTGGTGGCGAAACCGGCTATCTGAGTGTCGCAGGTGGCGGTACTACCACCTACACCAACGACGGCACCATCGGCCTGACTGGCGCCAGCGTACCGGTTATAAGCACCGCCAGCGCCATCCACGCCTCATCTACAGCTCTCACCATCCAACCGACTGCCAACAGCACCTCCACCTTCCAGATCCAGAATGCTGGCGGCACGGCAATCATGGATGCCGACACTACCAACAGCAAAGTCGACGTTACCGGCATCCTGAACTTCATCACCGTAGCTGACCCAACCACCGCCCCGACGACCGCTGTCGGCGTGGCCGGCGCCTTGACCGGCTCTTATTACTACACGGTCAGCTATGTGACTGCAGCCGGCGAGACCGCTTACGGTCCGTTCTCCAGTCCGGTCGTCAGCCCGTCGTCGCAAAAGGTCAACCTGACTGCCGTACCGCTCAGCCCCAGCCCCCTGGTGACGGCTCGCCGCATCTACCGCGGTACCAACAACAATAACGGTCCATGGCAGCTCGTGGGTACCATAAACGACAATACGACGACCACCTTTACGGATAACAACACCTCGCCCACTACCAGCGCCAAGAACTACAACGCGACCGCTGCCATCAAGCAGAACGGCAATATCGTGTTCCTGAGCGACGCCAGCGGCTACAACCTGTTCGCCGGTACCAATGCCGGTGCATCTAACACCTATGGCGGCCAGAACACCTTCCTCGGTAAAAGCGCCGGGGTGCTTAATAGCTCAGGTTACAACAACACCGTGGTCGGTTCGACAGCACTTGCTAGCAACGTCTCCGGTGCCAGCAACACAGCTGTCGGCCAACAGGCTCTAGCTGTCTCGACTGGCAGCTTCAACACGGCCGTCGGTGGTGGCAGCTTGTCCCAGGCGACCGGCTCGCGGAATACCGCTTTCGGCAGCGTAGCCGGCAACTCCGTCGTCGGTGGTACCAATAACAGCTTCCTGGGTGACAGTGCCGGCTTCCAGGATAGCGGCGGCAACTTCGTAACCACGGCTGCTGTCCAGGGCTCCACCGCCATCGGCGCCTACGCCCAGGTGCAGGCCAACAACTCCATCGTCCTGGGCAGCGTGGATACGGCTACCAATGTCGGCATCGGCACCACCATCCCGCTCAATACCTTCAGCGTCAGCCCGGTGGATACGAGTGCCACCGCAGGTACGGCCTACCAAAGCGGCACAACCATCACGGGCGTGGGTACGACCTGGACCAGCTCCGTGGTAGGTGAGCAGTTCATCTTTAGTACCGGCCAGACCGCGACCATTACCGCCCGCGCCAGCAACACCAGTCTGACCGCCTCCGTCTCGCAGTCCGTATCCTCCAACCCCGGCATTGCTTACCGTATCCACCACGTCGGCTTCCAGGTAAAGAGCGACGGCACGGCTTACTTACAGCAAACTAGTACCACAGCCTTCCAGGTGCAGAATGCTGCGGGTACGGCTATTCTGGCGGCCGACACGACTAACAGTAAGGTTAGCGTTACCGGCAATCTCAACCTCGTTCAAGTGGCCGGTCCGGCCAGCGCACCAACTTTTGGCGCCGACACCGGTGGTTCGCTGGGTGCTGGTACCTACTACTACGTCGTCAGCTATACCACCGCTGCCGGTGAGACTAACTACGGGCCCGAATCGGCCGGACACACCATTGCCGCCAGCAAGACCATTAACCTGACAGCCGTACCAGTCAGCGGCAGCGCCCTGGTGACCGCCCGCAACATCTACCGCGGTACCGTCAGCGGCGGCCCATACGCTCTGGCCGGGACTATCGCCAATAACACCACCACGACCTTCGCGGACAACAACACCACACCGAGCGGCAATCCCACCTGGGCCAACAAGACATCGGTTATCCAGCAAAACGGCAGTACCATCTTCCTGTCGGACAGCAACAGCTATGACGTGTTCGTGGGTCAGGGGTCTGGGGCCAATAACAGCACCGGTTACCAAAACACCTTCGTGGGTAACCAGTCGGGTTTCACCAACACCACCGGTTACCTCAACACAGGCCTCGGCTCTCAATCCCTCAATGCCAACACCACCGGGACGTTTAACACCGCTCTCGGCGCAAATGCGTTGGCTACTATCAGCACCAATGGCAGTGCCACGGCCGTCGGCGCCAGCGCGCTGAGCCAAGCGACTGGCGGCAGCAACACGGCTGTGGGTGCTGCTGCCGGCAACAATATTATCGGGGGCAGCGGCAACACGTTCCTGGGCTACTTTGCCGGCTACCAGGACAGTGGCGGCAACTTCGTGTCTACGGCCGCGCTGCAGAACGCTGGCGCCATCGGCGCCTACGCTCAGGTGCAGGCCAATAATTCAATCGTGCTGGGTAGTGTGGACACGGCTACCAACGTGGGCATCGGCACCACCATCCCGCTCAATACCTTCAGCGTCAGCCCGGTCGACGTCTCCGGCGGTACGGCTGGCACGGGCGGTGTATCGAGTACGTCTGTGACGGGCGTTGGCACAGCCTTTGCCGCATCCATGATAGGTGAACAGATGATCTGGCAAGATGGCCAAACCAACACCATCACTGCCGTCGGCAGCGGTACCAGTTTGACATTGAACAGCGCGGTCACCGAAGCCAACACCCAGCATTACCGTATCCACCACACCGGCTTCCAGGTGAAGAGTGACGGTACTGCCTATCTGCAACAGACCTCAGCCACGGCGTTCCAGCTCCAGGACACCACCGGCACCACGCTGCTCACCGCCGACACGTCCGGTATGGTGATCAAGGTCAGCGGCACCACCGGCACCTTCGCCACCCTCGAAATCAATAACGCCCACTTCAAGTCTACCCAGACCACCGCCCCCACCATCGGCACGCCCACCAACTGCGGCGGCGGCACCGGTCCATCAGCCGCCGTCACCGCCAGCTCCACCGACTCGGCCGGCTCGTTCACCATCACTGCCGGAACCACGGGCGGACCGACCACTTGCGACACAGTCGTCACATTTAATAAGGCCTACGGCGCCGCACCCAAATCCATCATTGTCACCGCCCAGGGCGCCGCCACCGCCTCGGCCCGCCAAATCTACGTTTCGGCCAGCGGCACCACGACCTTCACGGTCAAATTTGGCACCGCCCCGGCCAACTCCGAGGCCAACACTTACTACTACTGGGTGGTGGAGTAGCGCTCGAGCTTGCATGTTCGGCATTTGTTCGATATATTGAAAGCGGATGGAATCGTATACTGTAACGAAAGGTACTCAGAATGGCGCTAACAATCCAAGACCTCAAGAATATTGAGGGCATCATTACCAAGTCAGTCGACAAAACCGTCGAGCGTGCCGTCGACAAAGCCGTCGACCGTGCCGTCGATCGTGCCGTCGACAAAGCCGTCGACCGTGCCGTTGGCAAAGCCATCGCTCAAAGAGGTCTTGCCTCCAGGAGCGACCTTGAAGCTTTGGAGTCGCGGTTGGGCGACAGGCTCGAGTCGCGCATGGATCGCATGGAGTCCCGACTGCTCTTTAGTATGAGCTTGATCGAAAGGGACGGCTTTGATCGCCTGGATGACCACGAGCGCCGTATCCATAAACTGGAACAGATCCAAACCCATTAGAATATCAGCTAGATTAATACCCACCGCGCTTTGACCTACATACCGCTAACGCTTAAAATGGCTTCAAGATGACCAAACCCGGCGCCAAATTGCTAGCCGCCCCCCGACTCAACGGTCGGCAGCTCAGGCTGTTCGGCGCGCTGTTCGGGGTCATCGGGGCGGCCATGGTGGTCCGGATCTTCGCCGCCGGTACGCCCACCGCCTTCGAGGCCGAGTCCGGCGCCCTCACTAGTCCCGCCGCCGTGGTCTCAGACGCCACTGCCTCGGGCGGTGCGGCCGTCAAATTCGGCAGCGGCTCTATCACCAATGGCACGTAGATCAACGCCGGCAACACCGGTCTGGCGGGCGCCGGCATTAGCGAAGCGTCACTTACCAGCAGCGGGGGAGTTACTTACGGCAGTTCGTCCAACGGCCAGACCATCAGCGGCAAACTTTACACCGGCACGGTCACCATAAGTGGCGATAACATTACGGTCAAAAACTGCAAAGTATATTATGGCGGGTTGAATACCTTTGGCATCCGCATCACCGGTAACAACGACCGGGTGGAGAACTGCCTGATTACCGCTCCGGCCGGCCAGTCGTTGTACGAGCCGGTGTTCATCAATCCCGGAACCAGCGGCGCCGTAGTCAACCGCAATGACATCAGCAGGGGCGACAACCTCATGACCACCTACGGAAGCAACGCCCAGATCATAGAAAACTACATGCACGACGTCGCCCTGGACTCCGACCCCGGCGACCACCCCGACGGCATCGAAATCTACGGTGGCGGGCCGGTCCTAATCGCCCGCAACCGCATCGTCGAAGGCGACTTGTACGAATCGCCAATCAACGCCGCACCCTACGGCTCCTTCACGCTCACCGACATGTCGGTAGTCGACAACTTCCTCGACAACGGGCAGGCCATGACGCTCATCGACAACCAAAACAGCTCGGGGTTCATCCACAATACCCGCGTTGAACGCAACGTGATGGGCGGCCACTCCAACCCCGACACCAATAACTCGCTCGGCATCTACGCCGCTCTGGAAAACTACGACGGGCGTGCTATCCTGCAGACCGAGGCACAGCTGACCGCCAATCCCGACGGTATCCTGTGGCCGACCAGCGGCGCCGATGCTAACCATTGGGGCGAGTGCAGCGACCTCACGCCCGACCGTACCGGCCAAATTGTGGTTCCCAAATAGCTGGAGCAACCCGGCTTTTGCGCTTGCAGTTCGGTTATTGTTCGGTATAATGAAATGGAGGTGAGAGTTATACTGATGAAGAACAGGGGTGCGAAATGGCGCTGACAGCAGAGGATTTGAGAAGCATTGAGTCGATCGTGGGTGGGATGGGTGCGCGTCTCGAGGGCCGCATGGATGGACTGGACGGCCGCATGGATAAACTCGATGGCCGCATGGATAAACTCGATGGCCGCATGGATGGACTGGACGGCCGCATGGATCAGCTTTACGGCCGGATGGGGAGGGTGGAAGGCAGCATAGTGCGACTGGAGGGCCGCGTGGACCGGATGGAATCACGGGTACTGTTTAGTATCAGCCTGCTCCAGCGCGATGGCTTCGAGCGCCTCGACGACCATGAGGCCCGCATCCACAGGCTAGAAGAAATCCAGACTCATTAAGCCGCTCATTGGATAGGATCGCTTTGACTCCTGTACCGCTTACGGCTTAAACTAAACACAATTATGGCCAAACCGCAGCTGCTCACCTCGGTCCGGAAACTCTCCCGCCGCCAGGCGGCAACGTTTGCAGGACTTACCGCCGTGGTGAGCGTGGGCGTAATGGTGGCCATCTTCGCCGCCGGCACGCCCACCGCCTTCGAGCCCGAATCCGGCACGCTCACCAGCCCGGCCGCTGTCGTTACGCCCGCCGGCGCCTCTGGTTCTGGCGCCGTACAGTTCAAGGCGGCCTCCACCCCGACGCCCACCCCCGCCGCCTGCACCGGCAGCGCCAACACCCCCGGCGGCCCCGACCCCTGGGGCGGCTGTTGGCCCGGGCCAAATAACACCGGAGTGCCGGCTGGTACGCAGCTGACGGTTCATTCAGGTGACCTTACCATCGCGCAGTCCAACTACACGCTGCAAAATACCGAAGTTGACGGCTGCCTCACCTTAAATAGCGGTCTAACCAACATCACCATCAAGAACGTGCGGGTGAAAGGTGCCTGTATCTGGCCGATCCGAAACAACGGCGCCACCGGCGTCACGATCCAGGACACTGAGATCGACGGTCTGAACAATACCGCCAATAACGATGCCGGTGCGGCCGGCGACAACATGACTTTCCTCCGGGTTAGCATCTACGGTGTGTACGACGGCATGAAAGCCGGCGACAACGAAACCGTCCAGGACTGCTACATCCACGACCTGCTCACCACCAGCACCAGCCACAGCGACGGTATCCAGACGCTCGGCACCACCAGCTTGACCATCCGCCACAACACCATCCTGCAGAATGGCGACGGCACATCGATTATTCTGTCCACCGGCTCCGCGACCGACATGCGTAACGTGCTGATGGACAAGAATTTGTTCGGTGGCGGTGGCTTCACCGTCTACGGCGGTTACTCGGCCGGCCGCGACGACATCAGCAAAGTCAGCAATATCCAGATCACTAATAACCGGTTCACTACCGTGTATTACCCGAAATCCGGCTACTATGGTCCGCTTACCTCCGATGACCCGCCGGTCGTCCACACCGGCAACCTCTGGGCCGACGGCCCCAACGCCGGCCAGGACCTCGACTGAATTAATCTCGCGGCCCCGCAGAATAATGGTAGTGCGGTATTCAGACCAGCGGGTCACAAAACGCGCCTACCTAATTTGACACTCCTAACCGTTGTATATACAATAGTTATATGACCACCGTCTTAAACGTCAAAATTGATGATGAACTCAAGAGGGAAGCTCAAAAGGCCGCCAAAGCCATGGGTTTGCCTATTAGCACTGTCGTAGCCGCGAGCCTGCGGGACTTTGTGCGCACCCGCACCATTACTATTAGTGATCCGCCTCGCTTAAAACCAGAGGTAGAAGCCGAATTACTGCGCATCGCGGAAGATGCCCGCAACGGTATTAATGTTTCGCCGGAATTTAGCAGCGTTGAAGAATCATTTGTCTGGCTGGACGCTGAAGTCGAAAAAGAGCGTCGCAAGCTTAAGAAATAGTTTTCAATGAGAATTCGGTATTCAAAGCAGTTTGTGAAGCAGCTGGCCAAGCAGCCGCCTAAAGTTCAAAAGGCTTTGAAAATCAGACTCCTTCTGTTCGAAGAAGACATTGCCAATCCCTTGCTCAGGAACCATCTTCTGCAGGGCAAATTAAAGGGCTATTACAGTATAAATGTCACCGGCGATGTACGTGCCCTTGACCAAATCGTAGGTGACGAGCTGTACTTGTACGACATGATTGGCACGCACTCGCAGCTTTACGGCTAGGTTTCCGCCCGCCGCTTGCCCCGCAACCCGCTAACGCCTAAAATAGCTCCAAGATGAGCAAATCCGGCGCCAAATTCCTCGCCTCCGCCCGCCGCCTCTCCCGCCGGCGGGCTCTACTGGTAGCGGGTCTGACGGCCGCCATCGGTATCATTGTCGTCATCAAAATCTTCGCGGCCGGCAGCTTCACCGCGTTCGAGCCCGAATCCGGCACGCTCACGAGCCCAGCCGCCATCGTCACCGATGCCACCGCCTCCGGCGGCCATGCCATAAAATTTGGCGCGGCCGGCAGTGGCGGTTGCCCCATATCCACCCCCAACGTCGCCGATGGGCCCGACCCTTGGGGCGGCTGTTTTCCGGGGCCAACCACCACCGGCGTCCCGGCGGGTACCGCGCTCACCAATTACACCGGGCCATGCGACATCACTACTGCCAACACAGTCATCGACTCCAAGACCGTCAACTGCGGGCTGGGCATCAAAGCTGCCAATGTGATGATAAAAAACAGCAAAGTTCTCGGCGGTGTCTGGCTCGATACCGACATAGCCGGCTCCAGTGCTTGGTCCATGACCATTCAGGACTCCGAGGTCGACGTGGGTGCGCAGCAACTCGCATCGGTGCTGGCCGGTAACATGACGGTGTTGCGGTCCAATATCCACGGCGGTGAGACGGCGGTCCAATGTGAAGAGAAGAGTGTATCGTGCGTGGTGCAGGATTCGTATTTGCACGGCCAATTCCTGCCGCCCGACCAGCCCTGGCACCTCGGGGGCTTCCTGAGCGACGGCGGCGGCAACCACCGTCTCACGCACAATTACGTGGTATGTGACCACCCGCAGAACGCCCTCGGTGAGGGTTGCAGTGGCGACATCAACCTGATTCCGAACTTTGCTACTGCCTCTGGAATTGTCATTGAAAACAATTTGCTCGGGGCGAACGTCGATAGCGCCTATTGCACCTACGGCGGCGAAAAATCTACATCTCCGTACCCGCACGGCGACCACATAACCTATCGCAACAACATCTTCCAGCGGGGGACCAACGGCCTCTGCGCGGCTTATGGACCGGTGACGGACTTTAATGTTAACGGGACCGGCAATGTCTGGACCAACAATAAATGGACCGACGGTACGGCCGTCGATCCGGAGAATTAACTTTGATCAAATCCGGCGCCAAACTGCTCACCTCGGTTCGCAAGCTCTCCCGCCGCCAAGCCGCCCTGGTCGCCGGCCTCACCGCGGTGGTAGGCGTGGCGGTCGTGGTGGCCATCTTCGCATCCGGCAGCCCCACCGCCTTCGAGCCCGAATCCGGCACGCTCACCAGCCCAGCCGCGGTGGTGAGCGACGCCGGCGCCTCGGGCGGCCACGCCGTCAAATTCGGTAGCGGAGCATCCGGTTGCACACCCGTCACCGACGTCCCGGCCGGTTTCCCCAACAACTGCACCACCGGCTACAAGAGCGCTCCCGATTACCCCGGCTCATTGCACAGTTGCGGCGCCATCCAAAGTAATAACACCTACAACTTCTGCGACTACCCCGGCCAGACGAGCATTACCGCCACCAACGTCACCTTCCACGGCTGCCGCTTCCATGGCACCGAGGTCAACCAGGCGCTGGTGATCCTGCACGGCGATAACCTTACCTTCGACTATACTTCGTTCGAACCGGACCAGCCGTTCGTGCACAATACGCAGGTTCCGTTTGACAGTTCGTACCAATATGGCCTGGAGGCCGACGGTGGTTACGGCTCCTCCATTCAGAAGCTAACGGTAACCCATTCCGATTTTTGGGGCTTCGGCAACGCCGTCGATGTCGCCGGCTCCACCCAGGCCAAACCGCAGGTTTTCCGCGACAACTGGGTCCATGATCCGTCGAACGACGGCCTGCCCAACCCCGGCAATTACCACACCGACGGCATCGGCAACGAATCCGGCCACGGCACCGGCTCGTACCTGGTGATCGACCACAATACCATCGTCAGCCCGGGCAATACCAACGGCATCGCCTTCCAGCAGGGCACTTACGACCACTACACGCTTACCAACAACCTCTTTGGCGGCTACGGTATGACGGTGGCGCTCATCGGCTCCACCTATACCACCTTCACCAACAATACCTACACCACGTTGCTCAAACCCGTCTGGGGCCCGCTGTACGGCGCCAATTTCTGGACCTCCACCGGCAGCGTCTGGGCGCGCAACAAATGGCTGGTGCCAGCCGGCGCCGCCTGGGGCACCCCGGCTAACAGCGGCAAATACTGGTTGCCCTGCACCTACACCATAGATAGTCAGGTGCGCGACGATTGGTATACCTCGACCACCGATTACGATGGGGTCAATCTGCCTGCCGCCTGCCACTAGTTTGACCAATGGTATAACAAAAGTTATACCATTCCATCGTGTCAACTTGACAACTTGTCTCACCGGTCATAAGATTGGGGCATGAAGACACTATCCGTCGCCAAACTCAAAGCCCAATTCTCATCCGTGGTCAACGACCTGCGCCACGGCCAGGAGATTGTCATTACCTATGGCCGCAACAAGGAGCCGATCGCGACTATCATCCCCCAAAGCAAGCTGACCAAGCCGGATTACTCGATCGAGCTTGGCGACCTTCGCAAAAAGGGCTGGACCTACAGCGAGCACAACTGGGAAATGACCGACGAGGAGTTCCTGAATTCGTGAGCTATCTGCTCGACACCCATGCCCTGCTGTGGCTGCGGCTCAGCCCGTCCAAATTGTCCCTCAGGCACCGGAAAATTCTCGAATCCCCGGGTGAACAAAAGTTCATAAGCTCCCTCAGCATTTGGGAGATTAGCCTCAAATACGCCCTCGGCAAGCTGGCCCTAGGCGGACACACGCCGGAAGAATTCCTTAGCACCGCCGTCAATCTGGGCCTGCAAGTAGTGACGCCGACTCCCGAGCAATTTGCCTCATTCCACCGCCTGCCGAAGCTTAAGAACCACAAAGACCCGTTCGACCGGATGCTTATCTGGCAAGCCGTCCAGAGCGGGCACGTGCTGGTTTCATCGGACAGGCAGGTGGCCACATACGACATTGACGGCCTGGCGGTAGCCTAGACAACGATCCCGTTAACGCTTAAAATCGCCTTAGCATGACCAAATCCGGCTCCAACCTGCTGGCCTCCGCCCGCCGCCTCTCCCGGCGGCAGGCTCTATTGATCGCCGGTCTGACGGCCGCCATCGGTATCATCGTTGTTGTCCGCATCTTCGCCGCCGGTAGCTTCACCGCCTTCGAGCCCGAGTCCGGCACCCTGACCAGCCCCGCCACCGTCGTATCCAACGCCGGCGCCAGTGGCAGCCAGGCGGTCAAGTTCGGCGCCGGCGCCGCGCCCAGCCCCACGCCCACCCCCGGCGACCCACGCACGACGGCCGGCATCCAGCCTGGGCATACGCTGACGACGTACAACGGCAGCTACGCGGCAACGGACAACCAAAACGTCCACGACCTGCATGTCACCGGCGACTTCCAGGTATTTGGCAACAACGTCACCGTCACCAACGTGCAGGTCGACGGCATCTTCCTCATTTCCGGGGACAGGGGGCAGCTCAAGTACCCCATCAATACGCTCATCATCCATTCTCAGGCCAAGGGAATATTTACGAATGGCTTCGATACGCTGACGGTGGACGGGCTGAACATAACCGGCACCAAGAACGCGTCGATGTCGCAGTTCTTCGACTTCAGCCAATTCGGTGGCGGCGGTGGCAGCATGGAGGACATACCGGCGAAAAATCTGGTGCTTAAAAACTCCTGGTTCCACAACTACCTGGCGCAGGACCCGGCCAACAACGCCCACATGCAAGCCATCCATACCTCGGGCGTGCAGGGCGCGCAATTCTTCAACAATTATTTCGATGTGACCGTGCCCGACCAATGGACCGCGGACCACATCTCGGCCAACTTCTTCGAAGAACCCCAGCTCTACCAGGTCTACGACAAAGATTTCCTGATTTACGGCAACACGTTCGTGAACGGTGGGTACTACATCACCTCAATCGAACCGACCGGCACCAGCGCCGTCTGCGATAACAAGTTTGAATACACGCCCGGCTTCAATCACTTCCAGGGCGGCCAACCGAATACTGACCCCAAGCAGTCCGGCCGCGCCCCCGCCGGCGGCTTCCCGGCCTTTTACCAATCCGGCAATACGCTCAACGGCTCGCCGATGACACTTGCCAATGGTGCCGGCACCCCACCCGCCAAGCCTGCGGTGTGCACCTAGGACGGAACGAGCCATGGCCAGAAACACGCCCCTAACTTCCATGCGACGCCTGTCCCGCCGGCAGGCACTATTGGTGGCAGGTCTGACGGCCGCCATCGGGGTCGTTGTCGTAATCAAGATCTTCGCGGCCGGCAGCTTCACCGCCTTCGAGCCGGAGTCTGGCACGCTCACCAGTCCCGCCACCGTCGTCGCCGACACCAACGCCAGTGGCGGCCAGGCCGTCAAGTTTAGCACTGGGGCCACCGGTTGCACCAACACTACCGGCCACCCGGCAGGTTTCGCCAACAATTGCACGACTGGCTACGCTAATGCGCCCGGCTATCCGGGCCACCTCAACACCTGCTCCAACAGCATCCAAAGCAACACCACCTACAGCTTCTGCGACTACCCTAATGGCCTCGGAATTGGCTCCGGTGTCGTCAACGTCACCTTCATCGGCTGCCGCTTCCGCTCCAATGCCCTGGCCGACGCCAACGTGGCCGACTACGGCGACGGCGTTACGTTTAGCTACAGCACCTTCATGCCCAGCCAAGTGTCGGCGCCGCCCACCCCCTACAACCAGGGCTACCAGTATGGCATCGACCAGCGCGTCCACGGCGCCCTCACCGTCGACCATTCCGACTTCTGGGGGTGGGGGAATGGCATCCAAATCGGCTTTTCCAGCCAGGCCAAGCCGCTGTCCGTCACTAACTCCTGGTTCCACGACGCCCGCGCCGACGGCGGCATCGACCATACCGACGCCATCCTCGAAAACTACGGCGGGCCGAATTACACCTACATGACCTTCACCGGCAACACCATCGCCTCGGTCGGCAACACCAACGGCCTGGGCCTGCAGGACGGCAACGGCCAGGGCTACGACCACGTCACCATCAACCACAATTACTTCGCCGGCTTCGGCTACACCGCCAACCTCGGCGGCCACGGTCCCATGAACAACTCCAGCTTCACCAACAACGTCTGGGGCTCCGACTTCCCCGTGTCCTACGGCCCGCTCTACTCCGGCAATACGGGTGGCGCGACCTGGTCGGGCAACACGTACTACATCAGGCCTGGCACCACCTGGTTCAATACGGCCAACAACGGCCGGTATTGGTGGCCCAGTGACAACTTCGGCACCGCCAACGGCGAAAACCCGGCCACTTTCACCGCCCACACCACGGATTACTGATAATTGCGCTTCAAGACCCTAACGCTTAAAATAGCCACAATATGAGCAAATCCGGAGCCAAACTGCTCGCCTCCGCCCGCCGCCTCTCTAGGCGTCAGGCTCTGTTGGTAGCGGGTCTGACCGCCGCTATCGGTATCATTGTCGTAATCAAAATCTTCGCGGCCGGCAGCTTCACCGCCTTCGAACCCGAGTCAGGCACCCTCGCCAGCCCCGCCACCGTTATCAGCGATTCCAGTGCGTCAGGCGGCCAGGCCGTCAAATTCAGCAATGGCTCCAGCGGATCGACCGATTTCTGCTCGTCATCTCCCATGCTCACCGGAGTGATGCCCACCGCCAGCAATACCGGCGTGCCGGCCGGTACTAGCCTCACCAATAGCGGCGGCTTCAGCGCCAACACTCCGGGCCAAGTCATCAGCGCATTGAACGTCACCGGCACCATCACCGTCAACGCCAACAATGTCACCATCCAGAACAGCAAGATAAACCCCACGGGCCAGTATTGGGGCATTCTAATTCCCAGCGGCGTCACCGGCACCAAAATCCTGCACAATGAGATTTACACCGTGGGCGGCGGCTACGAAGGCATCATGATGCCCTATTCCGTCGGCACGTTCGTGTGCGGCAATTACCTGCACGACTTCGAAAACCCGATGACCATCGGCGATCAGGCGACTATCCAGGCCAACTTTGAAAACCAGATGAACGACGGACCCAACGGCGGCTGCGACGACGACGGCATCGAGATGTACCACGGCAACCATATCAAGATCTGGGGAAACAACATCTTCGCCTACCTGGCAGACGGCCACACCACTACCTGTGTCAACTCGGCACTCTACACCGGCGACATCGGCAACGTCCCCGAGGACGACATTGACATCAACGGCAACTGGATCGGCGGCGGCGGCTTCACCCTGCGCGTCGAGCTGAGCGGCCCGAACCACGACTACCCCGTGACCAACGTGCAGGTTCGTAACAACAAGTGGTGGTACACCGCAGCCACCGCCGGCACCACCTGGGGCCCGGTGGCGGTGCGCGCCCGCGGGATCATCTCCAACTGGTCGAACAACACCTGGATGGGCGACGGCACGACCATCCCCAACCCCAATCCGTAGCTGGAGATACCTACTTGTATGTACGGCATTTGTTCGCTATAATATGATCGACATGAGGAATTATACTGGTACACAAGGAGAGCAAGATGGCGCTGACGACTGAAGATCTGGATAGTATAAGCGTAATTGTTAATCATGCGGTTGACGAAGTTAGACTAGACATTAAGCAATTGCGCGGGATGCTGGAAGACGATGCCAAAGCCGAAAGCAAGCGGCTAGACAGAGTGGACAGGCGCTCATTGCGGACCCAGCGCTTGTTAAGTCAACACATAGCGGATACAACTATTCATCGGTCAGCAACCGCATGATTGGGCTTTAACCACCGACTCGGTCAAGCCACCCCAGGTTGCTGATATCCCGCTTACGGCTTAAGATTGAGCTAACTATGGCCAGAAACCCACTACTTACCTCCGTTCGCCGCCTCTCTAGGCGTCAGGCTCTGTTGGTAGCGGGTCTGACGGCTGCAATCGGCATTATTGTCGTAATCAAAATCTTCGCCGCCGGTAGCTTCACCGCCTTCGAGCCCGAGTCCGGCACGCTCACCAGCCCCGCCGCGGTTGTCTCCGATGCCGGCGCCTCGGGCGGCCAGGCGGTCAAGTTTGCCACCGGAGCTACTCCCACCCCCACTCCTCCGGCAGCCTGCGCCTCGGGCGGCAACTATCTCTGGGCCAACCTCGAAACTTGTGGCTGGCCCGGACCGACCAATACCGGCTACGTGCTGTCGCAATGTGGCGGCGTGCTCACCACCTCCGCACTTGCGAAAGACGCGCAGGGCATCATTCACGTCACCACGGCCAACACGACTATAAGCTGCCAGAGCATCACTGGCTGTATTGAGGTGCAGACTACTGGGCGTGACGATCAAAAACAACTCGATCAGCCGCCTGCAACGGCTTCAATATTCGCGGCGGCGCTAATGGCACAGGGGCGGTGATGGTTGACGACAACGCCACCGCCACCATCGACCACAACGAATTCAATGGCCAAAAACAGGTCCACGCTTGCGTCTGGTACTCCGGCGCGAGCATGACCGCCACATACAACGACTGCTATAACATCGATGATGGCTTCTTTAGCTGGTCCCAAGTCCAGTTCGACCCCGCCACCGCCGGCGACAACTTCACCATCCAAAACAACTATATCCACGACCTCACTACTGCCACCGCCAACGGCCACATCGACGGCTACCAGACCGAGGGCGCCGGCAATGGACTGATTGACCACAACACTTTCCAAATGACCTCCGACGCCAACGGCAACGGCACCGACAGCGCCATCGCCATCTGGGACGGCAACCGTTCCAGCCACGACATCACCGTCACCAACAACCTCATCGAGGGCGGCGGTTTCGCTGTCTACGCCGAAGATTACAATCCCGGCGACGGCAGCCCGGGCAACCCGTCGGCAGTCGGCGGCTACACTACCACCAACATCCATTTCACTAACAACAAGCTCTCAACCCACCTCTTTAGCTGTGTGGGGAGTTTTGGCGCATGGTTCTACCGAGGGCCGGCCGAGGGCAATTCCAACTTCATTTGGCCGCCATATTATGGCGGGCCCACCGGCGACTGGAGCGGCTCGGGAAGCACCCGCAGCGGCAATACGACGCTAGAAACGGGCGAGAACCTAGACAATACTAACCCGCACGTCAGCGGCGGCCTGTGCACCTGAACATTGAAAAGTAATCACAATAGGCGTACTCTGTGCGTATGAATACTACACTAAATGTCAAAATCGATACGCAGACTAAACAATCTCTCAAAGAGTTTGCGGCTGAGGTTGGCGTACCCGTATCCGCTCTAGTCAATGGGTCAATTAAGCAAATGCTCCGGGATCGCAAGGTCGTTTTTAGCACCGTCCTTGAGCCTACGGCTTACCTAAGGAAAATAATGCGCGAGGCTGACGCCGACCTCGCGGCCGGTCGCGGCATCACCACGGCCAAGACCAAGAAAGAAGCCCTTGAGCACCTGCGCTCGCTGTGACGATTCAATATAGCGCGGGCTTTGACCAGCAATTTGCCAGGCTGCCGAAAACGCTTAAACGCAAGGCTACTGATTGCATAGAGCTGTTTCTAGACGATCCGAAACATGAGGCGCTACGCCGCCATGCCCTTGGCGAAGAGTGGGCTGGGTATTATTCAATCAGCGCCGACGAAGATTTACGCCTGCACTTTAAGCTCCTCGACGACGATACGGCGTTCTTCGTGGCAGTCGGTACGCACTCGCAATTGTACAAGTAACTCCGGAGGTGCTTCGGGCGTGCTATATTATTCTTAAATAACCCTAAGGGGACACGCATGGTCAAACGCGATTGGTGGTGGTAAGAGCCGGTTCTTAGCCACGACAGGGTGTTTTGACGCTCAATGCATAAGAGGTTAACATAGCCTCAAATGAGAAAGTCCGGCATCAAACTGCTCACCTCAACCCGAAGCCTCAACTGGCGCCGGGCGGTTTTGGTTATGGTTCCGGTTGTAGCAGTCGGCATACTGGTCGTCTGGCGCATCTTCGCCGCTGGTTCCCCTCTCGCTTTCGAGCCCGAAGCCGGCACGTTGTCGGGATCAGCCACTAATGTGGCCGACGCGAATGCCTCCGGCGGTCAGGCCGTCAAATTCGCCGCGCCCACCCCAACCCCCACCCCTGGCGCCTGCACCGGTGCGGCCAACACCCCCGGCGGCCCCGACCCGTGGGGTGGCTGCTGGCCCGGGCCCAATAACACCGGCTACCCGCACGGTCTGCCCGGCGACACCCGCACTCCCGTCACTCTCACCGTCCACACGGGCGACATCGACATCACCCAAGCCGGCTACGTGCTGCAAAACATGGAAGTCGACGGCTGCATCCACGTCCGCACCGGCGCCAACAACGTCATCATCAAAAACGTTTTGGTGAAGACGGTCGGCTGCTACTGGGTCATTCGCAACGATGCCTCCGGCCTGCAGGTTTCCGACACCGAGATCGACGGCCTCAACGACGTTACCCACGACGGCATCGCCGGTGACTACACCGCCACCCGGGTCGACATCCATGGCACCGCCGACGGAGCCAAGGCCAGCAACGACACCATCCAGGATTCCTACATCCACGACTTGATCCACTCCGATACCAGTCATAACGACGGCATCCAGACATTGGGCACGACCGGCCTGACTATCCGCCACAACACGATCTTCAACCAGGGCGACGGTACCTCCATCATCCTGTCCACCGGGTCGGCTACGGATATGCGCAACATATTCATCGACAAAAACCTGTTCGCGGGCGGCGGGTACACTGTGTACGGCGGCTACTCAGCGGGCCGGGACAATCTTGCAGTTGTCAGCAACATCAACATTACTAACAACCGGTTCTCCACCGTGTACCACCCAAACAGCGGCGGCTACGGCCCACTCACCTCCGACGACCCACCGGTCGTCCACACCGGCAACCTCTGGGCCGACGGCCCCAGCGCCGGCCAGGACCTGGACTAAGGCGTATGGCACTTGACACCCCAAGCATAAGTGCAATAATGAACGCACATTAAGGGTAAAAACAAAAAACATCATGAAGCAGAATTACTTACACGATCAGCGTGGCGTGGCCATGCTTCTCGAGTTGGTACTGGTAGCCGCCGTGCTTGCCCTCGTCGGCCTGGCCCTGTACCAATCGAGCCAGCACAGTCCGGCCGCCACAACTCCGAGCGCGCCGGCGCCGGCGGCGAATAGCGCGGTGAGTGCGGCTAACTCGGCCGCGGCCATCACCGAAACCAGTGCCGCCGACGACGCCAGCCTCAGTACCAGCGCCGAAAGCGCCGCCGACCAGCTCACTGAAGCCGACGTCGACGTAACCAACTTGGGAGGGTCAAGCAGTGCCAGCGCTTACTAGATTCTTCCTGGTGTTTTTGTCCGGTACCATGCTCGTCCCCAGCCTGGTTTTGGCCGAGGACGGCAATTCGCAGAGCCCCAAGCCCTCACCCTCAGTTCGTCCGCTTGGCGAAGCACAGGCCAAGGTCAAGCTCGAAGGCGCCCAATTTTGCTCGCGCTTTTCCGACGCCACCGGCACGGTTAGCACCGAGACCACCAGCCGCTTCACTCAGCTCAGCAACGATTTTGCCGCCCGCAAGGGTAAAATTGACAGCGACTTTGCTGATGTTAAAACCAAAATTGCCGCCGGCCGCACCGATGCCGACTCCAAGCTAGGCAGTAAATTTACCGAGCTAGACGCCAAGGCCACCACCGACGCCCAGAAGGCCGCTGCGGCCGACTTTAAGGCCGCCGTGCTGGCCGCTGTAGCCGCCCGCCGCGCCGCCGTCGACAAGGCCAACGCCGACTTCAAGGCCGGCTTGCAGGCCGCCGTGGTCGCCCGCCAGGCCGACCTCAAGGCCGCGGCCACGGCCTATAAGACCGCAGTTGCCAATGCCCTGGCCGCCGCCAAGGCCAGCTGCGCCGCCGGCATGCCCCCAGCCACTGTGCGCACCGCGCTCAAGACCGCCCTCGACACCGCCCGCGCCAACTTGGAGACGGCCCGCAAGTCCTCGGCCAAGGTCGGCCCCAACCTCGACACCCTCAAGGCCGCCCGCCGCGCCGCCGTCGACGCCGCCAATGCCACCTTCAAGGCCGCTATCAAGGACGCCCTCGCCAAGCTCAAAGCCGCCCTGGGCGTCAGCGCCAATCCCTCGCCGACCGTGAGCCCCACACCAACGGCCACACCGTAGTCATACCCGGGGCTGGGTGCGTTTGCGCCCGAGCCAGCGTTGGCTCAGCGACCTCCTCGAGGGGGAATACCTTTTTCGCAAAAGTATTCCCTTTTTGGCTAATAGCTAAAAGGGGAGTAATATTCTGATTTATGTATCCTTTTCCGAATTTATCCCGGCCAATGCGGGCAGTGGAATTCTATATTCTTCTTGCCTTGAGCAAGAGAGAGTTGCACCGGTATGCCCTTAAAAGTGTAATCTGGAAAGATTCTCTTGGTAGTCTCAATGTCAGGACGGAAAAAATATACTTGGCAGCCGAAAAACTCGAAAACGAAGCCCTAATTGAGCTTGTCGATAAACGCCCAGTAGGCAAACAAAACAAACCGAGACTCATTTACGGTCTCACGCCACACGGACACCTTAGATTAAGAGAAGAATTCATTCGCCTAAACCACGCCGTCGAAATAATGAAAAACGCCGGCTTCGGCGAGCCGCAATCCGTCGACTTTGACCTCCAGCGTGTACTACTCGATCTCGAAATCAGCGCCCATGGCCGTTAGCTTGTCCCACAATTGCTCGTAGCCCCGCTCCAGGTGGTGCACCCCCGTGAGCGTGCTCTCGCCCTCCGCCACCAGCGCCGCGATCACTTGCGCCATGCCCGCGCGGATATCCGGAATATCAACCTCCGCTCCATGCAATTGTTTCGGCCCGATTATCACCGCCGAGTGCCGCTGGGAATGGTTGCGGAACCGGCACGGCAGCTCACCCAGGCATTTGGCAAACACGCCAATGTCCGCCCCCATGCGCTTGAGGTCCTCGGTGTACCCGAACCGGTCTTCATACACTGTCTCATGCACCACCGATATACCGCTTGCCTGCGTCAATGTCACCACCGTCGGCTGCTGCCAGTCGGTAGCAAACCCGGGGTAGGTGTCGGTCTCGAGCTCAATGCCCGTAAGCCCCGCGGTACCCCGCCGGAAGCGGATGCCCTCGGGCAGCACCTCGTAGTCGCCGCCAATGCGCCGCACGGTGTTCAAAAACGTCACCATGTCGGCCTGGCGGGCGTCTTCGACGATAATCTCGCCGCCGGTGGCCAGCGCCACGTTGGCCCAGGAGGCCGCTTCCAGCCGGTCTGGCATCACGCTGAATTTGGCTCCGTGAAGCTTTTTTACGCCATCAATCGTAATGGTCCGCCCGGCGCCAAACTCTATAATCGCGCCCATCTGCTGCAGGAATTTCACCAGGTCGCTGATTTCCGGCTCCAGCGCACAGTTGTCGATGCGCGTGCGCCCTTTGGCCAACACCCCCGCCAACATCACGGTCTCGGTCGCCATCACGCTGGGGTAGGGGAGGGTGATGGCGGCGCCGTGCAATCCTCCCTTGGGCGCGGTGGCCCGGTAGGTACCGTCGGTTTCCTCAATTATGGCACCCATCTGTTGCAGCGCGCTCAAGTGGAAGTTGACCGGGCGCGGTCCAATGGCGTCGCCTTTCACCAGCGGCACATCCGCCTCGCCCGCCCGGTGCAGCAGCGGCGCCAGCGCCAGGATCGAGATGCGGTTACTGCGCGTCATTTTGGCCACCCTCCGGCTCGTGATTTCGGGGGTATGCAAAATGGCGCGGTGGCCGTCACGCTGCACATGCATGCCCACCGCCGCGCAAATCTCCGCGGTGATCGCCAGTTCATCGATCTGCGGGCAGTTACTTAAGATCACCTCGTCATCGGTCAGGAGGCTGGCGATCATCATTTTGGAGGCGGCGTTTTTGGCTCCGGCCACGCGCACACGGCCGCTCAGGCTCCGGCCGCCCCGGATTTTCAGTGTATTAATCATAAGGGAATTCTAGCACGGCCACGCGGTGTTATCATGCCTATATGAAATCCGTTTTTCGGCGCTTCGTTGCCCGCCTCTTCGAAAACCAGGTCCGCCGGTTAATTGCCCGGCACAAGCCGCGGGTGGTAGCGGTCGGTGGTAGCGTCGGCAAAACCGGTACCCGCCTGGCCATCGCCACCGTGTTGCGCGAGAAATTCCGGACCCAAAGCATTATCGAGCTGGGGTATAATTCCGAAATCGGGCTCCCGCTGTCGGTATTTGCAATGTCTGTGCCCGGTTCACTGTTTAATCCGTTCGCCTGGGCCTGGAAACTTCTTCGCAGCGAATTTATTATCCTCAGCCGTTACCGCCCGCAGGTGCTGGTGCTGGAGCTCGGCACCGACCACCCCGGCGAAATCCCGCGCTACCTGCGCTACCTGTCGCCGGACATTAGCGTCATCACGGCTCTCACAGCTGAGCACATGGAGAATTTTCCTGGCGGTATGGACCAATTGGCCGCTGAGGAGCTGGCACTGGCCGGCGGCTCGAAAGTGTTTGTGGCCAATTACGACGAAATTCCGGCCAAATACCGCCATAAATACCTCGACCCGCATCCGAACCACCACTACTACGGCCTAGGAAGTGAGCCGGAATACGGCCTCACCGTGGCCGCCACCGACCCCGAGAATGGCACTACTGCCACTCTGTCTCACGAAGGTCACACCACGCTCAAGCATTTGAGTCTGCCGCTATTTGGGCAGCACAGCGCCAAAGCGGCGGCCGCCGCATATGCTGTGGCAGATCTCATGGGCCTCACGACTGCCCAGATCGCGGCGGGGCTGGCGGGATTGAAACCGGTGAGCGGCCGCATGAACCCGCTTGCGGGGATAAACGGCTCCATGCTCATCGACGACACCTACAATTCCAGCCCCGAGGCGGCCATCGCGGCCCTGCGCGCGCTCGAGGCCGCCCCTGCCAGCGGCCGGCGCATCGCCATTATGGGCTCCATGAACGAGCTCGGGCCCGATGCGCCGCGCTACCACGAGCAGGTGGGGGAGGCCGCCGCGGGCGTGGACCTGCTGGTGACTATCGGCGCGCTCGCCAGCAAGCACCTCGGTCCGGCCGCCGTCCGCGCCGGCCTCGATCCCAGCCGCTTCAAGCCGGCCGACTCGCCCTATGCCGCCGGCGCTTTCCTGGCCGCGCTCCTCGCGCCCGGCGACGTCGTGCTGTCCAAGGGCTCGCAAAACGGCGTGTTCGCCGAGGAGGCGCTCAAGCCCCTGCTGCGCGACCCGGCCGACATCTCTAAGTTTGTGCGCCAATCGCGGGGCTGGCTGCGCACCAAGGCCGCGCAATTCCCCGATTTCAAAGGTGAAGTTTAAGCCTGCGCCACCCCAATTCCGCCGCCCGCTTGTGGGTCCGCACTTCCAGCGCCAGTAGGCGCTCGCCCTTGTCGGTCAGCCGGTACACCTTGCGCACCGGATCCCTCACATTAATCTGCTCGATCAGACCATCGCTTAGCATACTTTTCAGGCAATCATATAAACTACTATCGCGAACCCAATACCCCAAAGTATCATCCAGCATTTGCTTGCGCATCGCCGTCCCGTGCTGCGGTCCCACGGCCAGCGCCAGCAGCAAAAAATATTTCGTCGATACCATCGGAACACTCATAGCCAGGCACTATACCGAAACCCGGACACCACTGTCCAATTTGAGCTCAAAAAAATTGTAGCTGTCCGGAATTCGGTAACCCCTTGCAGTATGTGTAAACGGAAAATACGTTCAGAGCTCATCATTCTCTTATAAGTAATGCTAAAATCCATGAATATGAGCGAAAAAATTTCTATTCCAACGCACTTGGGACTAAACCTTGCCGGATTCTTAGCGAAGCCGAATGGCCCTGGTCCGCATGCTCGCCAAAATCAACGCTGCCACCGTCGCATTCTTCAAACGGCAGCTGGTTGATTGACACCAGCCGGTATAATGTTCACAGCATGACGAAATACGACCCTAAAAGCATAGAGCCCAAGTGGCAGAAAATTTGGGCCGATACCAAATTGTATGCCGCCGTCACGGGCGATCGTACCCGCGAGAAGTACTACATGCTCACCGAGTTCCCGTATCCGTCGGGCGCGGGTCTGCATGCCGGCCACATCCGCGAGTACACCCTCGGCGACGTCATGGCGCGCCACAAGCGCATGCAGGGTTTCAATGTGCTCTACCCGATGGGCTACGACGCCTTTGGCCTGCCCACTGAAAATTACGCCATTAAGCACAAAATCCGCCCGCAGGACGCTACGGCTGAGAATGTAGCCACGTTCCGCACTCAGTTCGACGGCATGGGCTTCAGCTTCGACTGGGACCGCGAGGTCAACACCACCGACCCCGATTACTACAAGTGGACCCAGTGGCTGTTTTTGAAATTCTTTGAGGCCGGGCTCGCCTACCAGGCCGAGATGGCCATTAACTGGTGCCCAAAGGAGAAAACCGGCCTGGCCAACGAGGAAGTCGTGGACGGGCGTCATGAGCGCTGCGGCACCCCGGTCGAGAAGAAGCTGCTCAAACAGTGGATGCTGCATATCACCGCCTACGCCGACCGCCTCATCGACGGCCTGGGGTCCGTGGATTATCCGCCGCGCATCGCCGACCAGCAGGTCAACTGGATCGGCCGCTCCGATGGCGCCGAAATCACGTTCCCTGTCGCCAGTCTCGCCAGCAATTACGTCCTTCTCCATGGCTCCTCGGGTAAGGGCAACGAGGTCTTTTTCCCTTGGCTCAGCAAAATACTTTCTAAGACGTCCAAAGTCGAAGCGCCAGACCTGCCCAATACCAACGACCCCAGTATCACCGAGCAAGCGGATTATGCGCTTAAGAACTGCACATTTAATAAAGATACCGTCCTCATGGGTCACAGCTTCGGGGCGCCGGTCGCTTTAAAAGTTGTCGAACAATTGCAAACGCCGATCCGCAAACTCGTGCTCGTAGCCGGCTTCGCCCAGCCGGGCTTTAAAGACAATGAGCGTCCGTTTGAACGGAAAAACGATTGGACATTCGACTGGGCTGCGATCAAGCGGAACGTCGAGGAAGTGGTGGTCCTACGTGCCAGCGAAGATTATGCGGTGCCGTCTGAGCGCGCCGACTTCCTGGCCCAGAAATTTGGCGTCAAAGTCACCGCGGGTACAGTGCAAGAAAGCCACTTTTGTGGTGATCAAGAACCAGCAGTCCTCGAGGCGGTGTCGGACCCGCTTACAGTATTCACCACTCGGCAGGACACGCTCTTCGGCGCTACTTTTTTGGTCGTCTCTCCCGAGGTCGCTGACCGGTGGATGAAGGCAGGGTGGGAACCAGATGAAAAAGTGAGCCGCTATGTCAAAAAATCTCTCACCGAAACTGAGCTCCAGCGCCAGGAGGACGACAAAACCAAAACCGGCTTCGACACCGGCGTGAAGGCCATCCACCCGCTTACCGGAGAACTGATCCCGGTCTGGGTAGCCGATTATGTGCTCGGCAGCTACGGCACCGGCGCCATCATGGCCGTCCCGGCCCACGACGAGCGCGACGGCGAATTTGCCAAGACTTTCCACCTGCCCATTGTCCAAGTCGTAACCGCACCCAAAGGAGCGGATGCATACACGGGTTACGGAAAATTGATAAATTCCGGCGAGTTTGACGGCCTGGAGGGGGATAAAGCCAAAAAAGCAATCGTGGCCGCACTGGAGAAAAAGGGCGCCGGGAAGCCGTCGGTGAAGTACAAACTGCGCGACTGGATTTTCTCCCGCCAGCACTACTGGGGCGAGCCGATTCCCATAATTCATTGCCCGCACTGTGTCGACGCGTCAAAATTCTCGGGTGCTCCCGAAGTCGATTTTGCGGATCCGAGCAGTTTCCAGGAGCTTGTCCAGGGCGACAAGTCCGCTATGACGCGTGCAGCAATTCCTGAGTATGCGGGTATACAGCCCAGTTCGATCATCAAGTTGACTTCAGCCAGCGATACCGTTTATGCCGAGATCAAAACGTCGCGACATTACAAAACTGTCGACGACTTGGCCGCCGACAAGGACGCTGTAACAGCCGCTTTCGGGCATACGTTCAAGAATGGCGAAGAACTGGCTGCGCATTACGAGCATCATCGACCCGAATACGGCGAAAAGATTAAGAAGTACGGCCTGGTTGCGTGGCACGTGACGTTGCTGACGAAAGCTATCCCTGTCCCCGACTCCGAGCTTCCGGTGAGGCTGCCCGACGTCAAGCATTATGAACCAACCGAAACGGGGGAGTCGCCCCTGGCCAAAGTAGACGAGTGGGTCAACACCACTTGCCCCAAGTGCGGCGGCCCGGCCACACGAGAGACCGACACCATGCCCAACTGGGCCGGTTCCAGCTGGTATTATCTGCGCTACGCCGACCCGCACAACTCCGCGGCCTTCGCCGACCCCGAAGCCATGAAGTACTGGGGCCCAGTCGACCTCTACCTCGGCGGCATGGAGCACACCACGCTCCACCTGCTTTACTCGCGTTTCTGGCACCAATTCTTCTACGACCAAGGCCTCGTCCCCACCCCCGAACCCTACACCGCCCGCCGCGGCCAAGGCATAGTCTTGGCTTCGGACGGCCGCAAAATGAGCAAATCGCTGGGCAACGTCATCAACCCCACCGACATCATCGCCACCCACGGCGCCGACACCCTGCGCCTGTACATCCTCTTCATGGCGCCCTACGACGAAACCACCCCCTGGTCCGCCGAGCGCCTGGCCGGCTCCAGCCGTTTCGTGTATAAGGTGTGGACGCTGGCCCACGACCTCATCGCCAATCGGCACGACCCCAGCCGCGAATCCGCGCCCAACACCGCCGAAATCGCCACGGAGGTCAGTCGCTTCACCCACAAAACCATCAAGAAAATCCACGACGACCTCCACGACATGCGTTTCAATACCGCCGTCAGCACCCTGATGGAATACGTCAATTTCCTCACCAGCCCTCGCATCCACCAGCACCTTACCGACCCCAGCTACAGCGGCCTCGCCCAAGAAACCGTCCGCACTCTGCTCCTGCTGCTGGCGCCCATCACGCCCCACGTCGCCGAAGAACTGTGGCGCGACCTTGGCAATGAAGAGAGCATCCACGTGGCCGGCTGGCCCAAATACGACCCCGAACTCATCAAAGACGACCTCGTTACCGTAGTGGTGCAGGTCAACGGCCGGGTGCGGGCTAACCTGGTGCTCGCCGCCGACGCCTCCGAGGCCGAGCTCACCGAGGCCGCCAAAGCCGACGCCAAGGTGGCCAAATACCTGGCCGAAGGCAAAATCGTCAAAACCATCGTGGTTCCCCGCAAGCTAGTCAACTTCGTGGTGAAGGCCTAGCCAATGATCAAGGCCGTCATTTTTGATATGGACGGGCTGCTGATCGACAGCGAGCCGCTCTGGGAGGAAGTGGAGCTGCGCACCTTCAAATCGGTCGGCGTGCCACTCACTCACGAAACCACCAAACAGACCATGGGCCTGCGCTCTGATGAAGTCGTACATTACTGGTACAAGCGCCACCCGTGGACGGGGCCCTCTCAGGACGAGGTCAACGAGCTGCTTATTAACGGCGTCATCGAGCTCATCCGCGAGAAGGGCGAGTTGCAGCCGGGCGCATCCGACGTCGTGCGCATGGTGGCCGAGGCCGGCCTGCCCATGGCCATCGCCAGCTCCTCGCAGACGGCCATCATCCAAGCCTTCCTCGATAAATCCGGGTTCGACAAAGACATAAAAGTGGTGCAATCGGCGGAGCATGAGCCTTATGGAAAACCCCATCCCGGTGTGTATATTTCAGCCGCCAAGAACCTCGGCGTGCATCCAACCGACTGCCTGGCGTTTGAGGATTCGCCCAACGGCGTGCTCTCGGCCAAGGCCGCCAAAATGAAATGCGTTGCCGTCCCCGACGCCAAAATGAAAAACGACAAGCGTTTTGTAATTTCCGACTTGGTGCTCGGTTCGCTCACCGATTTCACGCCGGCGGTATTGAAGGATCTCTAGTGGCCATCCCCGTCGTCGATCCCGAAATCGATCCGTACGCCGTGCTCGGCGTGTCGCGCGGAGCCACGGCCGACCAAATCCGCAAGTCCTACCGCGCCCGGGCCAAGAAGGCGCATCCCGACGCCGGCGGCAACCCCAAAGACATGGAGCGCCTCACCCGGGCCTATACCATCCTGAGTAATGCCTCCGACCGGCTTCGGGTTGACCGCCGCCGCGACTCCGCCGCCGACGCAGCCGCCCGCACACAGCGCACCAGTACCCGCGCCGCCAGTGCCGGTGACCGGCCGGCTCCAGCTCGGGGCGACCACACTTTCATGGGCGGCGAACATCCGGCCAGCTACACCGAAGGCACCGTCACGCACGATCAGCGCCTCGGCCAGGCCCGCCGCTACGTGTGGGCGCAACTGGAGGAATTCGGCTGGCTGGCCGCCCTGGCCGGCGGCGCGCTCAGCTTCCTGGCCACGCAATTGCCCATCACGCGCGCATTTCTGCTGGGCGCGGCCGGTTTCCTGCCGGTCTACTGGCTGGTCCTGCAGGTCATTTACATGGCCGTCCCCGAGCTCAAACTCATCACCTACGACACCATCCGCTCGCCCCGCCGGGCCCACCGCCGGCACCTGCGCGCCCTCGCCATCACGCTCACTCTCTGGATCCCGCTGGCCATGGCGTGGTCGTTCGCACTTCATCTTTTGCCCTTCGCGAAGCCATTATGAAAGCCAAAGCCGTCATTTTCGATTTCGACGACACCCTCGTGAAGACCTACGACATCAAGGTCAAGCATTGGCAAGCTGTGGCCAAAGATTCATATGGCATCGACCTCTCAGAAGCCACCGTCCGCGAGCACTGGGGCAAACCATACACCGATCTTCACGGGATTTTCTTCCAAAATTCCGACACTCTCGAGAACATGGTCAACGCGAAACTTGCCCGCGAGCACGAATTCCCCCTCGTACTTCAACCCGGCGCGCTCGACGCGGTGACACGCTTGCACGAGGCCGGCGTGTTGCTCAGCATTCTGACCGCCACGAGCAACCGCGTCGTCCACGCTGACCTCGAGCGGCTCGGTTTCAACTTGGCCGATTTCGTCTTCATCCAGACCATGGAGGACACCACCGTCCACAAGCCAGACCCCGCCGTCTTCAAGCCCATGCTGGCACGCCTGGCCCAGGCCGGCATCAAGCAGAACATCACTTACATCGGCGATTCGCTGGCCGATTACCGCGCTGCTACCGGCGCCGGCCTCGATTTCGTCGCCGTCACCACCGGCCACGTCACGGCCCCGCAATTTATCAAAGCCGGCGTCAAACGTGTTATTCCGAGCTTGGAAGAATTCTCCTTCTAAAGCACCGACACGAGCACCCCCACATTTCGGGAAAAATCATTTCCCCAAAAATAGGTATAAATTATATGCATATATAACATACCTAAAAACAGACACGCGATAATTTCCCATGCTGCAGCCGCACAGCCGGCCGGCCCTAGGCTCATTCCACGAAAACGGAACACTAGGTCAAGTTACTTGTAAGGGTAAGGAATGTTAGCGGGTCCGTAAAGAGTTCTGGGCGGTTTCTCCGCGCACAGTACTCCTGCAGTAACCCAGGCAAGGATCGCTTTAGGAATTGGACCCGGGTACGAATAACAAACCTGTCAAAACTACTCCAGACACCCTCAATCCGGTTCGTGGGACCAAAGTGGCCTCGGTCGTGGTTGCACAACACGAGGCCGTAACCCACGTCCTCCAGGCTTAAATGTGAGGCGTGAGCGTCGGCATGAATCAAGGTTTCCGGCTCGACCCAGTCGTCTAGGAAGCCCTCGACGCTGTCTTGCTCCATGTCGGGGATGACGCGGATGCGAACCTCGTCAGTCTCGCGGTCCACCACGCCCATGACGAGCACTTGGTTGCCGTGCTTCTTGCGCCCCAGATATGATTGGTCTATTTCGACCAATCCGGCCAGCTTGCCGGCATCCTCTGGCAATCGCTTGCGCAGCCGTTCCAACCACCGCTGGATGGTTTCGTAGCTGGTGCCTACCATGCCCAGGATGTCACCCGGTGAAAGTTTACGCACCCAGCCCAGGACAAGCGCCAGGATCTGCCGCCAGCTGAGCTTGGCGTACCCAAAGCCCAGCATCTTTTTGAGGCTCCACTTGCGACGGCAGCTTCGGCACCACAGATACTTCTCTCTCAGGCAAATACCTGGGTGATGCTTCCAGGGACACCGGGCGCCCTCAGGAAAGATATGATTGATGATTATTTGGACGCATCCGTAGTCATCTACGGGTAAATCGAGTACCGTATACACGGGACAGGCCTCCTAGCTTTAGTTGTTTCCGCAACTTGATTCTAGTGCTTGTTCCGTTTTAGTTGAATGAGCCCGGCCCTAAACAGTTGCCACATACCACAAAATAAGATATAATCGCGTGCAAGAGTGCTATGCACATCAACGTTCGCGACATTCTAGTTGAATCGGTCGGGTTTAGTGAGGCGTACAAGATAGCGGGTGAACGCCCGCATCTGGAAGGCATCAAGCTGACCCGGGATATAGAGGGGGAGATTGTAATCTCGCGCCTCGATTCGAGCTTGCTCCTAAAAGGGCACGTTTCGACCGAAATTGAGCTCGAATGCCACCGTTGTTTAAGCACTTTTGCGCGCCCCACCCAAGTAGACCTGGCCCAGGAATACGCGGAAGCTCCCGGCGACGACCAGATGCCCATAACCGATGGCGTTATCGACCTCGCCGCTCTAATCGCTCAGGAGCTCATCCTCGACATCCCGCTCCAGGTCCTTGACCGGCCCGACTGCCCGGGCATCACAGGCGTTGCGACCAAGTATACTAAGGAAACACACGACAGCGCGCGCGTTGGCAGCCGGGCGCGTATCACGAAAGGAAACAAGCGTGGCCGTACCTAAGAAACGTACTACCAGGACCGTCCAGGGTCAGCGCCGCTCGCACCTCGCCCTCGAGCCGGTGCAGCTCGTCCGCGCCTCTACCGGGGCAGAAGTCCCGCGCCGTCTCAAGAAAGCCGCCGAACTCGGCTTGCTCAAAACAGCTAAGAAGGCTTAAGCTCTACCCAATGGCTTCCAACCGACACCTCGGCCGCATCGTGGCCATGCAAACGCTCTACGAGCACGATTTTCGGGCCGGCGACCAAACCGAACTCGAGCTCGCGCCCATTCTGCAGCGCAATCTCGACGAGTTCCGCTCCAGCATCGACGACACGAATTTCGTGGAGGACGTGGTGGACGGTGTGCACAAGCACCAGGCCGAGATCGACGGCATCATCGGTCCGGCCGCTCCTGAATGGCCGGTGGAGCAAATAGCCAAGATCGACAAAATCGTCCTGCGCATCGGCGTTTACGAGCTGATGATCAAGCGCGACGTGCCGCCGAAGGTGGCCATCAACGAAGCCGTTGAGCTGGCCAAAACCTTCGGCGGCGAAAACTCCAGCAAATTCATCAACGGCGTGCTGGGGACCATTTACCGGAATAGCGAATTTTATGAACCAGAAGAAGAACCGCCGGCCAAACCGGCAGACCAAACCGAAAAATAACCGCGCCGGTAAAGCCGTCCGCGAATACACCGCCGGGGGCGTGGTGTACCGCCGCGTGCCCGGTGACGGCGTCGAGATCCTGATGATCCAGGACCGCCTCGGCCGCTGGACCATCCCCAAGGGCCACGTAGAAGCCGGCGAAAGCCTGGAGCAGACCGCCCTGCGCGAGGTCGCCGAAGAAACCGGCCTCACCCGTTTCCGCCTCGGCGACAAGCTCGATAAACTGCACTTTTTCTACCGCAAGGAGGGCAAACTCATCTTCATGACCACTCACGTGTTCCTCATGGAGGCGCTCGGCAACACCGACGCCGTAATCCCCGAAGATTCGGAAGGCATCGTGGACGCCAAATGGTTCCCGGCCGACAAGGCCCTGGGGCTCATCGAATACCGCGACACTGAGCGCCTGTTCCGCCTGGGCCTCACCAAGCTGCAGCACTCGCTCCCGAATCCCAAGGCCAAGGCCCGCAGCGCCAAAGTCCAAGGAGCCGCGGCATGAAACCGCTACAAGACTTCCAGGACCGCATCGGCATCCAATTTAATGATGTGAGCTTGCTCGAGCGCGCTTTCATCCACCGCAGCTACCTCAACGAGCACCCCAAGCCCGGCCTGGAGCACAACGAGCGCATCGAATTCCTCGGCGACGCCGTGCTCGAGCTGGTCGTCACCGATTACCTCTACCGTAACTATTCCAATCCCGAGGGCGACCTCACCAACTGGCGCTCGGCGCTGGTGAAGACCGAGTCGCTGGCGGCCGTGGCCGAAAAGCTCCAGATCGCCGGGCACTTCAAGCTCAGCCGGGGCGAATCCAAGGGTAACTCCCGCTCGCACGCGCTCATTTCGGCCAACGCCGTGGAGGCGATTATCGGCGCCGCATATCTGGACCAGGGCTACGACACCGCCAAGAAATTCATCACCGGACACATCATATCGCGCCTGCCCGAAATCCTCGAGACTGGTACCTGGATGGACCCCAAGAGCAAATTCCAGGAGCTGGCCCAGGAGCGCTTCGGACTCACGCCGGGTTACAAAGTCATGGACGAAGCCGGCCCCGACCACGACAAAACCTTCACCATCGGCGTGTACGTGGGCGACACCCTGTATGGCCAGGGCTCCGGCTCCAGCAAGCAGGCCGGCCAGCAAGAAGCTGCTGCCGCCGCGCTCAAGAACCTAGCCCGGGTCAAAGCCTGATTTTCTGGCCAAATCCTTAATGCTTATGGTATAACGAACTTAAGCAACCCCCAAATCCGTCTGAAACGAACCTGAGGGGTGCTCCCTCCTTCAAATAAACGAGGACGCGTGTGCGTAACCGCGCTGGAACCGCCAGGGCAAGCCGGCGCCGCCGGGCGAGCGGCTGCCCGCTGCATTCGTCCCGTTCTCCCCATGCCGCTACGGCCTAATCCGCCGCGGCCACGCGCCTGGGTGCCCTAGTATGAGTTTGGCACCCAGACGAAGCGCCATGTCCCGCAACGCCGCGGGACATGGCGTTCGTCAATCTTGGCTTACTGCCCGCCTCCGTCCAATATTTTCACCTGATACAATAATGCTAATGGTGGGGAGTTAATGTGTATCTTAGTCGCGTAACCGTAACCGGGTTCAAATCGTTTGCCGGCAAGACCGTTATCGATCTTGAGCGCGGCATTACGGCTATCGTCGGGCCCAATGGCTCCGGCAAAAGCAACCTGGCCGACGCCGTCCGCTGGGCGCTGGGTGAGCAGGGTAAAAACCGCCTGCGGCTGGAGGGCGGCCGCGAAGAGGTCGTGTTTGCCGGCAACGACACTAAACCCCGGGCCAGTTATGCCGAAGTGGTGCTCTTATTTGATAATGAAGACGGCGCGTTCCCGCTCGACCTCACCCAGGTCGAAATCGCCCGCCGCATGTACCGCAGCGGCGAGACCGACTACCGTCTGGCCGGCCGCAGCGTGCGTTTGAGCGACATCCAATCGCTGCTGGCCCAGGCCGGAGTGGGCGCCAACACCTACGCGGTGATCGGGCAGGGAATGATCGACAACATGCTGATGAGTACGCCTGCCGAGCGCAAACTGCTGTTCGACGAGGCCGCCGGCATCCGCGGACCCGAGCTAGGTCGCGAGGCGGCGCTGCGCAGACTCAACGCCACCGCCGCCAACCTCACGCGGCTGCGCGACATCGCCGGCGAACTGGCGCCGCGCCTCGGCTCGCTCGAGACCACCGTGGGCGCGGCCGGCGAGCGCGAGCGTCTCGAGGCCGAAGTGGCCGCCTTGCGCGCCGCCGTGTCGGCCGCGGCCTACGCCCACTGGAACTCAGCCGCAGCCGCCGCGGCCTCCGGGCTCGAGGGCGCAGCCCAGGGCGCCCACAACCTGCGCCACGAGAGGCACGCCCTCGAGCAAGCCGGCCGCCGTGCCGAACGCGCCGAGGCTCAGGCCGCCCAGCGCCTCGTCCGCCTCCAATCCCACCTCTCGGCGCTCGAGCAATCCCGCGACCGCTCCGCCGCCGCCCTCCACGAAGCCCAATCGGCCGTATCAGCCGCCGTCCGCGACGCCGAGATGGCCAAGCAGGCCAGCAGCCGTCTCACCCATGCCGCCACCGAGCTGGCCGAGGCTCAGGAGCGCCTCACCGACCTGCGCGCCGAGCTCGCCGGCAACGCCGAGGCCACGGCCCGTGCCCGCGCCGCCGTCGACGCCGCCGGTAAATCCGTTGCTGCCGCCCAGGCCGCGCTCATTGCCGTCCGCAAAGATGCCGGCAGCGACGCCCGCGACGCCTACCTCCACAACGCTCTCCATATCCTCAAGACCCTCGCCGCCGGCCTCGGCACCCCACAGCTCGACCACAGCCAGGTCAAGCTCCTGGTCCACAAGGCCGGCCGCCTGCTCAGCCACGCCACCCGCATCAGCTCAGACGGCCTCGCGGCCGAGCTTGGCACATCCCAAAAGCGGCTCGAAGCCGCCATGACCAAGCGCGACACTGCCGTCGAGCACCAGACCAACCTGGCCATCGCCGGCAGCTCGCTCGAGATCGACCTGGCCTACCAGCTCAGTCAGGTCGAACGCCTCGAAGCCCGCCTGGGGGAGCTCAAATCCGAGCTCACCCCTCTCAAGCGCGCCGCCGAATCCCTCCCGCGTCTTCGTACTCGCGAAGCCCAAGCCGCCGCCAAACTCCAATCCGACACCGCCGCCCTCGACGCCGAGCGCGCCCAGCTGCCCAATCTCTCAGACCAATCCGCCGCCATCGCTGAGGGCAGCCGCCGGCTCGCCGACCTCGAGCGCATCAAGACTCAGCTCCAAACCCTCGCCGAGTCCCAGTCCGCCCTCCGTACTGCCCGCACCACCGCCGCCCGCGAGCTCGCGGCCGTCACCCGCCAGGCCATAGCCTGGGGCATCTCCCCCGAGGCCGCACCCGCCACCGCCACCGGCCCAGACCAGCCACAATTCCAATCCGCATCCCTCCCCGACCTCACCGACCGCCTCGCCCGCGCCGAGGCCCTGCTCGAAGCCCGCACCCAGGTCTATCAAGAGCAGCTCGCCCAATACCAGGAAGTTACCGCCCGGGACGCCGAGCTCGCCGCCCAAATCGCCGACCTCGAGCGCGCCGAATCCGACCTCCTCACCCTCGTCTCCCGCCTCGACGCCACCATCAAAACCCGTTTCCACGACAACTTCTCTCGGCTCGCCGAGCAATTCAGCGCCTACTTCACACGTCTCTTCGAAGGCGGCAACGCCTCCCTCGAGCTCACCGAATCCGAAGACGGCACCTACGGCATCAACATCAAAGCCAGCCCCAAAGGCAAGCGCCTCGCCACCATCGCGGCCCTTTCCGGCGGCGAGAGAGCCCTGGCCGGCGTCGCCCTCATTGCCGCCATCATGAAGGTCAACCCCAGCCCTTTCGTTGTCCTCGACGAAATCGACGCCGCCCTCGACGAAGCCAACTCCGGCCGCCTCGCCACCATTCTCGGCGAGCTCGAGCAATTCTCCCAACTAATCGTCATCACCCACAACCGCCAAACCATGCAGGCCGCCAAAACCCTCTTCGGCGTCACCATGGGCGAGCACCACACCTCTCACCTCATCTCCATGCGCCTCGAACAAGCCACGAGGCTGGCGGCGCGGTAATATGAAGAGAACTTCTAAAAACCAAACCCTCCGAGTAGTTGACGTTCTCCCAGCTTTGTTCGGACTTGCGGCAGCTGTACTGATTGGCTCCCATTCACCATTGCCCAGTTGGGTCTACCCTATTTTCATAGCAGTTCTGACGAGTATTTTGAGCGTCTACCTCGCTATAAAAAACCGCCACCTGACCAACGTTCATGTCGTGAACATGGTAATTGCGATTACTTTTGGAACATGGCTTTCATTTTGGCTCCTGACTCAATTACTGTTCGACGGGCGTTTGTTCTAACCACATCCCCTGAGCTGCATATGCTAGCATAAGCAGTAATGGACACGACGCCACCAACAATCACATCCGAGATAAACCCGGAAAATTATTCCAAATCTACAAAACTCCCCATCCCGACAAAGCCAAACTCGCCGACAAACAACAAATTATCCCTAGCAATATCGGCATTGATTTTCTGTGGCACCCTAGCCTATCTCCTCCCACCATCCAGACTGCTATACAGTTTCCATCAGGCTATTTATCCTATCAATGCCTGTGCTATAGGTTTCGTGGATACCTGTTCACCAACGAATTGGCTAGGTGGGTTAATCTTATTTATCATTCCGTTCTTAGTACTATTGGTAGCGTTACTTTTGGGTGTTTTCCGCAACAAACAAGTTGCACAAATTGCGGTACTTGTACTCGTTGGTCAATTGGCGGCTACCCTATCTCATCTCTTCAGCAACTCATACGCATTTCAACGCCCCGAAATTCTTATCAATATACTGATCCAGACCAGAAATCTCATCATTTGTTCACAGCTAGGGCTAGCAATTTATGCCGCAATTCGTCTGGGCGGTAGATCCATTGGAACGCCCATTAATATCGGAAAGCGCGAGCTAGCAATTATTACCGCACTTTTCGTGTGTTCCGTTCTCTTCATTTACTTTACTTTCCCCCTCGCCTGGAGGCACTACCAGGATAGGGTGATGGGTCCCCATTTACAGGAAACAGCAGACAAAATCGCGGATGCATTTAAAAACCTCCCTGCGCAACATATTGATCCCGAGGCTATCGCTCGAGAGGACAACGTCGAATTCTTCTATATCGGTACAAACTATCAACTATGTGGGTGGTTTCACTATGACGCCTCTGGCGGTACAAAGCCTAGAGATTTCCTTCATCACGCGGCTGGGAAGCAATGCTTCACATATCAGGTGCCGAGTGCGCAGGTCTACAATCAAGATATCCGGGTCGATAAGGACATGCTGGTAATTAGTCGCGATCCAGCTTTCGAGATAGCTGCGATGTCGTTGGATGGCCCCACCGACACGCAGGCTTCCAGAATAGACCAGAGCCAAGCCAAGTACTTTACACCAGACGGGAAATCATCTGACTCTTTCTACGCAAAGCCCGGCAGTGTAATTACGTACTACTGGAGGCAGGATAACCGGACGAATAAAGTTTACGTATATAAAATCGTTATCCAGGAGTCGGCTCAAGACCCCCGATTTTGCAAACTTATCGACGCTGGAGCGGCGAGCTACTACTGCCCGGGTACAACGACAAATCTCACACTCCTTTCAGTTGATACAGCCGGAACTCAAGGCGCGATTCATGCGAAGACACAAGCGGGTCAAGAGGTCACCCAGATCTTCCAAAATCCCTATAAAGGGAAAATTAAGGATCGCAACGGGATTGAGCTACCCCTCACACGGTTGACGCCTGGAACTCGCATTAACTTAATTTATGGCGGCTATAGTAAAGAGCAGCTAGATGAGATTGATACACTGTGACGTCCAGACCCCAGCCTTTCATATCTGTTGACTTTATGCCCCTAAATAGGTAAACTCTACTTCGTTGTAATCACTTATCAGGAATACCTTTTTTGCTAGTTATCCGCTTGGCCCGCGCCGGCCGCAGTAAATACCCCACCTACCGAATTGTTGCGGCCGAATCTGCGCGCGCGGCTACGGGCAAGTTTGTGGCCATCGTGGGCCACTACAACCCCCACACCAAAGCCACCGTGCTCAAGCGCGACGAAATTGCCAAACTGCTCGCAAATGGAGCCCAGCCCTCGAACACGATGGTGAAGATCCTGATGCGTGAAAAAGTCGAGCTGCCCAAGTGGGTTGTGCTCAAAACTAAGGCCCCCAAGCCGGTGGAAGCTCCGGCCGAAGAGGCAGCTCCGGCCGAGGAAGCTCCTAAGGCTGAAGAGAAGGCTGAAGCCAAGGCCGACGGCGTACCTGTCGCGCCCGCTGCCGAAGAGACCGTCCCAGCTGAGGCCTACACCGAAGTATCGCCCGAGGAAGCCGAAGCAGAAGCCGAGGCCGGCGCCACCGAAGAGCCCTCTGCATAGCTTGTTGTCCGCCAAAAATGGTATGATGTCCGCAAGATCCATAATTCTGTAAGGAGTGGTGATATGCCGGACATGGATAAGGAATTTGTAGAATACGTAGTGAAAGCATTGGTTAACCACCCCGACGATGTCGAGGTGAAGCGGTTGGTGGATGACATGGGCGTGTTGCTCGAATTGTTGGTGAACCCCGAAGACATGGGCAAGGTAATCGGCAAGGCCGGCGCCACCGCCAAGAGCATCCGCACCCTGCTGCGCGTATTGGGCAGCCGCAACGACGCTCGCGTGAACCTCAAGATCATTGAGCCCGAAGGCAGCGAGCACGCACCGGCCGCCGCCGAGGGCGCCGCACCGGCCCCGGCCGCCTATGGCTCCGACGAGCCCCGAGCCGCCGAGGCCCCCGAAACCGCCCCGGCCGCCCCGCAAACCGACGCCGAGGCCGAAATGCTGGCCCGCACCAAGCGCGAATTCGCCGACCTCGACGACCTCGACCTCTAAATTTACTCACTAATATGAACAAGCTATTTCTCATCGGGGGCGCACCGCTCACCGGTAAAACCACTTTGGCCGCCAAACTTGCCACTCGTGAGCACGCCGTCGTGATGTCCACCGACAACATCCGGGATTGGATGCGGGGCGTGGGCGCGCCCGACGAGACCGGCCACCTCTACACCGGCCAACAGCAGACGGCCGCAGAGTATTACGCCGTATTCGATACCCCAGCGAAGATGCTGGCCGAGGAGATTGCTCAAGCGCAGGACACGCAAAAGGGAGTGCTGGTGCTGCTCGAGGTCGCTCTCCCCTGGGACCGGCTTGTACTCGAAGGGATTGCCGTCACCCCGGCACTGATTCCCGTCCTGCTAAAACGCTTCTCGCACCTCAAGTTGCACGTCACATTTCTCTATGATGACAACCATGAACGCATAAAGGAGCGGGTGTACACCCGTGGCCTGTGGAGTAGCCCGGGCCACACTTACCCGGACAGCCTCAAGCCGGACGAGGTCGAGTGGGTGATAGGGTATAACGAATGGTACAAAGTGCAGGCCGAAAAGTATGGCCAGCACTTAACGAAGCTCCCATAGCCAGATGGCATCGTATGCAGGCTCGATTTATGGCATAGTATAAGCATGTTTCGCGTCGACATTATTACGCTCTTTCCCGACATGTTCAAAGGCCCGTTTGATATGAGTATGATCGCCAAGGCTCAGGACAAAGGCCTGGCCCAGATTAACCTCATAGACCTGCGCGAGTATGGCCTGGGCCCGCGCCGCACCGTGGACGACACGCCCTATGGCGGCGGCGACGGCATGGTGCTGCGCGTAGAGCCGGTGGTGGCTGCCATCGAGGCCGCCCGCCGGGGCAACCCCGGTGCCCCCGTGGTGGTCCTCACGCCGGCCGGCCACCGCTACACTCAGGCCGCGGCCCACCAGTACGCACAGCTGCCCGGCCTCATCCTGCTCGCCGGCCACTACGAGGGCTTCGACGAGCGCATCTTCAGCTACGTGGACGACCAGATCTCCATCGGCGACTATGTGCTCACGGGCGGCGAGCTGCCGGCCATGGTCATCGCCGACTCCGTCATCCGCCTCGTTCCGGGCGTGCTGGGCGGCGAGCAGTCGGCCCACGACGAATCGTTTTCCGACCCGGCGCTCCTCGAGTACCCGCACTACACCCGCCCGGTGGAATTCCGGGGCGAGTCCGTGCCGGAAGTGCTCCAAAACGGCCACCACGCCGAGATCGAGAAGTGGCGACGCACCCAGGCCCGCGCCAAAACCGCCAAATTCCGCCCGGACCTCTCAGGCCACGAGCCCGCCCATGAGTGAGCGCCTCGCCGCCCGCATCGTCATCGCGCTGGCTTGCCTGGCTGAGATAGACATCCTGGTGCTGCACTGGCGCGTCTTCGGATGGTCGCTTCTGCTAGCGGCGGCCGTGTTCACCTGGTCGCAAAACGACCCGTTCCGCCGCCGCCTGCTCGTGATCCTCGGCGCCCTCGCCTTGCTCGCCCTGGCGCCCGTGAGCACCAATCTCGGCGCCGGCCACGTCCTGCGCATGAGTTTGTTTCTCATACCAGCGGCCATTCTGCCGGCCTACATCCTGCGCCGGTACTGGGACGACCGCGTCATTACCTTCCGCTTCCACCAGGGCCGCCACTGGTACCGCGCCGAGGTTTTCTACATCCTGACGTGGGGCCTATTCGCGTATCTGATCATGCCTTACTATTTCAGCTCCACCGGCGCGTATCACAACTGGCAGGTTGGCCCCGACCCCGCCAGTCTCATCGCGCTCGGCGTGGCCTGCGCCGTCGTGGGCGTGTGGGACGAGCTGTTTTTCGTGAACACGATCCTCGGCGTCTTCCGTCACTACCTGCCGTTCGTGTGGGCCAACCTCGCCCAGTCCATTATTTTCACCACCTTCCTGTACGAGCTCGGGTTCCGCGGCTGGGCGCCGCTGGGCCTCATCCCGTTCACGCTGCTGCAGGGCTACATTTTCAAGCGCACAGAGTCGCTCTTATATGTCATAACTATTCATCTCACTGTCGACCTGGTCTTATATCTGGCCCTTATTAACGCCACCTACCCGCAGGCGCTGCCAATATTTATTACAAATTAGAAATAGGGAAAGCATCCGCAGGGGACATTTTAGGTATATTTTATATGCATATAATTGATACCTATTTTTACAAAAATAGATTTTCGCAGATAACTATTGTTCGAAATAATTCCAGAGTTGGCCCGACAGCTTTGCAAACTGGGCCGGCGCGCTGCCGGGTGTGTTCCACGGCCCGCTGGTGACCACCACCAGGTAGTTGGTCTTGGGTCCGTATACGATGCCGGCGTCGTGGACGAAGCCGTCGAGGTCGCCGGTCTTGTGCGCAATCACTGTGCCCGTGGGCAGACCCACCGGCAGCCGGTTGTTCACACGCTGGTCTTTGAGCAGCCCCATGAAGCCGTTGGTCGAGTTGGCCGACACGAGGGTGCCGGTGTACAGCCGGCTGAGCAATGTAGCCACGTCGCCGGCCGAGGTTTTTTGCGGAGTGGCCAGATTGGTTGCTTTGTAGCCTTCGATCGCCAGCGCCTGGTTTTGCGCCCCCCAGCCAAGGATCGTTCCCAGCGCCCGGCCGCAATCGTTGTCCGAAATGTTGATCATCACCCGCAGGCAATCCTGAATGTTGCGCCCCGTGCCGCCGCCGGCCGCTTTGCCGTAAGTGAGCTGGCCCAGGTCGATCTGCTGGTAAATGCGCTGGGCCACGAACAATTTATACAAGCTGGCGCTTTCCATCTGCTGGTCGGGGTTAATGCCGGCCGTCTCGCCGGTGGCTAAGTCCTTCACCACAATGCCGAATTTGCCCGGGTTGCCGGCCGCGAAATCCGTGAGTAATTGCTGGAGACCGGTCTTCTGGGGTACCGGCGTGGCCGTGGGCGCCACTGCCGGAGCCACGGTGGCTGCCGGCTTGGGCGCCTCGGCAGCCGCACGCGCGGTCGAGCCGTTGCTCGCCAGCCGCACCGCCACCCCGCCCGACGCCACCAGCGCCATGGCCACCAACCCAAACGCGATCGCCGGCCGCCGCCAGCCGGCCAGCGGACTCCGGGCCTCAGGCAGCGCCGCCGCCGGCGCCATCGCGGGCATCGGCGGCGTCGCCGAAGCCTGCATGGCGCCCACGACCGCCCGCGGCGACGTGCGCGCCGGCCGCCGCACGCCGTCCAGGCCCATCACGTAGCCGGTGCTGGCGGCCACCATTTGCGAGGCGGCCACCACTTCGCGGCGGCGCGCGCCCACACCCGGCCTCGGCAGGGTCACCGCACGAAGCCGCGAAGGCGTTGGACGCACTCCATCCATCACACGAATCATAGTTTTAGTATAAACGTAAGCATCATCACCATTCAAGCCGCTTATGTTGGCATTTTTGAGCACCGCTACGCATCTATTCTCGGCGTATAATTAGCAGCAGAATATGGAGGAAATTATGAGTTTACTGCACTTGCTGCCCGCCAAAACTGTCTATGCTCACTGCGACCTGCCCTGCGGCGTCTATGACCCGGCCCAGGCCCGTATTGAGGCCGAATTGGTGCTCGCCATCATGAAAAAAATGGCGGACAATCCCGACCCCGATTTCCGCGTCCGCTCGCTCATCATCAAGGAATCCCGCGCCGAAATGGTGAAGCATCACCTGTGGGTGCTGTGGACCGACTACTTCAAGCCCGAGCATCTCGCCGCACACCCGGACCTGCACGACCTCATATGGCGCGCCACCAAACAGGCGGGGGAGACCAAGCACCATCACGAGCCCGCCGAAGGCGAAAAGCTGCTGGCGCTCATCGCCGAAATCACTACGGTCTTCGACGCCACCAAACAGGCGGCCAAATAGTGTGCCCCTGCGCGAATCATTCCTCGCTGGCCAGCGAACTCGGTCGCAAAGGCGACCGCAGACACCGCTGGCTGCACTCGGAATAATCCGCTCCGTGGCGCCCGCGCGCCTCTGGCCCCTCGGCCTCTACCGGGTAGCCGGCGACAGCATGCTGCCCAGCTACCGGCCGGGCGACCTCCTGCTGGGCCTGCGCTGGTTCCGCCGGCCCCGGCCCGGCCAGGCGGTGGTGGCCACGCACGCCGGCCGGCCGCTCATCAAGCGCCTGGCCGCCGTCACCGCCGGCCAAGCCACGCTGCTCGGCGACAACGCCGCCCGCTCCAGCGATTCGCGCCAGTTCGGCCCCGTCCCGCTCGCCGACATCGAGGCCGTAATAATTGCTAAACTGTAACCATGGCACGCAAATTCCTGAAGCCCTTCCGCTTCGCACTTAATGAGCTCATCCTCAACCGGCGCAAGCAAATCCCGTTCTGGGTGCTCGTGGGCTTCCTGCCGACCTTCTGGATGGCCCGGTTCCTCGTGGCGCGCTATCCGTATTTGTTCCTCCACGTGCGCGGCACTCACGTCCACCATTTCATTTACGGCTTTTTCGTGCTCGCCATCGTCGGCTTCATCGCCATCACCGTAAACAAGGGCCGCCGCTTGCAGGCCTACTTTTACGGCGTCGGCCTGGCCCTATCCTTCGACGAATTCGGCATGTGGGTCCACCTCACCGCCCGCTACAACATCGACGCCTCCGAAGACGCCATCGCCTGGATTTCGGCCTTCCTGGTTTTCCTGGTGTACGGCGCCGGCATCCTGCGCCGGGCTTGGCCCCAGCTCAAACGCCTCCGCCCCCGCCGGCAATCTTTACCGAAGACATAAATTCTTGTAACATAATACGGTCGCGCAGGCGGCACACAATTCAATGGGGCGTGGCCAAGTGGTAAGGCGCTTGATTCTGGCTCAAGAGATCCTAGGTTCGAATCCTAGCGCCCCAGCCAAGGAATTATTGGCTTTGTAAAGCCACATCTCGCAGCTCCCCGGCCTGTTCAAGAGCGATTCTGATGTCGCTGACTAGGCCCAGCCAAGGAATTATCATGTTGACACAAAGTAGCTTTTAAGTTAATCTATAAGTAACCTTAAAGGATCAACTATATGGCCACCATAATCGGGCTCAAGGAGCTCAGAGAAAACACAGAGGCTGTAGCAGAGCGGGCAAATCGTGGCGAAACCTTCGTGGTCGTCAAACGGTCAAAACCAATCTTCCGTCTCGTGCCAGTCACGGAAAGCCTGCCAGTAGATGAAGAACTCACAGCCTGGACAAGCAAAGCCATCGATCGCTACCGCCCAGCCTTGGAAGCGCTTGCCGACATATAATGCACTACCTCGAAGCCGCCGAAATCACAGCTATCCATAATCAAATTGTGGAAGCTACCGGCGGCTCTCTTGGGATCCGGGAGCCTGAACTTCTAGAGTCAATCGCGGCCAAGCCACAAGCCGGCTTCGGTGGGCAAGAACTGTATCCCACTGTCTTCGCCAAAGCGGCCGCCTTGTACGAGGCACTTTGCAACTATCACGTCTTCATTGATGGCAACAAACGAACCTCTGCCATCTCGATGTATCGTTTTCTCACAGTTAATGGTTATGACCTCTCAGCGACGAACGAGGAGCTCGAACAATATACGCTCAGCATGGCTAACAGTCACCCGGACCTAGCCGATGTAGCAAAGTGGATACAGCAGCATAGTAGCAAGCAATCGTAACAGTTCGAAACCTGCCGCCCCAGCCATTGGGCTTATGCTTATCGTGGTAGTATGTACCTATGCAGAGAATTGTAATTATTAGCCTTAGCGGAGCAGTGATTGGCATGGCTGTATCAAAGCTGCTATTGCATGAATCGGTATTTAGTTTGGCAGCATGGGCCATTATTGGGCTTGGTATTGGTTTTCTGGCAAAAAGATTGAGTGAGGCTGCTATGGGAGGGGCTATATTCGGCTTCCTGGTTTCGTTTGTCTTTATGATTATGGGGTATAGCGGCAGCCAGAGCTTGATTAGCAGAGTACCTTTCTTTGTTATTTTAGGGGTGTTCGGGGCTGTGTGCGGGATAATCCTAGCATTGCTCGGACGAGCGCTAACCCGCATTTCGACTAGGCCTAAAGCTCTCTAATCACTCGTGCTAGCTACTGGCTCATGCCACTCCGCAAACAGGGCTTCAACCCGCTTCACCGTTAAAGGATTTACCGGCGTTTGTAAAGTCCGGTAATCGGACCATAGTCCCAGCCAAGGAACTATTATCTATCACATGACCATTCCTCTGCGATCAACATTCGACCAAGTGCCCGACCATTACCATGCATCACGGCCGCACTACCCGGTGCAGCTATTTGAGCGCCTGATTAAGGACACCAAACTGGCGCCCGGCGCGAGCATTTTGGAGATAGGCCCGGGAACCGGCCAAGCAACAAAGCCTTTGGCGGATCGAGGGTACAATATTACAGCCGTTGAGCTCGGACCACAGATGGCCGAGAAGGCTCGGGAGGTTCTTGCGGGCTACTCTAATGTCCAGATCGTCACCGGCGCGTTCGAGCGGACCGAGCTGCCCAAGGACGAGTTCGCTCTTATCCTTTCAGCTACTGCTTTTCATTGGGTCCTCGACGAGTATAAATACACAAAAACCCACGACCTACTGGTAAACGGGGGTCATTTGGCGGTGATTCACACTGTACATACATGTGACGGGAACGGCGATCAATTCTACCATTCCAGCAAGCCATTTTTTGACAGGTACATCCCATTTGAGCAACAAGCAAATCTATACACCCAATCAGAACCGCCTAAACTAGCCAGCCTGCGCTCAACTGAAAAGTTCGATCCGAACCTGTTTACATTCGTGAGCTATAGTGCTTTTCCGATGGTGATAAAATACACTGCCCAACAATATCTCGACGTGCTTTCAACCTACTCCATGATGATCGCTCTTTCGAAAACCGACCGCGACAAATTTTTCCACCGCATCGCAAACATCATTAATAAATTGCCAGGCGGTACGCTCGAAAAGCACTATGCTATGACGCTGACCATTGCGGTTTCGACAAAATAGCCCTGCGCTGCATCTGAGCCAGGCTCAGATGCTATGATTTACACATGCAAGAACAACCCGGCCCCGAGAGGGAAGCTACATTTTCGTTCCCCAACCTTGAATCACCCGAGCGTGGCCCTCGCCGGAATGGCTCGTTTCTCTCGTCGATCGATGCCGGCGCCGCTTCCTCTGAATTAGGCCGGGCCACCAAAGCCGTTGCCGCCCACTTCTTCGGCGAAGGACGGCTGGCCTACGCTCTTCGCGAGCTAAAAGACAATCACCTGACAACAAAGGTTAGTGAATTGTGGCAGAATTCCGCCTTGGGTGAGCTCGCAACCAAAGAAACAATTGAGGGCTTCGATGACACAACTTCAAATGGTAATAAAGCCACGAAAGCCGACTACCTGGAGCCGGCGCCGCCAGGGGTTGATGATGCCAACAGCGTAAATGAAGATGGGCGTTTCAAGGGTTTGCGCCCGAAAGACCTAGTGATCAAGCCGGAGCAGAAGCCGGTAATGGCGGTGGTTGCACTCGATCCGAAAGCCCTAAAGCTCGATAAGGCTCAGCGGGATGCCCTTCTGGAAAAAGTGAAAACTCTGCGTAAGACAATAATGACAGACAAACAAGACGCAGATTTTAGTCCCGAGCTACAACAGGCTTTGAGTGCCAGTTTGTTGGCTAACGATACCTTCATTACTCTGAAAGATCCGGAAGGCGCGGAAATACCATGGTCCCTGCCGTTTGATAAGATTGCGGCGCTGAAAGCCATGTATACACTCCTAACCGAATCACCTAACAGTAGTGCACTCCGACAAGGAGCGGTGCACGCGGGCAGCGCAGATGACCCTGATGAGGGCAGGATAGTGGTCGGCAGCAGCGGACTCGACAGTGGCTATGACGAAATGGTATCCCGCATTTTCGCCGAGGGTGTTTTGGAGAGACTGAAAAGTTTGGAATAAGTACTTCCGCCTCAGCCAGGAATTTTTTGGCTTTACAAAGCCATCAACTACTCATCCGGCAAGGACTAGCACTATCGCTTGACAGGGTTAGCTAGGCTAGCTAAGATAGAAACATGAAGATGATATCAATCCACGATGCCAAAACCAACCTCAGCAAATATATTGCCCAAGCAAAGCAGGGCGAAAAGATCTATATTGGTGGATTTGGCAAGCCAGAAGTACTAATGGTAAAAGTCTCCGATCAGGAGTCTGGCTCACTCTCAAAACGCGTATTCAGCATAGCCAAGGGTAAAATAACGGCAAAACCAGATGCATTTGCCGAGTCGACAGACAAGAGTATTGCCGCGCTGATGTTGGATGAATAAAGAGTGGCGCACCTCTTAGTAGACACTCAGGTTTTCATTTGGCTTTTGAACGAGAACAATAACATCGGCTCCAGTGCTCTGCAACGGCTCAGTGATACAAGTAACCGGGTTAGCATCAGCTATTTTTCTTTTTTCGAGATGACAATAAAAGCCAGCATTGGCAAGCTGGACTATGATCACTCGGTAATTGGTGATCTGCCGAAAATGGGCATCGAAATAATTATGCCTGATGAAGACGCCTTACACGGGTACGCCATTTTTAACCCCGACAATAAAGACCCTTTTGACAATATGCTAATCTCGGTTGCCCGAAACGAAAAATGTACGCTAGTAACAAGTGACCCCAAAATACTCGCAATAACAATTTCGGGCTTCAAGTCCCTGGATGCCACGAAGTAGTCTGATTGCAAAGTTCGAATCCTGAGCCCCAGCCAAGCGTATGTTGCTTTTTAGATAAATGGGTTTTTGACCGTTATAGTTCCGAACCGCTGGCCATCCTGTAAATCTTCGCTATAAAGCGTCCTGCAACCCAGATCCATCGCTGCTTGGATAATTAGTGCATCGTAAAAGCTAAGTGAGTGTGACGCATATAGTTTGAGCGTTCGCTGATAAAACTCAAAGGTGGGGGTATGAGAACATAGCGGTTTGAGCAGCATAAACATAACCTGTTCCAGCTCCTGCGCTGATAGTTTCACTGCGAACTTCGATAAAGCCACGTTCATGAACTCTTGCACCACTTGTGAACTTATAGCAGCGCGTTTCTCGAGGATGCAGTGCTCTATGAGTTCTTCGGCTCGACTCTGTTTGGACGGAGTAGATCGGTCAAATTGGTATACCAAAACATTGGTATCAAAAAATACTTTATCTTTTAGGGGCATTGGCCTAGCGCTCGTTCATTTCGTCTCGAGTGAACTTACGGCCAGCGTCCACGTGGGACAACTGTCCCAGCAGCTGCTTATACTGCGCCACATGCTCTTCGCCGCTTATCGCCTGTGCCTCCAGCCAATCTCGAAATTCATTGTTCAGTGTCGTGCCTTTTGCCGCAGCCTTTTTCCGTGCCAGCTCAATCAGCTCTTCGGGTGCTGAAAGTGTAATATTCTTCATAATGACTACAGTGTACACTACCTTAGTGTAGTGATCAACGACCTGTCTAACTTTCAGTTCGAATCCTGCGCCCCAGCCAAGGAATTGCTGGTGTCCGGTGGTCACCACGGACCCCGTTTATTGGTATACTTCCAACCATGCAGCAACTTTTGCTTATAGGCGCCGGAGGGTTTCTGGGAGCCGTCAGCCGGTTCCTGGTTTCCAAATATACCTCGGGGTTCTGGGGCAGCTTTCCGCTCGGCACGCTGCTGGTGAACATTATCGGCAGCTTCTTTTTGGGCGTCATTATGTACAGCATTTTGCACGACGACCGGCTCATCTCCCCCGAATTCCGTAGCTTCATGGCCGTGGGCTTCATCGGCGCCTTCACCACAATGTCGACGTTTGCCTACGAGTCGTTCCGCTTTGTGGACCTGCGCGACTACGCGTTGTTCGGGCTAAATCTGAGCGCCAACCTGTTTTTGTGCCTGCTTGCCATATACTTAGGCAAAGAGGCGGCCTTACTAATTGGAGGATTAATAAAGTGAAACAGACCGAGCAGCAAGTGCTATTGCGCATCTTCCTGGAAGAAAGCTACAAGTTTAAAGGCCGGCCGGCCTACCAGTACCTGCTGGAATACCTGCGCACCCACGAATATGCCGGCGCCACGGTGTTGCGGGGGATAGAAGGCTTTGGGCGCCACCACAAAATGCATACCGCCGGCATCCTGGAGCTCAGCACCGACCTGTCATTAGTAGTGGAAATCGTGGATACAGCCGCCAAAATCGACCGGCTCAAGGACGAGCTCGAAACCACCGGCATGGTGAACGGCGCTCTGGTGACCGAAGAAAAGGTGACGGCCTACCGGTTCTGAGCCGCGACTCCTGGGCGCCGCACTACCGCCGGAGCCTGGTTCAGGTCCCGCCTGGATAATAATTCCGTGTCCCTGCTGGACGGTCCTCCCCTGATAGATCCGTCCGGCAGTTTAGGGTGTGGCGGTCGCGCCCTGGTCTGGATAGCAGAATCGTCCGCATCGATAGCGGCCCCTCACGACCAGCGCCCTTGCATCGCCGAGGCGGCGCGCGGTTGCCCTCATATCACATGCTAGGGCTCCCGGCCCGGCTGGTCAGTGACCTGAAGCACTTGGGGGTTATGATTCGGTCAGGGTTTTACGGTAAAGCTGCCGGTTGTCTGCTCGTGCAGGTGGTCGTGGAACGAATACGTGCCCAACTCGTCCAGAATCAATGTCTGGTTCTGATCCCTGGAGATTATCAGGTCTTCCACTCCCCCATACACCTCATGGTGCGGATAAGATCCGAAAGCAATATCACGCACCCCGCTGTCCGCATCCTTGAATTCGATCCGGTCACACTTTCGCGCGTTGGTGTGGCTGGGGCTGGCAACGCCGTTCGTGATCGTAACTTTGTGGAGGACGTACGGCCCGACGCAAGCGCCGGTATCCTGCCCGCCGACCTGGGCAATGCCCTCGTCTTCAGCCGCCTTCAGTGCCTCTGCCGACGGCGTCATGTTGGTGTGCAGGTGGTACAGGATAATTGTGGTGCCCACCGTCACCACAATTATACCGCCGACCGTAGCCGCCAGAAATCCAGACTGCCAGCGCGGATTGCGTTCCCGCCCCAGGTGCAGGAAGAAGAACACTTGGATAATAGCCTGCAGCAGCGCAAACGTAATGATCGTGAGATAAAGCGCCTCGCCCGTCACGACCTGGTTCGCCACCAGGAAGTAGGGAATGAGCGTAAACAGAAGCGACAGGCCAAACCCGATCACATAATTCTTGACGGTGCCGTGCTCTCTTTTCACACCCGGGCCTGCAGGTAAACGATAGTGAAAATGAAGATCCAGACAATATCTAGGAAATGCCAGAACAGGCTCAGCAAGCTCAGTTTCCGCACCACGCTAGGGCGCAATCCGCGCGCCGATACCACCCCCAGCGTGATCCCCATCCACAGCAGTCCTGAGGTAATGTGCAGCCCGTGCGTGCCCACCAGCACGAAAAAGGACGACAGGAAGCCGTTAGTCTGAATAGTGTGGCCTTCGTGGAAAAACTGGACGAACTCCTTGATTTCCAGCCCCAAAAAGGACAGGCCAAGCAGGAAGGTGATGCCAAACCAGATTAGGACTTGTTTCTTGTTGCCCTGCCTCGCCCGGTACATGCCGATGCCGGCAGTGAAGCTACTGGTGAGCAGCAGCAGTGTTTTGGTGAGCGCCACCGGTTGGCTAAAGAGCTCTCGCCCCGATTCCCCGCCGAGCGTGTTGCCGTGCAGCACCGAATAGGCCGCAAACAGAATGGAGAACATCAACAAGTCGGTCATAAGGTAGACCCAGAATCCAAACACCGTCCGGTCGTTGGCTGCTTCTTCGTGCTGGCTGGGCTCGGCTACTGCTTCCGCCATCGTTTCCTCCTCACAATATCCAAAGCAAACGCCATCAACCACTTCACCAGGTCCCATACTCCCATGTCTTCATCGGGATCACTGACACTTGCGGGCGGGGCATCAGGCACGTGCTTCAGGCGCTCTTCCTCGAGCGCCTTCACCTCGGCCGCCGTCACTGTATACTCGGTGTCCTCGGTGAATGACCGCACCACAATGCTCACGATTATCGCTATTAGCGACGCCACCCACAGCCACACTATGTTCCAGACGAAGCCAAAGCCCGCGAGGAAAGCGAAGATGGAGATGTAGATGCCGGCAGCGGTATTCTTAACGACGTGGATATCCTCGTAGGCCGGCTCGCCCTGGCCTTTTTGCTTCATTTCCCAAAACGCATCACGAGTGGTCACGGTCGGAATTTTGCTGATGTTATAGGCCGGAGGCGGTGAGGCGGTGGACCACTCCAGCGACCGTCCATTCCATGGATCTCCGGTCGTATCTGCCAGGCGTTTGCGCTCAATAATGCTGGCCAAAATCTGAGCCAGCTGCAAGCCCACGCCGCTCGCTATGAGGAGGCCGCCGATGAGCATAGTGATGTACAACGGCTGCCAGCCGGTAGAGGCGTCGTAGTGGTCAAGGCGGCGGGTAGCCCCCATTAGCCCCAGAATCATCATCGGTATAAATGACAAACAGAACCCCACAATCCAGAACCAGAAGGCGTTCTTCCCGATCCGCTCATTGAGCCTAAAGCCCGCAAACTTGGGGAACCAGAAGGTAATGCCGCAAAAGATACCGAAGAGCACCCCACCGACCACGTTGGCGTGGAAATGGGCCACCAGGTACAGGCTGTTGTGCAGCTGGAAATCCGCCGTCGGTATACCCAGCATTACGCCGCTCAAGCCGCCGATCGTGAAAGTGAAGACAAACCCCAAAAACCACAGCATCGGGGTAGCAAACCGAATCCGGCCCTTGTACAACGTGGCGATCCAGGTATACATTAGCACCGCCGTCGGGATCGCAATTATCATGCTCATCAGCCCGAACCACGCGTTGACGTCGGCGCCGGCCCCCATCGTGAAGAAGTGGTGCAGCCACACCGAAAGTCCCAGTGACGAGACGCCGACCATACCCAATACCGCAGTCGCGTAGCTGGCGACCGGCTTGCGGCTGAAGGTCGACACCACCTCAGAAAACACTCCAAAGGCCGGCAGCACCAGAATATAGACCTCGGGATGCCCCCACATCCAGATCATGCTTGTGTACAGCATAGGATCGCCCCCGGCCGTGATGGTGAAGAAGTGCGTGCCGATGTAGCGATCGAAAAAGGACAGGAAGAGCGTAGCGGTCAGCAGCGGGAAGACCGTGATCGCCATCAGCATGCTGCACAGCGAGCCCCAGGTAAACAGCGGCATCTTCCAGATGGTCATGCCGGGTGCGCGCATCTTGATAATGGTCACAATGAAGTTCAGCGCACTCAAGGTGGTGCCAATGCCGGAAATCTGAAGGCTCCAGATCCAATAGTCCACCCCCACACCGGGGCTAAACTCCTTGCCCTGTAGCGGTGCTATCGCCAGCCAGCCGGTCGCGGCGTATTCGCCGCCCAGCGCGAAGAACATGTTTACCATGACTACGCCGGCCACGTAGAGCCAAAACCCGAGCGTATTCAAAAACGGAAACGCTAAGTCACGCGCGCCAATCTGCAATGGCACGATGAAGTTGATGAGCCCGAAGATGAAGGCCATCGCCACGAAAAACACCATGATGTTGCCATGGGCTGTGAAGATCTGTTGGAAGTGGCTGGCCGAGAGGTAGCCGTGCTGGACGCCCAGAAAACCGGGCATGTTACTGGCTCCCAGCGCCTGCTGCAGCCAGAGCATAAGTGCGTCCAGGCCGCCGCGCAACAGCATAAACCCGGCCACAATCATGTACATGATGCCGATTCGCTTCGGGTCAACCGAGGTGAACCACTCTCCCCACAACCACTTCCAGCCCTTGATCCAGCCAAGTGCGATCACGCCCAGGAATGGTAGCAGTATAAAGCCGATCGTCCCGCCAATAGTAAACCATTCGTGCGGCAACGCCTGGGTAGTTAACTTACCGAGGATTACTTCCTGCCAGTTCATTCTTGTCCGCCGTGGTTATGTGAGCCCGAGTATTTCGTAAGCACTGTAGCATATAACCCCTTTTCGTAATCCGAGTAGAACGTGGCGGGATTAGCTTCGCTGGGCTTGAGCAATTTTTGGTACTCAGCGTCATCGAGTACACCCCCCGACTGCCGCATATCGACCACCCAGTCATCGAATTCTGCCTTGGAGCTAGCCCTGGCCGTGAATTTCATGTCAGCAAAGCCGGCGCCGTTGATTTCGCCTGATCTGCCTTCATAATCACCCGGCGTCTGTGCCATCAGGTTGAGGGGGTTCAGGTGGCCGGTCATGGCGTACAGCATGCCGCCCAGGTTCGGGATCCAAAACCCACTCATGGGTGCATCGTCGGCGGTCAGTTCAAAGGTTACCGGGGTATTAACCGGCATTTGGACAAAGTTTACGGTCGCTATGTGCTGCTCGGGATAGATAAATAGCCATTTCCACCTCATCGCCACCACTTCCACCCTCAGCGGTTTGACCGATGCGGGAATAGTTTGTTGAGGCACGTATTTGTGAGTCGCAGTCCACATCACTACGCTCAGCACGCTCATAAAAACGATGGGAATCCCCCACGTCGCTAGCAGGAACAGCTTACCGCCCTGCATCTGCGGGTCGTGCTTGGCCTTGGTGTTGGACTCACGGTACTTCCAGGCGGTGAAGTAGAGCACCCCGACAGTTGGCACCGCCACCGCCAGCAGCACGATTGTGGAAAAAATAATCATCCCTAGCTCTTCTTGTGCAACGAAGCCCTTCGGGTTAAGCACCTGCACATTGTGACCATGCATCAGCACCATATACAGCAGTGACAACGCGGCAATCCCCAGGACTATCACCCTGGCCAGGCTGCCGGGCCGGTGCTTCGGTTTTGTTTTCGACATCAACCGCGCTCCATCACAAATAAGCATAATCATTATGCCATGTAAATCAGTTATGAGCCAAGAGTATAGCTTTTAAGCGACGTACCGCGAAACTGTTATAGTATAAATAACCATGAACAACCTTAACTATCACGGCATGACGCCCGACAATATGGACAAATACATCATTCACGACGAAGGGTTTGGCAAATAGCGGCCCCGGTGCTCAAAACCTATTACCGGCTCACCAAGCCGGGCATCGTCTACGGCAACGCCATCACGGCCGCCGGCGGATTTTTTCTGGCCTCCCGCGGCCAGGTCGACGCCGGCCTGCTGGTGGCCACGCTGGCCGGCCTCTCTGCCGTCATCGCCGCGGCCTGCGTGTCCAACAATTACCTGGACCGCGACATCGACCGCCGCATGGCCCGCACTAAAAACCGCGCGCTGGTCACCGGCAAAGTCTCGCCGCGCGCCGCCCTCACCTTCGCGGCCGTCCTCGGCGCGGCCGGCACCTTCATACTCCTAGCCCTCACCAACCTGCTCGCCGCCGGCCTGGCGCTCTTCGGCTATTTCGCCTACGTGTTTCTATATGGCATCGGCAAGCGCCGCACCGTCCACGGCACCCTCATCGGCAGCATCTCCGGCGCCATCCCGCCCGTGGTCGGCTACACGGCTGTCACCGGCCGCCTCGACGCCGCCGCCATCATCCTGTTCCTGGTCCTCGTCACCTGGCAAATGCCGCACTTCTACTCCATCGCCACCTACCGCGCCGATGATTACTCCGCCGCCGGCATCCCGGTGCTCCCTGTGCGCCGTGGCGTTCGCGCCGCCAAAAACCAGATCATCGTCTACATCGTGGCCTTCCTCGTCGCCACCAGCCTGCTCACCATCACCGGCTACACCGGCTTGGTTTATCTCGTCGTCATGCTCGCCTTCGGCGGCTATTGGTTGCGCCTGGCCTACGCGGGTTTCACCGCCCCCGACGACAAACTCTGGGCCCGCCAACTTTTCCGCTTCTCGCTCATCGTCATCCTCGTTTTCAGCGCCATGATTTCAGTCGGGTACCAGACCTAGCAGAATTCCGTTACGGGTAGTTGAGATTTTTCGATATTTACCTAACGCCAACTATGTAGATGATCTACATACCTATACAATAATGGCTTGGGACAGCGATTAATAATGGCTTAGCAAAGGGATTCTAATCATTGGTGTATAGATGGTCTACATAGTTCTAGTGAGGGATTGTTGAAAGTAATGGACAGCACTTACTCTTAAAAGGAAATAAGCGATTTGCTGTATCAAAACCGCTTGTCGCGGTAAACTCTAGATTATGAAACCCGAACCTACCGCCGATATCGCCGTCATCGGCCTGGCCGTGATGGGCCAGAACCTCATCCTCAACATGAACGACCACGGCTTCACCGTCGTGGCCTACAACCGCACCATCAGAAGGTGGACGACTTCCTCGCCAACGAAGCCAAGGGCACGAAGGTCATCGGCGCCCACTCATCGAGGAAATGGTCGCGCAGCTCAAAAGCCCCCGCCGCGTGATGCTGATGGTCAAGGCCGGCAAGCCAGTGGACGAATTCATCGAGCACCTCCTGCCGCACCTCGAACCCGGCGACATCATCATTGACGGCGGCAATTCGCTGTTCGAGGACACCGCCCGCCGCGTGAAATACGTCGAGATCAAGGGCCTGCTTTACATCGGCACCGGCGTGAGCGGCGGCGAAGAAGGCGCGCGGCATGGGCCCGGCGATCATGCCCGGCGGTTCGCCCGCCGCGTGGCCGCACGTGAAGGACATCTTCCAGGGCATCGCCGCCAAAGTCGAAGACGGCACGCCGTGCTGCGATTGGGTGGGCGAGGGCGGCGCCGGCCATTACGTGAAGATGGTCCACAACGGCATCGAATACGGCGACATGCAGCTCATCTGCGAAGCCTACCACATCATGAGGACCAGCCTGGCCTGACGCCGCCGAGCAAATGCACGAAGTCTTCGCCGAATGGAACAAAGGCGAGCTCGACACCTACCTCATCGAAATCACCCGCGACATCCTGGCCTTCAAAGACACGGACGGCCAGCCGCTGGTGGACAAGATTCTCGACACCGCCGGCCAGAAAGGGCACGGGCAAATGGACCGTCATCAATTCGGCCAACCTCGGAATTCCCGATCACGCTGATCGCCGAGGCGGTCTTCGCCGCTGCGTTTGTCGGCGCTGAAAGACGAGCGCGTGGAGGCCGCCAAGGTGTTCAAGGGCCCCAAGCCCGCCGCAGCCCGGCGACCGCGCAAGGCGTTCATCGAGCACATCCGCCATGCGCTTTACGCCTCGAAGATCGTCAGCTACGCGCAGGGCTACATGCTCATGCGCGCGGCGGCCGCGGAATACAATTGGAACCTCAACTACGGCGGCATCGCGCTGATGTGGCGCGGCGGCTGCATCATCCGCAGCCGGTTCCTCGGCGACATCAAGGAAGCCTTCGACAACGATCCCGAGCTCACCAACCTGCTGCTGGAGCCGTTCTTCCACGAGGCGATCAACGCCGCTCAAGGCGCCTGGCGCAACGTCGTCGCCGCGGCCGTCAAGAAAGGCATCCCGGTGCCGGCCTTCAGCACCGCGCTGGCGTTCTACGACGGATACCGCACCGCCAGCCTGCCCGCGAACCTGCTCCAGGCCCAGCGCGATTACTTCGGCGCGCACACTTACGAGCGCGTGGACAAACCGCGCGGCGAATTCTTCCACACCAACTGGACCGGCCACGGCGGCACCACCAGCTCCACGTCCTACACTGCCTGAGTTTCACCCGCTTGCCGGTCCCCTCGCCGCTTGCGGTACTCCACCACCGTCAGCCACACCACTACCGCGTCATACAAGGTCAGCACTATCATAAGCACCGAGCCCGAATACGCGAACCGGTAAGTCTGGTAAACCATAAACCCGACCGTAAACCAGATCAGTCCCTGGTAGGCCCACAGCCGCCCGCGCAGAATCTCGCTCACAAGCAATATCTTCACCAGCCCATGCGTCACCAGATACACCGCCCCAAACAGCAGTGAACCCTTGCCGGCCTGCAAAATCATCACCAGGTGGCTGACTACAAAGTCGTGCGGATCCTCTACTAGCTCGTGCTGCGTCAACGTGACCGCAAACTGGTCCAAGTATGCCGGCTTCACAAACAGCAACAGCACACCGCCGATTATCTCGAGCAGCCCGTCGATGGCCTTCAGCAAAATGCCGGCCTGAAAAAACTTATCGAGCGGGGTTTTGGCTTCAAATTGTGTCGGAGAGCTCATGTCCGCATTGTAGCAGCCGGCCGCCAATTCTCGGCACATCTTTCAAATAGACCCCGTCCTCGTGTTACTATACTAAGTAAAGTAATGCGAGGTACCTAGTCTATGAAAGCAGCGCAAATCACCGCATATGGCGCCCCCGAAATCATCAGGACTGTCACGGACGCCGCCAAGCCGGTCATAAAAACAAGCCAAGTCCTGATCCAGGTTCATGCCTCCGCTGTCAATCCTTTTGATCTTGCGGTCCTATCGGGTGCGATGCGGCGAATGAAAGAGCTGGACTTTCCGGCCGTGCTTGGCAGCGACTTCGCCGGGGTAATTGCGGAGGTTGGACCCGAGGTTGCGAACTTCAAACCCGGCGACGCGGTTTATGGCCAGGCCGGGCCTCTCTCAAGCCACGGATCTTTCGCCGAATTCGGGCCGGCCTCTCCTGCCAACCTCGGCCCCAAGCCGGCCAGTGTCAGCTTCGAAGAGGCCGCGGCCCTGCCCCTCGTTGGTGTTAGCGCCTACCAGGCCCTCGTCGAAACCCTCAACCTCCAGCCCGGCCAAAAAATCCTCATCCACGGGGGCGCCGGCGGCATCGGCAGCCTGGCTATCCAGCTCGCCAAGCATCTCGGGGCGTACGTTGCCACCACTGCCGAGGCGTCGCACGCGGACTTCCTGAAAGGCCTCGGCGCGGACGTGGTCATCGATTATAAAACCGAAAAATTCCAGGACAAGCTGTCGGACTATGACGCGGTTTTCGATACCGTTGGCGGCCAAACCTATACCGATTCGCACGCAGTTCTAAAGCCCGGGGGCGCGATCGCCTCCATGAGCGCGCCTGTTGATGAGGCCCTCGCCAGGCAGCACCGAGTGTCGGCCTTTCACCAGTACACCAAAGTCACCACCGACCGCCTCGCCGCCCTCACCAAGCTGGTCGAGTCCGGCGCCGTCAAGCCGGTCATCGCCAAAACCTTTCGCTCGACCAAGCCGGCGCCGCTCTCAGCTACTTCCAAACCGGCCACCCCCAGGGCAAGGTAGTCGTTACAGTCAGACCTTAGATTCCTTATCGTTCACGAGCAGCTTTAATGCCGCCAGATTTTGCATCGGCGTACCGTGTGACCGGTATATCGTGTAGTTCTTGCGCCCTCTGTTTGGCAGCCCGCTTGAAAATAGTTCTGCTAACGAAACAAACTTCTCCGGGTCGGCACGACCGCTGTCCACGCTGGCTTTTAATTCCAGCGCTTCCTCGATTGTCTGTTCCCAATCAATCAGTATGTTGGCGACCTTGGTGTCAAAAAACTCTGGTGCCAGCTCGGTAAAGTCCTCCGATGAAAACACAGCGATAATCGTGCCAGACTTAATCTTGGCCTCCAGATCGGCAGTCACCACCGGTTCCTTTGAGTTCGTATGGCAAATGATGATATCAAAGTCGCCGATCTGCCCTAAGCTGCTTCGGGCCGTCTCAACCCCAAGTTCTCGAGCTATCTTCGTAAACTCTTTAGCTTCATCGCCCCGGTTCACAAACGAAACTTCAGCGACATCCGGAAAATGCGCTTTTAAAGCCGCGATGTCTCTCTGTGCAATCGAGCCAGTACCAACGTACAAAACGCGCAGATTCTTGAGTGCTTTGATGCCAAGGGCACCCAACACCAGCGCCGACATTACCCCAGTCCGTTGCTGCATATAGGGAGTAAACTCCGAACTAAAAATCAATTCACCTGAACGAAAAACCGCCGCTTGCTGAGTGCTTTTGCTCGTGATGATGTCGTACGGGCTAAAGACATGGTAAAAGGTTGGTGGGTTTGACCCATCAAGCTCGAATATCGTGAAGTTAAAGAAATCGCCCACATATTTGCCGTCTCTGTAGAACGTAGGAACGTCCTTGTTGAGCTGGTACCGCTCCTTGTCGACGTAAACGTCCTTTATTTGCGCCCCAAGCTTTTTGTAATCCAGATTACTCACCCAACCACTCTACCTTCCAGTCCTCTAGCGTAATCGAAAAGACTACTACCTTGGTTAAATTATGTTTCTCGAGTAACAACTTGCCTAAGTCCCTAATCCTTATAACAAGATAATACAGCTAATCTTTCCGCGTGCGCCGCGCCTTTGGTTTAGGGGCCGGCACACTATCGGCCACCGCCCGCACGATCCGCGACATCCAGTCGGCATCGTCCCAATAATCTTCCGGCACCCGGATATATGGCTTCGACCCGGGATAAGCCGGCGCATCGTGCGACTCGTCGAGATACGGCCGGCTCGCGGCGGTAATCTTCACGTATAGTTGGTCGTCGCAAATAAACGCCACCACCTTCTCGTCGCAATACAAAGCGTATTCACCAAACATCTTGCGCGTGCGTATCTCACCCGCGCCCGCCACCTGCTCCGCCAAAAATTCCGCCGTCCGTGCCTCAGTAGCCATTACGTTGTGCGCGACCGCAGCTCCATGATGTCGTTCGAGTGACGTGCCAATAGCCGTCCCTGCTTTTTGACTTCGGTCTCCAGCGACTCGAAAGCCGGCTCCAGATTGGACTCCCAAAAGCTCAAAAAGGTATCAGTCATCATCTGCCGCGTATACTCGCGCTCTTGTGCGAATCGCTCATCAAGCAAGCTGCGCGTGTACTCTCGCTCCTTCTTGAATCGCGCCTCCAACTTCTCATCCAGTCGCTCATCGACTAGCACGCGCATATCCGTAAGTAGTTCTTCCTTTGTAAAATCCACGGTCGGCATTTTGCACCCCTTTCGTCTTTCCAGTATATTCCCGATCACAAAGCCATTATACCAAACAAAAAGCGAACATTCAAGCTCATGCATTAATAACACAATACCTAGCGCTATGCAAGCCTAGCGCAGGACGTCGTCGCGCTTGTCGCGCAGGAAGGCGTTCCACTGCTCGATGATGCGCAGCAGGGTCTTGAATGGTGTTTCGATAATGATGTCCAGGATGGCTGTGAAGATGTTGATGCGGCTGTAGCGCTCGGCCAGCCATTGCCCCGTGCGTATGAAAGGCGTCAGTAAAAAATCGCTCAGGGTCGTGAAAAAACCGGTGTCTTCGTCGATCACCGCGTACTCGCGGACGGAGTTGGAAATACGGTAGGCGAAGAAGCTTACGGTCGACAGGAACACGAAGAAGATGATGCCGCTGACAATATTGAAGCCCACCAGTTGCAGCAGGTACGAAATGCCGGCCAGCGTCAGCAGGGAAGTGAGCCCGTAAAAACAGGTTGAAGGCGCCGCGTACGCTCGAGCGGCGGCCGCGGGTGCGCAACGTGTAGCTGAGCGGCTGTTCTGATTGGTACACGATGAGCTTGAGGTCGCTGAGGATTTTGGTGGTGTTGCGCGGGCCCGGCGTCTTGATGCCAAACCCGACCGCGGCCATGTACAGCGGCGGGAATATCAGGTTGATCGCCAGCGGCACAGGGTTGACCTCACCATAAACAAACAGCTCGTACGGAATTTCGATCAGTACGCCGATCACCATTTTGGTCACAAACAAGAAAATCATAGCCTGCACCACGCTGCGCTTCAGCCGCGCCGACGCCACCTGGTACTGCTGCTCGGCCACGCTGCGGGCCTTCTCCATGAGCACGCTCGGTGTGGTGGACAGCTGCTCGAGGCCTTTGGTGCTGGTCTTAATGATTTCGCGCAGGATCAGATACGGGGCGATGTGCCGGCGCACCAGCCTAAACATCCGGTGCGGCTGTGAGCCCCCAATCTGCTCCGCCAGCTCATTGTTCAGGCCGCTAAAGCCGGCGCCGGCCGCCTCGAGCTGCGCGTCGTCCTCGAGCCAGCGGGGGAACTTGCGCGAAAACACACCGTAGCGGATGGTGGCCAAGTCCGATTTCAAGAGCGCCTTGTGGACGGCGGCGTACAGGACCAGCTGGTCTTCGCGCGGCACGTCGGCGTGCTTAATAAACGACGCGTAGGTAAACTCCACGATCGCCGCCTCGGTGGGATGCGGGTGCAACGCCCGCTCGAGCTCCACGCTCAGCAGTTGCACAATGGCCGTGGCTACCTGGTCGTAATCGGGTTTGCCGTGCGCCAAAGCCAGCTTTTGCAGCGTCGCATAGCGATCCACCAGGTAATCCAGGTAGGCGACGTGCTCGTCGGTAATCGTGTCGTTGGCCAGGTAGCGGGTTTTGGTGAGTTCGCTGACCAGCTCAAACCCGATGCTTTCCGGCTCGGCCGACCCCAGCTCGCGCAGCAAAAACCGCTCGATCGCCCCCCGCAAAAACAGGTGCTGCTCGCGGTATTCGACTGCATTGCGGATTTGCTCGTAGAGGAAGTAAGCGCCGGAAGTAATCTCCGGCACATGGATTTTGGCCCCCTTCCAGGCCGGCGGCTGCTTGGTGCGCAACAGTTTCACCAAACCCTCCATCAGCGGCGACAGGGCCGGGGCTTTTTCAGTGGGTGCTGCTGCAGCCGGAGTTTCAAGAGGATTCTGCATAGCGACATTGTAGCAAAGATGTACAATCTAACCATGAATCTCAAAACCTCCCCCGCCTGGACCGCTCTGCAAAAGCATTATGACGACGTAAAGGGCGTGCACCTGCGGGAGCTGTTTGCCCAGGACCCCGGCCGGGCCAAAGCGCTTAGCCTGCAAGCAGGCGACATTTTCGTGGATTACTCCAAAAACCGGATAACTGCTGAGACCCTGGGACTGCTGCTGGATCTGGCGCGGGCCTCAGGCGTCGAGCAACTCCGCGACGACATGTTTGCGGGCACCCACATCAACACCACCGAGGACCGCGCCGTGCTCCATACGGCCCTGCGCCGCCCGCGATCCGCCGGGCCGCTGCTGGTGGACGGCCACGACGTGATGCCGGAGGTCCACGAGGTGCTCGGGCGCATGGCCAAGTTCGCCGATTCCGTGCGCACCGGCGAGCACACCGGCCACACCGGCCGGCGCATCACCACCGTTATCAACCTCGGCATTGGCGGCTCCGATCTCGGCCCGGTGATGGCCACCGAGGCCCTGCGGTTCTACTCAAGCCGCGACCTCACCGTGAAATTCGTGAGCAACATCGACGCCACCCACCTCGTGGAGGCCACCCGCGGCCTCGACCCGGCCGAGACCTTGTTCATCATTGCCAGCAAAACCTTCACCACCGACGAAACCATGACCAACGCCCGCAGCGCCCGCGACTGGCTGCTGGCCGGCCTCCGCGACGAAGCGGCCGTCGCCAAGCATTTCGTGGCCGTCTCCACCAACGCCGCCGAGGTCGCCAAATTCGGCATCGACACCACCAACATGTTTGGCTTCTGGGATTGGGTGGGCGGCCGCTACTCGCTGCCGTCGGCCATCGGGCTATCGCTCATGGTGGCCATCGGCCCGGACCATTTCCGCGAGCTGCTCGACGGCTACTATCGCCTAGACGAGCATTTCCGCACCGCCCCGCTCGACCGCAATCTCCCTGTAATTCTCGCCCTCATCGGCCTCTGGTACACCAATTTCTTCGGCGCCGAAACCGAAGCCATCCTGCCCTACGACCAATACCTCAGCCGCTTCCCGGCCTATTTCCAGCAGGTCAACATGGAAAGTAACGGCAAGTCCGTTACCAAGGCCGGCCAGCCGGTAAGTTACGCACACCGGCCCCATCGTCTGGGGCGAGCCCGGCACCAACGGCCAGCATGCCTTCTACCAACTCATCCACCAAGGCACCCACCTCATCCCGGCTGACTTTATCGGCTTCATGAAGCCATTAAATCCACTGGGCCTCCACCACCCCAAGCTCATCGCCAACCTGTTTGCCCAGACCGAGGCCCTAGCCTTCGGCAAAGCCTCCGATGAGCCGCACCGGATCTTCCCCGGCAACCGTCCCACCAACACCATCCTGGCGCCCAAACTTACGCCGGGCACACTCGGCCAGCTCATTGCCCTCTACGAGCACAAGATCTTCGTCCAAGGCGCCATCTGGCAAATCGACTCGTTCGACCAATTCGGGGTCGAACTCGGCAAGGTCCTGGCTAAAAATATCTACTCCGAATTAGAATCCGGCCGAGCCTCCCCCGGCCACGACAGTTCCACTACCCAACTCATCGAGCGCTACCTTAATCAATCCAAGGAGAAATCATGAAACAACAAGTCGTCACCGACAATACAAAATCGGCGCACCTTCTATCGCAGGGCATCATCAGCAGCGGTCTAATATTTGTATCTGGCCAAGTTCACGCCAACGCTGACCTTACCCTTGTCGGCAACACGACCGCCGAAAAGCTGGCCCAGATCATGAAAAATATCGAAACCATCCTGAAGGCCGCGGGTGCCGGACTTGACGACATCGTCAAAGTCGTCATCTACGTCACCGACATGTCCATCATGCCCGACCTGAACAAGGCCTACCCCGGCTATTTCACCGCCCCCCTCCCGGTCCGCGAAGCCGTCTGCGTCCAAGCTCTGCCCCTGGGCGCCACGCTCGAAATCAGCGTCATCGCGGCCAAGGCCTAGGCGTGCAGTTCGTCATCATCGGCCGGGACGGCACCGACCCTGAAGCACCGGCCCGCCGCCAGAAGGCCCGTCCCGACCACATCGATCTCGGCGAGCAGCTGCGTCAGTCCGGCAACATGTGGTACGGCGCGGCGCTCTGGGACGGCAACAACCAGATGATCGGCTCGATGCTGCTTATGGATTTCGCTACCGAAAAAGAGCTCCACGATTGGCTGAAGCGGGAGCCTTACGTAACGGGCAAAGTTTGGGAAACGTATGAAGTCATTAAATGCAACGTTCGCGACCCCTGGCAGTACAACCGGCCTCGGGAATGGTTCGAGGACCGCGCCCGGGGCTGAGCCATCGCCCATGCCCGGCGGGGAAGTGTGCTAATGTTAGTCGCATATGAAAGCGAGGGCATCATGGCCAAAGGCAGAGACAAGGGCGGAAAGGGCAAAGAAGTTAAGAAACCCAAAGGCCCCAAGAAAGACAAGAAGCCTAAATAATAATACCGGTGCCGGACCCGAGGGCGCGTAAAACTCCTGCGCCCTCGAGCCCATGCTTCAGTGTTCCATCCACGGAGCCGATTGCCTCACCAGGTACGCCACCGCGGGTGCTCGCCTGTCGGCGAAGCAGCGCTGATCCTGGCCGGGGAAGCTCAGCCGTGGCCCCCTGTCATCAGTTAGGATTTCTATCGAGAACCGGCTTTCCCTGAGGCCGCGGAAGAGCCACCTGGCGCAGCAGCACAGGCAGAGCCTCACCTCCGGGTAGCCTACCACGTAACCGGCCGCGTGCTCGCACCCATCGGCCAAGCTCAACATGGCGCTTTGGCAGAACCCGTTGGGGTTGGCCGGGTCTGCCCGCAGCGGTCTGATGTGCGGAATCTGCCGCGACCATATTCTCCGTGCAAAGGCGAACGAGAGCCATAATCCGGCAAACGGAAGGGCGACGGCCACCAGCGCCAACCAGATGTTACCTGTGAATAATGCGGTGATTATCGTCATCACCGCCAACCAGAATCCTGCCAGGAAGATCAACGGGCCATACGCCGTCCCGGTCAGCCTGTATCTAAAGGCCGCCGCCGCTTCGCGCTGAGTCTCTTCGTCTCGGTTATCCATTACTACCTCCGGTAGCTAGTCGAAAAACACCCGGGCGCCGGGCTGGGATAAGTGAGCGAGCAAGTGCGGTCTAGGAAGCACCAGGCAGGCCAGCTCGTGCCGGTGCCTTATCGGGCAGGACGGCTCGAGCGGGTAAGGCCGCAGCCGGTCCAGGTCGATCCCTGTGTAGCGCAACCACTTCTCGCAGCAGCAGAGGCAGACTTTTGGCCCAGCCTCGCCCACCTTGTAGCTCGCCGCGTGGCCGCAACTTTCTTTGATGTAGATGAGGTCGCTGCAGCACAATCCGTGACCGCTGCCTTCCAACGCGCGGATATCAGGTATCGGCTGAAGCGGTGCCGTCCTGGTACAGTAATGCCAGGCTATTTCCGTACCAACTAGCGCTAATAGCGTGAGCGCCAAGCCACTTATCCGCCCATATGAAAACAAGCAAACCGCCAGCGCAAACAGAAAATTCCTGGCCATGCGGTGCAAGACCCTCCAACGCGTGGCCCTTTGGCGTTGCCGCACGAATCGCGGCGGCTTGGGTTTGTGTCTCATAACCGCCTCCGTAGTGGGGTTGTAGGATGTCAAAACAACTGAAGTACCACGTATTATGCCACAGATTAGCGGGATGTCTGCCGGTCGCACCACTCGCGGGCGTTCTGGAACATGCGCAGCCACGGGCTGGCGGGCAGCGAGGCCCAGTCCTCCGGCAGCCACGGCCACTGCCAGAGGGCGTTCGCAAGGCGCTCGGGGTGCGGCATCATGGCCAGGTGGCGGCCGTCGGGCGAGCACAATGCCGTGATGCCGCCGGGGCTGCCGTTGGGGTTGAACGGGTAGGCCGTGGTGGGGCCGCCGTCGGGCTCCACGTACCGCATGGGGGCCAGGTTCTGCTCGCCGATCTGCTTCATGACCTCGGGCGTGGGGACGTGCAGCCGGCCCTCGCCGTGCGCGACCCACACCCCCAGCCTGCTGCCCTCCATGCCGCGCAGCATAATCGCCGGGCTCGGCCCAATCTCCACCGTCACGAATCGGCACTCGAGCCGGCCCGAAGTATTGCTAATGAAGCGCGGCCGCTCGTCGTCGGCCAGGTTAATAAACGGCGCCCAGCCCAGCAGCGCCATCAGCTGCGCGCCATTGCATGTTCCCAGCGAAAACGTATCCGGGCGCTCGTAGAAGTTGGCAAATTCCTTGGCCAGCACCTTGTTAAACCGAATAACTCCAGCAGAGCCCTTGCCGGCGTCGAGCACGTCGCCAAACGAGAACCCGCCCGGGAACGCCACGCCCCGGAACTGGCCGAGGTGGGTGCGGCCGCTAATAATGTCGCTCATGGTGACGTCCCAGACCTCAAATCCGGCGGCCAGGAACGACCCGGCCATCTCGCGGTCGCCGTTGTTGCCGGCCTCGCGCAGCACAGCCACCTTGGGCCGCGCCGCCCCGCTGCTCACCGGCGGCCGCACGCCGGTAGGGGTGTAGGTGAGGTGCCAGCGCGGCGATACGCGCGGCGATTTGAGCAGCTCGGCCTCTTCCGCCACGCAGTCCGGATTGGCTTGCAGCGCGTCGAGATGGCTGGCGGTGTCTTCCCACAAGCCGCGCAGCTCGTGCAAGGGCATGTCGAGCACTGTGCTCCCGCCCACCCGCACGCGCACGGGCCCGGCGGTCACACCCACGCGGCCCAAGGTGGCGCTCGCCACCCGGTCGGCGGCTAGCTCGGCCCGCACCGCTTCGGCGTTGTCGGGCTTCACCGCCAACAGTACGCCGAGCTCCTCGGCAAACAGCGCGGCCAGCGGCCCTGAATCGGTCGCGGGCAAATCGAGCTCCAGGCCGAAATTGCCGGCCAAGGCCATCTCGAGCGCCGTCACCAGCAGGCCGCCGTCGCTGCGGTCGTGCACCGAGCGCAGCCGGCCGCGCCGGATTAACCCCTGCACGCTGGCAAAGGCCTGGCCGAGCACCGCCGGGTCGTCGAGGTCGGGGGCCTCGTCGCCGATTTGCCCGTAGGCCTGGGCCAGCGCCGACCCGCCCAGCCTGGCGTGGCCACCGCTCAAATCCACCAATATCAGTACGTCGCCCTCACCTTTAAAGTCGGGCGTCACTTTTTGCCGCACGTCGGGCATCACGGCATACGGCGCCACCACCAGCTGCCCCGGAGCCTTCACCAGCCCGGCCGGCGTTTGGGCCGCCATGCTCAGGCTGTCCTTGCCGCCGTCCACCGCCATGCCCAGCGCCGTCATGGTATCGCTCATGGCCACGGCGGCTTCGTACAACCGCGCGCCCTCGCCCTCGAGCTTGGCCGCCCACATCCAGTTGGCGCTGGCCCGCACGTCGCTGAGGTCCGAAATGCGCGCCCCCATCAGGTTCGTGAGGGCCTCGCCGACCGTCATGCGCCCTTGGGCACTAGGCGAAATTAATCCAATCAGCGGCCGCTCGCCCTGAGCCAGCACCGTGCCGCTATTGCCAAACAAACTGTGCGCCGAAATCGCAAAGTCGGCGAGCGGCGTCTCCAGCGGCCCCACTCCTTGCTGCTGCGCCACCAACCCGGTCACGCACCGGTCCACCTTGCGCGTTAGCCAACTCTTGGAGCCCACCGACACCAGCCGCAGCACCCGCTCTAGCGCCTCCCGGACCGTCAAATCCCCCGGCAGCTTCAGCGGCTTCAGTTCCGGCGCCACCGTTGTGAGCTCCACCGTCTTTATCGGCACCCCGCCCGGAAATGGCTCCAGGGGGAGGTTTACCGGCGTACTGTGGTTGCTGTCGTCGTACACCACCAAATTCCCGTCGCCCGTAATTTCGCCTACCACCGCAAACGGCGCGTTTTCGCGCTTGCAAATAGCCTCAAACCGCTCCAAATCTTCCGGCCGTAGCAGCAGCGCGTCGCGCTCCTGCGATTCGTTGCCCCAGATCTCCAGCACCGACAGTGTCGCGTCGCCCACCGGCATCGCCCGCAGGTCAATCCGCGCCCCCGCCGGCTCGGCAATCTCCGGCAGCGCGTTCGAATCGCCGCCGGCCCCCAGGTCATGCGCGCTCACGATCGGATTATCCGCTCCCAGCTCAATGCACGTGCGGATCACGCGGTTGAGCCGTTGCTCCATCTCGGCGTCGCCCCGCTGCACCGCGTTAAAATCAAGCGCCTCGGTGTTGTCGCCGCTCATCAGTGAGCTGGCGGCACCCCCGCCCATACCGATCCGGTAGGCCGGTCCGCCCACTTGTACTATCAGCATTTTTGGCTCCGGTTTGCCCTTTTCGGCATGCAGTGCGTCGAGCATGCCCACGCCCTCGGAATACATGATGGGCTTAAACCAAGCCCGGTACCCGCCGGGCATTTTCTGCCCAAATGTCCGCACGTGCCCCAGCAATACCGGCTCGCCGTAGCAGTTGCCGTAATCCGAGGCGCCGTTGGAGCCCGCGATCAAAATATCCAAGGGAGATGCCAAATTCGCCGGATGCGCCACCCCGTCCTGTTCCCACTGCAGGTCATAGCCGGGAATGTGCAAGTTGCCGACGCTGTAACCCACGCCGCTTGCCACCACCAATCCGCCCCGCCCCACGCTCTGGTTGTCGCGAATTCGCCCGCCGGTGCCGGTCGCGGCCCCCGGGTATGGCGCGATGCCGGTGGGGAAATTGTGCGTCTCGGCCGTCAGCGTCGGGTGGTAGGTGCGGTCGTCGAGCTCAAACGGGCTCGGCTCGCCGGGGCTCTCCGGCGCCATCACGTGCACCCGCCGCCCCTCGATCGCCGAGCTATCATCATGAAACGCGATCACCGAATTGTTCGGGTTGGCCTGCCATGGCGCCTTCACTATCTTCATCAGGCTCGTGCCCAGCGGCTGGCCGTCGAGCACCAGGCTGCCCCGGAAAAACCCGTGCCTCGCGTGCTCGTTATTCCCTTGTCCCAGCGAAAAAATCTCCACGTCCGTGGGGTCGCGCTTCAGCCGGTTGGCAAACAGATCCAGGTAATTGTTCAGATCTTCTTCGTCCATGGCCAGCCCGAAGTCGGTATTGGCCCGGCGCAGCGCCTCAATCCCGTGCTTCATTACGTGTATCACATGCACCGGCTCCGGCTCCCCGCTCACGACCAGCGTCTCCGGCGCTTGCCCGTAGGGCTGCTGGGTCATGCGGTCGGCCAGCGCCGCCACCAGGTCCGCATGCTCGGCCTCGCTCAGCCGCTTCGGGAAACCCAGCCGCCGCGCGCGCTCAATCCTCACTACCGCCCGGAGCCCCACCGAGTGGCAAATCTGCCGGGCGGTGCTGGCCCACGGCGTCTCAAAGTTCAGCCGCGGCCCGATCTCAATCACGCTCGGGTGCTCGCCCAAAAAGGTTGCCTCGCGCGTGCCCAGGGGGTCAAACGTTTCGCCCAGCAACCACTTCAGCTTCTTTGCATCATCGTCACCCAGCCGGCCCGAAGTCTCCACGTAATACACCCACTCGGCCGCCACCGTCGTCGGCGTTTTCATCCCCGCCGCGTGCAGCTGGCTGACTTCGTTGTTGCTCACCCGGTCCCGGCGGTGTAGTCTAAGCACCCGAATTCCTTGTCACATAGCCGTATCTTGAGATATCTGACCAGCCCAGTCAATGCTTCACAGATCATAAAACAGCTGTAGAATTGCAGAATGGACCAATTCCAAGAGCAACCGCCAGGGCACGAGTCAGCAGAAAACGTCGCGGAACATCTAACCGCAACTCCGGACTTCGAGCTGATTGTGGCGAGGCATGCGGAATATTCGATGGATGAAGAGCGTCCGGAAACACTCGGGCATTTAACCGAGAAGGGCGTCCAGCAATCAAGAGAATTGGGGGAGCAGGTACTTGAAGCTGCTCGCTCTCTAGGGGGTAAAGTCGACATATCATTCATTGCCAGCTCGCAAAGATACGATAGTCCTGACTACCCCATGGGCGCCGGTCTTCCGGATGAAGGCGGCAGGCGGGCAGAGGAAACCTCTACTGAAGCCATCAATGCCATTCTTGAACATGACGATGAGTTGCAGCAACAAGGCATAAGGGTCGTCTCTCCCGTCTACGAACAGCGCCCCGACTCACTGCCCAACGACCGTCTGGTTGAGGGCGATATTTATTACATACCGTTTCGGCCAGGCACAACAGATGAGCGCAACGAGAACCCCATGGGCTACATTAAATCTCTTAGAGAAAGGCACGGAAAAGGCTGGAAAGAAGCTCATCTGAGGGGGAGCGATCCAGAAGCTGAGGCGGTCGCCAAAGCGATTGGGGCAGAAACGGGCCGGGACGTAGCGGCCAGGGCCAAGGGGGTCATCGAAGATGTGGCTATGCTAACTCGGCAACATTACGAAACTGATGCCGGCCGAAAGCGAATGTACGTTCTAGTCGCGCACGATGGGGTCGTCAGATCTCTACTCCAGGATGAACTCGGAGTCGCCGAAGACAGTCACGATTATCTTCCTGCCCACGCCGAGTCAATCCCCATTCACGTTAAAGGCGGCGTAGCTCGCACCGACTTCAAGGGCAAAGAATATCAGGCCCTCATTACCGGTGGCGAGTAAAAGGAATTACCAATATGCGTACGGCGTCAACGATGTTCCTCCGCTTGCCCACTACTTTGAGGAAGTCCTGCCCCATGCCAAAACTCTGGCTAGCTTAGGCTTTCGCGGTGACAAATATTACATTTTCTATAGTAGAGATAAGCAAGGCAAGGCGTATTACGAATCCAACGAGCTCAGATTATCTGCTCATTATTATTACCAATACTTTTCGGATGTGGCTAACCGGGCGAAGTATTTTCGCGACGTCAAAAGCATTTTGCAAAAAGTTGGCCGGCATATCGATGATGCCAATAGCTTAAATATTGCCAGTCTGAGCGACGCGCAGTTAAATGACCTGTTTCTCAAAACATATGAGCTCGATAGTATAGTGTTTTCCTATTTCCTTGCCTGCCAGCCGCAGCGCACGGTCTTGTTTGAAGACGGCATAAAAAACGAGCTGAAAAAACGCGTCGCTACAGAAAGAGTAGACTCCTACCTGGCCGAACTCGCGGTTTCTGAAAAATTAACCCGCATGGGCGAAGAAGGGCGCGATTGGCTAACCCTACTCATTAGCAATCATTCCGTCCTCAAATCTGCAGTAGAGAAAATGCACAAGCTGCAAACCGAGTACCCGAAATTATATAGTGATCTAGAAGAGCATTTTAATAAGTACAAGATTTTGAGCATTGGGGACGGCTCCTGGTCCTATGACATCGAGTTTTTTATGAAGCACCTCTTACGGGATGCGGCCATGCCAATAACGCAGCTGCGTCAAAAGCTCGCCATCGTTAAAGGCCGGGCAGAGCAGGTTTTAGCCGCGCGGACTCGATTGGCTAGTGAGTTATACCTTCCTCAAGACACAATTCGCACTATTAATTTTCTCGCTGATTTAGGTTTTTACCGCTTTAATTTGCGCGTTGATGGATTTATGCTTCTTATCATGACCGGTATCGGCCTATCGAGGGAGGTCGCCCGGCGCAGGGGGATAAGCAAAGATGCCTTTGCTTATCTGAATATCAATGAGCTGCAGCGTTTTCTCGATGGAACCTTCTCATACACACAGGAGGATGCGGCTGATCGGATGGGAAAGCATGAGGAATACATGATTTACCTTGCCGATGGTCAAATCACTACCTTTTATGGCGAAGAGGCGCAAATGATGTTCGACAGGTTGGTCCCGGCTGTAAACCTATCGCACATCGTAGAAGTGTCGGGCAGTCCAGCCATGCGTGGGGTTGTGAGGGGCCGGGTGTGCCTATACAACTGGGGGGACAATATGCAAGACAAGCTGAGATCCATTAAGAAAAACCAAATTCTGGTGGCCGGTCACACCCGGCCGGCAATGATGCCGCTGATCAGGGAGGCGATTGGCATCGTCACGGATGAAGGTGGCGTTACGTCGCATGCCGCCATTGTTTCCAGGGAGCTAGGCTTGCCGAGCGTCATCGGAACGCGGCATGCCACGCATGTGTTTAAAGAAGGTGATTTGGTGGAGCTAGATGCCGATCACGGGATTGTCAGAAAGTTATCATGAAATACATCAAACAGCTGAGCGAGATCAATAGAGTTAATGCATCAAACTATGGAGGCAAGGCTGCATCGCTGGGTGAACTTTTAGCGGTCGGTTTCCCTGTTCCCAACGGGTTTGCAATTGCGGCCGAGGCATCCAATGATTTTGCCGCCAGGCCCCTAAGCGCGGGGTTCAAAGCTGAATTGCACCATGCTTTCCTTAAGCTCAACACGACCAGGGTGGCAGTCAGATCTTCCGCGACTGTCGAAGATGCGAGTGATGCATCTTGGGCCGGCCAATTAGAGTCGTATTTGAATGTCAGTGAGGGCCGCCTCGATGATAGCGTCCGAAAGTGCTGGGATTCAATAAGATCCGGGCGAGCACTGAGCTACGCCGAAGATAAAAACCTTTCCGAAGACCAGTTAACGGTTGGCGTTGTGGTGCAGGATATGGTCGACAGCCAGGTATCAGGGGTGATGTTTACCGCCAACCCGGTCACGAGTGACCGAAACTCTATGATTATTGAAGCCGTCTATGGGCTGGGGGAAATGATTGTGCAGGGGGCCATAACGCCAGACCGTTGGGTCGTGATTAAAAAACCACTAAGCGTACCCGAGTTTCATATCAGTGTTAAAGATAGTCAGATGCTGTTCACTGGTACCGAGAATAAGGTCGTTCAAGTCCCTGCTTCGATGTCAGACAAAGCCACGTTACGCGAGAAACAGGTGGAAGAGATTGCATCGATCGGGCTGAGAATCGAACAGCATTTTCGAGTACCGCAAGATATTGAATGGGCGTTTAAAGAAGGAAAATTTTACGTAGTACAATCGAGGCCAATTACTACGCTGAAATGATTTCGTAATTTTATCTGACATAACGCGCGCTTAGGCGCTTTGCCCCGGCCCCAAATTCCAGGTAAAATCAATACGTTATGTTGTGTGCCACGTTGTGACTAGGCTCGCCGTGATGGTTTCGGGCGTCGGTTCGATTTTGGAGGCTATGCTCAAGGCCGGGGTTGAGGTATCGCTGGTGGTGGCCGACCGCCCCTGCCGCGGGTTGGAGATCGCGGCGGCCGCCGGTGTGCCCACCGAGCTGGTGGAGCGTCGCAGCTACGGCCGGGACTTCGACCGCACCGCCTATTCGCGTGAGCTGGTGGAGGTCCTCGAGCGCCACCACATTGACCTCGTCGCCATGGCCGGCTTCATGACCATTCTCGCCGAGCCGGTATTTGCCCGCTACGAAGGCAAAATCATCAATACCCACCCGTCGCTGCTGCCCGCCTTCAAAGGTGACACTGCCGTCCGCGACGCGCTCGAATCCGGCTCGAACGTTACCGGCTGCACCATCCACATCGCCACCCTCGAGCTCGACGCCGGGCCCATCCTCGCCCAGGAGCAGGTACCCGTGGAGCCCGGCGACTCCGTCGCCATCCTGCACGAGCGCATTAAGCAGGCCGAGCGCAGCCTTTATCCAGCAACTCTCCAGAAATTAATGACGAAAGCGAGCCCAGTATGAGCAAACCAGCGTCCAAACCCGGCCTCAAATACTCCGACCACGGCGTAGATTACGACGCTCTGGACCCGTTTAAACGAGCCGCGCAGGCAGCGGCGCTCACGACAGGGGGCAATGCCCGGCGCCTGGGCTTCACCGAAGTTACGGCTAGCCGCGGCGAATCTGCCTTTTTGCTTGAGGCCGGTGACCACTACCTGGCCCACGTCGAAGAGGACCTCGGCACCAAAAATTTGGTGGCAGATAGGGTGCACGAGCTGACCGGCAAGCACTATTACGACGCCATTGCCCAGGACACCGTTGCCATGATCATCAACGACCTCATCACTTTGGGAGCTCTGCCTGTATCGGTCGCCATGCACGCCGGAGTCGGCGACACGCGTTGGTTCACCAACGTGGAGCGCGCCAAGAGCCTGGCCGACGGCTGGAAACGGGCCTGCGACCTGGCGGGCTGCGTCTGGGGCGGCGGCGAATCGGCCGGCCTCACCGGAGTTGTGGAGCCCAATGCCGTTGCGCTAGCCGGCTCGGCGGTGGGCATCATCAAGCCCAAAGACCGCCGGATCCGCGGCGACATTGCCGACGGCGACGCCATCGTGTTGCTCGCAAGCTCCGGCATCCACGCCAACGGCATCTCTCTGGCCCGCAAAATCGCCGAAACCACGGGCTACGACGCCGTCCTCAGCGACGGCCGCAGTTTTGGGGAGGCCTTGCTCGACCCCACCTTCATCTACGTGCCAATCATCGAAGGCATCCAAGAGGCCGGCATTAACATGCACTACACGGTCAACATCACCGGCCACGGTTGGCGCAAACTCATGCGCGCTGTGGAGCCGTACATCTACACCGTCGACCAAATTCCTGAGCCGCAGCCGGTGTTCAAATTCATGCAGGAGCAAGGCCCGGTATCCGACGAGGAAGCTTACGGCACCTGGAACATGGGCGCGGGTTTTGCGATATATGTGCGTCCCGAAGATGCGGATGCTGTTGTGCAGATTTCCAAAAAACATAACATTAATGCATGGATTGCTGGAAAAATAACCAAAGAAGGTGATCACAAAAGCGTTGTAATTAAGCCCAAGAACTTAATTTATGAAGGGGAAACTCTCAGTGTCCGCTAGCAAACCCCTTATCCCCAATGTTTTGGCCGACCGCTACGCTTCCACGCCCATGCTTGAACTCTGGACCGACGAGGCCAAAGTCATTCGCGAGCGAAAATTCTGGATCTCCGTTCTGCGCGCGCAGGCTAAGCACGGCGCCAAAGCCGACGCTTCAGTCATCGCCGCTTACGAAAAGGTCACCGACCAAGTCGACCTCGATTCGATCCGCGAGCGCGAATTGCGCACCCGCCACGACGTGATGGCCCGCATCGAAGAATTCAACGCCCTGGCCGGCCACGAGGCCATCCATGTCGGCCTCACCAGCCGCGACGTCACCGAAAACACCGAGCAGGCTGCCATCCGCGACTCCCTCGCCCTCATCCAATCCCGCCTCATCGCCACCCTCGCCCGCCTCGACAAGCTGGCCGGCGACTACCGCGACCAGCCCATCGCGGGCCGCAGCCACAACGTGCCGGCGCAGGTGACCACCCTGGGCAAGCGCTTTGCCACCGCCGGCGAAGAGCTGCTGCTCGGCATCGACGCGCTAGCCGAACTGCGCGCCGGCTACCAGCTGCGCGGCATCAAAGGCCCCATGGGCACCGCTGCCGACCAGCTGCAGGTATTGGGCTCGGAAGAAAATGTCTCCGCCTTAGAAGCAGACATTGCCAAGGAGCTGGGCTTCAGCCACACCTTCACCTCCACCGGCCAAATCTACCCGCGCTCGCTCGACCTCGCCGTCGTCGACGCCCTCATCCGCGCCGCCGCCCCCATCGCCAACCTCGCCACTACCATCCGCCTCATGGCCGGCAACGGCCAGGTGACTGAGGGCTTCAAAAAGGGCCAGGCCGGCTCCAGCGCCATGCCGCACAAAATGAATGCCCGCTCCAGCGAGCGCATTCACGGCCTGTTTGCCGTGCTCGGCGGCAGCCACACCCAGCTCATGGGCGTCGTCGGCACCCAATGGGCCGAGGGCGACGTGAGTTGCTCCGTCATCCGCCGCGTCGCCATCCCCAACGCCTTTTTCGCCGTCGACGGCCTGCTCCAAACCGCCATCTCCGTCCTCGACTCGTTCGGCGCCTACCCGGCCGTCATCGAGGCCGAGCTCAAAACTTACCTGCCCTTCCTCGCCAGTTCCAAAATCCTCATGGCCGCCGTCGCCAAAGGCGTCGGCCGCGAAACCGCCCACGAGGCCATCAAAGAGCACGCCACCGCCGTCGCCACCGCCATGCGCGAAACCGGCGCCCCCAACGACCTCCTCGACCGCCTAGCCGCCGACTCCCGCCTCAAGTTCTCATCTATAGAGCTTCAGGACCTCATCCACGCCGACCCGCTATCCTTCACCGGCCTGGCCCGCCAACAAACCGACGCCTTCCGCGCCCGCGCCGCAGGAGTCCTCAAAGCCCACCCCCAAGACGCCAAATACACGCCCGAGCCGATTCTCTAGATCCCTTGCCAAAACGCTCAAGGTATTCTAAAACTAAACCAGTCTTGCCACGCACCTCACATCCTTACCCGATCCCGGAGGTCAGATATGTCCAAGCGCTTCTTGCTCGAGACGCGTATTAACTGCCGGAAGTCGGCAGATGAGCTACTGGCGATTCCCGAAATTGCCGGCGTTATGCGCATACTAGCCCGGCAAACCGGCGCCTTCGCTCTCGCCTGGCGGTGGCAGTTCTCGCTCGAAGACATGGCCAATGTCACTCAGACCGCCCGCTTCTGCGCCGAGAATCTTCCCCTTCGGGAGCCGCCCCACCGGCTGGCTAGCGTCGAGGAGGTCTGGTACAACAACCTCAACTTCCTAACCACGATCTGGATTCAGCGACAACTCGACGCCTTCAAGCCGGAACCCGTCTTCCGCTTCGTCGGCCGTGGGCATCACTTCACCACGGACACCCGCCGCATGTTCGGGGTTGCAGTCTGCCTGCAGTATTTCGTTTACCTCAACCAATGGTACGGCTCATCCCCCAGCTTGCCATGGGGGGAATCTCTCGCCGGCGCTCACGCTAGGCTGACTAGAGTTCTGTCCAGAACCCACCGGATCGCTCTCACGGGCGAACTTGCGGAGGTGCAGAACCCCCGTCCGAAACAGAACCTAGCACGTTGGCGGATCGTCCTGTGCGAACTCGGGGGTGTGACGAAGCCTCTGCCGGTCGCTCTCCTTGCCCCCAAGTGGGTTTTCGACTCGCGCAGGATGAAGTATGTCTCAGAGGAAGACGTCGCATGACAGCAGCCGGCCGCGCCTCTCAGCGATGAGAAGTGCAGCCGGTTTCGTCTGCTAAAATACCCGTATGAAATTAATTTCCACCAATCCGGCCGAAAATTATTCCGTGAATGGCGAAGTCGAGGTCTCGACTCAGGCCGAAATTAAAGCCAAAGTTAAGCAGGCTCAGGCCGTCAAAACCGCCTGGAAAGACCTCGGCGTGGCTGCTAGGGTCAAACTGCTCGAGCCAATCCGTGACGAATTCGCGGCCCGCATTGAGGAAATCGCCACGCTCATCAGCCAAGAAATGGGCAAGCCGATCGAGCAGGCCCGGTCTGAGGCCACGCGCTATACCAATCTTGAACTCACCTGGTTTCTGGACCACGCTGAGACGGCGCTGGCCGATGAAGTCACGCTGAGCGATGACGAGTCGCACCACTACATCCGATACGAGCCGCATGGCGTGGCCGCCGCCATTGCGCCGTGGAATTACCCATTTGGCATGGCCGTATGGGGCATTTTCCCGAACCTTATCGCGGGCAACCCAGTCGTGTTCAAGACCTCAGAGGAATGCCCCCTGGTTGGGCGCCTCATCGAGGAGATAATTAACAAGCACAACTTACCGGAGGGCGTGTTCGCCGAAGTCTATGGCGGGGGAGACGTCGGCCAGCAGCTGGTCGAGTCAGATGTTGACCTCATCTGGTTCACCGGCAGCACCCGCACCGGCAAACTCCTGTACAGGACCGCCGCCGACAAATTCATCAAGGCCGTGCTGGAAATGGGCGGCTCCAACCCCTGCGTGGTCTTCGAAGATGCCGACCTCACCGAGGCCTCGCGCATCATTTACACCGGGCGCTTCGGGAATTGCGGCCAAGTCTGCAGTGCCATCAAGCGCCTAATAGTCCACGAATCCGTCGCTCCGGCCCTCACCCGCGAGCTGGCAAAAGTCCTTGAGACTAAAACTATCGGCCCTGGGTCCAATCCCGACACTGACATTTCAAGTCTGGTGGCCAAGCGCCAGCAGGTGCTAATCAAAAGTCAACTGCAGGAGGCCCTCGATAGCGGCGCCAGAATCGCCGCGCAGCTGCCCGTGCCCAGCGCTCTAAAAGGGGCTTACGTTGCCCCGACTCTGCTCACCGGCATCAAGCCCGACATGCGGGTGTGGCGCGAAGAAGTTTTCGGCCCGGTGCTGCCCATCGTCACCTTCAAAACTGATGCGGAGGCCGTCTCGCTGGCCAACGACACCCCTTACGGCCTCGGCGGCCGCGTCATCTCCTCCGACCTCAACCGGGCCGAGCGAGTGGCCGGTCAAATCGACGGAGGCTCAATTGCCCTCAACTTCGAAGATCGCTTCTCGCCAGCCGATCCCTTTGGCGGCTTCAAAAACTCCGGCCAGGGTCGCGAGCGTGGCATCCATGGCCTGCGCGAGCTCTGCCAAATCAAGGTCATCCACCGCCGCAACCCCACTGAAACAATTCCTGCCTAGTCAAAGACAAAACGGAAACCGGTCCGGAGCTTAAAAGGCCCGGACCGATTTGGGTTTCCGGCCGCGCATCCACTCGAGCTAGGACCAGATGGTCTTCCCGAGTGAGTAGATGAGAACGCCGCCCAGGATGACGCCGAGTCCCAACAACTGCACGGGGGTTGGCCGCTCGTGCCAGATGACCAGGCCGATGACTATCCCAACGATCAGGAAGGTCGGGTTGTACACCGCAGTGAATCCAGACTGGGGAGCGCCGTGACGAAAAGCCCACAAGACAGCGAAGTTGGCTATTGCCAGACAAGTCCCGATGCAAAACATCAGCAGCAAGGCCTTGCCATGAATGGCCAAGGATTTGTCGGACCCGAAGATCTGGTTCAGGACGAACAGAATCGCCGTAGCCAGTGCCAGCCCGTAAGACAACACTGTGAGCGTTGAAGTTCCTTTCGGCAGGCGCCCTTCACAAAGGCCTGGTACACCACAAAACCCGTTGGGGCGATCACGGCCCATAGTGGCCAGGACCCAACCAAGGTTCGAAACATGACTCCTCCAAGGACGTCGCAGGGGGCCGGATTGACCCGCGCAAAGAGTAAAATAATTACACGCATTAGTCAATTCAGGGCGCTGGCCAGACCGGGCTCCGGTAAGGTAAAATAACCTCGATACGTTGTGAAAGGAGCAGTGACATGTCCCTGGTTCAAATTGTTCTCGGTAGTGCCAGCGACCTCGAGGCGGTAAAGGCCTCTGGGATTTCGCAAACGCTGACCGATATTGGCATCAGTAACGCGGTGTCGGTGTGCTCGGCGCACCGCAATGCGCATGAGCTAGATGAGTTTGCCGCGCAGTCCATAAAGGAGGGCACGAAGCTCTTTATCGGCGCCGCCGGTGTGGCCGCTGCTCTGCCTGGCGCACTGGCCGGCCTCACTAAGATGACCATCCCCGTCATTGGTGTGCCGCTCGACGAGTCCGGCATTACTTCAACAATTTTCATGCCGCCGGGCGTGCCGGTGTTGACGACGGGGGTAGGGAAGGCGGGCCTGAAAAATGCGGCCGTCGCCGCGGCGCAGATTTTGGCAATCGGTGATGAGAAAGTGGCCACGGGGCTGTCCGCATATCTGGAAAAGACCAAAAAAACGCCTCAGTTTAATGTAGATTTGGCCGGGGACGTCAAATAATGACCGAAGCGCCCAAGCCCGTCCACACCGGCAAAGTCCGCGACACCTACGCCGCGGGCGACAATTTCCTGATGGTGGCCTCGGACCGCCTCAGCATTTTCGACGTGGTGCTCGGCGAAACCGTGCCGGGCAAGGGCGCGGTGCTCACCGCCATGACCGAATTTTGGCTGCGCGATACCGGCGTGGCCAAGGCCGCGCCCAACCACCTCATCTCCACCGACCCGGCTGATTTCCCGGACTGGGGCCGGCAATTCGCGGGCCGGGCCATGCTGGTGCGTAAGGCCGAAATGCTGCCGATTGAGTGCATTGTGCGCGGCTACTTGGTAGGCTCCGGCTGGCGCGAGTACAAAGAATCAGGCACGCTGCACGGATCGAAGTTGCCCGATGGCATGCAGGAGGGCGATGCATTGCCCGAGCCGCTGTTCACGCCGTCGACCAAGGCCGAGCAGGGGAAGCACGATGAGAACATCAGCTTTGAGCAGGCCGCCGAATTGGCAGGGCAGGAGAATGCCGAAGCCGCCCGCCGCATTAGCCTTGAGGCGTACCAGACGGCCGCCGATTTTGCCAAAGAGCGCGGCATTTTGCTGCTGGACACGAAATTTGAACTTGGCTTCATCGATGGCAAGCTGAGCCTGTGCGATGAAATTCTGACCCCGGACTCGAGCCGCTTCGTAGATGCCAAGACCCACGAATCCGGCCTGCCGCCCAAGTCGATGGACAAAGAATACGTGCGGCAATGGGCCATGGGCATTGGCTGGGACAAGAAGCCGCCGGCGCCGCACGTGCCCGGCGACGTGATTGCGAAAACCGCGCAGATTTACCAGGACATCTGCAAGCTCCTGACCGGGCGTGAGGTCCAGGTTTGACCAAGCGCAACGCATTACTTTCGGTCTACGACAAGACCGGCATCACCGACTTTGCCCGCGAATTGGTCGATTCGGGTTGGACCATCTACTCCTCCGGCGGTACAGCCAAAAAGCTTGCCGAAGCCAAAATCCCCGTTACGGACGTGGCCACCCTGGTTGGCGGCGGGCCTATTCTAGGCCACCGCGTGGTGACTTTGTCCCGCGAAATCCATGCCGCATTGCTGGCCCGCGACACCACCGAAGACCATGCGGAAATGAGCGTGTTGGGCATTCCCTATATCGATCTCGTGTGCGTCGACCTCTACCCACTCGCCGAAGAAATAGCCAAGCCCAACTCCACCCCCGAATCCGTCATCGACCAAACCGACATGGGCGGCCCGGCCATGCTGCGCTCCGCTGCCAAGGGCCGCCGCATTGTGATATCCACACCGATGCAGCGCGCCGAGGTCCTCGAGTGGCTGCGCTCCGGCGAACCGGACCCGGCCGCATTCCGCGCAAAACTCGCCGCCACCGCCGAAATGGTCGTGGCAGACTACGCCCTCACCTCCGCCCGCTACACCTCAGACGGCCACTACGACGGCCAGGTGGGCGTGCGCAAACTCGTGCCCAAATACGGCGAAAACGCCTGGCAAACGCCGGCCGGCCTCTACGGCACCAACCCCGGGCCGGACCCCGACCCGCTAGCACTCTATCGTTTCGAGCTCATCGCCGGCGCCGCCCCCAGCTACAACAACCTGGCCGAACTCGACCGCCACCTGCACACCATCACCCACATCGCGGCCGGCTTCGACCTCAACTTCGGCGACGTCCCCGCCATTGCTCTCGGCACCAAACACGGCAACCCCTGCGGCGCCGGCGTCGGCAGAACCCCGGCCGAAGCCATCAAGGCCATGGTCACCGGCGACCCGCGTGCCATCTTCGGCGGCCTGGTGAGCGTGAACTTCGAGATCACGGATGCCCTGGCCGACCTCCTGCTCACCCACGCCCAACCCGCCGGCCGCCGCCTCCTCGACGCCATCTTCGCGCCCGGCTTCACCCCCGGCGCCATCACCGCGCTGGCCCGCAAAGGCGACAAATGCCGCTTCATGGCCAACCCCGCTCTCGCCAAGCTAACTCAAAAATCCCTCTCTCAAGGCCCAATCCGACGTCCCGTCCGCGGCGGCTTCCTGAGCCAGCCCAATTACACCTTCATCTTCGAACTCAAACACCCCGGCCTCACCGCCACCGCCAAACTCACCGACACCCAAGCCCGCGACGCCATCCTGGCCTGGGCCATCGGCAGCACGTCAAATTCCAACACGGTTACGCTGGTGAAATCCGGCCAACTGCTCGGTAACGGCGTCGGCCAGCAAGACCGCGTGAGCTGCTGCGAACTGGCCATCAAGCGCGCCACCGCACGCCGGCCACAAACTCGCCGGCGGCGTCGCCTACTCCGATTCCTTTTTCCCGTTCCCCGACGGCCCCGAGGTCCTCGCAGGCGCCGGCATCACCACCATCGTCGCCACTTCCGGCTCAGTCCGCGACGCCGAAACGGCCGACCTCTGCAAAGCCAAAAACGTCACCCTCGTCCAACTCCCCGACACCGTCGCACGCGGCTTCTTCGGCCACTAATTACAACCTAATAGCGATCTCTCGTTATTTAGGGAACGCTGCATAGGTCAGTGGTATACCGGATTCCGGACAGCTTCAATTCTCCTTACAATTCGAGGCTTGGCAAAGGCATTATTCGAGATGGTTTTTGGAGGAGTCCGGATTTCGGTATACCTCCGGCACACGCGTAAACTCCCGAAAACAACTAACGCATCACAACAACACTCGCTTTATAAGCTTCCTATCAGTTTGTACTGGCATAATGCGGGTGCTCGGAGCATGTTCGAGCATTCCATTAAGGGGAGATTAACTGATTATGATTTCTAAGAAGTATCTAATTCCAGCCGCAGCTGCGGTCGTGCTGGGCGCGGGCGTGTATGGAGTGGCTAGCGTCACCGCCGCCACGAGCACCGGCACGCGCACTCCTCTGGCCCAAGCCATTGCCAATGCTTTCCACCTCGACCAGTCCAAAGTCCAGAGCGTCATCGATCAAAACCACACCGCCAACCAGGCCGTGCGTGAGCAGAATTACGAGCAGCGCCTGTCGCAGGCAGTCACCGACGGCAAAATCACCCCGGCCCAGAAGGATCTAATTCTCGCCGAGCACAACAAACTCGCCGGCGAGCTAAAGTCAGCTATGAGCAACACCTCAGTCACCCCGGCCGAGCGCCGGACCTCAATGCAGAAGATCCGCACCGAGGCTCAGGATTGGGCAACTCAGAACAACATTGACGCCAAATGGCTGCTGGTCCCCGGCGGATTCGGCCGCGGCCACATGGGCCCGGGCCACATGGGCCCTAGAATCTAGCTCGACATCCCCTCGCCAAGCGCCCGCTTGGCTTTGGCAATATCCCCAGACCCGGACCCGCGGCGATCTACTCGCTCTGGTCCAGCGCCAAAATGTTCCCGTCGGGGTCCTTAAACCAGGCCGCCTTGCCGCCGCCCCCCTGGTAAGTTGCCACGCCGTTCTCGGTCTTCAGTCCCGGGAAGTCATACTCCTCAAATTCCACGCCCGCCTCGCGCAGGTCTTTTATCGTCTCTTCGATGTCGTCCACCCGGAACCCGGCGTAGGTGGCCTTGTTGGTGCCGGAACTCATAGCCGACGGGTACACCAACAACGTTGTGCCCTTGCCGGCCTTGTAAATCACGCCGCCTTCGCCTAGGTCCTGGTCGGGTTTCAGGCCCAGCTTGCCCTCGTAAAATTCCCGCGCCGGCTGGAGATCCTTAACCGCAATCGTCGGTATAACATGTGCGTCACTTAATTTCATCTCAATAATCCTCATTAATTATTCGCACTGCCGTCAATAATAGTCCTCCGGCAAGCCCAATACCACTGTCATGATCGCCATAACTGGTGTTCCCCTGTACAATAACTTTCGTGAAGCAATCTGAAGTTATTGCAGTGATCGGCGGGCAGTGGGGCGACGAAGGCAAAGGCAAGATCGTCGACTATCTGGCAACTCAGGCGCAGGTTGTAATTCGGTCGCAGGGCGGCGACAACGCCGGCCACACCGTCATTAATGAGCACGGTAAATTCGGCCTGCACCTGGTGCCGGCCGGCATTTTCAACCCGCACACGCTCAACATCATTGGCACGGGCGTCGCCCTCAACCCCAAGACACTCATGAAAGAAATCGGGGAGCTGCAAGCGCAACACGTGTCGTTTGACAATCTCGTGATCAGCCCCAAATCGCACCTGGCGTTCGACTACCACCTGTTCATCGACCGCCATCAGGAGCAGCTGCGGGGCAAAAACCGCATCGACACCACCAAGCGCGGCATCGGCCCCACCTACATGGACAAGGCCGAGCGCATCGGCCTCCACACCCGCCTGCTGCTCACTCCCGACCGCCTGCTCAAGGAGCTTGCCGCCGTGCTGGAGGGCAAGCGCCGCGCGTTGGGCGTGGACGACCCGGTGCTCCACCCCGGCTACTACGAAGACTTTATCCGCGAGGCAGCGGCGGTGCTGCGGCCGTTTATCCGGGACACCGAACCGCTGGTGGAACAGCACCTGGCACGCGGCAGCCGCTTTGTGCTCGAAGGCGCCCACGGCACCCTGCTCGACCTCGACCACGGCACCTACCCCATGGTGACCGCCTCCAATTCCACCGCCGGCGGCCTGCTCGTGGGCGCCGGCATGCCGCCGCTCGCGCTCACTAAAGTGGTCGGCATCTTCAAGGCCTACCAGACGCGCGTGGGCGCCGGCGGCATGCCCACCGAGCTGCATGGCCGTTTAGCCGATACCATCCGCGATGCCGGCCAGGAGTTTGGCACCACCACCGGCCGCCCGCGCCGCATCGGGTTCTTCGACGGCGTGGCCGCCCGCTACGCCCACCGCCTCAATGGTTTCACCAACATCGCCGTCACCAAGGTCGACACCCTGGCCGGCCTCGGCCAGCTCAAAATCGCCACCGGCTACACCGGCGCCGATGGCCAGCCCTGCGAATTCCAGACCGAAAACAGCCTCCTCGAAAGCTGCCGGGCGGAGTACAAAGTGTTCGATGGCTGGACCACTGCCGAGCTGGAGGGCGTCACTGCCTTCGATGCGCTTCCCCCAAGCCTCCAAGCTTACACCGCCGCCCTCACCTCCAACATGCCCGGCGCCAAGCTGAGTTTCGTGGGAGTCGGCCGCTCCCGCGAGCAACTTATTCGCCTGTAGGCGCTAAAATACAGCGGCTAAGTTCATCCACTATGCTATTTTTTGAATACGCGCATCAAGTAGGTGTTCCAGTATATGGAATTTTTGGAATACTTTCCCCTCACCAAACCGGAGAAATTCCATATACTGGAACACCCCCATGGAGTGGGTAAGTTGAAAATTCGAGTGCAATTATCCCCGCTCGAAAAGCCGGTCGAGCTCACTGATTTCGGCCTTCCTCACCATGATCACGGCCCCACAATATGCTATTAATATATCGTGGTTAATAAAGTTTTCCTGGATGACGAAGGGGTGCCGACCATTCGCGCAATCGGTTCTCAAACGGCCGGACCATTGCGGGCGGACGGCGAGGTCCGGCGGCTGGCCGTGCGCGTGACCGGCAAGGTGCAGGGCGTGTGGTTTCGCGACAGCGCCCGCCGCTGTGCGGCCGATCTGCACCTGGCCGGCCTGGCCCGCAACGAGCCCGGTGGCTCGGTGTATCTAGAGGCCGAGGGGCCCGAGCCCGCGCTCACGCAGTTCCTGGCCTGGTGCCATCGCGGGCCGTCCGAGGCCCGGGTGGAGGCGGTGGAGCACCATTACCTCGAGCCGGTTGGTCTCGGCGGGTTTAAAACGGAGTAGCTCACGCTCGGGCGGCCCAGGAAATTTGCACGAGGTACCAGATAAGCATTATGCTTATGGTATGAGCCTCAAAGAAGATCTTTCCCGCATTCTGTCCGGCGAAATCGACACCGCTCCCGCCACCCTCGAATCCTACTCCCACGACGCCAGCCTGTTCGAGGTGAAGCCGCAGGTCGTGGTGTATCCCAAGGACTCGCAGGACGTGCAAGCGCTAGTCAAGTACGCCAAGGAGCACAAAACCAAGAGTGCCAACTCCAACCTCTCCATCACCGCCCGCAGCGCCGGCACCAACATGTCGGGCGGGGCCGTCGGCGACTCCATAGTGGCCGACTTCACTAAGCACTTTAACCAGATCTTCGAGGTCACCTCCGAGAGCGGCCACGCCCAGCCCGGCGTGTACTACCGCGACTTCGAAAAGGCCACCTTCGAGCACCAAGCTCTCATGCCCAGCTACCCCGCCAGCCGCGACCTCTGTACCATCGGCGGCATGGTCAACAACAACTCCGGCGGCGAGAAGTCGCTCGAATTCGGCAAAACCGAAAACTTTGTGACCGAGCTCAAAGTCGTGCTGGCCGACGGCAATGAGTACGACTTTTGCCCCGCTCACCAAGGCCGAGCTCGACAACAAAATGCAGCTATCCACCTTCGAGGGCGAGGTCTACCGCCAGACCTTCGAGCTCGTCGACCAGCATTACGACGCCATCAAAAAGCCGCCAAGCCCCACGTCACCAAAAACTCCACCGGCTACAACCTGTGGGACGTCTGGGACCGCGAGACCGGCATTTTCGACCTGACCAAGCTCATCGTCGGCGCCCAAGGCACGCTCGGCCTCACCACCGACATCACACTTCAAGCTCGTCCCGCACCGCCCGCATTCCGGCGTGCTGGTGGTTTTCCTGAGGGACATTGAACACCTGGGCGAGCTCATCAAAGACGTAATGCAAGCACAACCGGCCACTTTCGAATCTTTTGACGACGTCACGCTGATGCTGGCCATCAAATTCTTGCCCTATTTTCCGTAAATGCTTGGCCGGGGCGGCTTTTTAAATTAGCTTGATCAGCTTCATCCCGACGGCCTGCTGCTGCTCAGGGGCATCCCCAAAATGGTACTGCTGGTGGAATTCACGGCTGATACCGCGGAAGAGGTTCGGGAAAAGGTCCACGCTATGCGACCGCAACTTGTGACCAAGCGGGCCTATACGAAATTGAAGGCTTGGAAGAAGACGATACCGAGGTCAAAGCCGACAAGTTCTGGATCATGCGCCGCGAAAGCTTTCAGTTGCTGAGCAGAAAGTCAAAGATAAGCACACGGCGCCGTTCATAGATGATTTGGTGGTGCCGCCGCGCATCTGCGGAATTTCTGCCCAAACTGCGCAAGATCATCAAGAAATACAAACTCTTCGCCACCATGGCTGGCCATATGGGCGACGGTAACTTCCACGTCATTCCGCTTATGAAGATCGAAGACCCGCACGAGCGCCAGAAACTCCGCCGGCCATGCGTGAAGTTAATGAACTGGTGCTAAAATACGGCGGCGTACTTTCCGGCGAGCACAACGACGGCATGATCCGCGGGCCGTGGCTGGAAGAGATGTACGGCCAGGAAATCTTCGGCTACTGTTCGAAGAAACCAAGACATATTTTCGACCCGCATAACATCTTTAACCCGCACAAAAAAGCCGACGCCGACTGGGAGTTCAACATGTCCCACATCCGCGACCACTTCTAATAGGGCAGACCCATCGGCGGGGTTTGCCGGCCTAACTTAGCTGTGCGGTAATTCGGTAAATGTCGATTTTCGACATTTACGGTCTGCGTAAGATCGTCGTGGAAGCCGGCAACTACTTCATTAATGCCAACTTTTATGATATAAATACGTAGATTTAAGGCGGAGCTCGCGCATGGTTGTGATGAAATTCGGGGGGACGTCAGTCGGCGGGGCTGAGCGTATTCGCGGCGTGGCCGAAATAGTGGCGCGCGAGGCCGTCCGGCGCGAAGTCGTGGTGGTAACCTCGGCCATGAGCGGTGTCACCGACCTGCTGGTGGAAGCCGCGAACGCCGCCGCCGGCAAAGAGCGCGCGCGGCTGGGCGAGCACATCGCCAAGCTGCACGATGTGCATGCAGACGCGGCACGAGGCCTGGGGCTCGAGCCGGCCGCCAAGTCTAAATTGGGCGACCGCATTGCCGGCAAGCTTGCCTTGCTCGAGGAAATCTTGCACAGCGTCTATGCCCTCGCCGAGCTCACCCCACGGGCCTCCGACCTAATATTGTCATTTGGCGAGCGGCTGAGCATTGAGCTGCTGGCGGCGGCCATCGCCCAGCGCGGCCAAGCCGCCGAGCCGGTGGAGGCCACGCACCTCATCGTCACCACCAACAATTACACCGACTCGCGCCCTCTGCTCGACGAATCCACCGCCACAGCCGGCCCGCGCCTGCGCAAATTGCTGGCCGCCGGCAGCGTACCGGTAGTCACCGGCTTCATCGGCGCCAGCACCGCCGGCATCGTCACCACGCTCGGCCGCGGCGGGTCGGATTATTCGGCCACCATCCTCGGCTATTGCCTCGGCGCCGAAGAGGTCTGGATCTGGACCGACGTCGACGGCGTCATGACCGCCGACCCCCGCATTGTGCCCGCGGCTCACACCATCCCGGCGCTGAGTTATAGCGAAGCCGCCGAGCTGTCGTACTTTGGCGCCAAGGTGCTGCACCCGCTCACGATGGTGCCGGCCTCCATCAAAAACATCCCCATCGTCATCAAAAATACCTTCAACCCCGACGGCGAAGGCACCCGCATCTCAGACGCCGCCGACGCCAACCAGCACCCCGAGAAGGCCATCACTACCATGAAACACCTCGCTCTCGTGACCGTACAGGGCCGCGGCATGATCGGCGTCCCGGGCATGGCGGCCAAGGTGTTCAGCGCCATCGCCGCCCGCAACATCAACGTGCTGTTCATCTCGCAGGCCTCATCCGAATATAATATTTCGCTGGCGGTAAAGTCGGCCGACGGCCCGGCCACTGTGTCGCTGCTCAAAGCCGAATTCGCCTCCGAGCTCCAGGCCAAATACATCGAGATGGTGAAGCTCGAAAAAGACCTGGCCATCGTGGCGGTGGTGGGGGAGGGGATGAAGGGCCATCCCGGCGTCAGCGGCCGCATTTTCACCGCCATGGGCCAAGCCAACGTCAACGTTTACGCCATCGCCCAGGGCTCGTCCGAGCGCAACATCAGTTTCATGATCGGCGGAGACGACGTTCACCGCGCGGTCCAGGGCCTGCACGACATGTTTCATTTAACGAAAGCGGAATAATTATGAACAAACACTACCTGCTCCATCTCGGCGCCGGCAACGTCGGCCAGGAACTGGTGCGGCAAATCCAGGCTCGCCCGCACAATCTCATCTACTGCGGCCTCTTTTGTCTCGACGGCGGGCGGTTTAACGCGGCCGGCCTGACGGAGTCCGAAATCGCCGATTTTGCGGCCGGCACCGCCATTGCGGCGCAGGCCCTTGAGCAAATCTCGCTGCCGTTTACGCTCATCGACACCACCGCCTCGGCCGGCACCTTGCCGCTGCTGCGCCGGGCCATCGAGCGCGGTGCCACCGTGGCCATGTCCAACAAGAAACCGCTGGCCGGCCCTCAAGCCGACTGGGACGAGTTGGTGAAGTCGGGCCGGGTGTACTTTGAGACTACCGTGGGCGCCGGCCTGCCGGTCATTAACACGCTCCAGGCCCTGCTGGCCACCGGCGACGAGGTCGAGCAGATCCAGGGCTGCTTCAGCGGCACGCTCGGCTACCTGTTTTCGCAGCTCGAGTCCGGCGCCGCTTTCTCACAGGCCCTGGCCGATGCCAAAGCCCAGGGGTTCACCGAGCCCGACCCGCGCGACGACCTGTCCGGCGCCGACGTCGCCCGCAAAGCCGTCATCCTCGCGCGTTTGATCGGCCGCAAGTTAGAAGTGGCCGACGTGAAGCTCGAAGGCTTGTTCCCTGCCGATATGGCCGGCCTCAGCCGCGATGAATTCATGGCCAACCTCGGCCGCCTCGACGCTGACTACGCCGCCCGTGCCGCCAAAGCCAAGGCGCAGGGCAAAGTACTGCGCTATGTGGCCACCGTTACACCCGAAACCTGCAAAGTTGGCCTCGAGCAAGTGCCGGCCCCATCCGATATCGGCGCGCTCTCAGGGCCGGACAACATCGTCGTTATTCAGACTAAGCGTTACCACGACAACCCACTTATCATCAAAGGCCCGGGCGCCGGCCTGCCCGTGACTGCCGCCGGCGTGTTCGCCGACATCCTCACTGCAGCGAAGGTACGCTAGCATGAAGCTGCGAGTTTCTGTACCTGGTACGTCAGCGAATCTGGGGCCGGGGTTCGATGTTTTCGGCCTGGCGGTGAGTATTTACAATGAGTTTGAGGTCGAGGAGGCAGAAAAATTTGAAATTGCCCTGAATAAGACTTATGAAGGCATTCCTACGACCAAGGATAACCTTTTCTATCAGTCATTTGAGTACATGTTTAATAAGCTTGGGAAACCTGTACCAACGGTTCGAATCAGTATGAACTTGCGGATATTGCACTCCAGAGGCATGGGCAGCAGTGCGACCGCGGTGGTTGGCGGGCTGGTGGCCGCCAACGCCTTCTTGGACAATCAGTTTTCCAAAGAAGAATTACTACCTTTTGCCATCGAACTTGAACGAGGCAATAACTCAGACAATGTCGCTCCGGCGCTATTCGGCGGTCTCATAGTTTATGCCCTTAGCGGGTCAAAGCCTGTCCCGGTAAAACTGCCTTTTCCATCCGATATTAAAGCCGTATATTTTCTTCCCGATCTCAAAATGGACACAATTACAGGTAGAAAATTAATGCCAACACACTATTCAAAGGCTGACGTTATTTTTAATACGAGCCGGGTAGGGCTCTTTTTGGCTGCGCTCCAAGCCAAAAGATATGACCTGCTGCGCGTTGCCATGGAAGACAGAATTCATCAGCCTACCAGAACAAAAATCTTTCCGGCCATGCCAAAACTAATCAGGGCAGCCAACGACGCCGGCGCTTTGGGGGCAGCTCTATCCGGCGGCGGCTCGGCGATTATTGCTTTGGCCGACAAGAAATTTCAGCAGATTGGCGAAGCAATGAAGCAGGCCGCCAAGCAAGAAGGGGTTAGCGGCACGTACGAAACTCTAGAAGTAGACACCGATGGCGCGGAGGTAGCCCGTGGCTAAGAAACTGCGCACCGGTATTCTCGGCGCCACCGGCATGGTGGGCCAGCGGTTTGTGACGCTGCTGGCGGACCACCCGTGGTTTGAGGTGGTCGCCGTGGCGGCCTCTCCGCGTTCGGCCGGCCGGGCCTATGCCGAGGCCGTGGCCGGCCGCTGGGCCACGGCGATGGCCGCCGAGGTGCCGCCGGCCATCGCCGGCCTCACCGTCCGCGATGTACAGGCCGACCTCACCTCCCTCGCAGCCGCCACCGACGTCGTGTTCTGCGCCCTCGACCTCGACAAGCCCGCCATCCGCCGCATCGAAGAAGACTACGCCGCCGCCGGTGTGGCCGTCATCTCCAACAATTCCGCCCATCGCCTCACCGGCGACGTCCCCATGCTCATGCCCGAGGTCAACCCGCACCACGCCGAACTCATCCACGCCCAGCGCCGCAACCGCAGCTGGACCACCGGCCTCATTGCCGTCAAACCCAATTGCTCTATCCAATCCTACGTCTCCGTGCTCACCGCCCTCGCCCAGCTCCAGCCCACCGAGGTCTCGGTCGTGAGCCTCCAGGCCATCTCCGGCGCCGGTAAAACCTTCGCCACCTGGCCCGAAATGACCGACAATGTCATCCCGCTCATCGGCGGCGAAGAGGACAAATCCGAGCGTGAGCCGCTCAAAATCTGGGGCCGGCTCACGGACGGCCGCATTCAAGAAGCCACCAGCCCAACCATTTCCGCCACCTGCATCCGCGTGCCCGTCACCGACGGCCACCTGGCCAGTGTGAGCGTGAAATTCGCCGATAACCCCACCCAAGCCCAAATCCTCGACGCCATCAATACCTTCGAAAATCCCCTCACCAAGCTCAAATTACCCTCCGCGCCGACGCAGCTCATCAAATACTTCGACGAACCCGACCGCCCCCAAATCCGCCTCGACCGCGACTTCGAACACGGCATGGGCGTCACCATGGGCCGCCTACGGGTTGACCCGCTCGCCCACTGGAAATTCGTCACCCTCGCCCACAATACCGTCCGCGGCGCAGCCGGCGGGGCCGTGTTAATGGCCGAGTATCTTGTGGCCGCAGGCTATATAATCAAACCATGAACATCGCCGCCGTCGTCATCGATTTCTCCCGGGTCCTCATCTTCGCCCGCGACGACGTGCCCAGCCTCAACCGGCACCACGAAAAACTCCAAGAGCAGTCCGGCTACCGCGTGCTGGAGCACTTCCACCTCAACACCGAACTTCTGGATTACCTGCGCGGCCTGTCCCAGCGCGTGCCAATATTTCTCTTCACCAACGGCCGGCTGCACAGTCTGCCCGAAATCGCACCGTCGCTTGAGGGCATTTTCCGCGAAATTATAAATTCCGACTCGCTCGGGTTTTCCAAAACCGAATCCGAGGCCTACCTCACACTGTCCTACCGCATCGGCTTCGCCCCGGCCCAAATTCTGTATATCGATGACGCGCAGGCCAACATCGATGCCGCCGCCGCAGCCGGCCTCACTGCGGTCCGCTACACCGGCAACGCCGGCCTCATAGCCATCCTCGACCAAGGCCGCGCCTAAATCGCCGAGACAGCGCTTTGCCAACGCTGCTCAAAGGCATTTCGTAAGGTGGCTGCTAGCGACTCGTAATCACAGCGCAGACCATAAGCTTCTTCCTTGTTTCCTTGAGAGTAAGAAGTCAAATAACTCACTTTCGAATCAAAAACAAAAAGCCTAATCCCTAAATCCTGCCCAAACCGAACGTCAGTCGCAATCCGACGCCAGCGCTCGAGCAGCGCCGGGCTGGTGTCGTCACGTTTTTGCAAAATCGCCTTGATACTCACTCCCCGCGCAGCCGCCCGCTGGTAAATCATTACTGTGTCGGCGGGCACTTCCAGCCCGGAAACCAACAGACAAATTTCACTTGCTGCCCGCGATGCGTCTTTGTCGGAGCTTTTCAGCAGCGCACTTCTAGTCGTTATCAATGAAATTGCTTGGCCTGGTCCGGTTGGGTCATTGCCATCTCTGAAATTCCGGCTAAAAGTGCGCTGGGCATTTTCCACATACCATCCCATCGCCGAATCGTAGGGGAGAGCGGAAAAGGTAGCCGGATAGCCGTCATGTTGCTTCACTACCCCGATGCTGGTTAGCTCGGCCACAAGCCGATAGATGGCATTGGGTAAAATTCCCAGGGCGGCCGCAATTTCTTTGGCAGTTGGCTGGCCATGCCGCTGGATCTCCCTGTAGACCAAAAGCGCTTGTGGCGATGCGATTTTCATGGAGCGACTTTAACACTTATTTGTTAAAATATCACACCCTTGTAACGTCAAAATCATGAATACGCCACTACCACCCAAAAGATACCGCTACCTCGACCTAATATTGTGCGCGGCTGTTGCAATGATGATCATTGCCAACACCACCGCCGGCAAAATAACCCAGATCGGAATATTTACCGTTTCGGTCACGGTCTTGTATTTTCCCTTGACGTACATTTTCGGTGATCTTCTAACCGAGGTATACGGCTACAAGCAGGCCAGGCGCGCCACCTGGATTTTGATCGCCGCCCAACTTCTCGCCGCCACCATCTACCAAATCGTGACGCTGTTTCCGCCCGCCCCCGGTTTCGTGGGCAATGACGCTTTTACGCTCGTGTTTGGCCAGGCACCGCGAATTGTAGTCGGCGGCCTCATCGCCTTATTTGCCGGCCAGTTTGTGAATGACTTTACCATGGCAAAAATGAAACTGCTTACAAATGGTAAGTATCTGTGGACACGGACCTCTGGGTCAACCATTGCCGGGCAGCTCGTCGACACCACTCTGTTTTACACAATTGCTTTGTCTAATGTCATTCCGCCCGGCCTACTGGTTCCCACAATCCTGTCGGGCTGGTTTATAAAATCGAGTGTGGAAATCCTGATGACGCCGGTGACTTACTGGGTGGTAGCAAAACTCAAGCGTCTCGAGCACGAAGACTACTACGACCGCACTACGAACTTCAATCCGTTCATATTTTCGGCAAAATAGGCTGAGAGTAGCGCTACTCCGGCGGAGTTTGGCGCTCGGGGGTGCCGTGCGGGCGGCGGCGGAGTTTGGCCACGCCGAGGCGGACGGTCTGGCGGTCCACCAGTTGCTGGGCGCGGGCCAGCTCGTGCTTGTCCTTGGCGGCGGCCTTCAGCTGCTCCGCCATCTCCAGGGCCTTCTCGATCTCGGCCTGCACCAGTTCGTCGGCGTGCTCGGCCTCGTCGGCCAGCAGGCGCGTGGTGCCGTCGGGGTCAATCTCGAGCAGCCCGCCAAACGTCGCGAACACCGATTCCTTGCCGCCGCGCTCGCGCACCCGCACCGGCCCAGGGACGGCAATGGCCGTGAGCTCCTCGTGGTGTGGCAAAATCCCGATCTGGCCGTCAACCGTGGTCAACGACACCTGCGTGACCTCGCCCTGGAACTTCGCGCCCGTTAATGTCAGCAGCTCGAAATGCATTATTTAGCCTTTTCGCCCTTTTTCCCATCGTGCTTGTCTTCGTGCTTGGGCTTCTCTTCGGGCTTGTCTTCCTTCTTCTCGTTGACCTCTTCAATGCCGCCCTTCATGTAAAACGCCGACTCGGGCTTCTCGTCATGCTTGCCGTCGAGGATTTCGCGGAATCCCTTCACCGTGTCTTCCAGCTTCACGTACTTGCCGGGGGTGCTTAGGAACACTTCGGCCACATGGAACGGCTGGGTCAGGAACCGCTGTATGCGCCGCGCGCGGGCCACCGTCTGTTTGTCTTCGTCCGAAAGTTCGTCCATGCCCAAGATCGCGATGATGTCCTGCAGGTCCTTGTAGCGCTGCAAAATGCGCTGCACCTCACGGGCTACCGCGTAGTGCTCTTCGCCCACGATCGCCGGGTCGAGAATGGTGGAGCTGGAGTCGAGCGGGTCCACGGCCGGGTAGAGGCCCAGCTCGGTAAGCGCGCGGCTGAGCACGATGGTGGAATCGAGGTGGGCGAAGGCCGTGGCCGGCGCCGGGTCGGTGAGGTCGTCGGCCGGCACGAAGATGGCCTGCACCGATGTGATCGAACCTTCTTTTGTGGACGTAATCCGCTCCTGCAAAGCGCCCATTTCCTGCTGCAGGTTGGGTTGGTAACCCACGGCGCTAGGCAGGCGGCCCAATAGCGCCGACACTTCAGACCCCGCCTGCGTAAACCGGAAGATGTTGTCGATAAACAGCAGCACGTCCTTGCCCTGGTCGCGGAAACCTTCGGCGATGGTCAGCCCCGTGAGGCCCACCCGCAACCGCGCGCCCGGCGGTTCGTTCATCTGGCCAAACACCAGGCTGGTGTTTTTGAGCACGCCGGAGTCGCGCATTTCGCCGTACAGGTCGTTGCCCTCACGGGTGCGCTCGCCCACGCCGGCGAACACCGAGTTGCCGGAGTGGAACTTGGCGATGTTGTTGATGAGCTCCTGGATGAGCACGGTTTTGCCCACGCCGGCACCGCCGAACAGGCCGACCTTGCCGCCCTTGGTGATCGGCGCAATCAGGTCGATGACCTTGATGCCGGTCTCCAGGATTTCGACCTTGCCGCTCTGGTCTTCCAGCGTCGGCGGGTCGCGGTGGATGGGCGCGAGCTTGGCGCCGGTCACCTGGGGCTGGCCGTCGATCGGCTCGCCGACCACGTTAAACATGCGGCCCATGGTTTCGTTGCCTACGGCCACGCTGATCGGCGCGCCGGTGGCCCGCACCTCGGCGCCGCGCTTGAGGCCGTCGGTGGTGGACAGCGCGATCGCCCGCACCGTGGTTTCGCTGAGGTGCTGCGCGACCTCGAGGTAGAGCTTGCCGTCCTCGCGGTCAATGATCAGCGCGTCGTAAATAGCGGGCAGTTTGCCCTCGGTAAATTCGGCGTCCACCACCACACCTACGATCTGGATGATGCTGCCGGTCTGTTTGATTGCTGTGTCTTGGGCCATCGGGGCCTCCTTTACTCGGTTATGGCTTCGGCGCCGGCCGAAATTTCTGCTATTTCTTGCGTAATGCTGGCTTGGCGCGCGTTATTTAATGCTAATGTGAGGTCGGAAATAAGGTCACTGGCGTTGTCGGTGGCGTTCTTCATGGCCAGCATGCGGCTGGCATTCTCGGAAGCCCGGCTCTCAAGCACCGCCTGTACCACCATGCCCTCGAGCACCCGGCGGGCGGCGTATTCGAGCATCTCCTTGGAATCGGGCTCGGTCTCGGGCTCGGCCTGGCTCGCTACGCCCACGATGGGCAGCAGCAGCTTATTAATCACCTGGTAGCTCACGGTCGAAACGAAGTGCGTATAAATGATGTACACCGCGTCGGCCTCGCCGTCCGTAAACGCCCGGATGGCCTCTTCCAGCGCCGGCCGCGCGATGGCGGTATCGGCGTCGCCCTTGTCAATGATGTAGCTCGCCACCTCATCGATGTCGCTGGCGCGGGCAATGTGGCTGGCGGCGCGCTTGCCGATGGCAATGGCGCGGTGCTCGGCCGGGAGGTCTTGGATGTGCCGGCCCAATGCGCGCAGCACGTTGGCATTGTAGCCGCCGGCCATGCCGCGGTCGCCGGCGATGGCGATCGTGAGCACGCGCTTCACGGGCCGCGCCCCAAACCAGGGGTGCTGCCGCGCGCTCGGCCGGACCGCCAACCGCCCCAGCAGTGTCTCGGCTGCCGCGGCGTACAGGACCGGGCCGGCGGCCGCCGTCTGCGTGCGCCGCAGCTTCCCGGCCTCCACCAATTCCTGGGCCTTGGTGATCTGCCGCGTGCTGCGGACCGACCGGATACGCCTTTTTATTCCCTGCAAAGCTGCCATTATCCGTTCCTACTCTTCCTTGCCGAAAGTTTTCGCCACATGCTCGGCGGCCTTCACGACCTGCTCCACCTCTTCGTCGGTGGGCTTGGTACCGGTATTCAGGCTGTCGATCAGCTTGGGGTGGTCTTTTTTAATCTTGGCCAGCAGTTCGCGCACGGCTTGCTCAATGTGGTGGTTCATGATGTGGTCAAACGCGCCTTTGGTAGCGGCCAGCAGCATTATGACCTGGTCGGCGGCGCTTAGGGGGGCGTATTGCTTCTGCTTCAAAATCTCAGTCAGCAACCGCCCGCGGGCAATGCTGCGCTTGGTGTCGTCGTCGAGGTCCGAGGCAAACTGCGAGAATGCCGCCAGTTCGCGGAACTGCGCCAGCTCCACGCGCAACGAACCCGCCACGCTCTTGGTCGACTTGAGCTGGGCGGCGCCACCTACGCGGCTCACGCTCAGGCCCACCGAAATGGCCGGCCGGATACCCTGGTAAAACAGGTTGGTTTCGAGGAAGATCTGGCCGTCGGTGATAGAGATGACGTTGGTCGGGATGTACGCCGACACGTCGCCGGCCTGGGTCTCAATGATCGGCAGCGCCGTCAGCGAGCCGCCGCCCAGCTTGTCGCTGAGCTTGGCCGAGCGCTCCAGCAGCCGCGAATGCAGGTAAAACACGTCGCCGGGGTAAGCCTCGCGGCCCGGGGGGCGGCGCAGCAGCAGCGACATCTGGCGATAAGCCACCGCGTGCTTGGACAGATCGTCGTAGATCATGAGCGCGTGCTGCTTGTGGTCGCGGAAGTACTCGCCGATGGCCGTGCCGGCGTAGGGCGCCAGGTACAGCAAAGCCGCCGGGTCGGCCGGGGAAGTGGCCACCACGATGGTCTGCTCCATCACGCCTTCGCGCTTCAGCCGCTCCACCAGCGCCGCCACCTTGCTCAGCTTTTGGCCGATAGCCACATACACATTGATCACGCCGGTATTTTGGCGCTTCTGGTTGATCATGGTGTCGATGGCGATGGCGGTTTTACCGGTTTGCCGGTCGCCGATGAGCAGTTCCCGCTGGCCGCGCCCGATCGGCACCATGGTGTCGATGGCGATGATGCCGGTAGCCAGCGGCTCGTGCACACCGCGCCGGTCCATCACGCCGGGCGCCTGGCGCTCAATGGCGCCGGTGAGCTTGGCCTTTATGGGGCCGAGGCCGTCGAGCGGGTTGCCCAGCGGGTCCACCACGCGGCCGACCAGCTCGGGGCCCACCGGCACCTCCAGGCGCCGGCCGCTCAGCCGCACCTTGGCGCCGGCCCTCACCCCGGTTTCCTTGTCCAGCAGCACCGCGCCCAGCTCGTCTTCGAGCAGGTTGAGCGCGAAGGCCCGGGCCGGGGCGTCGCCGTCGGTGTCCACCAAAATCACATCGCTGAATCCGGCCTGGCGCAGGCCATACACCCACACTACGCCGTCGCTCACGCGCGTCACCACGCCGGTTTCTTCCAGGCCTTCGGTCTGCTTGAGGCCGGCGATCGCGTCTTGCAGTTCGCGGCTGAGCTCTTTTACGTTCAAATCATTCATGTCCGTCTCCATTAATCTGCAAAATGCGCAAAATTCGAGATGTGTTCATCATCGGGTAAATCCTTGTACAAACTTGGCCAGGCGGGTCTTCACGGTGCCGTCGAGCACGCCGGTGGGGGTCTCAATCCGCACGCCGCCAACCACTTCCGGATCCTCCAGGGTCTCCACCTCCAGCTCGCGTGCGCCGGTGGCCGACCGCACAAATTCCTCGACCTCAGCGCGCGCGGCCTCGCCGAGCGGACGCGCCGTCGTCACGCGCACCAGCACGTAACCGCGGCGGGCGAGCTCGGCGGCCACATCTCGGGCCAGGTAGCCGGCTTGGCGTCCCCGGCCGGTGTCCACCAGCCAGGCCGCCGCTGCCGCCACGGCCTCGGCGCGCCGCTCCGGCAACGCCGCGGCCACGTAGTCCGCCACTTGTCCGCGCGTGACCTTGGTCGCCATGGCTACCGGGCCTCCAGGCTGCGGGCGATCACGGCGCCGTCGCGGGCCTCGTCGAGCTGCTCGCCCAGCACCGTCTCGGTGGCCGCGGCCACTAGCCGGGCCGTGTCGGCCTTCAGCGCCTGGCGCGCGCCCTGCACGTCGCGGGCAATCTGCTCCCGCGCCTCGCCGATGATGCGCTCGGTTTGGGCCTCGGCCTTCACCCGCGCCGCGTCAATCTGCTCGGCCGCGTCTTTGTGCGCCAGGCTCAACACTTCGTCGGCCGACGCGCGAGCCTTCGCCATCATCTCGTCAGCCGCCGCTTGGGCCTTCTCCAACGCCTTGCGGGCGTCGTCCTGCTGACGGGTAGCCGCCTCGAGTTCGTCGCGCTTGGAGTCGAGGGCTTTCGTCAGCGGCGGGAACACATAGCGCCCCACTACATAGGCCGACACCAAAAACGCCGCCAAATCCAGCAGAAATGTCTGCAAATTCAACCCCAGGGCGCTAAACAGCCCTGCCAGTCCTGATGTTTCAGCCAAAAATACCGGCACTTACTACCCCTTACTTCAAGAACTTAATAATGAGCGCCACCACCAAGCCGATGATCGCCAGGGCGTCCACGAAACTCATGGCCAGGATCATCATGGTGCGGATGGTACCGATGGCGTCAGGGTTGCGGCCCACGGCTGCCACCGCGGCCGCGCCCACGAGACCCACGCCCACGGCGGCGAGTCCACCGGCGATGGAGTAGGTCAGACCAAATGCGAGTGATTCCATATTATTAATACTTCCTTTTAATTAGTTAACATTTACGTTGCTACCCCTCCCGATACCTCTAGTACAGGTTCAGGCTCATGGGAGGCAGGTTCGTCGTGGCTTACCGTGCCGAGCGATACAAACACGCACGTCAGCATAAAGAAAATGTAGGCTTGAATGAGCCCGATAAATAGCTCGAACAATATAAACGGCGGCAGTGTAATCGGGGAGGCATACGAGGTGATGAAGCCCATCACCGCCAGCAGCACTTCGCCGCCGAAGATGTTCCCAAACAACCGCATCGATAGGGCGATAAACCGCGAAAATTCCGCGATTAACTCCAGGAAGCCCTCGAAAGCGTGCAGCGGGTTCTTGAACGGGTTGGCGAAGTAGCGGCCCAGATTGCCAAAGAACCCGCGCTTGCGAATAGCCCACACGTGCGCCGTCACAAACGTGATCGTGGCCAGCGCGAAGGTGAAGTTCAGGTCCGCGGCCAGCCCCCTAAACAGTGGCTGCCCATCATATGTCACGGTCCCCAGGATCGGCAGCACCTCGAGCCAGTTGTTAACACATATAAAGAAGAACATCGCGATAGCCAGCGGCGCCAGCTTCAAAGCCATCTGGCGGCTGCCCAGGACCTCCGTTGCCGTATCCAACAAGTATTCGTAAGCCCACAGTACGGCCAGCGATATGTAATCATAATGTTTGCGCCGGATGTTGCGCACCGTGCGGAAAAACAGCCAAAACGTCACGGCCCAGCCCACTATGCCCAGCAGCTGGGAGTTATTCAGATTAACCGGCCCGATACTAAATATCGTCTGCGCGCCCACGCTCACTTCGGGCCCGCCGGTCAGCCCCAGAAATATCATTGGCCGCCTCGCAATTGCTGCCGCACCAACAGCACCGACAGCGTCATGCCCAGGATGGTAGCCAGGATCGTCATCCACGGCTTGGTGCCGATTTTGAGGTCCACAAAAATACCGGCCGGCACCAGAATCGCCGGCGACACAAACATCCGCCAGGTCGTATCGGCCATGCTCAATAACAATTGCCGCGTGGACTCCTTAAATCGGGGATCGCGCTGTTTGGGGTCTTGTTCAGTCATTTACAAAATGCACCCTACCAGAAAAATCAAGTTCGGGCAAACCATAGCGGCGTAGACGGAAATGCATCAGTGTGCTAAAATATTCGGTTTTTTGCTAATCTGCTCACGCTAATCTAATATGAGGGCAGCCGGTACCCTCCGGTAGAACGCGCCCCTGAGGCGCCTTTTGAGAATTGGACGGTGCCTCATGACGGCAACTAAGGAGACCGCGGAATTGACCGTACCCCACCCCGGTACGTTCGACACCAAGCGCGAATTCCGCCCTGGAATCTTTGCGGCCCTTCTAGGTCTGCACCTCGGGGCTCTCTGGGTTTTCGTGTTCAAGATCCTGCCCTGGATTATCCCCCGGTTCCTTCCCGGGCTGGAACGGGCGTTCACGAGCAATCCCCTCACCACACTGGATGCGATGTTCACTAACAAGATTTTTATGCTCAGCTTCGCATTCTTCGTCGGGACGGTGATGGGGATCACTGTCTGCTTCCACCGTGGCGAGACTCACACCGCCTTCAAGTGGGCCAACCACCTGATCGCGCGCATCATCAGGATTATCTTTCTGGCGCTTGGGCACATGGCTTTGGAAGGTGATCTTGTTAAGTGGGCAGAACGCCACCGGCCGCATCACGATTTTACGGACCGGAAGGCTGACTCCCACACGCCGATGCGTTACAGCAAGCTCAACCAGCGCGGCGAGCGAGTCCCCACAGCCCGGGGATTCTTGTATGCGCACGTCCTCACCTACTGCTACAAGCACCTGCTGCCGCCGCCCAAGTGCCCCGACACCAACGAGGCTCGCGCCGCGGCCTGGGCCACGAGTCAAGAGGAGCGGCACGAGATTTGGGTGGGAGACCTGGAGGCAGACCCGGTCATTCGCAAGTTGAAGCTCGCAATGCCGGGGCTCATCACCCTGCGTTTCCTGATACCGTTCCTCGTCGCAGGATGGGACGGTGCTCTGATCGCTGGACTGTTCACAGCGGTTTTCATACTCAACGTCACTTGGTGCACGAACTCGGTCGCTCACATGTGGGGCCGGTTTCAGATCGATGAGAAGTCGCGCAAGATTGCGGGTTCGTCCCGCAACGTCTTCTTCTGGATCTTCCAGTGGCTGCTTTCGCTGGGGGAGGCCTGGCACTACGCTCACCATCGGCTGCAAACCTGCGCGGCACACGGATGGCGTTGGTTCCAGTTCGATTTCAGCAAGTACATCATCGGGATACTGCAAGGTCTTGGCATTGTGGTCGATGTGAAGTGGTTGCGATCCGCACGCAAGATCATTCTGGCAAGCGGTCCGCTCGTGACCCACGGCCCGCCAGAGTCGCAGCCTTAAGTCGCGTAGTCACCGTCTCAAGAGAGGATATTGGATGCGGTGCGCGGGGTGCTTACGAGCCTCCCGCGCGCTGCCCAAGCGCAATCATTTGTTATGCTATGCTGCTTGCGTGGAATCGATCCACGTTCTTCGACGTTCGAATACGGAGGGTCTGATGACCACACAAGCAATGACGATGCAGACCGAGAAAGGCAGCGACTACGCGAAACTGTCACGCCAGATAAAGGCTGCTGGGCTGCTCGAGCCACGCACCATTTATTACATTTGGAAGTTCACCAGCATCGGGCTGCTGTTCGCAGGCGTCTGGTGGGCCTTCTTTCACATCGGCTCAAGCTGGTGGGCCTACGTCCACATCGGCTCGATCTGGTGGCAGATCGTTGTGACCGCTGCGTTGCTGGCGATCATGGCTACTCAGGTCGCCATGCTCGGCCACGATGTCGGGCACCGGCAGGTGCTCAGTTCCAAACAAGCCAGCATCAGGCTCAATTACGTGATCGGCTGCGCACTGAGCGGGCTATCGACCGGCTGGTGGATTGACAAGCACAATCGCCACCACGCCCATCCGAATCGAGAGGGTGAGGACCCCGACATCGCCGATAGCCCTCTGGTTGCGTTTACAGCGAACCAGACCGCCAAGCGCGGCCGGGTCGGGCAAATTCTCTCCCGTTTCCAGGCGGTGTATTTCCTCCCGCTGCTCCTGCTGGAGGGCCTCAACCTCCATGTTAACGGAATCAGTGCCATGCTCGCGCGTAATGCCGAGTACGAGAGGAAGCGCAAGCTGGAGTTGTCCCTGCTAGCGGTCCACATCGGGGTCTACTTTGCCTTGCTGTTCGCTGGGCTTTCACCGCTCCAGGTAATTGTGTTCTTCGTGGTACACAAGGCGGTGTTCGGGTTATACATGGGGCTGAGTTTTGCCCCGAATCACAAGGGCATGCTCATTCTGAAGCCCGACGACAAACTGGACCGACTGCGCGAGCAGGTGCTTACATCGCGCAACGTACGCGGTTTTCTGTTCACCAACTGGCTGGTGAGCTTGGCTCTGGGCGGACTGAACTACCAGATCGAGCATCATCTATTCCCCAGCATGCCGCGACCGAACCTGCGCCACGCGCGGAGAATCGTGCGTCAGTACTGCATCGACAACGGTGTGGAATACACCGAAACGAACCCCTTCGGGTCGTACTTCAGGGTACTGCTACACCTTTGGAGGGTTGGCCGGCGCATAAGCCGGCAGTCTCCGGCCTAACGCCGGCGACTTATGGTGCGCGGGAGGCTCCGGCCTCCCGCGCATTCCCAATCGCATTCATGATATTCTCAGGCTCTTGTAACTTTATCCAATGCCGGCCGTGCTTCACCGGCGGATGATCGCTTAATGGAGCCGGAATCGCCTGCAGATCTGGAGCGCGAATTTCGCCGGGTACACCGGCAATTTTTGGCCGTCGGATCAGCCGCTGCCGCGGTGCTGCTGATTGGCGCCACCTTCTACCATCTCGTCGAGCGCCTGAGTTGGCTCGACGCCTTTTATTTCAGTACCATCACGCTCGCTACCGTCGGCTATGGTGATATTGTACCCAAAACCGCTCTCGGTAAACTGTTCACGATATTTTATGTATTTGTGGGCATCGGTATCCTGGCCACCTTTGCCAGCCTGCTCATCAAGAACGCTATGGCCCGCCGTCAGTACCGCAAAGCTCTTCGCCGGTAAATAATCCCAGCCCCAAGGAAAAAATTTGGAACTTAACATAGCAACATGGCTTTGCCCCCTGTGCTAGCATGACAGCCTGAAATGTTGAGGAGGTTCTATGGAAGCAAACGCTAACCACCGCAGCCAGCACTGGCCGCTGATTGTGGAGGGCATACTATTAATTCTATTTGGGCTGGTGGCACTGGCCTGGCCGGGGATGACGCTGCTGTCGTTCACTTTTGTCTTTGGCCTGTACGTGTTATTTGCCGGGGTCGTTGGGCTCATCAACGGGATCATGCATATAAATAAGGGCTGGTCTGCCATCGGCGCCATTGTGCTCGGGGCGCTCTTTATCGCGGCCGGAGCGTATATCTTCCGCCACACCGGCATCTCGGCGGTCACGCTCGTGCTGTTCGTCGGGTTTACGTTCATCTTCCGCGGGATTTACGAAATTGTGGCAGCCATTGCCGAGCCCACCATGCACCGCGGCCTGGCGATTACCTCCGGCGTTTTGGCGCTGCTAGCCGGCCTCATATTGCTGCGCTACCCGGTAGGCGGCGGCCTGGCCTACGTGTGGGTCGTGGGAATCTACGCGCTGGTGTCTGGCCCAATCCTGATAGCCGGCGGCATGGGAGCCGGCCAGCCGGTTTCGCAACGTGAGCGAGCGTAAGCCCACCACCGATCTGTGGGTCGGCGGCATTATGGTGGTAGCCGGTGCGTTTTGCATCGACTACGGCGTGGACTTCACCCACACCAACATGGTCACTTACGTGAACCCGGATATCGGAGGCGCCGCCCTGATGGTGATCGGATTTGCCCTCATCGCCCTCGGCCTCGTCACGATGCTCACCCACTTCGCCGGCCGCAAAGCCTAGCCCGGCCCAACAAAAACAGGACGTGGCTCTTTTGGCCCCGTCCTGTTTTGGCGGGCTTTGCCTACATCCGGCGGTTGTCGCGCTGGTCGACAGTTTCGCCGAAGGACGGCTGCGTCCTGGTGGGCCGCGCCGGCATTGGCATGTCGGCCTCGCCGGGGTCATGCACTTCCATGCTCACCCCGCCGGAGCTGCGCAGCACGGCGTTTATTATTAGGCCCTCCACCCAGCCGACTACCCAGCCGACCGCAAAGTAAAAAGCCGGCACCACCAGCAGCGCGAAGCCCCCGATGCCAATGCCCAGCAGCAGCCCCGCCAACAGACTGTTGGTGGTGTTAGTGTAGAAGATTGTGCCGTTCACAAACGTCACAATTGCTACCAGCAGGCCGACTAAAGCCCCGAACGTCCCCACAAACAGCCCCACAGATGTTGGTTTAATGCCCTTTAAATATACTTCTCTCTCACTCATAACTCCGTCCTCATTACGCTTGTAGTTTAGGGGTTGGCTTGGCCAAATACATTAGCAAGATAGTGCAGTAATGCCACCCAGCCGCCGCTTTTTTTGGAGTAAACTGATTATGCTATGACCGGACGAACCCACGACGCCGCTGCCCTCACCGCCCTCACGGTGGCTGTGGTGCTGTACCCTCCCGGCAATATCACGCTGGCCACCGCGATGGTCGCCATCCTGGCCAACCAGATCGGCGGCCTGGCCCCCGACATCGACCAGCCCACCGCGCCGTTCTGGCGCAACCTGCCGCTGCTCGGCAAGCTCTTCGGCGGCTTCACCGACCGGCTGCTCGGCGGCCACCGCTTCCTCACCCACTCACTCCTCGGCGCGGCCCTGGCCGCCTATCTGGCGCACTGGCTGCTGGTGTTTCTGCACCCCATCATGCCCCACACCGACACCGGCCTGGTCTGGAAGGCCTTCGTGATCGGCCTGCTTAGCCATCTCGTGATGGACACGTTCACCAAAGAAGGCGTGCCGTGGCTGCTGCCTGTACCGTTCAAATTCGGCTTGCCACCGGTAAAAGCCCTGCGCATCACCACCGGCCACTTTATCGAGAATTTCATTATTTTCCCGGCACTGATTCTCATAATCATCTTCGTATGCTCCAACCATTACGGCGCGATTGTGAACTTTATCCACACGCGAGTCGGGTCGTAGTTCCTGCCAAAATCTTCGACAACTAGTCGAAAACTTTGGTAGGTGCCGGTACCGTGCTCGGTGATGAGCACGGTACCGGCAGTTGGACTGCTGCGGACCTTCCGGACAGTGCGGTATCCCTCGTAGGGTGAATCCGCTGGGTGTGGTCGGGCAGTCAGTCCGGGGAAAACGCCGAGGGGTCAGCCGATGCGCTGGGCGACCGTCTCCTTGGCCCGGCCCTCGGCCACGGCGACGCGCTCGAGCGCCAACCAGCCCGCGAGGTACGCGAGCGCGTGGTCTTGAATCTGGCTGAAGGTGCTGACGCCGACGCCGAGCTGGTACTTCTGGTCGCGCACCAGTACGGCGCCACCGTGCGGGAACACGCCCCAAAGGATCCTGCCGTCCGGCTCAGCGGACAGCACGACGTCCGTGAAGTCACCGGGAGAGCTGAGGGCGACTGACAGGGTGTCATCCCAATCCAACATCGCGAGCCCCTCGAGCTTGCGCCCGCCGTTCCAGGCGTAGCGCACGCCCTCCCCGTCATCGGTGGACGCCTGGGCGGCGAGCAGTTGCGCCGGCCCGGCCGGCTGGATGTCGACCTCCACCGGGAGAAGGTGCGTGATCGACACCCCGACGCTCTCGACAGCCTTGACCAGGAGGGTGTCGGCGAGGGGGCCTTCAGCGGCCATCACGGCGCGCCACACGACATCCATGACGTCGACGGGCTGCTGGCCCGGGGCCAGGTCGAGCTCCGGAACGTAGGTGTTGGGCATGACCAAGGTGCGTAGATCGAGACTTGTCATCAAGACTCCTCGAGACAAAGCCGGGGACGGTCCCGCGGCATCATCAAACTATAGCATATATTATGCACAAAGTAAAGCAATAATAGCTGGTCAGAATAGCGGATTATGGGTACGATTCAGCTCATGAATACTGCACGCTACAAAGCCCTCATCACCGACATAGACGGCACCGTGGCGCCCATCTCCACCGATAGCCACACGGCGCCGTGTATCGTGGAGGGCGGCACCCGCATCGTCGCTCCGGACACCGGCAATACAATTTGGGAGCAGGCGCTCGATCCCGGCGCCCCTGCCCAAATTCTGGCTATCCTCAAGCATGAGGCCACCTCAGGCAAACTCATGACTTCCGACGACAATAAGCTCCTCGAGCTGACCGAAACCGGAACCGTTCCCGACCACTTAGAGCTGGCTATTCGCATTGCCGGTGAAGTTACCGGGCGTGGGCTGGGGTCGGGTCATCTCACACCGTCGTGGTTCGGCCACGACATGGTGGACCTGCACATTACCCACCGCGAGGCCACCAAAGTGCACGCCATCAAGGAGTGGCAACAGTTCGAGGACGTTATTAATTAAGTACTTCCTATAAGGGGCCAGGCAATTCGGCGAGTGCGCTCATTCAATAATACTAAAATTTGGCATGCATAAAATTTTTAAGTAATTTCGACAAAATGCAATCAGGGTATAATTCACCCGTGAACGCACTTATCCGCACCAACCAAACCGAAGAGAAGTGGCGCACGCAAGTCCTGAGCTTTGTGAAAGCCAAAAAACCTATCCTCATCAGTTACCTGTTTGACCCCGCTAACGATGTTGTCGTGCCGCAGCGCCTCTACCGCTACGACGTGCACGCCGACTACCTCAGCCGCCACCGCGACGACTTCGAATTCGGCTTCGACCTCATCGTAAGCCTGCGCCGCATCACCGAGGCCCGCTCCTACGGCGTGTACATCGTGGAGCTCGACGGCAACCCCAACCATCTCTACGTGGGCCAAACCTGGTACCTGCCCGAGGAGCGCCTAGCCCAGCACCACACCGGCTTCGCGGCCTTCCACGCGGCCCGCATCTTCAAGCGCGGTGTGCGCGGGCGGCTCCGCCCCGACCTCTACCTCCAGCTACCGCGGGTGCGGAGCCAGGCCCAGGCCGAAGCCCTCGAGGCCCGCACCGCCATGGAGCTGCGCCGCCTCGGCTTCCGCGTGGAGGGCGGGCACTAAATCCTCCTGAAGGCTCAATCCGTCAATTGAGCGCTCGGGAGGTGCCCGGTCACCCCTATCGCAAGAGGTGACCGGGTGTTACTCGGAGGTGTCATCCCCGGCTGCCATGTCGATGGCGTGTATTTCGCGCAGCAGGTAGCGGCCAATTTCCGTGGCGAACCGCCGGTTGGCCCGGGGCCCGGCAAAACCGCTTACAGCCACCAGCACCGTATTTTCGACGGTGCCGAGCTTGATAAACCACGCGCCGAGCGAGTTGTTGCCCGTCCGGGCCGCGTCCCGCAGGTACGCGATAGCGCCGCGCAGACATGATTCGGCCTCGGGGCCGGCATGCCCAACGAAACCCACCAGCTCGCTAGCTTCGGCCCGGCCCTCGTGGAAGCGGGCCAGGGCCATTGGGTCCGCGACTGCGTAGGCAAAGCTGGCGGGCCTGGGCTGGTCGAATACCGCATCAAGGGCGAGCAGGCCGGTTACAAAGCCCTGCACATACCCGGACAGCGGCTTCCCGCGGTATTCGTAGTGCATCCGGGACATCATTGCCGTCAGGTCTTCAGTCATGTCAACCCCTCAGATTCATGCGGGCAAGAAGTTCCTGCCGGCGAGGCCCTACCATACCTGCGCGGACAACAAAAGTCAAAGTGGCAATAACCCCATTGCCACTGCCCAGGCGGCGTGCAATTATGGCGTTTAACATAAATTAGGAGCCTGCCATGAGTGTCAAATTAAACCCTTATCTCACCTTCCAGACCAACGCCCGCGAGGCCATGGAGTATTATCACAAAGTCTTTGGCGGTGATCTAAAATTGCAAACTTTTGGAGAATTTCCCGACCCGCCCGCCGGCCACGAAAAAAACATCATGCACGGGCTGCTTGAAACCGGCGACCTCACCATCATGGCCTCCGACGGCATGCCCGGTGGCAAGGTCAAATTTGGCGACAACGTCAGCCTCAGCCTCTCCGGCGACGACCACGACGCCCTCAGCGGCTACTTTGACCAGCTGGCCGACGGCGGCACCATCCGCATGCCGCTCGCCAAGCAAGTCTGGGGCGACGAATTCGGCATGCTCACCGACCAGTTTGGCATTCACTGGATGATCAACATCAACGCCGCCAAGTCCGAATAATCTCCGCGCCCGGCGTGATATCATATTCGGCAGCCTAATCGAACCAGCCCTATAGCTCGATCATAGGTTGTTCTGTTCACAATGCCCGAACCCCGGGCACCGACCGAAGGAAGGTTCAACATGAGAGCCGCGCTTTATACGCTAGGGCTCGAACTCGGCCTGCGCGCATTCGTGCACCGGGGCGAAGTCGTCGTCGAGTTGCCCGACGGGCGCCAAGTCATCAGGGAGCGTCCGGGGCCTGTAGACAGCACGGCCAGGGTGCAAATCCATGACTGGAATGCCGTCCCGCTTCTGCTCCGAGGTGGTCTTGGTTTCGCTAAGGCCTACGGCGACCGCCGTATCACTGTAGCCGGCGACCTTGGCGCAGTCACCCGGCTGTCGGCCATCAACGCCTTCGACGGCCCAGTCCCCCAGACCGTCGACCGGGCCCTCGGGCTCATCCGCGAACGCCTCGGCGACCTCAGCCGCCGCAACACAGTCGAGGGGCAAGCTGCTGACGTAGCGACCCATTACGACACCAATGACCTTGCCGAAGCCATTGGCGCTACGGAGGGGTACACCTGCGGCCTGTATTCCGACCCCCGCGTGCGTACCTGGGACAATCCGGGAGCGGTGCGCCGGTATCTGATCAAGGGTCAAACTGCCAAGTTCAACCGCATGTTGGACCTGGCCGGCGCGGGGACCGGCACGAGGCTGGGCGACCTCGGATGCGGTTGGGGTCAGGGCTCGATCATGGCCGCCCGCCGCGGCGCGAGGGTCAATGCGGTCACGCTCAGCCACGACCAGGCCGCGTACGTCCGCCGCCGCATCAAGGCGGAGGGGGACCGCATCGCGGACCTCATCACGCTCGACGAAGCCAACATATTCCCGTGGGGCGAGGCTCTAGCTCGCGCCAACCCGGATGGGCTCTTCGACGGCGTTATCTCGATCGAGGTCGAGGAAGCGTTTGGGCGCCAGCACCTGCAAACGCACAAGAACCTGGTTTACCGGTTGCTGAAGCCGCGCGGCCGGTTCGGGCTGCAGGTGATCGTGGCCCGCGACAACGCCAAGGGGAAGCTCAAGCCGCCTATGCCCACCGCCGGTCCTTCGAGGTCGTGGGTCAATTCCACCGCCTGCTACCCCGACGGCACACCCATCGGCATCTTCCCGCACGGATACATTCCGAGCTGGGAAGAAACCACCGTGGGAGTGGAGCGGGCCGGGTTCGAGATCGAGTCAGTCACGCCCATCGGCGAGCAGTACCGGCCGACCCTCAGCGCCTGGCGGCAACTCCTTCACTTCAACTGGGAGGAACTGCTCAAGGTGTACCCGGAGAAACTCCTCCGTCTGCGGGATCTGTGGCTCACCGGCTGCGACGATTTCTTCAACCCCGACCCGAGGATCGGCCGGGGTGATGTGCTTCAAATTGCCGCGGTGAAGCCCGCGTAAGCAACTGTCCCAGGGGTGGCCCGGGCCGCAGAACGTTGCGGTCCGGGTCTCCTCCCGACAATTACGCAATTATTCCGCTATAATCCTTTCATGCAACTCGAATTTATCCGCGCCACCAGCGCCAAGCCCGTCGCCGAATACTTGGCCGGCAAACTGCTCGGCCAGCTCGGCGCCGGCCGCACGGTGCTATGGCTGCTGTCTGGCGGGTTGGTGGTGGATACGGCCGCCGCGGTGACGCGCATTCTGGCCGGCCGCGACCTCAGCCGTCTCACCGTCAGCCTCATCGACGAGCGCTACGGCCCGCCCGGTCATCCGGACTCCAACTGGCAAAAGCTCGCCGAGGGGGGAGCGCTCAAGCTCCCCGGCGCCACCCTGCACCCGGTGCTTGCGGGCCTTTCGCAGCCCGACACCGCCGCGGCGTTTGAGGCTTTCCTGAGCCAACAATCCGACACCGCCGATTACCGCCTCGGCTCGCTCGGCATCGGCCCCGACGGCCACACCTCGGGCATCCTCCCCCACAGCCGGGCCGTCACCGCCAAGGGCCTGGCCTACGCCTACGACGGCCCCGACTTCCCCCGCGTCACCACCACCGCCGAAGCCTTGCGCCATCTCCAGGAGGCCGTGGTTTACGCCGCCGGCGAGGCCAAATGGCCGGTCCTCGACCGCCTCGAAACCGCCTTATCCCCAGCCGACCAACCGGCCCAGTTCCTCAAATCCATCCCGCGCCTCACCATCTTCACCGACCGCCCCCAAAAATAATCCATAAAAAATCCCCCTTAAACGGGAAAACCCACCCCCTGGTGGCCCGGCTCGTCCGCTTAATGCAGACGAACAATGCTCTGGGGTGGATATTACTCAGTAGCCGTGACTACCGGGTTGGTACTCCGGCTCCGGCGAGCTGGAATTGGCCCATGAAGAGACCGGACGGGACTTTATCCCGCCAGAAGTCGTCATCGAACTCGACCCTACTCACGAATGAGCCAATTTCCGCTCGCTCGAGAACGGAGCGGCCGGGGCCGAACCTCGTCCAGGTGAGAATCAGCCTCATCGGGTGGCCGTTGTGCTCGGCCAGACTGTCGATGAATCGCTGGCCGTGGCGAAGCGCCCGCCTCACCTGCGGGTCACGCTGGTCGCCTTCTTGTCCTGGGTGCGCCCCGTCCCAACCAGCGCAGTCCGAATGCAAATCGGCGATGATCAACCACGCCTTGGGTCCGAGGATGACTGGGTTGCAGACCAGAACGCCGCCGGTCTTGGTTGGGTTTGCAATGATCTCAACCGGCGCTTCGTTGCGAACGACATGCGGGTCGATATGCCTCGGGTTTGCCACGTGTTGCTTCACGAACATGACGAAATCGCGTATGCGACTGTCGACCTGATCAACTGGCAATGGGCGGTCGAAATCCGTTGTGAACGCCCAGTCGCCGCAGATCATCACGACAAAACCGCTGTGTTCTCTGAACGGCATATGCACTCCTTGGGTTGGGGCGACAATCGCCCTCGGATGGTGGTCAAGCTGCGGCCTTGCATTGGTGCTTCATGAGCACAATCGGCTGCGTCGCGCTTACCCACACGATAACGCATTTGCCGAAGTGTCCGGCCAGGCGCGCCTGGTTGGCCAGCGCTAGGTTGTAATCGGGGTTGTTGCCGACCACGATAATCACGTGGCTAGCGCCGTTCGCGAGTTTGGCCTGCTTGATGGAATCGTAGAAGGCCGGCGCCTCGAACTCCGTGCGGAGCAGGACACCGAACGACACCAATTCCAGGACTTCCGGATCGATCCCGTGATCGGTCCACAAGCGCGTGGCCATGGCCAGATTGGGCGGGCTGACGGGCATAACTAGCAGCCAGGGCGAGAATGCCGGCCTGGGCTCGGGAGGGTCAGGGACGGGCACGTCGGGCTCCTCAGGTCTAGGATTGGGTGATGGTACCGTGCAAAAAACACCTCGAAAATTTTAGCACGTGACATTTGCTTTGTCGATAATAATATGGTGTGGCCAAGATAAGGACATTATTTGACCCTCAAGGTCAAGCCATTTAATACGCTTATGCTATTGACTGGCCCATTCCGCTAATGGTACAAAAGTATCAGATAGTCGAGGTGGAGCTTCGATCAAAACACAAAAGGTAGAGTTTGAGCCTTTTGCACTGGGTGCTGCAGGTGCCAAACAGTCGGAACTTCTAAGACTATCTAGGGCGGGCCGGGTGCGGCCCGCTTGATTTTTGTGCCCAACAATGAAGAACCCCGCCTACGGCTGCGGAATTCTTCCTTGCATGGAAGTGCAGTCGTAAACGGGGCGGGCTCCCTAAAGCCGCAGGGGAGCGGGTGAGTCAGGCCGTGGCGCCGGCCAGGAGCGCTGACGGAGCGAAGACCGGCTGACCGGGCTGAGTAATCCCGAGCGCCTCAGCGGCCGAGCCACCCTGGATAGCCAGCTTGAGCACCTTGTTGTCTCCGTAGCCGGAGCTGGAGACGGCCACGCCTACGCTGCCGTCCGGAGGTAGCTCGGCCAGTGTTTCGTAGCACCGTGCGTACCTCCCGTCCACCAACTCTAGGTCCCGGCCTTGCCAAAAATCGACGTCTTCGGGCAACAGGTCCGTGTAGACGTTGCCGAAGTTATCGATGCGAGCGGTCACACCTTCGGGCCGCCCCGGCTCGCCCAGATCGATCACCTGGTGCGGTACCTGAGTGCGGTCTTGAAGGATCCACCGGGCCGCCCGCGGCACGAAGGTGAGACCGCGGAAGCCGCTGTTCATAGCATCGGCCTGGTCGGGCGTTACACGGCCGTGCTTGACCCCCCAACTGGCCACTGCTTCGACGTCGAGCAGGAACACCTGGTTGATCAGGCCCAGCCGGTGGGCGAGCGACAGCCAGCGCGGGGCGAACGGGATGAGCGCGAACAGGTCGCCGATGTAGCACCAGCAGAACCGGATGCCGTTGCTCTCCTGTCCGAACGTCAGCGCCCGCGGCGCCGGGTTGCCCAGCAGGATCGTCGACCCCGCAGGCGGCTGCAGGCTGCTCTGGCGCTCCTGCTCGGCGATATCCACCGTCGTCAACGCCGCATCGAAACAGTCGCCCTGGTAGCGCACCGGCACGAAGCTAGTGCTCGCACCGAGTTCCCGGGCCACCGCCGTGGCTATCCGGGTCACGGCGTTGTTCGCCTCGAGCCCGCCGGTCGGGTCGATGCAATCCGTAACGTAGGCGACGTGCGTCGGCAGGTCGGTCGTGACTGTCATGCGTGCCTCCCTTGGCAGCAACGAAAAGCCTCCGCGATGTGCGGAGGCCCGGCTTTGGTGCAATGTACGTGAGTTACCTGCGCGCGCCCAAGCCTCCGCGGGTGCGGAGCATCATCATGACCATCATCATGGCCGTGGTGGCTGGGTTGTGTACTAACGTAATCACGTTCCAAAGTGTACAAGCCTTGCCGGGGTTTGTAAACTATAGATATGACCAACGCACCAACCCCCACCGAATCCATTGTGCTGGGTGGCGGGTGCTTCTGGTGCATAGATGCCGTCTACCGCCGGGTGGAGGGCGTAACGCGGGTGGTCTCGGGTTACGCCGGCGGCGACACCGAAGATCCCGATTACTGGCAAGTGGCGTCCAAAAAATCCGGCCACGCCGAGGTCGTGCAGGTGACATTTGACCCGAAAGTTATCAGCCTCGCCGACTTGCTCGAAATTTTCTGGATCACCCACGATCCCACCAGCAAGGACCGCCAAATGTACGACACCGGTCCCGAGTACCGCTCCATTATTCTGTATACTGGGGACGAACAACGGAAAATTGTCGAAAAATCCCTTCCCGAAGCCCAAAAACTGTTCGACAAGCCGATCGTGACCGAAGTGAAACCGCTCGAGAAATTCTACGAAGCCGAGCCTGAGCACCAGGATTTTTACAATTCCGGCCGGCGCCCCGATTACTGCAACGTGATTATTGACCCGAAGTTAGCTAAACTACGCAGTAAGTTTGCCAGCCGCTTAAAGAAGGACGCGCCGTGATCAACACCCTCGCTAAGGTTACCCCCGAAGTGCTTGAAGAAATTGCCGCCGAGAAAAAGTTGCGCCAGACCCACGAAGTGTTTCTGCTTTTCGCGATGGGCAGCCAATTTGACCACCTAATCAAGATCGCGCTCGACCGGCTGGGTGTGTACTGCCTGGTGGCGGACCCGGCGCACGTGACGGCCGCCGACGTGAAGCGCATAGCGCCCACAGGCATCGTGGTGTCGGGCGGCCCGTCGTCGGCTTCGGACAACCCTCCATTTGACGCGGACATCTACGAGCTGGGCATCCCGGTGCTAGGGGTGTGCCTCGGCTTCCAGATGTGGGCGTCACACCATGGGGCCAAGATTGGGGCGGCTACCCACCGCGAGTTTGGCCAGCACAAGCTGCAGATCACCAGTCCCGGCTCACCCATTCTGGACGGCATACCGGACGGCTCCAAAGTTCTGCAAAGCCACGGCGACCACATTGAACCCGGCGGCGGCATGGAGGTATTGGCCAATAGTGACAACGGGCCGCTCGCCGCCGGCCACTTGAACCACCTCTGGGGCGTGCAATTCCACCCGGAAGTCACCGCCACCGAGCACGGCATGCGGATTTACGAAAACTTCGTCTTTACCATCGCCGGCGCCAAGGACCGCTTCCCGGCCGAGGACGCGGCCGCCCGCAAGGTGGCCGAAGTGCAGAAAGAGGTGGGGGATAAGCGCGTGCTGCTTGCCCTGTCCGGCGGCAGCGACTCGTCGGTGGTAGCCGCCATCCTGGACAAAGCGCTGAAGCCCGAGCAAGTGCGGGCTGTGTACATCCGCGGCATCGACCGCCCCGACGACGAGGCCTTCGTGAAGCAATATTTCGGCCACCTCGACCTCCACGTCCACGACGCCACCGACGATTTTCTGAAAGCGCTAGCCGGCCATACCAAAATGCACGACAAACGTGTAGCCATGCGCGGCGTCTACAAAGCCGTGCTCGAGGCCGAGGCCGCCAAATTCGGCGCCGAGTATATCTCGCAGGGCACGCTGTACACAGACATCGTGGAATCCGGCGGCGGCCACCAATCGGGCGCGCGCAAGGCCCAAATCAAGCTCCACCACAACGCCAACCTCGGTTTCGACTACCAGGAGCTCACACCCCTCGACGACTGCGTCAAAGACACTGCGCGCGCCATCGGCCGCAGCCTCGGCCTCACCGAGCTGCTACTGATTCGCCACCCGTTCCCGGGCCCGGGCCTGGTGGTGCGCATCGAAGGCGAAGTGACCGCCGAGCGCCTGCGCATCGCCCGCGCCGCCGACGGCATCTACATGGAAGAAATGCGCCGGGCCAAACTCTACGAAACCGTCTGGCAGGCGGGCGCGGTCGTCACCCATTCGCAGCACACTTACTCCAAGGGCGACGACGCCGGTACCGGCCTGGTGCTCGCCCTCTGGGCAATCTGGAGCGTCAACGTCTTCACCACCGAATGGGCCGAGCTGCCCTATGAATTCCTGCGCCACGTCTCCCGCCGCCTCACCAACGAAATCCCGGAGCTGGCCGCAGTTACCTACCGCATTTCGGACAAACCCCCGGCTACGGTTGAGTGGGGATAGCATCCATTCTTTGGCCCGGCATTTTCTCCAGACCAAATGCGTAGCCAAACTACATACTAATCTGCAGAAAGGCTTTCCTAAGCCAAAACAAATCGCTCTGCGAAGCCATAATTAGATTACTATATAGTTTCGCTATACATCTGCGATTATGAATATTCGAAAAGTTACGGGGCGGAGAGAGACTTGTGATTACAAGCAATACCCAACAAAAGCCGCTTGCCAAAAATAGAGTATAATGCGCTCATAATCGCGAGAACCGCCATGAAGTTGCCTCGTTTCGACAGTTCCCCGCTCGGCCGTCTCACCCTGCTCTATTTTGGCCTGGCCGCCGCCCTGCCCCTGCTCGTCTACATCGCCGTCCAGCAAAATTACCGCCAGTCGGCCAACGACCCTCAAACCCAAATTGCCAACGACGCCTGGGGCGCCATTGCCAAGGACAACCAGCCCCCCAGCTCAGTCGTGAGTGGCAAAACGGTCGACCTCAGCTACAGTCAGTCCCCGTTCCTGATCGTCTATGGCGCAAACCGTCAGATCGAAGCGACCAACGCCGTTATCAGCGGCAAATCCGTCACCATCGCCCCGCCATCCGGAAGTTTTGACGCTGCCAAGCAGGGCCGCAACATGTTCACCTGGGAACCCAGCACAGGCGGCCGGTATGCCGCTGTCCTGCAATACACCGGCGACGCGCATCCCGGCTACGTCCTGGCCGCGCGCAGCCTTTATGATGTTGAGGTTCGCGAAAACAACCTCGCCCAGATGGCCGCCGCCGTGTTCATCGCGCTGATCGTACTCGGTCTGGCCGTGCTGGTCGTAATTCGTTAAAAGGAGAATATTAAGTGGCCCTCATCGACCCGATTCAATACATCAAAGAGCTTCGGGATTACGAAGACAAAATCTCCGATACCATCACCTCTTTTGCCGGCAATATCAAATTCGTCTATTTCCATATCGCTTGGTTCGGTTTCTGGATCGCGGCCGGCCTGGGCATGTTCGGCGCCGGCTACGAATTTGACAAGTTCCCGTTTGGCTTGCTCACTATGGTGGTGTCACTCGAGGCCATCTTCCTGTCGACCTTCGTGATGATCAGCCAAAACCGGTCCAGCGAAAAATCCGATATCCGCTCGCAGCTCGACTATGAAACCGACATCCAGGCCGAGCGCGAAATCGCCATCATCATGCGCACCCTGGTTCGCATCGCCGAGCGCGACGGGGTGGATATCAAAGACCTCACCGCCGAGATGGACGATGTGAAACAGCTCGCCAAACGCGAGGCCGACCGCCACGTTGAATCCGCCCACAAACGCCGTCGCAAACAGAAGCAGGCATGACCACGCCGGCCAACGACAACGACCGTACCATCCAGTCCTACAACGACCACGTCGCCGAATACATCGCCGGCACCCCGCAAGTTGTCAGCGGCGCCGTCAAAGACTGGATCGACCATGCGCTGGCATTGTTGCCGGCCGGTGGCCATATTTTGGAATTGGGGAGCGGTTTCGGCCGCGATGCGGATTACTTCACTAGCCTCGGTTTCAAAGTCGATCTCACTGATGCGCCACCCAAATTCGTTGACTATCTTCGGTCGCATGGGCATCCCAATGCCCGCCGTCTCAATGCGCTGACAGACGACTTTGGCGGACCCTACGACATGTTATTTGCCAATGCGGTACTGATCCATTTCAATTCGAGCCAAGTCAGTGAGGTCCTAGCAAAAGCTTTGGCTAGCCTCAAACCCGGCGGGATTTTAGCTGTTAGCCTGAAGCAAGGAGATGGAGAGGAGTGGACCGAAGAGAAATTCAGTCCACCGCGCCACTATACTTACTGGCAAAAGCCGGCTTTACGTGCGGCAATTGAGGAGGCGGGTTTCAGCATCGACGCCATCATCGAAGGTACGTCCACCCACCGGCCAGTTCATTGGTTCCGCGTGGTGGCCAGAAAACCGGACTAGGCCTTGGCTGCCGCTGCCGCAATGGCCTCAGGCTCTGGCGCCATAATGTCGAATTCGCCGGTCTCATCTGGCCTGATCCAGCGGAAATCGTCGTGTTCTTCGCTTAGCCGGACGCTGTTTTCTGGCGCGGTACAGACAAAAAACACGCCAACAATCTGGTTTTGAGTACCTTTAATGTTTGGCCACCACTCGCCGACATAAACGGGCCGCCCGATCTCGATATCAAGCCCAGTCTCTTCCTTGACTTCTCGCATTAGGGCCTCCATGAACGGCTCGCCCATATTGACCCGCCCGCCAGGCAAATGGTAACGGCCGGTATTGGTGCCATCTGTGTATGTTGTAGCCTCACGCAGGATTAAGACCCGGCCGGTCCCATCCACAATCACCGCCTTCATCGCCAAACGTAGGACCGTGACAGGTTGTTTGGGCTTAACATTGCCTTGCATAGATTGATAATACACTAGCGGTTTGTTTGCTAAACTGATGTCAGGAGAATTATGAGCCGCATTGTGATCGCCCCGGCCTCAGTGACATCGCTGAGGGCCCTGCGCCAGTTGTTCGTGCAAGCCGTCGACCGGCACTTCGACTATTTTCCGGTGGCCGTCCAGCGGCGGGTGGTGCGCGACCATTCATTGCCGCAGCTGCTCAAGGCCACGCTCGATCCGCGCCGCGTGATCCTCACGGCCAAAGCCGATGGCAAGCTCATCGGCTACGCCATTGGTGCGGCGCCGACGAACGGCCCGGCCCAACTGTTTTGGCTGTACGTCGACCCGGAATTCCGCGGCTCCAATACCGGCCTCAGCCTGCTCTCTCGCATGCTCAAAGTTTTGGCCGGCAAAGGGGCGGGCGAGGTGTCGATTGCCACCTACGACCACCGGTCGTACTATGAGCGCCAAGGGTTTCAGTATGTCGAAACAACCATTGTTAACGGGGTCCAAATGGACATAATGACCTTCAAACTGCCAAAAGTGAGCGCCAAATGAAGCCCACGCCACCCCGCAAGCGCCATCACAAGGCCCGGCGGCATTTTACGGTGCGGTTTAGGTTCATTTTGGTGTTGTTGGCGGCGTTATTTGAGGTGGCCGTGATCTACTGGACCGCCCGCACAGCGCCGTCCCCGGCTCCAGCCGTGGATCTATTCGCGCCGGCGCCCTCGCCCACACCGAAGGCCGGCGACGTGCTGGGGGTGGATGCGGTCGAAAAATTCACGCCCGCCCAAACCGCAGCCCTCATTCGCCACGATTACCCGGCCGGCGTTCCGGGCGAGACCACCCCGATCACCAAAATCACCTTCCATTACCAATCGCGGCTGCCGTCCGGACAGCTCATTACTGAATACGGCCGCGCCTACCTCCCCGACAACCAGCACTCGGGCCTGCCCGTGTTTGCCTTCGCGCCCGGCACCACCGGCATCGGCGACCAGTGCGCCTCCAGCCTGGAGCAGCCGGCCAAGGCCAATTGGGGCACCTACGACGCGCACCTGGCCGCCTATGCCGTCCAAGGCTACGCCGCCGTCACCACCGACTACGAAGGCATGCGCGACCCGAACCGGCTCCACCACTACATGGCCGGCGAGCTGGAGGGCCGCGCGCTGCTCGACAGCGTACGCGCCCTGCGCCGCCTGCCCCAGGCCCGCGGCCGCGTGAATCCCACCGCCGGCAAGGTGATCGTGGGCGGCTATTCGCAGGGGGGCCACGCGGCCTTTTGGGCCGACAAAATTGCCTCCGGGTACGCCCCGGACATAAAAATCCTGGGCGTGGTCGGCTTTGGGCCGGTGATGAGCGTCAAGCAGACCCTCACCGACATCACGCGCGGCGCCAATATTGTCTGGTTTGGGCCCAACGTACTGGTGAGCTACGAAGATTATTACGGTGAGCAGTACCCGGGCGTAATCCTGCCCGTCCACCTCGACAACCTCAAGGCCAAGGTCTTGGCGCACTGCATCGATACCGACCTGAGCTACTGGGGGCACAATCCGTCCGCCACCTACACCCCCGAATTCATCGCTGCCGCCCTCACCGGCGACCTCAGCGCCGCCTTCCCGCAGCTCAATGCCCGCCTAGACGCCAACGCCGTCGGCACAGACCCCACGGCCTCGGCCAAGCGCATCAACGGCGGCGACCTCGACAACGTCGTGCTGCCGGCCCAGCAAGCCGCCGCCTTCCCGCTGCTCTGCGCCTCCAGCACCGGCCCGGTGGGGTATTACGTGTACCACGGCGCCACCCATTACGACACCATGCTGCGCAGCTTCGGCGATACCACCGCCTGGATGAAATCGCTCGTAAACGGAGAGACCGTCCCGTCGACATGCCCACATTAATATCTTCCGGGTCTGCCCATAACCTATTTTTTTCACGCGCATTCAAAAGGTGTTCCAGTATATGGAATTCGGTCCAAAATTTGAGGCTAAGAACATCGGAAAATTCCATATACTGGAACACCCACGTGTATGTATCGTTCCATAATTAAAGTAGAATATGAGTTAGCTCTCATTGCTTATAAGAAAAATGACCAACTATCAACAAGCATTCGAAACCGCCGCCGGCGCCAAATCCCGCCCCGGCAACAGTTTGACCGTATTGCAAAACGGCGACGAAATCTTCCCGGCCATGCTCAGTGCTATCCGCGAGGCCAAATCCAGCATCGAATTCGTGACCTATGTGTACTGGCGCAGCCGCATTGCCACCGAGTTTGCCGACGCGCTGTGTGAGCGGGCCCGCGCCGGGGTGCAGGTCCGCCTGCTGATCGATGCGGTCGGGGGCGCCATCATGAGCACGCGCACAGTCGGTGCTCTCGAAGCCGCGGGCGTGCAGGTGGGATGGTTCCGGCCGATGCGCTTCGGCCACCTGCGGCGCATCAATTACCGCACCCACCGCAAAATCCTGCTGGTGGACGGCCGCATCGGCTTCACCGGCGGGGTCGGCATCGCCGATGAGTGGAACGGCTCGGCCGGTGGCCCCAAGAATTGGCGCGAAACCCATTGCCGCCTCGAGGGGCCGGTGTGCCTCGATCTGGCCGCCGCCTTCGCCGAGAATTGGGCAGAGGCCACCGGCGAACACCTGCCGGTTCTGCCCGGCGATGTGGTGGCGCCGGCGGGCTACCTCGAGGTGCTCACCACCCCCAGCGCCATCGGTCCGCGCCCGACGCCGATGGAGGGGCTGTTCACCACGGCCATAGCGACGGCCCGGGAGCGCCTGTGGATCACCACGGCCTACTTTGTGCCCGGGCCCAAGTACGTCGCCGCCCTCACCGCCGCCGCCGCCCGGGGCGTGGACGTGCGCGTGCTCACCAACGGCCGCCTCACCAACCATAAACTCACCCGCTACGCCGGCCGTGCCACCTACGAGACGCTCATCCGGGGCGGCGTCGCCGTCCACGAGTACCAGCGCACCGTGCTGCACGTTAAGGTCATGACGGTGGACGGCGCCTGGGCGACGCTCGGCTCGGCCAACTTCGACAACCGCTCACTGGTGCTCAACGACGAGCTCAACATATCTGTTGCCGACCCCCATCTGGCCCAGGAACTCGACCGGCAATTCCTCCAAGACCTGGGGCATTCGCGGCCCATCACCCTCGAAGCGCACCGGGCCCGTGGCTGGCATCACCGGCTGCTTGAGGCCACCTCACGCGCATTTAGCCAACAATTATAGTAGAATACCTTTGCATTCAGGAGACTCTCCATGTCCAAGCCCATCACCAAAGCAATAATTTGCGCCGCCGGACTCGGTACGCGCTTCCTTCCCATGACCAAAGCCATGCCCAAGGAGATGCTGCCCATCATCGACAAGCCCATCATCCAATACGTGGTCGAGGAGGCGGTAGCCGCGGGCATCACCGATATCATCATCGTCGGGAGCGCCAACAAACGCACCATCGAGGACCACTTCGACCACCAGTACGAGCTGGAGGCCAAACTGCGGGCCGACGGGAAATCCGAGCTGGCCGACCGCATGGAGCAGGTGGCCGAGCTGGGCAACTTCATTTACCTGCGCCAAAAAGGGCCTTACGGTAACGCTACGCCCGTGCTCAATGCCGCCCACCTGCTCAACAATGAGCCGTTCCTGGTGCTATTCGCCGACGACTTTTTCAACTCGCGCGTCCCCCGCTCGGTGCAGCTCGTGGAAACGTATAAGCGCTTTGGCAAGCCGGTAATTTCACTCGTGGCGGTGGATCCCTCGCGCGCCGGCAGCTACGGCGTGGCCGACATCAAGACGCCCGTCGACGATGACACCTTCGAGCTGTCCGGTCTGCTCGAAAAGCCCGAGCCCTCGGAGACCCCCACTCACAACGGCCACATATTCGCCAGCGTGGCGGGCTATGTCTTCACCCCCGAAATGATGAAATTTGTCGAAGAAGTTCAGCCAGACAAGTCCGGCGAGCTCGTGCTGGCCAACGCCATCAACGCCTACTCCAAGACCGACACGGTTTACGGGCGCGTCATCGAAGGCCACTGGCACGACGCCGGAAATAAGGAAAAATACCTGGAGGCGATCGTGGACGTCGCCCTCGACGACCCGGGGATCGCGCCTGCGTTCAAGGAGTATTTGCAGACCAAGCTTACCGCCACGGCCCCGGACAATGAGTAACCGCGCCCTTTATTTCCTGGGGGCCACCGTCGGCGGCACTATCGGCGGACTACTGCCTGGTTTGTGGGGCGCCAGCGATTTCTCCGGCTGGGGAATACTGCTCAGCACCATCGGCGGTATTGCCGGAATTTGGGCCGTCTACCGCTTCGTTATTTCGTAACTTCAGCTAAATTGCGCTTTCAAACATTAGTGTTACGATTCCATTATGGGTGATCTCGCCAACTACAGCATTGAGACCGATAGACTCGTGTGGCTGGCTTTCAAAGACGGCCGCAATTTCCGTGTACCGGTGAACCACCTGGCAAAATATCTCTCGCCCCGGGATCTGCAGCGCGTCCGACGGGCCATCAAGATGCGGCACGATTTTTTGCGCCACCACATGCCCGGCACGCTGCTGGTGCTGCTAGGGCTGGGGCTGGCTGTGCTGGCACTGGCGGCCGGCGGCGGGCAGGTAGTGGCGCACATTTTCCACCAGCCCACCCCAGCTGCCCCGCCGCCTCCGCGGACCGAAATCGTCCGTAACGTCAATCCCGAAAACACCAAGGCCTCGCCGCTGCCCTCGCCGCTGGTCTCGCCGCCGGCGGAGCGCGCCGTCGCGGCCTCCGTGCGCCCGGCGCCGGGCAGATCCAAACCGGCCGCCTCACGCATCGCGCACCCCCAGGTGATTCCGGCAGTGGCCGTCAAGGCCGACCTCGGCCCGGTCTCGGTCGCCGTCACTCCCATCGCAACGCCGCCCGGCAACCAAACGGCGGACCCCGTGCCCTCGCCCAGCCCGGTGCCCACGCCCGTGCCCGAGCCCACACCCCCGGCCGGCCAGGTGCTCGGCGACTCCACCGGCCCCGGCGGGTCCACAGATCCCGGCCCGGGCACTACGCCCGTCATCCCGTAAACGTTGTGCTGCGCAAAGTTGCGTTTAGGTTTGAGAACCATGCAAATGCTGATACCGAAAAAAGAACCGCCCCCAGCATTGCAGAGAGCGGCTCATTAAATCATGTGGATTATAAGGGAAAACCCTCTGCGGCCTAGATCGTGTCGCGGCGGAAAGCCCGCACCAGCGACAGCAGGATCACAGCGCCAAGGATGGCCGTCAGCAGGCTGCCGAGGCTAAACCCGCTGGAGGTGTTCACTCCCAGCAATTGCAGGACCAGTCCGCCGATGAAGGCCCCGATGATCCCCACGATCACGTTCATCCAGCCGCTTACCCGCGAGTCGGTGGCTGTGAGCATCGAGGCGATCCATCCCGCCAGGGCTCCCAAGATAATCCATGAAATTATCGTCATTAACATAATGTTATTCTCCTCACTTAAATGCTTAACCACATTAGCTCACCGGTGTCACTATTAGTAATAGCCATTCTTCCAATATGCTAAAATAGCGAGCGACTAACTATACCAGGAGGCTCATGGGCTACCCGTTTAATAAATTGGCATTCGGCAAAGACGGCGAATTCGTCACCACGGTCATCGAGATTCCCAAGGGCTCGATGCTCAAGGTGGAGTGGCGCCGCCACGAGGCATTCTTCGCGCTCGACCGGGTGGAGCCGGGCATCTTCGCAAAGCCCGCCAACTACGGCTTCATTCCCCAAACCCTCGACGAGGACGGCGACGAGCTCGACGTGCTGCTGGTGACGGGCGAGCCGCTGCCAATGGGCCTGGTGATCGAGGAGTGCCGTGTGATCGGCATGCTCGACTTTGAAGACGGCGGCGAAAACGACCACAAAATCATCGCCGTGCCCGCCGACGACCGGCATTATGGTGAGATCAAGCACGTCGACGAGCTGGGCGAGCAATGGAAGCGCCAAGTCACCCACCACTTCGCGCACTATAAGGACCTAAAAAAAGGCGGCACCATTGTCCGCGGCATCACCGGCCCCGATGAGGCCTGGAAAATCATCCGTGAATGCTCCCAGCGCGCCCAATCCGACAAATGGTGGTAAAATATATCAACTCGCTCATCTGAGCGCGTACCAGCGGAGAGGAGGTGCGTCGCAATGAAATGGGTGTGGTTAGGTTTTGGCTTACTCGCGGCCGGCTTCATCTTCGCGCCGGTCGCCACCGGCCAATTCCTCGGGGTCATCGCGGACACCATCCACCAACTGTTACAAGGCGCACATACAGCCGGGCACCAGCTCGACCAGCATGTGGCGAACAACCCGCCATGACCAATCTCTCGCCAGACCCTGGCCGCTGAGCAGCGAAGCTCAAGCGGCCGGGGTCACGTCTTGCGCATTTACGCCTATGCTTATATCGTAGAGGCAGCATAAGGATCAAACACAAACACTATGAGTTACAAAGTAGCTATTAACGGGTTCGGCCGGATCGGCCGGAATGCATTTAAGATTGCCCTGGGCCACCCCGACCTGGAAGTTGTAGCCGTCAACGACCTCACCAGCACCAACACGCTGGCCTATCTGCTCAAGCACGACTCAAACTACGGCACCTACCACGAAGATGTCGGTCACGACGAGCAAAACCTGATCGTCGGCGGTAAAAAAGTGCGCGTGCTGGCCGAAAAGGACCCGGCGCTGCTGCCCTGGAAAGACCTGGCCGTCGACCTGGTCATCGAAAGTACCGGCCGCTTCACCAAGGTCGAAGATGCCAGTAAGCACCTTCAGGCCGGCGCGAAGCGCGTGGTGATTTCCGGCCCCGCCAAGGGTGAGGGCGTGGGCACATTCGTCATCGGCGTCAATGAGCAAGATCTCGCCCCCACCAACACCGTCGTCAGTAACGCCAGCTGCACCACTAACTGCATCACGCCGGTGGCCGTCGTAATCGGGGAAAAATTCGGCATCGAGAAGGCCATGATGACCACCGTCCACAGCTACACCGCCAGCCAAATGCTCCAGGACGCGCCCGCCAAGGATGTGCGCGAAGGCCGCAACGCCGCCGAAAACATCGTGCCCACCAGCACCGGCGCCGCCACCGCCGCGGCCAAGGCTTTCCCGGCCCTCAAGGGCAAATTCGACGGCTTGTCCGTCCGCGTCCCCACACCGGTGGTGAGCCTCTCCGACTTCACCTTCGTCACCGCCAAGGATGTCACCATCGAGGAAGTCAACGCCGCCCTCACCGCCGCCACCAAAGAGCCGCGCTTCCAGGGCATCCTCGACGTCACCAACGAGCCGCTCGTAAGCTCCGACTTCATCGGCAACCCCCACTCAGGCATCGTCGACCTGGCCCTCACCAACGTCGTGGGCGGCAATCTGCTCAAGGTCGTGGCCTGGTACGACAACGAGTGGGGCTACTCTAACCGCCTCGTCGAAAACGTCCTGAATGTCGCCAAAACCATCGCCTAGGCGCTCCGGCCTCCGTGCCGGCCTTGCCTTAATCTCAAACCCTTGGGACGCACGCATTTACGCCTATGTCCCAAATTAGAACATAGGTTAAAAAATTAGCCTCAATTTCGAATTGTATGTCCCAAAATGGGAGACCTAGTACCATGCGCGTACTCCGAAAATAATAATCCCGGCCCACACCTTCAGCGTTCTTATAAGAAATATTCCATCAACTAGATTTCTTTCTAACATACCCGTAAACTAAGGCGTATGAAGATCTATCTCGGTGCTGATCACGGCGGTTATGAACTCAAAAACGTCATGCGCGAGCACCTCACTCACGCCGGCTACGAAATTGAAGATGTGGGCGCCCACACCTATGACGCGCTCGATGATTACCCGAAATACGCCTATGCCCTCACCAGCAAGCTGCTCGGCGGCGACGATGATGACCTCGGCATCCTAATGTGCAAATCGGGGCAGGGGATGAGCATCGCGGCCAACCGGGTGGGCGGCATACGCGCCGCTCTGGCCTGGAATGAGGATGTGGCCGTCCACGCCCGCCGCGACGACAACGTCAACGTGCTCGTGCTCGCCCCGCAGTATACCGACCAGGAGACCTGCATCGCCGCCGTGGATGCCTGGCTCGGCACAAAATTCGCTGAAAACCCCAAGTACCAGCGCCGCCTTGACCAAATTGAGGAGCTCTATGGCTAGCGTCGCGCCCACGATCAACGCCACCAGCCCCGAGGATTACGCCCGCCGCATCGACAACGTGAAGCCGTTTGCCACCCGCCTGCACATCGACGTGGGCGATGGGGTGTTTACGGACATCAAAACCGTCGGCCTCAGCCAGGTCTACGACATCGACGGTGTGCCGTTCGACCTGCACCTCATGATGGTCCACCCCGAGAGCCAGCTCGAAAACATCGTCAGCCTCATGCCGCAGCTCGTGATTACGCACTTCGAAGCGCCCTTCGACCGCGAGGCCTTTTTCAAGGAATTACGATCAATGGATATTAAAGTCGGCATGGCTATAAACGTGGAGACAATGATCGACCAGGTCCGGGATATTTTGCCAACCATCGACCATTTGGTGGTGTTTACCGGCCGGCTGGGCCACAACGGCGGCGAATTTCGCGCCGACTGCCTGGAGAAAATCGCCCAGGCCCGGGCCATTAATTCCGAGCTGGAAATAGCGGTTGACGGCGGCCTCAACCAGGAGACCAGCCGCCTGGCTGTGGAGGCCGGCGCCAACCTGCTCGACGTTGGCAGCTTCATCCACGACGCCGCCGACCCCGAGATCGCCTACGTGGCCGTGCAGGCCATCGCGGAGGGCGCATCGTAGTACAGTTTCACTACCTCGCAAAATTTCGCATATATGGTTATGCTTAACTCATGACGCACAAGCAGCTCGAGCTTCAAGCTGAGCAGATTCGCGAAGACATCATCAACATGCTGGTGGAAGCCGGCTCCGGCCACTCCGCCGGCCCGCTCGGCCTGGCCGACATCTTCACCGCCCTCTACTTCGAAATCCTCGACCACCGCCCCAAGCAACCCGACTGGCCCGACCGCGACCGCCTGTTTCTCTCAAACGGCCACTGCGTGCCCGTGCGCTATGCCACCATGGCCCGCGCCGGCTACTTCCCGGTGAGCGAGCTGGCCACCCTGCGCAAATTCGGCTCGCGGCTCCAGGGCCACCCCGAGCGCCTGCGCCTGCCCGGCCTCGAATCCACCTCCGGCCCGCTCGGCAGCGGCCTCAGCCAGGCCGCCGGCCACGCGCTCGCCCTGCGCATGGACCAAAACAAGGCCCACGTGTACGTGGTCACCGGCGACGGCGAGCTCGACGAGGGCAACATCTGGGAGGCGGCCATGTTCGCCGCCAAGTACAAGCTCGCCAACCTCACCGCCATCATCGACCGCAACAACATCCAGATCGACGGCACCACCGAGCACGTTATGCCGCTCGGCGACCTGGCCCAGAAGTTCGCCGCCTTCGGCTGGCACGTCATCGAAATCGACGGCCACAACTTCCAGGCCATCATCGACGCCTGCAACCTGGCCAAGGCCATCGTGGAGGCACCCGTCGCCATCATCGCCCACACCATCCCTGGTAAGGGCGTCGACTACATGGAGTACGACTACCGCTGGCACGGCAACCCGCCCGGCACCCAGGACCTCCCCGGCGACCCGCGCAAAAAAGACCAGGCCCGCATCGCCCTCCACGAGCTCCGCACCCTCGGCGGCCGCATCCGGAGCGAGCATGAGTAGTCGCCGGCCATTTCGGCGGTCCAATCGTATCCGTCAACTGCTGACGACCCGTACGCCTTTGCCAGCACCCTTGTCATTCCGTTTGGGCTAATCTCGGGCGTAGAGAAGGTCATGGGCGGCAATGCGCTGCCCGCCGGTTACGATTCCGCCGGCTCGCTCGCATTAGGCGCCTTCGCCGTCGGCAGCATAGCAGTCTTGGCGGCTTTCGAATTCATAGTCATCAAAGACCTCCTCAGCCCGTCCAAATAATTTCTGGCGCAGATTGCATTTTCGCTTTTTGTTCGGTAGAATAGATCTGTTAAGGTCTGTAATATCGAACGTAACGGAGACGCCTCATGCCCCAAGTCGACTTCAATTTAGAAGATTTTCGAAAAATGCTCGACGAGCAAATGGATAAACGCTTTGTAAAGGAGCGGGATCACACGAAGCAACTCGTTCGCAACGAGGTCAACGTACTGAGAGGCGAGTTTCAAAGCTTCATAGAGATGAACTTTGAGCCGGCCGTAAAGGATATCGACAATCGTTTTGACGATGCTGACGATCGCCTCGATCGCTTGACGAAGGATGTAACTGAGCTGCGGATTGAAGTGCGCCATATTAAACAAGCGTTGCGAACCCGCGCCGCGACTTAAAGGCGTAAGCATTTTGCGTTTTTCGGCGTGGCCGCCTATCATTAATCTGTGATCGAGCCGCAGCAACATCTCGTCCCTGATATCCTGAGCAAGGAAATCGCCCAGGAGCCGATTCGCGCGGGCTTTGGGCGCGGGCTGCTGGAGGCCGGCCACACCAACAAAAACGTGGTAGCGTTGTGCGCTGACCTCACCGCTAGTACCAAGATGGACGAATTTGCCAAGAGCTACCCCGAGCGGTTCGTGGAGATCGGCGTGGCCGAGCAAAATCTGGTAACGGTGGGCGCCGGCATGGCGCTGGCCGGCAAGGTGCCGTTCGTGTCGAGCTACGCGGCGTTTAGCCCAGGCCGCAACTGGGAGCAAATCCGCACCACCATCTGCCTAAATGACACCAACGTTAAAATCGTGGGCAGCCACGCCGGCGTGTCGGTTGGCCCCGACGGCGCCACCCACCAAATGCTCGAAGACATCGCCCTCATGCGCGTGCTGCCCAACATGATCGTGGTGGTGCCGGCCGACGCCGAAGAGGCCGCCAAGGCTACTCTGGTGCTGGCCAAGCACCGCGGCCCGGCCTACATCCGGCTGGCGCGCGAAAAAACGCCGGTCATCACTACCGAGAAAACCCCATTTTCGCTCGCTAAAGCCCAAGTACTGCGCCTCGGCCAAGACGTCACCATCGTGGCCTGCGGCACCATGGTCTACCAGGCGCTGGTAGCCGCCGAAAAACTGGCCAAGAAGGGGATTGAGGCCGAGGTCATCAACGCCGCCGTCGTCAAGCCGCTCGACACCGTCACCATCGTCGCCAGCGCCCGCAAAACCGGAGCTGTCTTGACGGTCGAAGAAGCCCAAGCGGCCGGCGGCCTGGGCGGCGCCGTGGCCGAAACCCTGGCCGACCATCACCCCGTTCCCATGACCCGCATCGGCATGCTCGACCGCTTCGGCGAATCGGGCGCCCCCGGCGAGCTCCTGGAAGCCTTCGGCCTCACCGCGCCCCACATTGCCGCCAAAGCCCTCGACCTAATCGAGCGCAAGGGTTAAAGTAGTCACATTCAGTTAACGAGGACTACGCATGGCGACGTCAAGCGAAAATAGGGTGTTCGTGCCCACAGACCTGCTTTACCTTCTAACCTTCACGGCCGGCATGGCGGCCTTTTGGATCAGCGGCAAAGCGCCTGTGCTACTTCCACATCTGCAGCCCCGCTCGCTGGCAATTGCCGCCGGCATGACCGTGACCGCCGGAGTTTACGGCCTCGGCATGCTAGCCCTGGCGCTGCTGGTGACCCGCCGCCTCGGCCGCGCCGCCCTCATCGCCACCGTCATTGCCATTGTGCTCGGAATCGGCGCCGCCCAAGCCATCTCGCAGCTGGCGGCCGGCCACATTCACAACCGCACCGACGTGGCCGTCGCGACTTTCGCGCTCTACCTGTGCTACGGCGCAATCTATGCTCTAGCCCTGGCCATCGGCCGCAAGTTTGCCAGGTAGGCCCGGGCGCGTCACAATATAGCTTTAGGAGGGATTAACATGACCAATATAGCCGCTGCCCGCGCTCTCTATACCCGCACCCGCCAGGAAAAATTCGCCCTCGGGGCCTTTAACATCGACAACCAGGAAACACTCATCGCCGTCTGTCGCGCCGCCGCAGCCAAGAATGCACCGGTGCTAGTCGAGGTTTCCCAGGGCGAAGTTGACGCCATGGGCCTGGCCAACGTCCGCTGCCTGGTCGACAATTATTCCGCCGAGTACGGCATCGAGATTTACATTAACCTCGACCATTCGCCCAGCGTAGAGGCTGCCAAAGCCGGCATTGACGCCGGATTCGAATTTATTCACATTGACCTGTCCCAAGCCAAAAAGGACGCCTCAGTGGAAGAAATTATCGCCGCCACCAGGCAGGTCGTGGAGTACGCCAAAACCGCCGGCGCACTCGTTGAATCCGAGCCGCACTACTTTGGCGGTAGCTCCAATGTCCACGCCGAGGCTATCGACTACGAGGCCATCAAGAAAACCTTCACCAAACCAGCCGAGGCGCACGAGTTTATCACCGAGACCGGCATCGACACCTATGCAGTAGCCATCGGCAATCTGCACGGCAGTTACCCGGTGCCCAAGCAGCTCGACCTGAAGTTGCTCGAGCAAATCATTGCCGCCACACCCGGGGCACACTACAGCCTCCACGGCGGCTCCGGCACGCCCGACGAACAATTTCGTGGGGCGGTAGCGCGCGGCATCAGCAAGGTCAACATCAACTCCGACCTGCGCAAGGCCTTCCGCGTGTCGCTCGAGAAAGTCCTGGCCGACAACCCCAAAGAATTCGCGGTTGTGAAACTGATGCCCGACGTGATCAGCGCGGTCCAGACCGTCGTGGAATCCAAAATCGACAGCTTCGGCTCGGCCGGCAAAGCCACCGGCCCAGGCAGCGCCGCCTCCGACAAGCCGGTAGACGAAGAAGCCTTCAACTAAAAACCGCCCGCGGGTGAGGCGGGCGGCCGGATAATGGCTGGAGAGCCTCGGTCCGGTCGCGCGTGGCGACGGGACCGAGGACTTCTCGCAGGTGTTCAGACGAACAGTCGGTACAGCGCCAGGGTGGCCAGCGGTGCGATCACCATGGCGTACGCCAGGACGATCAGGTCGCCGCGCAGATTGCGCGGCAGGAAGGCCAGGGTGTTGACGGTCATGCGAGCGAACATCGTGAATCCTCACTGCGAGTTGGTAGCTGCGGCCGGTCGGCCGCGGTGTGCGCCCACGAGGCAGGCACACAGTTCATTATACTAGCATAAGCGTGTTAATAAGTCAAGTTTTCTTATAAATAATGCCAGTCCCGTTGACGCCACTTTTGTGTAGGAGTACATGTCCCGGTGAGCATCGCGTTTTTTAGCTCATATATGGTATCAGGGGGATATCATATATGGTATTAAAACAGGGATACATCGCGTTGGTGGCACCCGCTTTTCTAAATATATGGGTGCGCGACGATAAGCCTGCCAGTTACAAGCAGAAACCGCACTATTATTCGCAAACCACAACTGCTATTCTAGATAAGATGCATGAGGTGAATATCAAAATTTTGACATTCGGAGCCGCCACGCAGGACGTATTCCTGACTGGTAAGGCCCTGCATGCCCGGCGCGACGTCCGCACCCGCGACTATGTGGAGCAATTCCCGCTCGGCGCCAAGATTGATGTTGAAAACATTTACTTCGACACCGGCGGCGGCGCCACTAACGCGGCCGTCACCTTCACGCGCCAGGGGCTGGAGGCCGGCTATGCCGGCAAAATCGGCCACGACCCGGCCGGTGCCGAGGTGTTGCGCGTGCTGCGGCGCGAAGGCGTGGCCGTCGAGCGCGTGGTCCACGATCCCAAGCTTTCCACCGGCTACTCAGTGATCCTGCTGGCCCCAAATGGCGAGCGCACCATCCTCACTCACCGCGGCGCCTCCCACGCCCTCACCGCCAAGGATATTCCCATCCGCAACCTCACCGCCGACTGGTTTTACATCACCTCCCTGGCCGGCAATTTCGACCTGCTCACCAAGCTCCTCAAGCACGCCAACAACCACGGCATCCAGGTGGCCATCGACCCCGGCAACGCCGAGCTCGCCCAGGCCAAAAAGCTGCGCGCCCTCCTGCCGCTCATCACTGTGCTCAAGGCCAACGCCGAGGAGCTGCGCACCTTGTTTGGCGGCGAGACCCTGCGCGACACCATCCGCGCCGCCGAGGGCGTATGCCCGTACGTGGTGGGCACCAACGGCCCGGGCGGCAGCTACGCGGTGGTCGCCGGCAAACTCTACCAGGCCGGCATGTACCAAAAAGTCAAGGTGGTCGACCGCCTCGGCGCCGGCGACGCTTTCGGCTCGGGCTTTGTGACCGCCATTGCCAAGGGCTTGCCGGTGGAAGACGCCCTCACGCTGGCCAGCGCCAACGCCACCAGCGTGGTCGCCCAGATCGGCGCCAAGACCGGCATCCTCAAAACGCAGCGGGTAAAACGGATGAAAGTTAAAGTTAGTAATTTGGAGGGTAAGTAAGTGAATAGGAGGGTTTCGTGAGTACAATCGGGCGCTTTTTGCAGGCCAAGGAGCCCCTCTTTGACCACGCGCTGCACCAGCTCGAGCTGCAATCGCACGAACGCGGCGTGGACGTAAAACTGGCGGCCGAAATTGCCGAATCCGCCGCCGACCGCACCGCGCGGCTCGGCCTGGGCCCTGGTGCCACCGGCCCTGAGCTGTACGACGCGCTGATACGCAAAGTCAAAGAGCAGGACGACCACGCCGCCCGCGCCATCGGCGGCACCGATCCGAGTGACCTGCGCGAAATGATCCCCTTGATAGTACGCGCCGCCGAATCCGCCCCGCTGCCCAAGGACGGCTGGTTCCTCAAGGAATCCAAGGCGGCCGATATGCTGCGGCGCATGCCGCCCATGGCCATCATGGAGCGGCTCGGCCACCACCTGGTGAGCCGCATGCTCGAGACCGAAAATATCTACGAACTGTTCTTGGCCCTGCGCTTCGCCGAGCCGCCGGAGTTTCTCAACGATTTCGACAAGCTCTACCTCGACCTCAAACCCGAAGATTTCGAGCAACGCCGCATCAAGGTGGTGCCGTTCGCGGCCGGCAAGTGGGGCGACATCGCCGAGCACTTCATCGCCAAGAAGCGCCACAACATCACGCACAGCAAGGAAATGGGCGCCATCGCCGTCATGCCCATGACCGAAACCCACATGGCCGGCATTACGCTCAAGGTCCTGCCGCTGCTGTGTCACTATTTCAACGAGGTCCGGCTTTACAGCTCGTTCTTCAAACTTATGCAGACCAAGAAAAACTTTGGGGCTATCGTCTCTGACACCCTCATCGCCGACCCCGCGCACGTCAAAATCACCGATTCCGCCCATATCCACTGGCGCGTCATCCAGCGCTACTTCGGCAAACTCACGGGCGAAAAACATCCGGAAATCTTCGAGCCGCACGTGCAACCCGAAGACCTGCATTGGCGCCGGGCCGAGGACGTGCTGTACGAGATTGACCCCGAGCTCGGTTTCTGGAAGGACCTCGATTACGTCGCGGTGCTCAAAGGGCCCGCGCACGATGTCGTCACTTTTAACTTGTTTGACCTCAGCTTTGGCTATTCCAACGGCATTGCCTACCCCGACCGCTACCTGTACCACTTCCGCGAGGCGTTGTGGAACGAGGTATTTGCCCGCTACATGGGCGAAAAAACGCTCGAGGAGCAGCTGCTCGACAAGCTCGACAACGCCGTCATCAAACCGGAGGTACTAACGCGCCATGAGTAAAAACGAACTCCGCTACCAGATTTGCGTCTCCGGCGCGGCCCGCGGCGACAGCGTGGAGCCCGCCAAACAACTGGCCGGCGAGGTGGCGCGCGAAATAGTGCGCCGCGGCCACCTGGTGGTCACCGGCGCCACCCGCGGGCTGCCGTACTACGCGGCCAAGGGCGCCAAAGCCGAGGGCGGCGAGCATGTCACCTCCATCGGATTTTCGCCGGCCTCCAGCCGTCTGGCCCACGTCAAGAAATACCAGCTGCCGCTCGACGCCTTCGACACCGTGCTGTTCACCGGCTTCGAGTATACCGGCCGCAACCTGCTGCTCATTCGCTCGGCCGACGCGGTGGTGATGGTGGGCGGCCGCATCGGCACGCTCAACGAACTCACGATTGCCATCGAAGAGCGCAAGCCGATCGGCGTGCTGCTGGGCTCGGGCGGCATGACCGACGAGGTCGAGCATGTGCTCAAGGCCGCCAAGCGCGCCCGCACGGGCATCATCTTCGCGCACGATCCCGTGCAGCTGGTCGACCAATTGCTCGCCCTGCTCAAAGCCAAATCCTCTAAACTCCCCGATCTCGCAACCGAGCTCTGATGGTTGGGCGCCTACCCGTCGAACGCCTGATGGCGGCGTTACTGCAGCGCCGCTGGTGGCAGCTCCCGGTGGCCGCGGTGTTGGCGGGTGCGGCCGCCGTGGTATTTAGTGCCGGCTACACCTCGCCGATCGATTCGTATGCCGCTTGCGTCGATGCCGGCTACCCGGTCCTGGATACCAACCCGCCGATCTGCCGCGACGGCCCCCGCAGTTTCACCGGCACACCCGCCCCCACTCCGCCCACCAGTGCGCCCGTCACCAATACGCACTTCGAGATCCTCGTGGACGGCGACACCAAATCCCGTCTGCCCGACGCCCGCCAAGACGTTATCAACACGCAGGCCCGGTGGGAGGAGTACTGGCGGCAAATTCACGCCGGCCTGCCCCAGTTGCCCCCGCTCATACCGGTCGACTTTACGGCCTCCACCGTCGCCGGCGTCGCCCTCGGCCCCGAGGCTACCACGGGTTACAGCCTCAAAATCACCAGCATTAATACCGGACCCTTTGGGAGCACCATTAGCGTTACGCAATCAACGCCCACCATCACCTGCCGGGTGGAGAAGGCGCTCACCAACCACTACCTCATTGTGCGGGCGGATAAGCTGGCCGATCCTGTGAGTTTTCGCATCACTAACGAAAAGCGCCACTGCCAGTAGTCATTGTGCAAGCTGAGTCTCAATACCCCGCTGCGCCCGAGCCGGCCATATTACGCCATAAATGTAGCCCCTTCCGCCTCGCTCGGAGGGACTGGTAGAAGTGGAAAATATAGTCGTAATTTGACCCCAAATCTGACACGATAATAGTAGCTGCATGCTTAGGAATGAACCCGCACGACAGTCCGGTGGCGCGTGTTCTCGCTCAGCCACGGGGGTTTGCCTATCACGCCATCAGTTGAAACTATGCCGCTCCCTCCGAGCGGGCACCAGCCGGCAGGAATCGATGTGCATTTTGACTAACACCGTAACCAATACGGGGATGATGAGGCTCACACTTTCGCATAATTGACATTTAGAGCAATTCATGGTAATATTTGCCAGTCTAAACCGATGCTTTGACAATCCGACCCGAGAGGAGCCTCTCATGCTACACGCACTACACAAGATCTGGCGCTTCTTCAGCCCGATAATATTCGTGGCTACTCTGGCCGGTCTCGTCTGGGCCTTGGTGGTGAACATTCAAAACGGCAATATCCACGTGGGCACCGGCGCGCCGGACTACAGCAAGATCAGGGTCCCCGCCACCACGTCCGCCCCGGCAGCGGCCAACATCTCGCCCCGCGCCCCGGCGTCTGAAATGCCGTCGATCGACTGCGTGACGCCGGGGCCGGCCGAGATCCCGTACCCGCCGGCCCTCCGACCGCACACCATTGCGGTCACCCTGTACGCCCCGGCGGACAAGGCCGCCTCGTACATGCAGCTACGCAAATTGCGCGGCTCCAAGTACACTGAGGTGGTCTACGCCGGCCCGTACGTGGACGCCGGTGACCAGAATGCCACGCACATGGCGGCCTACATCGACGAGGCCACCTGCGACGGCTTCCAGGTCAGCATGCAGCTCAGCTCCGAATACAAGGTGCTGGCTGATGGTGACGTGATGAATTACTGGGCAACCCTCGCCGGTGGACCCCACTCCGACACCGTCGACGGCCCGTTCTTGTCGGCCAACCTGGCCCCCAAGAACCCGGCCGACGGCCAGTACACCACGGGCCGCATCGCCATCAACCGGTGGTACGGTCAGCTCACGTCTTTGCACGGCAAGCAGATCCACGTCATGTCGGACTTTCCCGGCACCGGGGATCCGGCAACCGACAAAGCGCAGCTCTTCAGCTATCAGGCTGATGCGCATCTGCCGATCTACCTGCCCGAAGGTGCGCCGGCTGGCTACGGACCGGTCGACGCCTACCCTCAGGTGGGCGATCTCATCTGGCAGAAGGAGAAGAAAGCCTCCTGGGGAGCGGTGCAAGCAAAGGGCTATCCACACAGCCCGGCGCCCACAGCCGACCAAATCACCGACTACACGCGGATGCTCACTCAGGATGATCACCCGATCACCAACATTCTCGTGTACACGGAGAATCCCTGGGCCCACGATGATTACTATCTCATCGCCGCCGCCCAGGCTGTCTGGGATGGGATGCACTCGAACCATTAGGTTCATCCCGGGGCTTCTCTCCAGCATCGCGTTTAGACACGGGAGAGGCGTGCGAACCTGCGCGCCTCTCCCTAAACGCAATTATTTTTCGAGCTCATTCCGCTTGAGCTTTTCGGTTGACATATCTGGAAATATATGGTAGTGTCACCAGGTTCGAACGCAACGTCGCGGCCAGGTTGGCCGCACGTCTGACAACCCGGAAACGGAGTGCGGATCATGAGTGATCCTACCAGCCCCAGCAGCCAGCCCTCTGGCCAGCAGCCCCCCGACCGGCACTGGAATCAGCCCAAGCGCCGCGGACCGTCCGTGGGCACCGGCCTCATCGTGCTCGCGATCGTGATCGGCGTGCTCGGGAGCTGGGCGCTCATAACGAAGCCGTGGGGCAACGACCCCGCCAAGTCCACCTCCAACACCCAGCCCCTCAGTTTGGTGGGTACCTCGGCGAGCAGCACCTCACCGGCGTCGTCGAGTTCTTCGGCCGCGTCATCGCCCAGCACCAGCTCGCCGTCGACGCCCGCCCCGCCCCGCCCGCCGAAGGCCGGCGCCGCCACCGGCCTCAACCCAGACTGCCCCGGGCAGGCCAAGGTCGTGCTTCCGCGCCACGCGCTGATCCAGGCCATCCGACCACCGGCCACGGACCAGGCCGCGTTCGGCCCGCTCCCGGACTTCCAGAAGGCTGGGGCCAACGGGATCGCCTACCTTGGTGCCTACGTGCCGGTGTCGGCGGCGTCCGACCTCGTCGGCGCCATCTGGTGCAACGCTATGTCGCCGCTCATCGGTGTCGATCCCGTGATCAACAAACTGGGCGACGCCGGCGCCAAGAGCTACCTCCAGACGCTGGTGGCCAAGCGGCCGGGCCTCATCTCGTACTTCGTGGTCCTGCAATACGGGCCCACGCAGCACTTGCCGGCCGAGGTCAGCCGGCGCGCCGCCGAAGTGAAGTCGTGGACGGGCATCAAGGCCATAACGGGCCACGACCTGTTCTCGCCGAATGTCTCGGACAACGTCAGGCTGTCGAAGCCGTACGGCGGCGACATCAACAGCACGGGGTTCTATCCGGACTTCTACACCAGAGAGTCCGGGCTGGTGACCGCCGCCCAGACCGAGAAGGCGATCAATGGTGACGAGGCCACGAGCATCATCCAGGAGTTCTCCTGGTGGCTCACGGACCCGGCAACCGCCGCATCGTTCCACGCGGCCCACCGGCTCGTCACACCGGCCGACGTCGCGCGGATGTCCCACATTGTCCTCACCAACGGGGCGAACAACGTGATCCTGCTCCCCCTGGAGAACGTCACGGGCACCGCGAACGGCGCCGATGACTCGGCCTTCCTGGTCCGGTGCATCGCCGCCACCAAGGCCGCCAATCCCGAGCTCGGGAGCTGACGGCCAGCCGGAACGACTAGCAACAACCGCTCCTCGTTCCGGCAACGGTGAGGAACGTAGGGTTACCGCCCTGCGTTCCTCACCGCGGAACGCAATTATCACGTTAACCATAAACATTTACAGCCTCTCATCGAGGCTGTTTTTGTTGACCTTCAGATAAAAACATAGTAAAGTTGCGCCGACCCGAACGAACCTTTCATCCGAATACTCAAACCTCCCGATAGGCAGGCGATCCAAGATGACTGATCGTGCGCAACGTGATCGACCGCGGCGCTTACACCAACCCCGGTTTCGCACCGTCGTAGTACTGGCCGTGATCGCCGTCCTGGCAATCGCGGGCTCGGTAACGGGCCTGATCGTGCTCCACCAGAACCAGCCGGTCCTGATCTCCATGTTCGACTCCGGCCAGCCCGGCACCCAGGCGTTCCGCGACGGCCTGCTGATGGCCGCCGATAAGTCCGCCAAGATCGATGAGGAGATCAACTACTCGCTACTCAACGCGGACAAGTCCAAGATCAACGGCGTGCTCAGCGATTCCCATATCCTGCACGTCAAGCAGGTGGTCCCGCTCAAGGACATCATCGGCTGTAAGGACCTCGACCCGGATCTGGTCGACGAGCACTTCCACCACCAGTTTACCAACCAGGTGGACCCGAACGATCCCTGCATCAAGCAGGCCGTGGCGGCCAACGGCGGACAACCGCTCACCTCCGAGCAGCTCGACGGCATCAACACCGACGCTGAGTTTGAAGCTATCGTGAACTGGTTCGAGAACAGCCCATACCACTCGGTGATCTCGCGCTACTACCTCAGCGACGAGCTGCCCGGAAGCCTGGACGACGTGGCTCAGAATCTGCCGCTGCTCAAGCACCGCTTCGATGAGCTCCACCGCATCACCAAGAAGCACGCCCTCGTCACCATGTACAACAACGGCGATGGCAACCAGAAGTTCCTAGGTATGGTGAAGACTGCCACCGACGACTTGGTGGGCGACTACTACGCCTACCCGGACAACACGCGCGACTACGGCAACCCGCCCGGACCAGACGGCCAGACGCAGACCTACGGCACCGTCGCATACATGGGCACGATGGCGGCTGCTGTCGTGTCGTCAGCCGGGTCGAAGCACAGCGGAATGGCCATCCAGGCTTTCAGCTACGCAGTCAACGAGCCCGACAACGTCACGCACTTCCATTTCCCGCCCAACCCGGCCAAGTCCAACCAGGGCGCCCCGCCACCCGACGTGATGGTCCAGACCATCCGCGACTTGGTGAAGGCTCACGTGAAGAACATCTTGTTCTATTTCTATCCCTACATGACGCAGATTCCCGGCGAGACCCAAGCAGTCCAGTCGGTGATCCGCACTGTCCGGAACTGGCCAGAGTTCAAGCACTGAGGTTCGATGCGGTCATGCGGGGGGACGGGGCACACAGCCTCGTCCCCGCCGCCTACGGCATTATTCCAAAAAACACCCGCCGCAGTGCCGGTGTTTTTTGATTTATTCGGGCTAAGCGTTATTGACATAATGCTAATGTTTGGGTATAATGACCGATTGTAATTGTGGCTTTGCCCTAGAGTGTTAACTAAATTTCGCGCTTTTCTAATTATCCTCGTCCTGCTTGCTGCCTCCGGCTCCTACGCCCTCGGCCGCGGCACGATTGATATTGGCCAAGCCATCACCGACAGCCGCTGTTCGGCCGGCGCTTTCATCGCCCACGCCAAGGCCCCCAGCTCGGTCCAGGCCGATGTGCATTCCGACGAAGCCGTGACCCTGCCCGACGCGGCCGGCCTCGGGCCGGGCGTCGAGTACGCCCCGGTCACCCTCACCTCCGGCAACCTCGTTCCTAACGGCAACCTGGAAACCTCGGCCGGCACCCACCCGCGCGGCTGGGACAGTAACGCCTACGGCCGCAACGACGGCCGCTTCACCGTGGTGGCCGGCTACGGCTCCCGCACCGGCCTGCGCATCGACGTCGGCAGTTACACCGACGGCACCGCCGACTGGTTCACCGGCAACCTCGCGGTCACCCCCGGCGCCTACTACCAATTCCAGGACAATTACCGCTCAAACGTCACCACCCGCGCCGTGCTCATGCTCAAGGAGGCTAGCGGCAAGCAGCAATTCGTGAACCTCGACACCACCGCCGCCTCCGACGGCTGGGCGCTCTACACTCAGCGTTTCTTCGTGCCGGCCGACGTCACCGAGATCCAAATTTCGCACCCGCTCGACCGCGCCGGCTGGCTTGAAACCGACAATTACACCCTGCAATCGGCTACCGCCCCCGGCTTTGCCACCGGCATGGTCTCTCTCACCTTCGACGACGGCTGGCGCAGCATCCACGACAACGCGCTGCCGCTGCTGAACAGCTACGGCGTGGTGAGCACGCAGTACCTCGTGTCCGGCTTCCTGGGGCAGCTAAACCAGTACATGACCCCGGGCCAGGTTTATGACTTCACCAAAGCCGGCCACGAGGTGGCCTCCCACACCTACAACCACCCCGACCTCACCAAGCTCAGCGACCAGGATTTGCAGAAGCAGGTCAAGCTGTCCCACGACGGCCTCACCAAGTGCTACGGTGACGTCGCTGATTTCGCGCCGCCCTTTGGCGCCAGCAATGCCCAAACCACCGCAGCCGTGAAGTCCCTCTACGAAACCTCCCGCTCCACCGAGGTCGGCTTCAACTCGCCCGACGCCCTCAACCCCTACCAGCTCAAGGTTGAAAACGTCCGCGCCGACACCACCCCTATGCAGATGCGCGCGTGGCTTACCACCGCCAAGCAAAACCACACTTGGCTCATCCTGGTGTACCACCAGGTGGCCGCCAACGGGGGTGAGTACTCGCGATCGCCGGCCGACTTTGAGACCGATCTGGTGAGCGTGAAGGCTTCCGGGCTGTCTATCGAGACCATGCATTCAGCCTACCTGAAGACGCAAAACCGGGAAGGAACCAAATAGGGGGTTGACAAAATGACGAGATTACTTCACAATGTTTAATTCGGAAATAAAAGGATATCAGAGGGTACTGCAGCGCTTGCTGCGGCCCTCTGATTTTAGTAACAAGAGCATTCACCATTTCATGCAAGACATCGCCACAGCTAAATCACCCGCGGAGCCCAAGCGCTCGATCGCACTCATTCTGCCTGCTCACAACGAGGAGGTGGTGATTGCCGCCACGGTGCGCTCGGCGCTGGCCGCCGGCATGGACGCCGCCGACATTTTCGTGGTGTCCGACGGCTCCATTGACACCACCGTGCTCATCGCGCTCTCGCACCTGCCGTGGTACAACGTCTTCGCCCAGCCCCAAGGCGGCAAGGCCATGGCGATCCTGGGCGGCATCAAGCACTTCGGCATCGAGCAGCGCTACACCTGGGTCCACATCGCCGACGCCGACGGCGTGTTTACCCCGAGCTACTTCGACGAGCTCAAGGCCCGCCTCGACGATTCGTTCGTGGCGGCCACCGGCCATGTCCAGAGCCTCGAGGGCGGTTGGATCTCCAAATACCGCACCTATGAGTACACCCTCGGCCTGGAAATAATGCGGCGCATCCAGAACTTCCTCGGCGTCATCCCCGTGATCCCCGGCGCCACCTGCGTGTTCCGGACCGACATTATCGACCAGCTCGATTTCACCCAACCGTCGTTGACCGAGGACATGGACCTCACCATGCAGATCCACCGCCAGAAGATCGGCAAAATCGCCTACATTCCGCAGGCCAAGGCCTTCACCCAGGACCCCAAGGACTTCGGCGACTACTGGAAGCAGATTTCCCGCTGGTACCGGGGCGCTTGGCAGGTGATGCTCCGGCACAAGGTGGGCCTGCGCCCCCACCGCCTCGACGCCTACATGGGCTTCATGATCCTGGAGGAGGTGGTGCTGTTGCTGGAGCTCACCGTAGTGCCATTCTTGGCTTGGTGGGGCCAAAACTACGCACCGCTTGCCCTCATGTTCCTCAACGATATGGTCATCTTCTTGATGTTCACCATCTGGTCGGCCCGCCTCAATCACCGGCCTGGCGTGGTGGCGGCGTTCCCGATGTTCTATATGTTGCGGTTCGTCAATTTGGTTGTGTTCTTTAAGTCGTGGTACGAAATCGTCGTCCAGCGCAAGTTCAGCACGGAAGCGGGCTGGACTACCGCTGGGCGCCGATACCGCATCATGAATGCTGCGGCAGTAACTAACTAACGAAAGGACGCGTAATGTATACACCTACTCCTACCCCCGTTCCTGCGGTTCTAGGCGCTGCGACCACTGCGGCTGTTTTGCCTCTGACCGGTGTGAGCAACGTTGTGGAGATCGCCGTCGCGGCGGCCGCCGGCCTCGCTGTTTGGGCTATCGTCTACATGGCTGCCACTAAGTTCTCAAAGCGCTAATCATGAAGCGCCTGCTTGGTATCACCGGCGCCGCGGCTCTCGCGGTAGTGGTGGCTTACCACCTATTGTCCACGGGCAGCTTCCTTGTGAGCTTGTTCGGGGCCGGAAGGTAAGCAGCTAGCCAAGTTTGCAGCTCGCGCGCGCGAACTGTACTTTCGGGGGCCTCGCGCCCCCGGCCATCATCCGTTCGAGTATCATAAATGTTCGATGAAATGAGTTCCAAGGAGGGACCAACAAATGACATTCAAGAAAATGCCACAAATTCTAGCCACCGCGTTGGTCCTGCTCGGACTCATGCAGCCACTGGCCGGCGCCCGTGCGGCCGGGCCGAACCTGGTAGCCAACCCCTCGGCCGAAACCGCCACCGGCGGCGCCCCCGACGGCTGGCTCCAGGGTCACTGGGGCGCCAACACTCCGGTCTTTAGCTACACCAATTCGGGCGCCGAAGACGGTGCGCACGCGCTCAGCGTGAGCGTGAGCGGCTACACCGACGGTGACGCCAAATGGTACTTTGCCCCGGTGGCCGTCACCGGCGGCGCGCAGTACACCTTCAGTGACTACTACCAGTCGACCGTGGCCACCAACGCCTTCGTCCAAATTGACGACGGCGCCGGCAACCTCAGCTACCTTGATCTGGGAGCAGTATCCGCGAGCTCGGCCTGGAAGCAGTTTTCGGCCAACTTTACCGCCCCGGCCGGCGCCAAGCAGGCCACCGTGTTCCACGTGATCGCGGCCAACGGCACGCTCACCACCGATAATTTCGCGCTCGGCACAGCCGGCGCATCGCCGTCGCCCACGCCTACGCCCACCCCGAGCCCAACCCCAACACCGAGCCCAACCCCCACGCCTCCGCCCTCAGCCACCGGTGTGCCGAACCCGTCGGTCGAGACGGCCGTGAACGGCCAGCCCCAAGACTGGACCCATTCGAGCTGGGGCACCAACAACTCTGCTTTTAGCTACCTCACTACCGGCCATACCGGCTCGCGCAGCCTGGGCCTCACAGTCACGGGTTACGCCAGCGGGACCGCCAACTGGGCCTACACCCCCCAGGCCGTCACGCCGGGCAAAGACTATGTGTTCACCGACTGGTACAAGTCGAGTGTGCAATCTGAGGTTGACATTGCCCTTACGATGAACGACGGCACCATGCAGTATCTCTACGTTGGCACGGCGCTCGCCGCCTCCACCTGGACCCACCTGCGCCTCGAGTACGTCATACCAGCCGGCGTCGCCAAGGCCAGCCTCATGCACCTGATGTACCAAAACGGCACCCTCACCACCAACGATTTCAGCTTCCTGCCCTACGCGCCCATCGGTTTCAACCGTGCCATCGTCACTCTCACCTTCGACGACGGCTGGGCCAACCAGTACACTCAGGGTCTGCCCATCATGAACAAATACGGCCTCAAGGCGACGTATTACATCATCTCCGGCTACCTCACTAAGCAGCCAGACTATATGACCGTGGCCGAAATTTCGGCGATCAAGCAGGCCGGGAATGAAATTGGCTCCCACACCGTCAACCACCTTGACCTCACCACGCTGAACGCCACCAAGCTCAATAACGAGCTCAAAAACAGCCAGACCACGCTCACCAATAAATTTGGCGGCCCCATTTCGGACTTCGCCGCTCCCTACGGCACCTACAACAATCAGACCATCGCTGCCGCGGCCAAGTATTATAAGTCCTACCGCACCACCGACCCCGGCTACAATTCCAAGGACGACACCGACCTCTACCGCCTGCGGGTCCAAAACATTACCAACCTCACCACCGCCGCTGAGGTTCAGGGCTGGGTCAATCAGGCCGTCCACGACAAGACCTGGCTCATCATCGTGTATCACCAGATCAGCCCCGATCTGCAAGAAGGGGAGTATAGCACCACCCCGGCCGTCTTCGACGCCGACATGGCTGCCGTCAAGAATTCCGGCGTCGCGGTCGAAACGATGACCCAGGCTCTCGCCGAGGTCACCCCCCAGCTCGCCAAATAACCCGCACCTGCGAGCCCGCCTAGCGCTCGAGCGGCACCGTTCGGGTCAAAAAGAACAGTTTGCCGCTATCCGGGTCCTTCACTAGTACGGTTTTGCTGCGGACGCGTATCCGCTCGCCATCCTTATTGCGAAAAGCAACGGTCATTTCTATCGATTTGCCTGTCAATTCCGTATCGGACTTGGCGAGTAACAAATGAGCCATATCGCTCACATGCACATATTCCCGCGCGTGGTGCCCGATCATCTCCTCGGGACGGTAACCCCGCCGCACTATGGTGGTCGACGCAGAGGCGTAATAGCACCTCAGATTCCCGCCCCAAACCGTAAATATTTCCTCCGGATTGGCGGCCGCCAAAGCTTCTACCCGCTCAAGCAGCGCCGCGGACAACTGGTATCTCCGCTCCCGCCCGGTGGACTTCTGGTGAGTCAAATCATCGCTTTGGTTCATACCTAGCCTTGTAGCACATCGTCTCCCATAGAGCATTAGGTATATTGCCGGAAGCAAAAAGGTCCAACCACCCTCACTTTCAGGCATCTCCAGCGGCAGGGGGCTATCGTGGGCCTATTATGCCATGAATATGCCAGCAGCCGGCGTGCTCGGAGGACGTCGTGTTTCGAAAATGCATGGTGTAGCTACTTTTATCACTCATCCGGTGGTCTGGACCTATTGGGAGTCCTAATTGCCCAAACCAGGTTGCCACGGGAAGTGAAATGGGCGTAAGCAGTGGTAAAAAAACAGATTGCAATACTGGGAATAATCCCCAAACCGGCAACGCCGCCCAGGCGCCTCAGTCACCCTTAGAATCCGCCCAATTGCCTCATAATCAGCGCCATTACAGGCCCTCTTATCTGTAAAACCCTACTACGACATGAAACTATCAACCCCTGTTCCCTCCGATCACGCCGTTGCAGGTGAAGTGATGGTATAGCTGTTTATCACTGGGCGTGTACCTGAAAGTGAGGGTGGTTTAGCTAAAAAGCATTGACAAAAGTATACGTTAGTGGTATCATGGCTTCTAACAAAATTACCACCAAACAAAATGCATAATTTGTCAATAAGGATACTCATAGATAATGTTAGTCCTCAAGAATGCCATTATGACGCTCACGCTTGGTACCGCTCTGGTATCACCCAGCGTTGCACTGGCTTGCGACAACCAGCATGTGGACCACTCCAAGAACGTGAAAGTTTCTCACGAAACCGACCACGACAAGGACAAGGATAACCACAAGCAGTCCGATAAAGACGACCACAAAAAGTCCGACCAGGACAAAAACAAGGATAAGGATTGTGACCACAAACCCGTCGTGACCCCGGCTCCCAAGCCCGTGGACCACGACAAAGACGACCACAAGAAGTCTGACAAGGATTGTGACCACAAGCCCGCCACCACGCCCGCGCCCACGCCGACTCCGGCCCCTGGACAGGGTAGCGCTACAAACACCGGCGGCCAGGTGCTCAGCACCTCGACCACCCCGGCCGTTACTACCGCTGCCACCCTGCCGGTAACCGGCTCGGGCAACGCGGACTTGGCCCTGGCCGTCGCCGCGGCTGTGGCCGCTGCCGGCGCCATCGCCACTGTCCAGGTTGCTAAGCGGCGCCGGGCCTAAACACCCGCCGTCCGCTAACCCTTAAAAACCCCGCCTCGCGCGGGGTTTTTAAGATGGTACAATTGCGTCATGGGTAAAAAGCTTAAGCCTAAACCTCTGTATCTCAGGGCTCACAGCCAGCTCCGTCACTGGCTGGTTCCGCATAAGCACAACGACCACCGTCCGCATCTCATCCGCCTGCACGGCCTGGCCCTGATGGCCATCATGATCATCGGCGTGCAGGTGACGGCCAACATCATGCGGCCGGCCGCTGTTCGCGTGCTGGTGCACGGCAATGTGCTGGCCTACGCCACCGACATTACGCCGGTCGACCTGTTTAACCAGACCAACCAACAGCGCGCCGCCGCCGGCCTGCCCGCGCTTAAGCTCGACTCTCGCCTCAACAGCAGCGCGTCGCTGAAGGCCGCGGATATGTTCCAGTACAATTACTGGGCGCACGTCAATCCCGCCACCGGCGCCCAACCCTGGCAATGGTTTACCCAGGCCGGCTACAACTACAGCTACGCCGGCGAAAACCTGGCCAAAGACTTCGACACCACCTCCGGCGTGATGACCGGTTGGATGAATTCGGCCGGCCACAAAGCCAACATCCTTAATCCCAACTACACCGACGTGGGCTTCGCGGTCCAAAACGGCACGCTGCAGGGCGGCCAGACCACACTGGTGGTGGCGCACTACGGCTCGGTGGCTGGAGCCACCGTGGCCGCCAACGCGCCGGCGCCCAAGCCCGCCGCCACCCCACGCCCGGCGGCCGCGCCCGTGGCCACAGCCACCCCGGCGGCCACGCCCACTCTCACGCCCAGCCCCTCCGCCACGCCCACTCCCTCCAAGAGCCCCAAGCCGGTCGTAGCCAACGGCAGCATCACGCCCAGCGCGCCCGGCCCCCAGCAATACAGCCTCTTCAAGCCGCTCTCGATTATCCGCACGCTTAACTTCGGCACCATTGTGACCATATTGCTGCTGCTCCTGCTGCTGTCGGTCTACGTGTTCACGCACCTCACCGTCTGGCGCAAAGGCCTCCGGCGCTGGCAAAGCGTGCATTACCGGCTGTTCGCCGCCGCCCAGGTGTCGAGCCTATTGGTCGCCATCACCTACTTGGCGGTCTCCGGTTTTGGCTCGGTAGGGTAGTATAATGCCGTTATCGCATTAAGGAGCCGTCATGGATTACGGATTCAAACTCGACCCGGGCGAAAACATTGTCCGCGTCGTCCGCCGCAGCATTTTTGACGTCCTGCCAACGCTGCTGATCGCCGGGTTGCTGGCTGTGGTCGCCGCTGCCTTCGCCTACATTTTGGGCCGCTTTCCCGCAGCTACGCCGTTTCCGCCGGGCCTTATGTTGTTGCTCATTCTCGTGATGGTGCTCATAGCCGTTATCATTTTCGTCGTGGCCCTCTTCGTATACCGGCATAACCTGCTGATTTTCACCAATATCCACATCGTCCAGGTCGAGCAACTCGCCCTATTCCAACGCCGGGTTTCTCAGATCAATCTGCGGCAAATCGAGGATGTTTCGGGCGTCAAACAAGGCTTTTTGCAAACCGTCTTTAATTTCGGCGAGATCCAAATCCAATCGGCTGGCGAGCAGGAGAAGTTCATCTTTCGCAACGCCCCCGACCCCCAGGCCCTGGCCGATGAAGCGCTCGAGAAACATGAAGAAGCCATGCGTTCGCTGGCTGCCGGCGAGGGATCAGCCGGCGCCCAAAGGTTGGTGCCTGAGTCGCCATCGCCCCCCGAACCTCACTCGCCGTAACATAGACCCCAGCTTTGGGCAAAATGACTCATGCGAAATCACAAATTGTATTGACATAATGAACAAAACTTGTGATTATTAGTAATGCGGTATGGTTTTACCCTCTACCGAGCAAATAGAAACCCACGCTCCTGAAAGGAGCTTTTTGTTGGGCTGATTCACAATTCAACATTTCCGAAGAAACACCAACCCGACCAAAGTAACGCACCAACCCAATCCCGAACCGCTACTAGTTGGAGGTATGATGAACCTGAACGTTACGATTGTTGTGCCGACTTTCCATGAGGAAGACAATGTTCCAGAGCTTGTGCGCCGTCTAGGGCACAGCATGGAATCCAGGCGCTGGCAAGGGGCGGTGCAGCTCCTGTTTGTGGATGACTCCAAAAACGACCTCACCGCCAATGCCGCGCAGCGCCTCGCCGAGCTGTACAACGGACGGACGAACCTGACTATCAGTTGGATTCGCCGGAGCCAGGAAGAGCGCCGGCGCGACGGCCTGGCCGGTGCGATCCTGCGGGGCATCACCAATGCCAAGTTCGAACGCATCGTCGTCTGTGACGGCGACCTACAACACCCACCCGAGGAATTGCTGCCGGTCGCAGTCTGCCTCGCCTCCGGGGTAGACATGGTGCTGCCCACACGCTGGCGCTACGGCGGCAGCGCACCGGGCTTCAACCTGGCCCGCTACCTCATCTCACGGGCAACCGGCTTCATGACCTGGGCGTTCTTCCCGGTACGACTACGCGATCTGACAGACCGCACCAGCGGCTTCTTCGCCATCAACCGCGACAAGGTCGACATGGAAGGCGTGCGTCCTATGGGCTTCAAGTTCCTCCTCGAGATCCTCGTGAGGTGCGCCCCTCTCCGGTTCATGGAGTACGGGTACACCTTCGATCCTCGCTCTGAGGGAGACAGCAAAGCAACCAAGAAGCAACTCCTACTGCTCGTCAAGCAGCTGTTGATCATGCGCTACGACATGTGGTTCCGCAAGCCTGCCAAGCAGCGTGCAGAACCGCTCATCGACACCGTCTGAACCCGATTGGGGGGAGAGCTATCCATGACGTCTCACCGGCAAGTGGCCGTGCAAGAAGCCGGCCAATTCAAGCAGTTCGCCCAATTCATCGCTACCGGCCTATCCGGACTGGTGATCGGTCTGGCCACCATGTGGCTGCTAATCGACCGCCTCGGATGTAGTGTCCGGGTGGCGACGGCAGTAATGCTCGTAATAACGTTCGTGTACAATTTCGTACTCAACCACAAGATCACCTTCCGCGGGAGCCAGGAAAACGGACTGATGTGCTTGGGCAAGTTCATTTTCAGCCGTGCGGCGACGTCTTACCTCAACTGGGTTGGCGTCGTCTGGCTGGTGAGCCTGCGTCTCAATCTCACATTCGGTCCCCTGCACCTCTGCCGGATGCACTACGTTGTCGCCAACACCCTGTCCGTCGGGGCCATCACGATCATCAACTTCGTGGTATCGAAGAACTGGGTGTTCGAGCCCGGATTCCTACCGCGTGGCAATCGGGTCAATTCCCGCAACGGAGCGCTTCACCGCACCTTAGGGAAGGCCCGAAGGTCATACAGCTATGGGTATCGCCCTCGTCACCATGCCGTGGCAATCAAGCCCCCCCTGGCCACAATGCCAGCCATGCACGTCTCGCACGAAGGCAAGCTGCTTCCGCGCTGGCCTGAGGCTCCGAGGCGCCGTGTCTGGCGTTTGCCTCCCCGTTCTCGCCGGATGCTCCAAGGCCTGCTGTCTCTGGCTGCGATTGGAGCATTTGGCTGGGGTATGTTGCAAAATGCAAGCGCCACCATGATCACGACAGTTAGCCTCTACAGCCTCCCGATGTTTGTAATCCAAGCTCGCACGCTGCGTCTGACGTCGCACCACTGGCGCAACCCATGGGCCGCCGATTCTGGCCAAGACCGGCTCGAATCGTACGAGGAACCGTATTACACCTTCGATATCCTCGTGCCTGCGAGCAATGAGGCTGGGGTGTTGTACCGCAACCTGCGGCGCATGATGAACCTCAACTATCCCCGCGAAATGTATCGCGTGTTGGTGGGGATAGGCGACGCCGACCACGAACTACCAACGATCGCCGAAGCGCGCCGGGCCGAACAAGAGTTCCCTGGACGCATCGAGGTCGTATTGGTTCCGGTGGACGACAGGCAAAGCAAGCCGTTGTCCATGATCCACATGCTGCAGGAGCGCGTCGACCGAGACCTATCATTCTGGCTCGATGCCGAAAGCAAAGCCGCCGAGGATATAATGCTTGACTTCAACACGCGTGCTATGCGTTATCCCGAAGTGGCAATCTGGCAGGGCGGCGTACAGCTCATGAACATCTGGGCTCCCCACCGGGTACACCCAACCCCATCTGGGCGCAAGGACCCGGCTAACCAAACCGGCAAAAGGCGCGCCCGTTGCGAACGCCTAGCCGGGCAAACCTACGCCCGGTGGGACCCGCGTGGGTTCCGCTGGGGTAGTGCCTGGCGTGGCATCAATTGCACCGAATACCGCGTGTGGTTCAAGTCGCGTATGAAATACCAGGCTGAGAAAGGGTTCATCACCCTGGGCGGTAACACCACCCTTTGGTGGACCCACGTACTCAAGAAAGTATCCTGGGTCGATGTCCCGACCGAGGACGCGGACCAGGCAGTACGGGCCTGCGTGTTGGGCCTCCCTATCCGGACCTTCTACGTGCCCGAACTTGTCACGCAGGAGGAAACCCCAACGTCCTTGCGGGCCTGGAGAGTCCAGCGCCGTCGTTGGGACGTGGGTTTCAAAGACGTCCGGGGCCGGGGCGAGTGGCGTCAGATACCCTCGTTGCGCAAGCGATTGCTGGCCTACGAGCTGCTGACGATCACGTACTGGCAAGCCCTTTCCGGAATCATGATTCCACTGTCCCTTGCTACAGCGATCCTGTACAAGGCACCGGTGGCCATCGTGTTGTGGACTTTCCTACCGGCGGCACTGTCCGTCAGGTATGCGCTAGTTCTCAGGTTGGCCTTCTTGGACTTCTGCCAGGAATTTCAGCTCAGAGTCACTCGCCTGTACATGATCCGGTTCGTGCTGTTCATCCCGATTTACAACATCGCCCTGGCAGTGGCAGCGATCAGCGCATTCAAGCGCTACGTTCTCAAGCAGTACGACTGGGGCAAGACCATGCACAGAGGGGAGCATTTCGGTGACGTCACTGACCCAGAGCCCGCTTTCGCGGGCTAGATCCCTAACCCAACAATTGTTGGTAGCTCCGAGACATAAACCAGCTGTAAAGCCACTCCCGCGGCCAGTCGTCTGGTCGCGGGAGTGGCGGCGGCACTACCTTCCTGGCGCTCTGATGCTCACTACCGTCTTGGTGGTGGCATTTTGGGTGCACTGGCGGGGGTTTGCTGGGTCTCCTGGGTTAATCAACAGCGACGAAGGTATCTACATGCAGCAGGCTTGGGCGGTGCAATACAAGCACTTCAGCCTCAGCCCGTATACCTTCATGTACGACCACCCGCCGTTTGGCTGGATCACAATCGCCGCCTACACCACGGTTACGCGCGCGTTCCAGCGTGATCCGACGGCAATCATCGCGGGGCGCGAAGCCATGTTGTTCATCCACCTGGTAACGGTGCTGTTCCTGTACCTCCTCGCCCGGCGGCTCGGTCTGCGCCAGTTCTTCGCTGGTGCAGCTGTGCTGTTGTTCTCGTTGTCACCGCTCGCGCTCGAGTTTCAGCGGTTCGTGTTTCTCGACAACGTGGCAGTGATGTGGGCTGTCATTGGCCTTTGGGCCCTGGCTTCACCAATGAGGAGCCTGAGGTCGGCGGCGACTGCTGGTGTCGCCTGCGCCCTGGCTGTCCTGTCCAAGGAGACCATCTTCGTCGCCCTGATTCTCGGAGTGTTCATTATGCTCTGGGATCGAAGTGACGACCGCAACGCCAAGATATGGCGATCGTATATGAGATGGTCATTCGCTCTGACTGCCGCGTTCTATGTTCTCTACGCTGTCGTCAAGAACGAATTCATCCCGGGCCGCGGCCACGTGAGCTTGCTCGGCTCGGCCTGGTGGCAACTCGTGGGCAGGCAGGGAAGCGGGAGTGTTCTCGACCCCCACAGCGGCAAGTACATGGCAGTCATAGGCTGGCTTCATGCCGACCCGGTCCTGCTCGGTGTCGGAACCTTGGCCATCCCTGCCGCTCTGCTAATCAAGCGGTTACGTGGGGTGGCTGTTTGCCTGCTAGCGCAGGTGTTGTTCCTGGGTACCAAGGGCTACCTGCCCTTTGCCTATGCCACGGCTATGTTTCCGTTCGCAGCGCTTGTGATTGCTGGGGTGGCCGACCGGATCTGGACTTTAGTCTGGCGCACCCCTCAGGAAGGGACGCGGGCAGACCAATGGCTCTGGCGTAAACCCGCCATCACCGGTCTAGCTCGCCTGGCAGTGGTTGGTCTGATGGCACTCGCTGCTGTGTCCTTGACCCATCGCTGGGGACCGTCTCTGCACGAGGCCATGTCTGCCAAGCCCGACTACGCAGTCCGGGATGCCGCTCAGTATGTGATGCAACATGTTCCGGCAAAGGCACTGCTGGTGGTGGACGACGATGTCTGGACCGACTTAAGGATGCAAGGGCGTGAAGCAGTCCCTACATTCAAGCTCGACCTGGACCCAGCACTCCATCGTAAGCTCAACGGGCAAGGCTATCATGGCATCGGCTACCTCCTGCTCACACGCTATGACAACCAGGAGCGGATGATCCAGGAGAACTTGCCCACCGTAAAGGAGGCACTGGATCACTCTCAGGTGGTCCGAAAGTTCGGAAATGGGTCACTCATCCTATGGCGGGTGAGTGGATAACGAGCCCAACTGACCCTTATGCGCCCCCCTGGGCGTATGATGGTTCCGGCCCGGTGGAGCCCCTGCTGCGTAACTCGCAGCGGGCGGCTCCCCGGGCCGGTTAGCATTTAGTAAAGAATTATTTCTTCTTCTTGGGGTCTTTCTCAAGACTCAAGTCACCCAAAACGCACGTCAGCGCGCGGGAATACCGGCAATCAATGCTTTGTTTCATGGGGTCGACTACGCAGGTCTGGCCCGGCAAGGCATACCCGATAATACAGCCGTTGAAGTACCTGCCGGTGACATGCGGGTCGGGCAGCACGTCCGATGGCTTGACCTGGCGTTGCGTGACCTTGACATCGGAAGCTGGCGTCTCGGTCCTCAGTCCGTTGCCGACCGGTGCCGAGGCCGCCGCCGTCAGACTTGTCTGCACCTGGGCTGCCGGATTTCGACCGCTTTGAGGAGCTCCGTTCACGGCGTCAACCTGGCTACGAAGGCTAAGCTGGTAGGGGGTCAGCGGAGCGCTGCGGTCGGCCTCGGCCATAAAGGCGATGCTCACAGCAGCGAGTGCCGTTATCGCAATAATATACCGCCCGTTGAACATTACATCCTGCCTTTCATTTGACCATCACCCATGAAGACGTGGAAGGTATACCGTCAGAATCGGTGATTGTAAGCATGTAGGGACCAGGTGGCAACAAGTTATGGTTAGGAGTCACACTGACTGTCGCCACGCCGTTGTTCACAGTCAACGGCAGATCGACCAGTCGCATGTTAGAGTCGCTCTGGTGCGTTACAGACATCGGCCTCATAAGCTGGGCCCACCGCACGGTCTTGCCACCCGAAGTGCCGACGTTAAAGGAGAAATTCTGGCCGTAAGCAGCTAGTGCGGGCACATTCGAGATCGTCGGACGCCCGCCGCGGAACAAGTAAGTCGGCTGGTAGATCGATACCCGCATTTCGAAGCTACCATTGCCAGGGTTCGAGCCAAACACAGCCACCCGCCCGTCTGGGAGCAATACCGCCGTGGAGTGGTAGTTCCGGCCGATGGGGTCGGCTGCCACTGATGTCCAATTGTTATTAGCCGGGTTGTAAATTGCAGCCGTGAGGACATTTGTGGAGTCATCACGGTTGAGTTGGCCGCCGTTCGATATCAACACTGTCCGGTCGGGCAATGTGGTTGCGTTGTCATACATCTTCCCGAGACCAGGCAAATCAGGGCCGGGAATGTAAGACGGCGTTGCTAGCTTCAGGTCTATCAGGTTGGTGAGGTTGATGGCAGGGGTGGCGGTATTAATATTGCCGCCACCAGTGATCATCAATTTTTGGTCCTGCGCCGGCGGTAGCAAAACCGATGCGGATTGGTCACGCATATCCTTTTGCCTAAGGCCGGAGACGTCGGAGATGGTGCCTGTGTCGGGGTTGTAGATTGAGGCTCCTGTCCCGGGAAGGCCGTTACCAAAAACATGGCCGCCACTGTAAAACATCCTTCCGTCCTGCATAAGAATCATGTGTGGGTAGAGCCCCCAAAAAGACCACGTCTGCTTAATCTGGTTGAGTGGCAGCCACTGACTGCCAGCTGTATCAAAGTGCTCGGTCGCTACCGACCCGGTCGTGTCCTCGCGCAAGCCTCCGGCCATCCAGATGCTGCCGTCACCCAGCTCGGTCAGCGTCGGGTACCAGTGACCGTCATTGGCTAGGTTTGTGGGAGTAAACGTGTTGGTATCAGGGTCAAAGATCCACGAGTCCCGCAAGCCGCCGTAATCGGCGCCACCAGTTGATGTGGGGTACGATTTCGTGCCGCCCTGGATCAAGACCCGCCCGTCTGGCAGTGTGACATGGCCCGCGCAAAACATGTCTTTGGGAACGTTTAAAGTGTTAAATGTACCTGTAACCGGATCCCACACAGAGGCCTTAAATGAACCGGCGTTGAAGTTATCAACATCATTGCCGGATCCGGCTATCAGGAGCACCTTCCCGTTTTTCAGGACGGTGGCGTGGATGGCCCGGATCGGCATTTGGTAACTTTGCACTGTCCACTGTCCTTGGGTCGCTGGTCCGGGTGTGGGTGTCGGCGACGCAGTAGCATATTGGGTAGTGGAGTAATCATCGGTCACCAGCGTCCCGTTGCCAAAAATTGATATACCCCAGGCGATGGCGTCAATACCGGCCGGAATCGACGGGGTCTGAGCCGTGACCTGCGTCCATCCGGCCGCCGCGGGCAGCGTTTGCAAATCGGTCCAATAGCCCCAGCCGGAGGCCGAATGGGCAAATATTGTCAAACTGTTACTCGCTACGGTCGACTTGTACCAAACGGATAAGTTGTAGATGACTCCTGGCTGTACAGCTGGAGAGCTTGACTGCGTTGGGATCAGTTTATAGTCACCCTGGGTACGGTTGGCCAAAGTGATCGAGTAGGCTCGTGAGCCGCTGTGAGGCGCGGTGTTCGTGACTCCGCTGGTAACAGTGGCGTCTCCCCAACCAGCCAGCATCCAACTGGTCGGAGTGTTACCGCCCTCCTCTAGGCCGGGGTTAGTCGTGAGCTCGGTACCATTACCTCCGCCGCCACCGCCGGAGGTCGCGAGGCTGTAATCGTCTGTCACCAACGTGCCGTTGCCAGCCAGCGAAATCCCGAAAGTGATCTGATCGGTACCGCTCGGAACGGTTGGGGTCGTTGCCGATGCTTGCGTCCAGGAAGCTGCCGCCGGTAGCGATTTTAGGTCGGTCCAATACTCCCAGCCGGCGGCCGAATGCCTAAACACCGTCAATGAATTGGCCGTTCCCGTCGACTTGTACCAGACCGACAGATTATAGGTGGTCCCAGGTGTCAATGCGGGGGCGCAGGAATTACTCTCTGTCATCAGGAGCTTGCGGTCGCCACTCGTGTAATTACTGATCGTGATCGATTGGGCAACAGTTCCTGAATGAGCAGCTGTCGTCAATGACCAGCTCGCAGTATTGCCGCCCCAGCCTGATTGTTCAAAACAATTTGGCGCCCCATTTGTAACTTGTTCCAGGTCCGGGTTCAGGACCGCTGTTGGTGCGGCCGATGCCTTCGGCACCACTACCCCACCTACTACCGCTGCCAGGCCGAATGCTAACACAAAACCGGCCATCCAATTTGGCCTGGCTCCGATTATATGTACAAACTTAAAAAAACGCTTTGCTGCAGGATGCTGCATATTTGGTAAACCTGTCTAGAACTCATATTGTTGTATATCACAAAACCGCTGAGAATTGCAAAAAATAATGAATTATCAGACCTAATCTCAGCTTACATATCTTGGAACATAGCACAACCAGATCGCGTGAATTCTTGCAGCCGACCCCCAGTCGCATACACATAGCTAGATGGCACGCACGGTGTAAAATAAACAGGTTATGGCGCAATTCAAACTCACCAGCAAATACGCCCCCGCCGGCGACCAGCCCCAGGCTATCGAACAGCTCCTCGCGGGGCTGAGCCGCGGCGACCGCGAACAGACTCTGCTGGGCGTCACCGGTTCCGGCAAAACCTTCACCATGGCCAACATCGTGCAGCAATTGCAGCGCCCCACTCTCGTGCTCAGCCACAACAAGACCCTGGCGGCCCAGCTTTACGGCGAGTTCAAGCAATTTTTCCCCGACAACGCCGTCCAATATTTCGTTAGTTATTACGACTACTACCAGCCCGAGGCTTACATCCCGCGCTCCGACACCTTCATTGAGAAAGATTCCAGCATTAATGAAGAGATCGACCGCCTGCGCCACGCCGCCACCATGAGCCTGCTGACTCGCCGCGATGTGCTGATTGTGGCTTCGGTAAGCTGCATTTATGGCCTCGGCAATGTCAGCGATTACACCACCATGACCATCGATCTGCGGCGCGGTGAGGTCCGCAAACGCGACAAACTCCTGCGGCAGCTCACCGACATCCAATATGAGCGCAACGACATCGACTTCTCGCGCGGCAAATTCCGGGTGCGCGGAGATGTGCTCGAGATTTACCCGATCGGCGAGGAGGTAGCCTACCGCCTGGAATTCTTCGGCGACGAGCTGGAGCGCATCCGGCAGGTCGACCCGCTCACCGGCGAAATGCTCGCGGAGCGCGAGGATCTCAAAATCTTCCCGGCCAAGCATTACGTCACGCCTCAGGAGAAACTCCAGCGCGCGGTCCAGAAAATCGGCGAGGAGCTCGACATGCGCCTGCTCCAGCTCGAGTCCGCCGGCAAAAACCTGGAGGCCCAGCGGCTAAAACAGCGCACCAAATTCGACATGGAGATGCTGGCCGAAACCGGCATGGTGGCCGGCATCGAAAACTACTCGCGCTTCCTATCCGACCGCGAGCCCGGCGAGCAACCCGCCACGCTCATGGATTATTTCCCGGACGATTTCCTGCTGTTCGTCGACGAATCACATATCACGCTGCCCCAAGTCCGCGGCATGTACAACGGCGACCGTGCCCGCAAGGAAACGCTGGTGGAATATGGCTTCCGCCTGCCCTCCGCGTTCGACAACCGCCCGCTGAAATATCCGGAATTTGAACGCCACATCAACCAGGCCGTGTACGTGAGCGCCACTCCGGCCGAATTCGAGCTGTCCAAGAGCTCCCAGGTCGTCGAGCAGGTCATCCGCCCCACCGGCCTGCTCGATCCGGCCATCGACGTGCGCCCCGTGAAGGGCCAGGTCGACGACCTCATCGCCGAAATCCGCGCCACGGTCGCCAAACACCAGCGCGTGCTCGTCACCACCCTCACCAAGCGCATGGCCGAAGACCTCTCCGAGTACCTGTCCGAGCTCGGCGTGAAGGTCCAATACCTGCACTCCGAGGTCAACACCCTCGACCGCGTCGACATCCTCCAGGACCTGCGCGCCGGCGTCTACGACGTGCTGGTCGGCATCAACCTCCTGCGCGAGGGCCTCGACCTGCCCGAAGTCTCCCTGGTGGCCATCCTCGACGCCGACAAAGAGGGCTTCCTGCGCGGCGCCTCGGCTCTCATCCAGACCATCGGCCGGGCCGCCCGCCACGTGGAAGGCCGCGTGATAATGTATGCCGACCGCGTCACCGACTCCATGCGCACCGCCATCGACACCACTACCGCCCGCCGCGAGATCCAAGAGGCCTACAACCGCGAGCACGGCATCACCCCCGAGGGCATCAAAAAGGCGATGGGGGAGCGCATGCAGGCCCAAATCGAGGCCGAAACCGCCGACGTGCGCGAAATCCGCCCCGAAGACATCCCCAAAGAAGAGCGCAGCAAGCTCGTCCGCGACCTCACCGCCCAAATGCAGCTCGCCGCCCAAAACCTCCAATTCGAGCGGGCCGCCCTCCTGCGCGACCAGATCGACGAACTCAAGTCTGCAAGTGCGCCCGGGCGTGGCGCCACCAAAACCCCCCGCAAAACCGTCCGCGGCCGCTAGCCGGGCAAGCTGTTATACTTCACCAGTAACAAGATAGTCATCTGATGAAAATAGTCCACCGCCAGGACATAGTCTATGCTGGAAAGTTTGCCCAGTCTCCGGACATCAAGCAGGCAATTACCGAGATTGAACAGGCAATTGAAGAGATAAGTTGGCCGCCTGGAGCTAAGGGCTTCTTCTTGGACCCGAAATCCAAAGGCAAAAAGCGGGGCGAGGGTAACGGAGTTAAGCCAATTAAGGAGGCCTGCATCACCTTCCTGAAGTCGAAAGGCTGGCAGAATGAGTTGCGCGTCCGATCAACTGGAGTGGCAGGAACTGGGCCGCTTGATGCGGTCAAGAGCACACCGTATGGCCTTTTTGCCATAGAATGGGAAACCGGAAATATCTCATCTAGCCACCGAGCCCTAAACAAAATCTGTTTGGGGGTGCTGAGAAAAGAGCTGGCTGGAGGAGTGTTAGTGCTTCCGTCCAATAACTTGTACCCATTTCTCACTGATCGTGTGGGCAACTACAAGGAAATAACGCCCTACCTGCCCCTATGGGAAAGCCTGCCATACACGGAAGGTGTCGTGTTCGTGCTCGTTGTGGAGCAGAATGGCTTCGACGAGGGCGCGGGGCGAATACCCAAAGGAACAGACGGACGAGCCTTACTCTGAATCCTGAGTCGCGCTTAAGAAAAGGCCGTGTTGGTGAGCCGTCGTTTCTAGCCTGTACTTGTCATTAGTTAGACCAGACTTCTTCCTCAAGGAGAGAGCCTCGGGCGTGAAGAGGGTGTTCTTTCGCTTCTCAATCTCGATGAGGTGAGCCCTGTCAAGTTCAAGGTGTGCGAAGCGGTCAACGATGGCACTGGTCGTGGATATTTCCATTCCAATCCATCGCCTTCCCTTGAGCTCAGCGGCAACATAGGTTGTGCCACTTCCACCAAACGGGTCGAGTACCACGTCACTCTCAACCGTTGAGATATCGAGAATTCTATCCATCAGTTTTAAGCTGAGCGCGTTGGCTTCACGCGTTTTATATTTCTGGTGCCGCACCGGGGGAATATCAGTCCAGACGTCAGAAAGCGATATGCCCTTCGGATTCATCTTGCCCTTATAGCCACCATAGTCTTTGATCTCGCCACCACAATGCCGGCATACTTGCATTGGTACCCGGGGTGGGTTGAAAGTATTTGGTTTCTTCCCCTTTACAAAATAGAGAAGCGAGTAGTTCGAAGGATATAGCCGGCCCTGGATAGGAAGCGAAAAAGTAAGCTCAATCGTAATCCAGTTGCGGAAGTTTAGCCGGCGTGAGACATAGCTTGCTAGCAAGACGTTCCACTTGGGCAGGTTATAAAGGAAAAAGGAGCCCCCTGGCTTGAGTACGCGGACCGCTTCGTCGATCCAGCGGAAGCACCAGGCTAGGTACTCACCCTCTGGCAGGTTGTCGTCGACGTGCGGCCCATAGTCTTTGCTTAAATTAAATGGAGGGTCAGCAAAAAATGTGTCAATAGATTCGGCCTCAAGCTCTCCCATGAGCTCAAGGCAGTCGCCCGTAAGGAGCCTACCGAGTTCGGTCGTTAGCACTGGCTGTTTATTCACTGTAAGCATTATAACCCCCATTGCCTGATAGTTCTCCACTCATATTGGCGAACAAATGCCGAAAATGCAATAGGTGTAACCCCCCGCAAAACGGTCCGCGGCCGCTAGCCGGGCAAAGAGAAGCCCGCGACCATGACAGTCGCGGGCGCGTTACCTTCTCTTTGAGCTGCCGTTGATCAGGCGCCGCAGCCATGCGCTCAGCTTCGAGGCCCTCAGGAAGCGGGGCCAGAGCAAGTGCGGCGCCTCGTAATGGTCCAGCGGTAGCCCGGCCAAATTGATTTGCTCCCCCAACCTCACGAGGCGCAGGTTGGCGGGACTGCCCGGCGGCGGGTACCTAACCTGGGGTCCAGAACTTGGCCTGGACCGGGCGGCCGGCTTCGACCTCCGTGAACGGGCAGCATTGCGTCGCTCTTCGTCCGCCGCCATCGCTTTAGCCAGTTCCAGCCTGCCCGCCTCTTCCTTCCGGTGCTCTCTTGCCGCCTTCTCCATTTGTTCGTAAGGGGTGGGGAGGCGGTCTGGGTAGTCGTCGTCGCTCACAGCGGCCGCCTCCTCTCGGGGCCTGATTGGGAATGGGAAGGTAATTACTAAATTTTATTACATAATTGCACTTTTATCAATAATATTGTCTAACCTTTGTATTATCGCCCAATGACCGCTGCCGCCCCTCGCGCTAACATGCACGGTTAATAGCAAGGAAGGGGCAATATTATGGAATCCACAGACTTTAGAAGCCACCGCCGATCAGCTCGACCAGCAAGCAATAGACCATCGAACCGAGGCTGTCCGGCTCCGTGACCAAGCCACCGATCTGGAAAACGAGATCCCAGATCTAGAGCGGCAGGCCAGTACTGCACGCTCACAGGCCGTTGATCTCCGCGGCGCGACCAACACGGCAGAAGCCGTCCAAAGCGACTCCGAATCTGTGCTGCGCACTACCCGGCGCTACTAACCGGGGGCTTTAAGGCCGCTTAATGCCCAGCTTCTCGGCCGCCCAAGTCAGCACATTTTTCTTATCAGGCGCGACCGGTGCTTGGACCGTAGTGTTTAGCGCCGAGTCGGGGTTGTGCAATGCCGAGTTGGGATCAGCTGTGCCGGTCGCCTCTTTGCTCGATCCGAGGCCATCCGTGAGGCTTTCGCCCTGGGCACCGGTGCTTTCCGTTGGTGGCTGGCCGGTCACGGGCGGAGATACATTTGCGGTCGCTTCCTCCACCTTATCTTGCGCCGCGGCGACTCTGACCGGATCGGGCGCGACATCGGCGCCGCCAGCGGCGGGCACGTCTGGTGTCAGCTCGTTTTCCGGGCCGGCCGGCTGGGTGGTTCCACCTGTCGCTATCGGCTCAACATCCGAACCTACTTCACCTTCGGGCTTCACGTCTCCTGGGCTATCTGTCATGGGGTACCTTTCAATAGTTGTTGCCACATTACCATAACCGTAAATCTGTGCCAATCTATCACGCCGGCAATCCGCGGTAGCGGTGAAAGTTCGAAAATACCAACCGTTGCCTAGTGCATTGCCAAACGCTCGCCATTCATGTACAATTTCAGCTCGTAATACCTACCGCGCTGCGGGGTTGGAGGTGTATGACAGATAAGATTGTGGTGCGCGGAGCCCGTGAGCACAACCTCAAAAACATTGACGTCGAGATACCCAGAGACCAGCTGGTAGTCATCACCGGGCTCTCCGGCTCCGGCAAATCCTCACTGGCATTCGACACCATTTACGCCGAGGGCCAGCGCCGGTACGTGGAATCATTGTCGGCTTACGCCCGGCAATTTTTGGGTCTCATGGAGAAGCCCGACGTCGACCAAATTGATGGTTTAAGCCCGGCTATTTCGATTGACCAAAAATCCAGCTCGCGCAACCCGCGCTCTACGGTCGGTACCGTCACGGAAGTCTATGACTACCTGCGCCTGCTGTACGCGCGCGTGGGCGTCCCGCATTGCCCGATCTGCGGGCGCGAGGTCCTGCGCCAAACGTCGGGCCAAATTGTCGACCAAATTCTGGAATTGCCGGCGGGCACCCGCATTATGCTGCTCGCGCCGGTTATCGACGACAAAAAGGGCGAGCACGCGCGGGTGGCGGCAGAGCTCCGCAAAGCCGGCTACACCCGCCTGCGGGTCGACGGCGCCATCATCGATATAGACGAATTTCCCGCTCTGGATAAGCAAAAAAAGCACACCGTGGAGGCCGTGGTCGACCGCGTGGCCACTGGCATCGAAATCCGCCAGCGCCTCACCGAATCGGTGGAGCAGGGCCTCAACCTTAGCGACGGCACCATCAAGGTGCTGCATGCCGATGGCGGCTCCGAGCAGGCCTACTCCGAGCATTATGCCTGCCCAGTCCACCGCGAAATCAGCCTGCCCGACATCGCCCCGCGTAACTTCAGCTTCAACTCGCCGCACGGCGCCTGCCCGCACTGCACCGGCCTCGGCACCCGCCTGGAGGTCGACCCGGAAGCCGTCATCCCGAACCGGCGGCTCACGCTAGCCGAAGGAGCCATCCGGCCGTGGGCCAAGACGACCAGCCGCATGAATTGGTACACCAAACTGCTCGAGGGCGTGGCGCACTCCTATGGCTTCTCGCTCGACACTCCCGTGATCGAAATGAAACCGGCCGACCTGCGCGTGGTGCTCTACGGCTCGGGCGACACCGAAATCTCCATGCGCGGCCCCGGCGGCCGCACTTACCGCACGACCTTCGAGGGCGTCATCCCCAACATGGAACGCCGCTACCACGAAACCGATTCCGACTTTGTGCGCAAGGAAATTGAGAAATACATGACCGAGCGCGAATGCCCGGTCTGCCACGGCAAGCGGCTCAAGCCCGAAATCCTGGCCGTCACCGTGGGCGGCAAGTCCATCGTGGACCTCACCATGCTCAGTATCGGCGAGGCTAGCAAAATGTTCGACAACCTCAAACTTGGCCCGCGCGAAGCCCAAATCGCCGTGCAGATCCTCAAGGAAATCCGCGCCCGCCTCAGCTTCCTGCGCGACGTCGGCCTCAGCTACCTCACCCTCGACCGCTCCGCCAACACCCTGGCCGGCGGCGAGGCCCAGCGCATCCGGCTGGCCACCCAGATCGGCTCGAGCCTCATGGGCGTGCTGTACATCCTCGACGAGCCGAGCATCGGCCTCCACCAGCGCGACAACGACCGCCTCATCGCCACCCTCATCCGCCTGCGCGACCTCGGCAACACCGTGATTGTGGTGGAGCACGACGAGGACACCATCCGCATGGCCGACTACGTCATCGACGTTGGGCCGCTGGCCGGTGCCCACGGCGGCAATATTGTGGCGGCCGGTACCCCCGAAGAAGTCGCGGCTGTGCCCGAAAGCCTCACCGGCCAGTACCTAAACGGCGTTCTCCACATCCCGGTGCCGTCCAAACGCCGCCCGGGCAACCGCAAATCTCTCATCATCAAGAACGCCCGCGAGCACAACCTCGACGGCATCGACGTCGAAATCCCGCTCGGCATGCTGGTGTCGGTGACGGGCGTGTCCGGCTCGGGCAAATCCAGCCTCATTAACGACATCCTGGCCAAAAAACTCGCCCAGGTGTACCACCGCGCCGGCGACCTGCCGGGGCGTCACGACGAAATTGTCGGCCTGGCCAACCTCGACAAGGTCATCTCCGTCGACCAGTCGCCCATCGGCCGCACCCCGCGCTCAAACCCCGCCACCTACACCGGCGTGTTCGGCGACATCCGCGAGCTGTTCGCGCAAACGCCAGAGGCCAAAATCCGCGGCTACAAGGCCGGCCGCTTCAGCTTCAACGTCAAAGGCGGCCGCTGCGAGCTCTGCCGCGGCGACGGCATTATCAAAATCGAGATGCACTTCCTGCCCGATGTTTACGTGACCTGCGAGGAGTGCAAGGGAAAACGTTACAACCGCGAGGCCCTGGAAATCCACTACAAGGGCAAAAACATTTCGGACGTGCTCGACATGACCGTCGAGGAGGCCGTCACTTTCTTCGAAAACATCCCGGCCATTCGCCGCAAGTTTGAGACCTTAAATAACGTCGGCCTCGGCTACATCCACCTCGGACAGTCCGCCACCACCTTCTCGGGTGGTGAAGCGCAGCGCATCAAGCTGGCCACCGAGCTGGCCCGCCGCAGCACCGGCCGCACTCTCTACATCCTCGACGAGCCCACCACCGGCCTGCACTTCGACGACGTCAAGCGGCTGCTCAGTGTGCTCAACGCGCTGGTGGACACCGGCAATTCGGTACTCATCATTGAGCACAACCTCGACGTCATCAAAAGCTCCGACTGGCTCATCGACATGGGGCCCGAAGGCGGCACCGGCGGCGGCCGCATCATTGCCACCGGCAGCCCGGAGCGGGTTGCGCGCGTGGAGGCCAGCCACACCGGCCGCTACCTGGGGCGCATTTTCGAGGCCCAACCCACTCCGGCCAAGCCTCAAACCGCCCGCGCCAGCCAAACCGCCTAGAGGTGGTTAGTCGCAAACTTTCCAAAATGCGTTCGGGACACTTGGAATATGGTAGCGTTTGGAGTTTCGGCTTATGTTCGGTATAATGGATAGGGTGGAAGCATTATACTGAGGTTACTGAAGGGGCTGATATGGCAAATGTAGATTTTACGATTGAAGATTTGAAGCAGGTTTTTGCAACCAAGGAAGATCTGCAGGGTCTTGCAACAAAGGAAGGTTTGCAGAGTCTGGACAAGAAGATCAATACCGTTGAGACAAGATTGGGCAAGAATATTGATGGCGTCGAGGCAAGACTTGGCCAAAAGATTGATGAAGTCGAGACAAGATTGGGTCAAAAGATCGAAGACGTTGATACTAGACTAAGTACTAGGATCGATGACGTTGAGTCGAAACTTGGTACTAAGATCGATGGCGTTGATACGAAACTTAGTACTAAAATCGATGGCGTGAAGGTTATGCTTGAGGATGATTACAAGGCCGAGGCGGCGAGGGTAAGCCGGATTGACCGGCGGGTGAAGAAGCTGAGGCGGGACTTTAATAAGTCAGTCGCAGCGTAGGTTCGGTAAATAGCATAATGAGGCGTTAGCTTCTTGCTGACATAAAAGTGACGCAAATCTGTTATAATAATGCGTCACGTACATAGTTCGACGAGTGAGGGTGTTATAAGGAGATTTTCTGATGACCAAGCCCGTTCAACCTGCTAGAACCGCCCGCAACCGGCCGCCGATGTTCGACGAATCCCTGGCCTCGGCCATTCCCGGCGGCGTAATCCCGGCGCGGCCGGAGTCAGCGCCGGCCTCCGATCCGCCGGCCGCCGCACCGGCCCGCCGCGGTATCACCCACCGGCAGGCCCGCATCGGCCTCACGCTAATTTGGGCCGCGGCCGCCATCGCCGGCGGCATTGGCGCCGGCCGCCTCGTGTCGGCGTCGTTGCGCCCGGCGGTCGCCGCCGAGGCGCCGGCCCCGGTCGCCACGGCGGCCGTGGCCGTCGCTCCCGCCATCTCGGGCCAGATTGCCGGCGCGGTGTCGGCCGAAGCCGCCGGCCAGGACTCCGGCAAGCTCGCGCCCACTTCGCAGTCGCAGTCGGTCGCCCAAGCTCAGGCCGGCAGCCCGTTTTCCACCATTGCCCTTGCCACTTTCCAGGCTGCCCAGCCATCAGACTCCCTCATGCCCGGGTACAACCATTTTGGCCACTCCCAAGGCAATATCGGGACTGTGCCCGTCCGCTAATCCTTAACGGTTATCTTGATCTGGCAAAACTCAGCGGCTAATTTCGCGCATTTCTAGAACATCTCCGGTTAACTGGCCTGAGCCCCGGTGCTAACCTGTCGGTATGCTTAAATTTTGGAGGGTGTATGGCCACAAGCCACGACAGTATGAAGTCCGAGAAGGAAGAAACCATGAGCACGGCGGAAGCCGGCGAGAGGGGAGGCCGCGAAACCGCCAAGCGGGGGCCGGAATTCTACTCCGAAATCGGAAGCCAGCAAGGCAAGAGCAACAACCCCGGTAACTTTGCCAACCGTAACCCGGACGACGTGCGAGCCGCGGCCCGCAAGGGCGGCGCCAACAGCCACCGCGGCGACGCCGAAAAAGCCGCCTAGAGAAGCAGATCCAAAAAATGGCCCGCGCCCAGCGGGTCTTTTTTGATGCCCAAATCTCCAGAGTATAATTAACTCATGACGGAAGCTCTCAAAGCCAAGCTCAATACCCTCCCGGCCGAGCCGGGAGTTTATTTCCACCGCGACGCCGGTAAGAAGATAATCTACATCGGCAAGGCCGCGTCGCTGAAGTCGCGGGTGATGAGCTACTTCCAGAACAAGCACCGCGAACCCAAAACGCGCCTGCTGGTGGCTGATATTGCCGATACCGAATGGATCACTGTCGGCAGCGAGGCCGAGGCGCTGTTTCTGGAGTCCGAATTCATTAAGCGCTACAAGCCCAAGTACAACATCGACCTCAAAGACGAAAAGAATTTCATTTACGTGAAGATTGGCGCGGAGGAATTCCCGGTTATTTCATACGTGCGGCGGCCGATGGACGATAAAGCGCATTATTATGGGCCGTTTACCTCCAGTGACGCCCTGCGCCGGGCGATGCGGCTGCTGCGCAAAGTGTTTCCGTATGTCACCCACGCCAACTGGCCGGCGCGCGGCTGTCTGCAGTATCATCTGGGGCTGTGCCCCGGGCCGGAGGAGGGGGCCGTCACCGCGGCCGACTACCGCGCCGCGGTGCGGCGGCTCGAAATGTACTTGCGCGGCGAGCAGACCAAACTGATGACCGCGCTCGAGCGTGACATGGGGCGGGCCGCCAAACGCCGCGACTATGAGGCCGCCGCCCGCCTGCGCGACCAGCTCAGCGACTTGCGCTCGTTTGGCAAACAGATGATCTTCGGCGACAAGGAGGCCTTCGACCTGTCGCGCGACCAATCGCTGGCGGGGCTGGCCGAGGTGCTGGGTCTGGCCGGTGCGCCGCGCCGCATCGAGGCCTTCGACATTTCGCACCTCGGCGGGGTCGACAATGTCGCCAGCATGGTGGTGTTCACCGACGGCGCCGCCCACCGCGATGACTACCGCCGCTTCAAGATGAACCTCACGGGCAACGACGACACGGCCCATATGCGCGAGGTCATCGCCCGGAGGTTCGGCCCCAAGCACGCTGCCGAGTGGCCGGCCCCCGACCTCCTGCTGATCGACGGCGGCCAGCCCCAACTCGCCGCGGCGCTAAGCGTGCTCGACGGCATGGGGTTGCACATGCCGGCGGTCGGCCTGGCCAAGCGCGAAGAAGAAATCATCCGCCGCCTGCCCGGGCCCGAAGCTGGCCAAGCCCGGTACGAATCCATCCTCCTCCCGCATACCAGCCACGTGCTCCAGCTACTCCAGCGCGTGCGCGACGAGGCCCATCGCTTCGCCATCACTTACCAGACCATCCTGCGCGGCCGGCGCCAAACCGCCAGCCTGCTCGACGACATTCCCGGCGTCGGCCCCGCCACCCGCAAAATTCTCATCCGCCGGTTTGGTTCGGTACGCGGCGTGAAGCTGGCCACGCTCGATGAGCTGGCGGCCGCCGTCGGCCCGTCGAAGGCACAGGTCGTGCGGGAGCACCTTGGATCAGATAAACCAGTATGAGCAAATCACACCAAACCGACATCGTCAGCCTGGGTGATTTTCGCACCCAAATCGACCAAGTTTTGCGCTCTATATGTGAAAGCACCATTTCCGAGGCGGAGGCAATTGATCCCGTATATGCACAGCTTCTCGAGGTGGTGCGCGACCTGCTCCTGCGCAGCGGGAAGCGCTTGCGGCCCTACCTCGCATATCTGGCCTACCGCGGCAGCGGCGGACACGCTGACGACTCATTCATGCCGGTGGCGGCCAGCCTGGAGCTGTTTCACAACTTCCTGCTGATCCACGACGACATTATGGACCGGGACCTCGTGCGCCACGGCGGTCTCAACGTTGCCGGCACCTACTACGACGTCTTTCGCCGGCGCCATCTATCCGACCCCGAAGCCTACCATCACGCGCAGTCCTACGCCCTCATGGCCGGTAATGCCAGCTGCGCGCTGGGATTGGCCGCTATCACCGGGTCCGATTTTGCCGCCGAACCCAAACTGGCCGCGCTCACAAAAGTTAACCGCATGCTGTTTGAAGAAATGGGCGGCCAGCTCACCAACGTCAGCGTCTCCATCCCCGGCGCCCAGCCTGCCACCGCCGACCAACTTCTCAAAATCGCGCGCTACAAGACGGCGGCGTATAGCTTCATCACCCCGCTGCAAGTGGGCGCCATATTCGCGGGCGCCCCCGGGCCGGTAGGGGAGCAGCTCCTCAAATTCGGCGAGTCGCTCGGTATCGCCTTCCAACTGGCCGACGACCTGCTCGGCGTCTACGGCGACGAGGCCACCCTGGGCAAGCCTATATATAGTGACATGCGCGAGGGCAAGCACACGCTGCTCATTCATTACGCCTTCGAACTTGCCACCCCCACCCAAGCCAAAGCTTTGCGCACGGTCTGGGGACACACTGAGTCCGGCGCCCCCGAGCTTGAGACCGTCAAAACCGTGCTCCACGACGCCGGCGCCCACCAGAAGGTCGCTTCTATGGCTGAATCATATCTTCAGTCCGCCCTTGCTACACTCGTGCACGCCCCTTTATCGGGCCCTGCTAAGGCGGCCCTCGATGATATCGCTCAGTTCAGTGTGCGGAGAAATTACTAGCCCGCAGAAAATTTTTTCGAGTTGCTGCTGGAGGAACAGGACAGGCGTATTGCGCGCTTAGCGGAAATCCTCAAAGCGGCCGGGCATCCTACCCGCCTCGAGATCATCAGTCTGCTCGAGGATGTGGAGGTTCCGGTTGGCGCACTGCAGGACCAGCTCGAGTACCCATATTCGGTAATATCGCATCACCTCTCGTACCTGCGCCGGGCCCGCATTGTCATCCGAACCAGGCGGGGGACAAGCATGTTCTACAAGCTGGCAGATACCCGCCTCTTGCCCCTGATTAAGGCGTTATAATCTCCTTATGCGTTACGACCCGCTGCCGCCCGAATTTCACAGCGCCAACCGCGCCCGCCTGGCCGAAGCCATCGGCCCGGAAGCTATCGCGGTCATCGACACCGCCGACGTATTGCGCCGGCCGGGCGATTTTGAGTACCCGTTTCGGCCCGATTCGGATTTTTATTACCTCACCGGCATTGATGAATCCGACGCCGTGTTGATCTTGGCGCCCGGCCACCCGCACAAGCGTTTTCGCGAAATCCTGTTCCTGCGCGAAACCAACGAGCACATCGCGCTGTGGGCCGGTACCCGGCTCACCCAAAAGGGGGGACACGAGCGGTCCGGCGTGGAAACCGTAATGTGGACCACAGAGCTCGATCAAATTCTGGACCGGCTATTGCACAAATACCGGGTGGTTTACCTGAACGCCGAGAGCAGCCTCGAGCCGGGGCCGCTCGGGCCGTCCGCGCGGCGGGCCCGGGAGCTGCGCCGTCGCCTGCCCATGCACGACCTGCGCTCGGCCGTGCCGTTTTTGGCCGAACAGCGGACCGTGAAGGCGCCGGCGGAGGTTGACCAGATCCGCCGCGCCATCGGCATCACCGGCGCCGGCCTGTCCGCGGCCTGGAAGGCCCTCAAACCCGGCCTGCCCGAGTACGCCCTGGAGGCCGAGCTCACGGCGCAGTTCATCCGCGAGGGCGCCACCGGCCCGGCGTTTAGCCCCATTGTCGCGGCCGGCGCCAATGCCACCGTCATCCACCACGCCACCGGCGCCGCCAAGCTCGGCCCGCACGACCTGGTGCTGTTCGACGTCGGCGCCGAGGCCGGCTATTATGCCGCCGACATCACGCGCGTGGTGCCGGCGAGCGGCCGCTTCACCCCGCGCCAGCGCGCCGTCTACGAATTAGTCCACCGCGCCCAGGCCGCCGGCATTGCCGCCCACAAACCCGGCGCTACCATTGCCGGCATCGACCAAACCATGCGCGAAGTCCTGTTACCCGGCCTGGCCGGCCTCGGCCTCATCACCGCCAAACAGGCCGCCGGCCCGCAAGCCAAGCAACTACTCCACAAGTATTACCCCCACATCTCGCACCACCTCGGCCTCGACGTCCACGACTCCCGAGCGTCCGAACTCGAGTTCACCCCCGGCATGGTGGTCACCTGCGAACCGGGGCTATACCTGCCCGAAGAGGGGATCGGCGTGCGTCTCGAAGACGACATTCTCATCACCGCCACCGGCCACGAAGTGCTGTCCGCGGCCATCCCCAGCGCACCCGAGGCCGTCGAAGCCAACATGGCGGGCCGCCAATCGTGAGCACCGAGCGCCACATCCAAAAAGCCCTCAACCGCGCCACTTCCCGCGACCGCAAGCATCAAAAACGCATGCACGTTACAGGAAAAAGCGTGTTCACCTTGCGCAAATTGCTTCGCACGAAACACAAATAGTATTGTCTTATAAGAACAAAAGAATTCTCCCTTCAGTATGTATGTGCCAAATTGGGACATTCAATTTCTGGGTGCTTATATAAAGGCTTGGCATAGCGATCAAAGCCACTCCCGCTTATCCTATGTCCCAAAATGGGCAACCCTTTCGTTTGTGACTATTCTCGAAAATTGCTGCCGGTTGCCGCACGCTGCCCACAGCGCACCACGACCCCCTGATCCTTAGTAGAGATCTCGCCCTAACACCCGGATTGTGTTACACTAAGCCTCGTTATGTTACGCAAATTCGCCCTGCGCGTGCTCGTGAACTTTCTCGGACTGTGGGCCGCCGCCGAGCTCATGACGGGAAGTATCAACTACAACGACAAACTGCGCGTGCTGGTGATAGCGGCACTCCTGTTCTCGATCGTCAACGCCGTCATCCGGCCGCTGGTGGTCATTCTGTCGCTGCCGGCCATCGTCCTCACGCTGGGCCTGTTTACCCTCGTAATTAACGCGTTCATGCTCTACCTGGTCACCAAGATCTACCCGAGCTTCCAGCTGCGGTCGTTCTGGACCGCCGTGGTCGCCACTGTTATCATCTGGGTCGTCAATTACCTGCTAACCGAGCTTCTGGAGCCCAAACATGCGAAACCTGTTTAATGCCATCACCATCGTATCCGCCATCCTGATGATGATCTCGATCCTAATCCAATCCCGCGGCTCCAGCCTGGGCGCGGCCTTCGGCGGCGACACCAACTTTTACCGCTCCCGCCGCGGCGCCGAGGCCGTAATTTTTAATGCCACCATCGTCTTGGCCGTAATCTTTGTTTTGTCTGTAATTTTCAGCATCCTGCTCAAAAAGTAATGTTTAACTATTTTCGGTTCCGGTACCGGAGGGCGCTACGGCGGCTTCGGCGCACCAGCCGCAGCGTCAGTGAAGCGGCTCAGGACTACATCAACCGGCACATTTGGGGCAAGTGGCACCAGGTGCGCGTGGTGCGGCGCTTTTTGCTCCTGTGGTGGCTGGTGGGGGCGGTGGCTCTGGTGGGCCTGCTGCAGCAGCTTGGCGCGCTCGGCCGGTTGGCTCAGATCGCCGTTGCCCTGCCCGGTGGCACCTATAGCGAGGCGGCGGTCGGCACGGTCCAAACCCTCAACCCGGTATTGCCCGAGTCGACCGCGGCCGGCGATATCAACCGCCTCCTGTACAGCGGCCTCACCCGCTACAATTCGCGGCGGACTCTGGTGCCCGACCTGGCCGAAAAATGGGAGGTCAGCAGCGACGGCAGGGCCTACACCTTCCACCTGCGCCACGGCGTGAAGTGGCACGACGGCGTGCCGTTCACCTCGGCCGACGTGGCCTTCACCCTGGCCGCTATCCAAAACCCCGACTCCCGGTCGCCGCTGGCGTCATCGTGGGAAGGCGTCAAGGTCGACGCCAAAGACGATTACACCGTCACATTTACCCTCCCCCAAGCCCTAAACTCGTTCATGGATTCCACCACGGTCGGCATTGTGCCGCGCCACTTACTGGAGTCGGTGGAGCCGTCGCTGCTGCGCGAAGCGTCTTTTAACCAGAATCCGGTGGGGACCGGGCCGTTCAAAATTAAAACCTTCGCGCCCTCGGCCAAGGTTATCGAGCTCAGCGCCAACCCCGGGTATTACTTTGGCAAGCCGAAGCTCGATGAATATGATTTCAAATTCTACGCTACTCCTGCCGAAACCGTCCGCGCCTACGCCCAGCGCCAGGTGACATCGCCGGGCCGCATCTACCCCGACACCGCCGCGGAGGCGGGGCTACAGAGCGGCCTCGTGGAACACGACTTCACCCTGCCCGACGTGCAAACGCTGTTTTTTGCCAACACCGACCCCACGCTCGCGGATAAAAACCTGCGCCTCATCCTCTCCCGCGCGCTCGACCGCGGCAAAATCCTGAAAGCGGCCACCGGCGGGCAGGGCGTGGTGGTGAGCCAGCCGCTGCTTCCGGGCGCGCTCGGCTACACCGATAAGTACAAGCCCGCCCCGCTCGACGCCACGGCCGCCCGCCGCGAACTCGACGCCGCCGGGTATCCCAAGGGTAAGCTCAAGTTCTCCCTCGTCACCCTCGACAACCCCGAGCTGGGGCGCGCCGCCGCCGAAATCAAGCGCCAATACGCCGCGCTCGGCATCGAGGTGCAGGTGGCCGCCGTCTCGCGCGACCAGCTCGAGCAGACCTACATGCGCCCGCGCAACTTCCAAATTCTGCTGTACGGCATGAACCTCGGCTCCGATCCGGATGTGTACCCATTTTGGCACTCCAGCCAGGCCAAGGACCCCGGCGTCAACCTGTCGGGCTACAGCTCCGCCGACGCCGACCGCGCCCTGGAGGCCGGCCGCATCAAGAGCGACCCGCAGGTGCGCAGCGGCAAATACGACGCTTTCCTGAAGGCCTGGGACGCCGACGCGCCGGCCGCCGTGCTATACGAATCCGGCTACATTTACGGCACGTCGGGCACCGTGGCCGGCATCCAAGCCCGCCGCCTGGTCGTCCCGGCCGACCGCTTCTACGATGTCCAGCGCTGGACCGTCCGCCAGCGGTTCACCCCCGCCCGCTAGTCCTGCGACCTCAGCCTGTGCTCGAGCAGCCGCCTTTGAATGTCGGTCGGCACGTCATTTTCGAGCAATCCCTGCGTTCTCAAAATTTCCACGGCATGCTTTATTCTCTGAGCCTCGTCTCTTAAGCGAATGAGCCCTCCTTCCGAAGTCCGGTAGTGTACTCGCAGCTTCCCCGACTTACCAGCCGGCATCTCGCCGGCCCCCTCAATCCACCCCTCTTCAGCCAGGCGCGTTAATATTGGGTAGAGTTTCCCATCGCGCAGCAATACACTTCCCAGCGAAGCATTCGCAACCGCGCCTTTGATCGCATACGCATGCAGCGCTTTATCTGCTAATACGAGCAGAACGTAGAAGTCAGTGTGACCAAGAGGCTTCGGCAAATAGGAAAAGGGATACATGGATTTCGATTTTACTAAAATTTTTTATGCATACCAAATTTATGTAAAAAACATATATGGGTAACCGCCTAGAATAAAGGTCGCGAACACCGGCCGGAGCACTATCCGTACAAGTAAAATTATGCTAATGTAGTCCAGTTATCACACCCACGCGCGAGTGGTGGAATGGTAGACACGCTAGATTCAGGTTCTAGTGCCGGCAACGGTGTGGAGGTTCGACTCCTCTCTCGCGCACCATTGTACTTATGCTTAAACTCCCGCCCGGGAGTTTTTCGTTTTCTCCCCCTGATACAATGCGATTATGAATTTACCAAGCAACTCCACTGTCATTTTCTTTAGTCCCCACCCAGATGATGAATCAATTGCGGCCGGCGGTCTGTTGACGGATCTTCGCCGTCGCGAAAACAAAATCCTGGTTTATTTCTTTGCTAATAGCCCGAAAGGTGTACCGGAAGATCTGCCCGACGAAGAGAAGCTCCGCATTCGCCAAAAAGAGGCGGTCGATGCGTGTAATGTGCTGGGTGCCGAAGCGACGTTTTATAATTTTGACAACCCTAGTCTTGAAGTGACCCCCGAGAATATCGCGGCAGTTAAGCAGACCCTCGCCGAACACCATCCCCAGCTCGTAATTACCCTCAGCGAATACGAACGCCATCCGACTCACCGCCAGGCCACTCGGATTGTTGATGCTGCCCTGGAGGGTTCAGAGATTCCGCTTTGGTACGGTGAAGTCTGGACGCCGCTCCTTGATCCGGACTACGTCCACCTGTTCGACGACGAAGCCATGGATATCAAGTACAAAGCCCTTAAGCAATATTTGTCCCAACTAAAGCGCACCAACTGGGCCGACGCTGCCAAAGCCTTGAGCACATACCGCGCACTAACCTCGGCCGAGACCAACGGGAATTTTGGAAGCAATGAGGGGGTTTCTATGAAGTACGCGGAGGTTTTCAAGATTAAGAAATAAGCTTAGCCGCGCATTCATTTAGGTGTCCCCGCTTCCTCTGGTAAGATAAGCGCAATGAAAGCCTCACTCAAAAAAGGCTTAAGTTATGGCACAACCTCAGGCGTTATTACTAGTCTCGGGCTGCTCATTGGGCTCTATGCTACATCCAGCCCCAAGGGCGTAATTCTGGCCGGGTTGCTGACCATTGCGTTTGCCGACGCGTTATCCGATGGTTTAGGAATACACGTATCTGAAGAAACACAGGGACGCTCAGTGCGCTCCATCCCCCGGTTTTGCCACTGGCCGCCGCGGTGGCAATCGACCTGCTATGGGGCCTCGTCGCACTCTCGGCTCTCAGTTACAAGATCGCCCGCCAAAACCGCGAGAATGTCTACTCGGTCCTGCGGGAGCACGTAGGCCTGGCCGTAATTGTAATTATCGGCAGCTTGCTCATCGGCCGGTTAATCAGCGCGCACTTTCATTAATACACCCGACCTAACAAACGCCCCCACACCGGGGGTGTTTTGTTGTGATTTTGATCACACATTTGTGTACCGCTTATGCTAATATTAATTCGCGTGAGTCCTTATCAAACCGTGTGAAGTGGAAGAGATTATTTGGCAGGGATGAAAAAAATCAAACCGCTCGGCATCTCGGCCGACCGGCACAGCGCTGTGATTCTGGGCGTAGCCGGCCTCCTGAGAAGAAAGCTCGTAATCGGTCACGGTCACGAGCGTAACTTTGCCCTGCGCGAAGACCACCCGGTGATCGTCTCGTCGCTGGGCAAAACCCAGGACGCTGAAGACATCCACAGCATTCGGCTGTCGAATGTGCTTCACACCAGCATTTTCACTTACAGCATCCCCGACGGTGACGGACTCCAGCTGCTGGTGGCCGGCCACCACGAAGACGGTGAATTGGGGGTCTGGGAAACGCCGGCCGCCAACCGCCACCTGCGCGGCACCGGCATGGTGGTGTCCGAGTACCGCCACGAAGGCCAATACGTGCTCTACAGCACCGACCGTCACCTGCGCGTAGCGTTTTCCAAGAATCTTGTGGCCTGGCACGACAGCAACGTGGTGCTGCTGTCGCCGCGGCCGGGACATTTCGACCGCCACGCGCTCAAGCTCATCAGCGTTACTCATATTGAACAGGGCCTGCTCGTACTTTACGAGAGCAGCACTGATACCAAAAAGACCCGCTCGATTGCAGTCGGCGCGGCGCTGTTTGCCAGCGACAACCCCACGCATCTGCTCTGGCGCAGCGACGACCCGCTGTGGGAAGACCGCACGCCGAAGCAACTGGGGCGTCGCGTCCTGGGGGCGCTCGTGCAAGACGGCGGTTTCGAGCTGTACTACACCGACCGCCGCGAACTCATAAGCTTCGTCAAATTGCCAAACCCGTTTGTACGCCGCACCGAGCACACCATCAAGACCCAGCTCCGCCGCTCCGAGCGCAATCCGATACTCTCGCCCCGGTCGTACGAGTGGGAGTCGCACGCGGTGTTTAACCCCGCCGCCTTTACCGACCAAGGCCGCGTGCACCTGCTCTACCGCGCGCTCGGCCCCGACGGTGTATCGCGCATTGGCTACGCCTCCAGCGCCGACGGCATCAACTTCGACGAGCGCCTGGATTACCCGGTGTACGAGCCGACCCACGGCTTCGGCAAACCGGCGCCGGGTTGGACCCCGGCCAACTCCACCTACGACCCCGAGGTCAATCCCTCCGGCGGCGGCTGGGCCGGCTGCGAGGACCCGCGGGTGGTCAAAATAGACGGCCACGCCTACATGTCGTTCGTGGCCTTCGACGGCTGGAGCTTCATCCGCCAGGCACTTACCTCCATCCCGCTCGAGCACCTGCACCAAAAAAATTGGAACTGGCGCCAGCCCAAGCTCATATCCAAAAGCGGCGAAACCCACAAAAACTGGGTCATCTTCCCGGAAAAAATTAACGGCAAATACGCCGTGCTGCACGGCCTCAGCCCCGAAGTCTACATCGACTACGTCGACAGCCTCGACGACATCGGCCAGGGCAAATACATCAAGAGCCTCGCCGGCCACGGCGGCAACGGCTGGCACGACCCCAAGCGCCAAAACCACTGGGACAACCGCGTGCGCGGCGCCGGCGCCCCGCCGCTCAAAACCGACCTGGGCTGGCTGCTGCTCTACCACGCCACCGACAAGCGCGACCCCGGCAAGTACAAACTCGGCGCCATGCTACTCGACCTCGACGATCCCTCGAAGGTCCTGTTCCGCAGCAGCACGCCCGTGCTCGAGCCCAAAGAATGGTATGAAAACGACGGCAAACCGGGCGTGGTCTACACCTGCGGCGCCGTCATTCTGGGCGAGAACCTGGTGGTGTACTACGGCGGCGGCGACAAGCACATCGGCGTGGCCCGCGCCAACGTTACGGAATTTGTGGAAGGCATCGTGCACGGCGGCACGGTCGCACTATCCAGCGCCGGTACGGTAAAATAACTGCATGTTTACCGTCCGGCGCAGCCACAGCAATCCGTTTATCCGGCCCGAGCACGGCACGCCCTGGGAGGCGCTGGCCGCCTTTAACCCCTCGCCGGTGCGGGTGGGGGACCAGCGCTACGTGCTTTACCGCGCCGCCAGCGAGCCCGACCTGTTCCACGGCGTCCAGCACCTGGAGCTATCCACCATCGCCATCGCGCCGGATTCGGCCGAGTCCGTTTCCACCGGGCACCGCCAGCTCATCGTCCCCGAAAAAGACTGGGAATGGTTCGGCTGCGAGGACCCGCGCGTTACTTATTTCGAAGGCGTATATTACATTTTCTACACCGCTCTGAGCAAATTCCCATTCGAGGCCGCCGGCATCCGGGTGGCCGTCGCCACTTCGCGGGACCTCAAGACCATCGATGCCAAACACCTCGTCACGCCTTTTAACGCCAAAGCCATGACCCTCTTCCCCGAGCGCGTCGGCGGCAAACTGTGCGCCGTGCTCACCGCCAACTCCGACCTGCCGCCCAGCAAAACCGCCATCGCCCTGTTCGACCAACCCGAAGACATGTGGTCCGAGAAATACTGGAACGACTGGTACAAAAACCTCGATACTCACACCATCGACCTCTCGCGCGCCGACGGCGACCATCCCGAGGTCGGCGCCGCGCCCATCCGCACGCCCGAGGGTTGGCTGCTGCTCTACGCCCACATCCGGGATTACTTTTCGGGCGATCGCAAATTCGGCATTGAGGCCGCCCTTCTCGACGCCGACGACCCGCGGCGTATCGTCGCCCGCACTAATTTCCCGTTCATGGTCCCCGAGGAAGTCTACGAAAAATACGGCCGGCTGCCCAAAATTATCTTCCCCTCGGGCATGCAATCAGACGGCGACATGCTCAACATCTACTATGGCGCAACCGACACCACCGGCTGCCGCGCCACTCTCAGCCTGAAAGCGCTCATGGCCACGCTGTCGCCCGACGGGGCCGTCAAGCAGCAGGCCACGCGCTTTGCCAAAAATCCCATTCTTAAGCCAATTCCCGGACACCCGTGGGAGGCCAGCCATGTCCTCAACCCGGCCGCCATCGAGCTCGACGGCAACATTTACATCCTGTACCGCGCTGTGGGCAAAGAGAACACGTCGGTGGTCGGATTAGCCCGTAGCCGCGACGGCTTCCACATCGACGAGCGCCTGCCCGAGCCCATCTACGTGCCGCGCGCCGATTTCGAGCAAAAGCACGGCGGCCCCACCGATAATTCCGGCTGCGAAGACGCCCGCATCGTCCGCGTGGGCGATATGCTCCACATTACCTACACCGCCTACGACAGCGTTTCGAACCCCAAGGTCGCCACGAGCCACATCAGCGTCAAAGATTTTCTGGCCCACAATTGGGACAAATGGAGCGAGCCCGAAATAATTTCGCCCGAGGGCATCGACGACAAAGACGCCTGCATTATTCCCGAGAAAAAGCACGACCGTTACATGATTTTGCACCGCATCGACGGCCACGTCTGCGCCGACTACGTCGACAGCCTCGACCCCAAAGACATGCACCTCACGCGCTGCATCCAGATTATTGGGCCGCGGCCGGGCATGTGGGACAGCCGCAAAGTCGGCATCGCCGGCCCGCCCATCCGCACGCCCAAGGGCTGGCTGCTGTTTTACCACGGCATCACGCAGGCGGGCGAATACTGCCTCGGCGCCGCGCTGCTCGACCTCGACGACCACACCAAAGTCGTCGGCCGCAGCGTGCTGCCGCTCATGTCGCCGGTGGAGCCGTGGGAGCGCGAAGGCTGGATCGGCAACGTGGTCTTCCCGTGCGGCCAGGTGGTGCGCGGCAACACCATCTACCTCTACTACGGCGCCGCCGACCACGTCATCGGCGTGGCCACCCTCGACCTCAAGCTCGTCACCGACTCGCTGGCCGCCTAACTCGACGAAAGCGCAGGCGCTTTTGTTGCGTTCTTAAGCCTTTTATGGTAACGTATAGCGGCCGTTTTTTCCGATTCTCTGGAGGTTCTTGACATGTCCAATCACGTTTCCGCAGTCGCGGACAACGCAGTGCTCGACGTGCCCACCAACACCATCCCGCTGCTGTCCCGGCTGGCTGAGCTGACGCAGCTGCGCTACTTCACCCCGCGGACCCAGGTCGAGGCCGCTGCGATCACGAGGCTCCTCCGCGCCGACCCGATCACTGGCCTCGATGTCTGGAAGCTGCTGCTGGATCAATACAACATCAGCACCAGCGCCAGCAGCTCGCCGCACCCCGACGACGAGCCGAACTGGCTGACGCCGGTGCTCGCTGACCAGGCGGCCATCTGGGCCAACCTGACGGCCCTGGCCGAAGGCCGCATCCCCGCGCCGCTGCTCCAGGTCCGTGCGCCCTACGGTGAGCCCGACGAAGCCGACGAAGAGCTGGCCACACGCTGGCTCGCATCCCTGGCTCAGCAGCTCGGTTACCTCGGCGAACGCTACTTCGTCGGGGCGCGGGCGCTGCTGTCGGCCTTGCCGTTCAGCGTCTCCCACGATATCCGCCACGAGCTGGCAGTGGAGTGGCTCGGCGGGGCTCATGCAGTCGGCGCCTCGATGGAGGCGCTGCCGCTCAACGGCGGTGGCGCTTTCGGCATCGATGGCCAAGGGGTGTACGCCCTCAAAGCCATCGCTCTGGCTCTCAAGCACGAGCTCTCCGAGCTGTCACGGTACGAAGCCGAATCGCCGGACAACACGGTGGCCGTCGAAGAGACCCGCGCTCGCATCGAGTTCTGGTGGTCGCTGCTGAAAGGCTTCGTCTACAGCATGCTGCAGACGAAGACGGGAACGAACATCCCGGCCATGCTCCTGCAGCATCCCGATGCCGTCTCGCTCATCAAGGCCGGTCTCAAGGCGGGACTCATCGTCCTTCTGGAGCAGAAGCCCCAACAGCCCAAGTGGGGCGGCCGACGCGACTGCGTGCTCGACTCCGATGTCGGAAATACGCCGACCAGTGACCTTCTCGACCAGCTCGTCGAGCGGCTCGCTTCGGAGCAGAAAGACGCCGACGCGAGGGCCAGCTTCTACCGGCATGGAATCTGAACAAGAACAACAACGGCGACTCGCCGCGGCTCCGGCCGCGGCGAGTACCACCCGAGCGCTCAATCTATCGATTGAGCTTTCAGGTGGTCCAAAATAGCGCCTAGCCTCAAGGCTCATATTATTGATGAGCCCTCAGGTTAGTGCCGGAGTATAGCCCTCCGGCCTTGGCGTTACCGCTGTATTGCCCCAGCGGTATCAGGGCGTTGCGCTCAAGAATGGCTCGAGCACTGCGTTGACGTCGACCGGGTCAACCCACCGTCCTTCCATTTTGCCAGGACCACGTGTGAGTACAAACCGCGGGCCTCCGCCACGGTTTTTCTTGTCCCGCAGCATCGCGGCCATGAGCGCCCGCCGCTTCCTCCGGCCGAAGAAGTCTTGCGGGATGTGGTATTCGCACGGAAGTTCGAAGGCTGCAAGTAGCACGGTCAGTCGCCTAAGCATTGCGCCGTCCGGCAAGAAGTTCAGCCGCCTCGACAGCAACACCGCGAGCACCATCCCCACAGCCACGGCTTCGCCGTGCAACAGGCCCCGGTAATTCTCGGCCTTCTCGATGGCATGGGCCAGCGTGTGGCCGAAATTCAGTAACTCCCGCAAGCCATCGCGCTCAAGTGGATCGAGCTCCACGATGCCCGACTTGTACTCCACGCACTTGGCGAGGATCTGTGTAAACGGGTCGACCAGGATATCCGCACCCTGGGCCAGCAGTCTCACATACTCGTCCAGGAGCGGCAAGATGTCCGGGCAGAGGAACGCGGTCTTGATGACCTCACCGAAGCCCTCCCGAAACAACCTGGGACTGAGCGTTCTCAGGAAGTCTGGGTCGCTCAGCACCAGACGCGCTGGGTAGGTGGCTCCCAGGCCGTTCTTGCGCCACTCGGTGTCGACGGCGGTCTTGCCGCCAATCCCAGCGTCGACCATGCCCAGCAGTGTGGTCGGGATGTTGACTAGCCCTTTCACGCCGCGCAGGAATGTGGCGGCGGCGAACCCCACCAGGTCCGTGACCACGCCTCCGCCAAGCGCGATGATCACCGAGTCGCGGTGCGCTCCCGCGTCATTCAGCTTTCGCCAAACCCGCTCGAGCTGGCGAAGGTTCTTGCGCTTCTCCCCGGGCTGGATGACGATGGTCGTGGCTTTGATTCCCGCCAGAGCCAGTGAATGCACGACTGTAGCGCCGTGCAGACGATTGACATTGCGGTCGGTTACGATGATTACCTGCGCACCAATCTTGATGCGCCCGTTGTCATCGACCCCGATCAGGCCGGTCTCAACGAGATAGCCGGGCAGCCGCTTGATACCGCCGGCGTCTACGACGTGGGTAGTTTTCGGCGGCGGGACATTCATGGTTATGGTGTTTTGAAACTGTGGTGCCATCGGGTCCTCCCGATCTGGTAGCAGGGACCGGGCAATTATACCACTCGCAAAGTAATATTTTGCTATTGCCAAACATAAACCGAACATATATCATGGGTTCATGAAGCAGTTTACCCTCAGCCTCGAAGATATGCTCCAGTTTTCGCAGCTCATGCTGCGGCTGCAGGAGGTGGTGCGGGCCATCCACGTGCCCGGGCGTGACATTAAAGAGAATGACGTCGAGCACAGCTATCACCTGGCGATGATGGGTTGGTACCTAAATATCTCCGGTCACCTCGGCTACGACACCGACCGCCTCGTGCGCTATGCCTTAATTCATGACCTAGCCGAAGCCTACGCCGGCGATGTCAGCGCGCTGGATGCGGCCGGCCGCGTTGGCAAGCCCGAGCGCGAAGCTGCTGCCCTGGCGCGCATCCGCACCGAGTTCCCGCTGGCCGAAGAAATTGTGACGGCTGTGCATAATTACGAAACCCTGGCCGACGACGAAGCCCGGTTCGTATATGCGCTCGACAAGCTCATGCCCATGGTCATGGTCTACCTGGCCGATGGCCGCACCTGGCGCGAAGAGCAGCAGCCATTCACCCTCATGCACGAGTGCCAGTCGCCCAAAATCGCTGTCTCTGAGCCGGTTAACGAGCTCTATGCACAGCTCAAAACCCTACTGTTGCGCCAGCCGCAGTTATTCGGAGCCGCCTCCTAGCCGTAAGCGTTTTGTAATTTTGCATTTGTCTGCGTATCATGTGGTTATGAAGCAAGCCTATTTACGGGACCTGGCTGCGCGTTTGCTCGGCAGCGTTACGGATAGTCCGGACGCGCTTGAGCATTTCTCGACCGACCAAAGTATCTTTACGGCCACGCCCGAGGCCGTCGTTTACCCGCAAAACACGGCCGATGTGCGCAAAACGGTGGCTTTTGCGGCGGAGCGGGCCGCCGCCGGCCGTCCCATTGCCATCGTGCCCCGCGGGTTTGGTACCGGCCAGGCAGGCGGCGCGGTCGGCGAAGGGCTGCAATTGGCGCTGCCGGCCCACATGGACAAACTGCTGCGGATGGAGCGCGATTACGTTTCCGTGCAGCCGGGCATTACATTTCAGGCGTTGCAGCAGACCCTGTACACCCACGGCCGGTTCATTCCGCAATACCCCGACGAGGCCGGTTACGCCACCGTCGGCGGCGCGGTCGCCACGGGCGCCGGCGGGGAACGGGCAGTGAAGTACGGTCCGCTCAGCCGCGCAGTGCGAAAATTGCGCGTGGTCCTCTCCGACGGCTCCATCATCGAGACCGGCCGCATCAGCGCGCGCGAACTCAACCGCCGCAAAGGTTTTTCCACTCTCGAGGGCGAAGTTTACCGGCGTCTCGACAGCGTGTTGCTCGACAATGCCGACCTCATCGCGGGCCGCGGCCTCGACAACGTCCCGAACGGCGCCGGGTACAACGTGTGGGCAGTGCGCGCACCCACCGGCAGTTTTGACCTCACCCCCATATTCATTGGTTCGCAAGGCACTCTCGGAATAATCACCGAAATCACCCTGTCGACCTACCCCTACAACCCCCGGTCGACCCTGCTGGTGGGCTATTTCGACTCTGTGGATGGGGCCTGCGCCGCCGCCGCCCGGCTCCGCGCCATTGCCCCCAGCGCCATCGAATTAGTTGACCGGCATCTGCTCGAATACCACCGCACACTGCGCCCCGACGACCTCACCGGCCTGGTCCCGGAAAAGCTGCCGGCCATAGTGTTGCTCGTGGAATTCGACAACTACTCCCAGCTCGCCCAAAAACTGCGCAGCACCAGGGCCGAGCACGTCATGCGCCGTCATGGCGCCGCGGTCCGCATATCCACCGACCCCGTGGAGCAAGTCGCGCTCTGGAAAATCCGGCGCGCCACCGTGGCCGGCTGGATGTCGCATGGCCCCAAGCGCGCGCTGCCCTTCATCGAAGACGCCGCCGTGCCGGTCGAAAAGCTCCCGCAACTCATCGAAAAAACCTACAAGCTGCTCAAAACCCACGGCCTCGAGCCCGCCCTCTGGGGCCACGCCGGCACCGGCACCCTGCGCCTCCAGCCCCGCTTGGACCTGGCCAAGAAGCGCGACATCGAAACCGTCTTCACCCTCGCGCACGAATATCACGACCTCGTCGTATCCCTGCGCGGCACCATCACGTCCACCCACGGCGACAACCTGCTGCGCGCTATTTATCTGCCCCAACTTTACGACGACGAGATGGCCGAGGTGCTCGCCACCGTGAAGCACATCTTCGACCCGCACAATATTTTCAACCCCACGGCCAAAACCGGATCCTCAGCCGACTACGCCCGCGCCCATCTGCGCACCGCCTATTCCACCGGCCGTCTGCACGATTATCACGTTTATACATAACGTTCATAAAAGGAGAACTCCATGCTCATATCACATTTATTTCACCGGCACAAAACGCCCGCGCCCAATTTTGCCCCCGGGCTCTTCCTGGGCCTGCTGGTCGCCTTTACCATCCTCGGCCAAACCAAGCCGATAGTGGCGCTGGCCGGGCTGGGCACCACGCTGGTGGCCACCGGCGTACTCATTGAGCTCAACCGTGTTCGCATCTGGGACAATTACCGCGCCGAGTTCAAGAAAAACAAAGGCCTCAAAGGCCTGTGGGCCAAGCCCAACCCCGTCTATTACACCATCAATGTTGTGTTCTTGTGGCCGTTCATCATTTTCCTGGGCGTTGTTTGCCTCTGGGCGGCTTACATCTTAGCGTAAACTGTCCGTATGTCCCATGTGCCAATAATTTCCCTCATTACTCCCACCTATAACCGCGCCGGCATCCTCGGCCGGGCCATTGCCAGTGCGCGCGGTCAAACCTTCGCTGATTTTGAGCATATCATCGTCGACGACGGCTCCACCGACGACACCAAGCGACTGGTGCAATCCATAGGCGACCCGCGCCTGCGCTACTTCTACCAGCCCAACGCCGGCGCCACCGCCGCCCGCAACTTCGGCATCGCCCGCGCCCGGGGCCAGTGGATAATGTACCTCGACTCAGACGATGAGCTGCTGCCCGAATGCATGGCCACCATGCTCGACTGGCTCGGCCGCCATCCCCAGGCGGTCTTTGCCTTCCCGCGCGCCGACCGTGTGCGCGAACTCTACGAGGACGGCCGGCTAGTCAAAAGCATTGACGACTCCGATGACACCCCGCCCGAATTCACTATCCACGACATCTTTATGCGCAACGCCGGCTTCGGCTGCGACGGGTTCACGCATCTGCGCCGCCTGTTTGACGAAGGCCTCAAGTGGGACGAGAACCTGCACAGCATGGAAGACTGGGAATTCATGATGAGCATCGGCGAGCGCTACCCCGATGGCTTCCTGTACGTGCCGGTGGTGCTCTACAAATACCGCCAGCGCTACGGCAGCGACAACCTCGTGTCGCAGGCTGAGTACAAAACGTGGGCCGATGCCTTCGAGCACATTTACCAGCGCCACCAGTACGACAAATTGCTCCAGGGCCAAACCTGGTACCCGGCCAAGGTCGAAAAATGGAACCGCTACCAGGCAGAATTCGAGGCCGGCCGGCGCAAGCCTTATCGGTATCACTACTTCGAAAATGCGCGTAACCGCGTAACTTACCATCGGCGCCGGAATGTGGTATAGTAAGGCCCCTTTCAAGGGTCAACCATGAAATCCACCAGCTCAACCCAGCATCCGGGAATCCGGTTCACTGCCCTCTTTGGAGTTTCACTGCTCCTCGGCCTGCTGTTTAATACCTTTTTCTTCGGACACATTCCCGGGCTGTCGGTTCCGAGCTATATTGTCCTGATTGTGGGCGGGCTGTTTTTTATTTCCTTCCGGCTCAAGCTGCCGGTCTCCCGCAGCGCCGTCTGGCTGCTGTTGCCGCTGGTATTTTTCGGCAGCATGCTGGCTATCCGGGCCAGTGCTCCTCTGTCACTGCTCAACATCGCGGCCTGCCTGGTGCTCCTGCTCCTCATAGCCAAGGTCTCGCTCGCCGGCCGTTTGGCCGGTCTTCGAGTCGGTGATTACGTGCGGCTGCCGCTGCTGCCATTCAAATTCTTCCGCCCCCTTTTGCGCACCACGGCCGACGGTTTCAATCTCCTGTCCACGCGCGGCGACCGCCGGGTCCAAGCCCAAGTGCTCAAGGGCGCCATCATCACCGTACCCGTGTTGCTGGTGTTCCTGCTCCTCTTCTCATCCGCGGACCTGATCTTCCAAAAATATGCCCATAGCCTGTTGCGGATCCAAATTAGCCCCGAAACAGTCGTCCGCACGACCATCATTCTCTTTGCCACCCTCGGCTTTATCGGCGCCTATTCGTATGCTTTCGGCCAGCGCGAGGCCGGCACCACCGCCGAGCCGTCACCGCAGCGGTCGTTCCTGGGGCCCATCGAAAGCTCGATGCTGTTTGGTTCCGTCAACGTGCTGTTCCTCACCTTTATTCTCATCCAGCTGGCGTACTTGTTTGGGGGCCTCAGCAACATTTCGGGCCAGGGTTTTACCTACGCCGAATACGCCCGCCGCGGTTTCTTTGAGCTCCTGGCGGTGGCGGTAATCTCGTTTCTCCTCATCTGGACCGCCGAGCGCTACACAGCCAAATCCGGCAATGCGCACAACCCGCTCTTTAAGGCCCTCAACGCCTTGCTCGTAGTCCAGGTAATCGTGATCATGGCCTCCGCGTTTAAGCGGCTCTGGCTGTACGAAGAGGCCTACGGCTTCACCAGCCTCCGGCTCTACAGCCAAGCGTTTGTGGCGCTACTGGCCGTGGTCTTTGTGTTGCTGCTGTATAAAATCCTCACCAACCGCCGGGAAAATACCTTTGCTCTCGGAGCTTTCATCGCCGCCATCGCGTCGTTGGCCCTACTGAACCTGCTCAACCCCGACGCCTTCATCGCCCGCCAAAACATCGACCGGTTCGCCTCCACGGGCAAACTCGACGCCCCCTACATCGGCCGCCTGTCATCCGACGCCTATCCGGAAACCGTCAAGGCTCTACGCATCCCGAACCAAGACCTGGCCGCCACCGTGGCCCAAGAATTATATTGGCAAAAGATCCGCGACGATGCTTCGCCCGCGTATACCGGCTGGCAGTCGTGGAACCTGTCCCGCCAAAACGGCCAAAAAATCCTTCAGGACAATAACAACATGCTGGATAAATACAAAGCCTACATGCTCTCGCCAGGCTCAAACGATCTTCCCGGCCGGCTCAAAATATGCTAATGTAACCCGGTTACATCACGGTTATGCGCGAGTGGTGAAATGGTATACACGCTTGTCTGAGGGGCAAGTGCCGCAAGGCGTGGAGGTTCGAGTCCTCTCTCGCGCACCAGAGAAATTATTCCTATCAAACAATGGCGCTTAATACAAAAGCACTACGTTAAATATGTAGTGCTTTTGTATTGAATATGCAATGGCAATACATGAGCGAATTATTGCAAATGTTAATAAAATGCAATAAACTGTATTGAGTAACTTGGAAATTTCCATGGGAGTCATTAGCTTTTCAGTCGATGATCAAACAAAAGCAGACCTCGAGCTTTTAGCCAAGGAGGAGCATCGTTCAAAAAGCGAGGTCTTTCGGGATATGTATAGCACCTACAAGTTTAAAAAAACGCTCTCGAAAGTGCAGCAAGTCGGGCGCGAAAAATTCCTGGCGCTAGGAATTGAGACTATTGATCAAGCCGAGGAATACCTGGGCTAACATGCAGCCCCTCCGGGTAGTCTTCGATACCAACATCTATGTGATGGCCGCAGGCATGCCCGGCGGCTACATTGACTCATGGCTTGAGCTGGCCACTCCGCCGGACGGCAAATTTCAACTTTATACCTCGCCTGCCATTCTCGCGGAGGTTCAAGAAAAGCTGGAGCAAAAGCTGAGTTTTGAACGTGCGCTCGCGGTTGAGTACATTGACCGGCTATCGCTAATAGTAACGGTCGTTAGGCCGACTCAAAAGCTCGATGTCGTAAAAGACGATCCCGACGACAACATCATTCTTGAGTGCGCCCAGGAAGTTGACGCGGACATCGTTGTCTCAGCCGACAAGCACCTCACGAGATTGAAGAAGTTCGGAAACGCTCAAATTCATCATCCGACGAACCTTCGCTACATCTTCAGTTACTTGGACAGATAATAGCCTGCCACCCACAGTCAGAACAGCACAAGGCCGGCATTTGCCATAGCGCTTGGTCTTTGCTTCATTGGTTCTTGACTACTGGTATAACAAAAGTTATACTCTGGGCATGAAGACTGCAATTTCTCTACCTGATGAAGTATTCCAATCGGCCGAGCAGCTTGCAAAACGACTGGGAAAGAGTCGCAGCGAATTGTACACGCTTGCAATAAACGACTATCTCGATCGAAATAATGACAGCTTTGTTCGAGAATCGTTGGATCAAGTCTATTCCCATAACGAAAGTCATGTTGACTCGACTCTGGGGACCATGCAATTAAAGTCAGTAATTCGCGAGGAATGGTGAATCGCGGCGAGATATGGTGGGCAGAACTGTCCGAGCCAAGTGGGTCGGAGCCTGGTTATGCGCGGCCAGTTCTGGTAATTCAAGCGAACTCCTTTAACCACAGTAGGGTTTCGACCGTGATCGTGGTTGCCTTGAGCGCAAACACAGCACTCGCCGACGCCCCAGGCAATGTTGCGCTCTCGTCCAGGCAAACGGGCCTAACAAAAGATTCAGTGGCTAACGTGTCGCAAATCCTCACCCTGGACAAGCATTTTCTGCGCGACAAATCAGGCGAGCTCAGCTCTAAACCCATGCGCCAAGTCGATCAAGGCCTACATCTCGCACTTGATCTGTGAACTGGCCCATGATTTATGATCGTTAGCGAAATTATGATATTATAATGATAAAGGAGCACAGCATGCCTATCATCAAGCCGATCTCAGATCTTAGAAACAAATCGAACGAGATTTCAGATCTCGCTCACAACTCGAATGAACCTATATTTATCACGCGCAATGGAGAAGGCTACATGGTTGTTATGTCGATGGCTAAATATAGCCAGTTGGAGCTAAAACTTGACCTCGTCGGAAAGCTTGCCGCGGCCCAAGCAAATTACGCGGGCGGCGATCGCGGGAGAAGCCTGGCAGACGTTATTGGCGCCTTACGAGGACGAATCCGTGAGTCGCGCTAGCTACGAAATTCGATTGCTCAGAGTCGCGGAGGACGACCTCACAGAGATCATCATGTACATTGCCGCGGATCGCCCTTCAGCTGCCACCAAAATTGCCGGCCGAATTGAACAGAAATTGATGTTGCTGTCCAATGATCCTCATCTTGGTATTGTCCCGGCCGACGACAGCCTTACGCTCCTGGGGTATCGCTATTTAGTAGTCGACAATTACCTCATATTTTATGTTCTCGAAGATCAAACAATCTACATCCATCGTATTGTTCACGGTGCCAGAGACTACACTCAATTACTGTAGGCGGTGGCAACTTCGGAGGATTAAGACCTGCAAAAATACGAGTGAACCCCCACAAGTTCATCGTTTGGGTTTGCCGAATTCTCGTGACTATATCCGTTACCCCGCGATGCTGCCACTCGGAAGGCCACTCACACCAGTATCGGCTGCCGGAGTCCACCACCACCGCCGCCGCCGCCGCGGCCGCCGCGGGTTGCTGTAACACCGGACTGTTGAGCCGCGCGAAGGCACGGCTTTTCAGTTGGAAATTTGTCCGACTTAAACTTAAGCGGTATGCTGGCTTTAATGCGACCACCGCGTCAAAACCAGGGTTTTACGCTTATTGAACTCATCGTAGTGATGGCGATATCGTCGCTGTTGCTCTTGATTGCCATTTCCGGGCAATCGCAGCTGCGCGCCCGCGCCCGCTTCGACGAATCCATCAACCAGCTCATGGCCAGCATTGACTACACCCGCAACTTCGCAACGGCCAACGTCAGCGAAAACAGCACCGGCACGAACCGCGACGCCTACTTAGCAGGAGCCGCGTTTGAGCTCGACAACGGTCACACCCAAGGGCTAGGCGAGCTTGAGCCAATCTACGCCAATGTCGCCGGCGGCGGCGCCATCACCCACGCTAACCTACCTCAAAGCGGCGCCTGCCCCAACCAAGCCGACGGTGAATGTTTCGAGAAGTTTTTTAACTTTTCAGATGATCTCAAACTAGTCGCCTTTAGCGAAGCGGAAGTCTTGTTCATACACAACGACGAAAATCTGCAGGTCTGTTCGCAGTTTGGCGCCGGCTTCCTGGGCAGCCTCGACGCTGTTTGCGCCCTGCCGCCCAGCGGCCCGATCCAATTTACGCTCCAGGGTTCCACCGGACTCACTGCTGTGATCGAGATCGATCCCCAATCGGGCTTTGTCAAACGCATCCGGTAGCGTATAATTTCGAGGTTGCGGGCAATTAGCTCAGTTGGCTAGAGCGCTTCGTTTACACCGAAGATGTCGGGGGTTCGAGTCCCTCATTGCCCACCAAAGCACTCATGCTTACTTTTGGTATTGACATAATTGTACTCCTTTGATACTCTATGACCATGAGTACAGTTAAATTACAAGTACCACTTGATAAAGATATTCGCGATGAATGGGAGAACTTTGCCCACCGCCACGGCTTTGACTCGCTCCAGGCCTATATTCGGTTCTTAGCCAAGGCCGACGTCGATGGCAGGAGGGTCAATCTCGAGGAATTGGTGCGGCTGAGCCCTGAGGCCGAAGCCCGCTATGCTCAGCAGATCAGCGACCATGAAGACCTCCGACGTCAAGGCAAGGTAAAGAGCTACGACAATGTTGGTGACTTCATGAAAGATTTGCTGTCTGATGAAGCCGATTGAATATTCCAAGTACTTCCAGAAGCATCTCAAGCATCGCTACGCTCACCAGCCAAAAGTAATCGAGCGGTTTAAGCAACACCTGGAGCTATTCCGTAATGGAGTGAGGCGCGAACCATTGAATGATCATCCGCTCACGGGAAAGCTCCAAGGCCTTCGGGCTTTTTCGGTAGGCGGAGATGTTCGCGTTGTATATCAGGAGAACGAAGATCACTACTTGCTGCTAGATATAGGCTCGCACAATGAGGTATACTGAGTAACTTTAATCAGCACCAATTACAGTGGAACCGCACTGTCGTAGGCCTGCTGCAAGAGCTCGGACTGGGTGACATTGAGGTCGTTGAAATCGGTCACGTCTGAGCAATTGGTGCCGGCGACGGTATACACCAGGTAAAAATTACCCACCTGCTTCACCGGGACGGTCAGGGCCAAATCCCTGGGCTGGGATTCGTAGCGCGTGATGGAGCCAACCGCCGCCTTGGCCGCCGTGCACTGGGCGTTGCCAGGGTCTTTTTGCTCCAGCGATGTGGACGAAAAGCTGGCCTTCGAGTACGGGCCGTTGCCGTCCACGGCCGGCTGGTGCAGCGCCGCCACATATTTGAGGTCGTAGAGCCCCTCGGGGAGCGTCATTTTGAAACCGAGCTCGGGCAGTTTGATTTCGTTCTGGGTGGCGGCGGCGGGAGTGGGGGAGGCCGAATGGCCGACCGCGGCGGGCGTGGGACTGGGAGAGGTCGCGGTCTGGGCGCCGGCTGCTTTGCGGGCCGCGTCTTTGGCCTGCTTCTGTTGCCACACCGCCAGCCCCATGATCACCACAAACACCACCGCGCCGATAATTATCAGCGGCTTGGCGATGCCATCTTGACGCCGGAGGTAGTTCATATGACCACAGTAGGATAGAATGACCCTTAAGCACAAGCGGAACCAACATGATTACCCGGGCACGGCTCGAAAACATTTTGCGCGACCTTCGCAATCGCGGCCTGTCCAGCACGCGCATCGCGGCCATGATCGGAATTTGGATCGGCGGGGGCGTAGCCGTCCTGGTGATAGCGCTCGGGTTCCTGGTGTACCTGGTGATACAGGGCTGGAGCACGTTTTACCTGGCGTTCTTGGTGGCGCTGGCCGCAACCATAATTATCACGGTGAAATTCCTGCCGCTCTGGTTTTTGCGCTCGTTGGGCCAAACCAAACAGGATATCGAAAAACTGATGGCCGAATACCGCCAAACCGATTCGCTCAAATAGCGCCTAAGCGTAGCCCGAGAAAAAGTCTTTCTTAATGTTTCTACCCGGTACGCCGAGGTTTCTGAGCATTTCGCTCACCGACACCACCATCCCGTGCGGACCTGAGATGTAGAACAGGTGGTCGTCGAGGCCGGGCACGGCCTGGCGGATCACGTCTTCGCTGATCGGAATGGTGTAGACCGGCGGTTGGGTGCTCCCTTTGCTGATCAGGTAGTAAATTCTGGCCCCGAGCCGGGTGCGGGCGGCATCAAAAATGTCGCGGTACACCAGGTCCTCTAGCCTGCGGGCGGAGTAGAGCATGGTGATGGGCCGCGGCTGGTTGGTGTCGAGCAGGTATTTCACCATACTCCGAAACGGCGTTACGCCGATGCCGCCGGCTATGAACACCAGCTTGCGCCGCGGGTCCTTGGGCAGGGTGAAATCTCCGCCGAGCTGGGTCGCCACGATCGGAGTTTGCGGGGTGAGCTGGAGCAGGCCGCGCTTGTAGCTGCTGCCCGGTTGGTAAAACTTAACGCCCAGCCGCAGGTCCGGCTCGGTGGGCGAACTGGCGAGGGTGAAAAAGCGCCGGGCCCCGCGCGAGTTGGTGCCGGGATGCTGGAACGTAAACTCCATGTACTGGCCGGGCTGGTACCCGAAGCGCCTCCCGGGCTCAAACACGAAATCGCGGCTGTCGCCCGAGATCCGCTCGGACCGTTTCAGCCGCAGCTGCACCCGCAGGCGCGGGCCGACTGCGTAGGTGAACAGGTTGCCCACGAGCAGCGCAAGCTCGGGGGTGAAATAGAAGCTGCCCAGGTGCACTTGCGGTGCGAACAGCGCGCCCACCAGCACGCCGTACCACACCCGCTTGGCCTTGGTGGTCGGCGACGTCATCGGCTCCGTCAGCATCACGTAGGCGAAAAAGAATAACGCCGAGTTCAGGAACTCTTTTTGCAGGGTGCTCACGACATCCGCCCCAGCCGAGGCCGCCAACACCCCGGTGGTGAGCAGGGCGGCGCCATAAAACCATGTCACCATGGTGAGGCGCCGCAGCCGCCGCACCAGCAGTAAGCCGCCGGCTATCACGAACGGCAGCATGATGGCTGTGCCCACCCACCAGCTGGCGCTGTCGCCGGCGCCCCAGGCCGTGAGCGCCACCGCCACCGCCGCCGGATTAAACAGGTGGCGGCGGCCGATCGCCAGCATGAACTTGCTGGCCACTGCCAGCCCGCCGGCCGCCGCCAGAAACGCCATGCCGTTGGTGTCGTGGGTGGGCGTGATGATCAGCGCCAAAATCAGCGCCGTGATGAACGGCGACTCCACGTTGGTCGGCGCCGCGAACACATAACCAAACAGCTTGTTGCTGATCCAGCATACGGCTGTCAGGAAAACCGAGCTCATAATAATGTCGACCGGGTTGTAGTGGAGGGCGCCGGTAAAGCCCAGCCCCACAGCCACCGCCACCAGGAAAATCAAGTAGTACAACAGCAGCCGGTACATGGTGATGCTGTCGAGCAGGGCGTCAAGCCATTTCAGAGCTCGCATCATGGCGCCCGTCATGCCTCGTACCTCTCGAACCCGCGCGTGAGCGTGGCCGTGCCGTCCGCGTCTATCATGTAGCCTTCGAAACCGTCGAGGCCGTCGATAAACCGGATGCCGGCGCGGCCCATCGCAAACGCCGCGGTGGCAAACCGGTCGGCCTCGTAGATGTCCGGCCCGATCACCGTCAGGCTCATCACCTGCGTGAGCGCCTCACCCGGCCGGTGTGGGTCATACACGTGCTGCCCGCGCACATACGTCCCTGAGGTCGCTACGCCTTCCCCGCTCACCCGCACCGTTTTCACGATTTCCGACCGCTTAAACGGGTTGCGGATGCCAAATTTCCAGCGGTGGCCGTGCTCACCGCGGCCGTGCGGCTGGATGTCGCCGCCGGCCTCCACATAAAAATCCTGGAAGCCGCGCTCGCTCAGCAGGCGGGCCGCATCCCGGATGGCCCAGCCCTTCACCAGGCCCGACGGGTCAAGCTTCCCGTCGCGCTCTATGTCGAAGTAGCCGTGGGTGGCCTGCTTGGTCTGCTCGCACAGCTCCAGCACGGCCTTCATTCCGTCGCTCCATTCGGTCTCGGGCAGCCCCGCGTTTAGGCGCGAAATTTCACTGTCCGGTTTGTAAGTGCTGTAGCGGGCGTCCACCGCCCGGAAGTGGTCAAACACCGCCTCCACCGCCGCGTCCGCCTTCGCGCCGCCATCAACCATAACCACCCTCACCGGCATTCCCATCATTTGTTCCACTCGGTTTATCACGGGCTTAGGCCTTGGCCTTGCTTAGCGCCGCGCCCAGCGACTCCACGAAGGCCTGGCTGGAGTTGGTGGCGCCGCTCACGCCGTCGACCTGCGCGCTCTGCGCCTGGATGGCTTCTTGCTTGAGGTAGGGCATGGCCTGCGAGTTAATCTCCCGCGAGGTGCTGCGGTCGTTGGGGTGCTGCAGGAAGATCACATCGGTAATTCTACCGCCGCTTATCACCGCTTGCACCTGAATGTTACCGTAGTAGGCGTCGGCCACGGAGCCCGTGAAGGTACCGTCACGGTAGCCCGAAGCCGCCCGCGCGGGGGTGGGCGCAGGGGTGCCCGGATCGGGCGCCGGGGTGGGGCCGGCGCCGGCCGTGGCCTCCGGCGTGGCGGTCGCAGTGGGGGATGGGGTGGTCTGCAGCGTCACCGGCGTTTGCACGTTGGCATTAGCGCCCTCGTGCCGCGCATGCCAGCTATACAGCGCGAAAGCCGCTACCACCGACCCGGATAAAATTACTTTCTTCATCCCCTCAAAACCCGCCTACTTTATTTATTGAACCGCCTGTTGTGCGCACAATACTGCAGAATGCTTGAGAATAACCTGAATCCGCTAAAAGCGCCACCCATACCGCTTATGCTTTTTGGCTTGGGGAAAAGAAAATCATTGACACCAAAACGCCAGCGGGATTAGAGTAGGAGTACCTCTACTTTGTGCAGGGGTACCACTAACAAGTGCAGACTGCCTACAAGTCTCTCACACCATTTATGGTCGGGTTTCAGAGTAGGTGACAGCCGTGCTAATTTTAGGCGGCTTCGGCCGGGCCGATTATGCGGCAAGTGGTTGTCCATCCGAAAATGGCGTTTACGTTGTTCAGGAGGAGTCTGCAAACATAATACAAAGGCGTCAACGAGCAATCGGGGGCGTCTTTGTTTAAGGATGATTACTTTTGATTAGAGATGTAAGCCAAACATGGCGGATCTGGCTGATGGTGGCGGGGATAGCGGCGGTCGCCGGCGGCACGGCGCTAGGGCTGTGGCCCCGGCCGGCCGGCGTGGCGGTGAGGGCTTTGCCGACGGCTTCTCCCTCCCCGGCCGCGGCGCCCACCCCGGCTCTCGACCCGATCCAAATCGAGGCCATCCGCGCCCGCGGTTATACCGCCAGCACTCTCACCGCCACCCAGGACCTCGGCGATAAAGGCGGCTTCCGGCAGGCTGTAGCCTCATTTGTAAGCGACGGCCTCACCGAGTACGCCCTGGTGAGCACGCCGGCCGGCGCCGCTCCGGCCGGCGGTTGGCCGGTCGTAATTTTGGCCCACGGCTACGAAAACCCGGCCGCCTATTCCACTACCGGCTCCGACTACTCCAACCTCACCGCCGGCCTGGCCCGAGGCGGCTATCTGGTGGTGAAGCCCGATTACCGCGGTCACGGCCACAGCCAGGGGAGCCCAGAGGGCGGCCATTTTTCGCCGGATTATGCCTACGACGTGCTCAACCTCATTGCCACTCTCAAGCAGTACCCGCCGGCCAACCCCAAACGCATTGGCCTGCTCGGCCACAGCCTCGGCGGCCACGTGGCGCTGCGCACCATCGTGGCGTCCAAGGACGTGAAGGCCACGGTGTTTATGGCCGGCGTCGTGGGCTCATTCTCGGACCTGCTCTACAACTGGCCGCACAGCCCCATGTCGTCCGACCAGCCCACGGCCGTGGTGCAGGGCAACAAGGCCAAGCTCCTGGCCAAATACGGCCCTCCCAAGGACAACCCGGCATTTTGGGACAGCGCCTCAGCGGTTAATTATGTGCCGGCCGTTTCCGGCGCCGTGCAGATCAACCATGACGTGGCCGATAGTGTGGTCCCCAAGCTCTTTTCGGACCACCTCGATGCGGCGCTTAAGGCCGCCGGAAAGCCGGTGGAGTACAATACCTACCCCGGCGACGACCATCAGTTCAGTCAAAATTACGCCGCGCTGATGTGCAACATCCTGGCGTTTTATGGTGCCCATCTCTAGCGTTTTGTCGCGGGGGACATCTAGTGTTCGCGCGCATCGGTATACTGCGATGAGTGACTCAAAAGGCTATTGCGAACTGACACATAACGCTTGTGTTAAGATTAAGCCATGAGCGCGCGTGTTGTTTGGGGGCGCCTCGCCCCCGCCGGAAAACCGCACCCCACCGCCAAATGGAGCCTGCTCATGGTACTGTTGGTGGCGGTTGTGCTTGGCGTACCCACGCGCGTCGCCGCGTCGCCGCCCACTGTCTCGGCGCCCACCGGGCCTCAGAATCCGCCCGGGAACTTTACGAGCGCCTACACCTTTGCGACCTACATTTATTGCTCCGGCGGCTTTAACTTCTCGAGCTCATACACAAATTCACTCGACGGTACGCATACCTTTGCTTTTTATGGCGCGGCCGACGGCTCGCTGCTGGTCTCGATCGACGGGGGAGGGCTCCAGCTCATAACTTCCTGCGGCGACCCGTTGACCGGCCCCAACCAAAACGTGGCCAACTACACCGTCACCAAAGGCGGGTCCCCGCCGCCCACGCCGACACCCACGCCTACCCCAACCCCAACACCTACCCATACCCCAACACCCACCCCCACCCCCGGCGGCGGAACGGGCGGCGGCGGCGGAGGCTCCGGCGGCGGCGGAGGCTCCGGCGGCACCTCGGGCGGTAGCTCGGGCGGTGGCCGCCCTGCCGCCGCACCGGCCGATGGATCCGGCGCCGCTCCCGCTGACGCCGCCGCACAGGCCGGCGGCGCCGAGCCTATACCCACGGCCGCAGGCCCTGCCGGCGCGCCCGTCCACCCCGCCAAGCCGTCCGCCAAATCCGCCGCACCGGCCGTCGTTGGCAGCCCCGCCGGCTTCCGCCTCACGGCCGGCCTCGCCGGCTGGTCGTTCGGCGGCCTGCTGCTCCTCGCGCTGATAGTGCTGCTGCTGCGCTCGCGCCGTGTGCGCGACGCGCTGCTCGCTCAAACGCGCCGCTGGAGTATCCGGCTGGAGCCGTACTGGTTCCGCCTGCGCATGTATTTCCGCCGCCACATCCAAGTCCATGCCGTCACTGAGCCCAAGCGCCGCGGCCTCAGTCACCACCATCACTCCGGCAAGCTCATCGCCCACCACCACACGTCCTACGCGGCGCTGGCCTTTCTGCTAATGCTGTCGGCGGTGCTGACGGCCGGTGTTTCGCTGTCCAGCCAGGCCGCGAGCTCCCAACTATCGCTCACCGTCCTCGGCCCGCCGCCCACCGTAGCCGCCACCATTGACGATCCCGCGGACGGCACGCATTTTACCAACCCCACCCTCACCGTCCGCGGCACCTGCCCGCTTGACCTCATGGTCGAAATCTACCGCAACGGCACCTTTGCCGGCAGCGTGATGTGTGACAGCTCCGGACTCTACACCCTCATTATTACCCTCACGCCCGGCCAAAACGACCTCGTGGCGCGCGTGACGGACGCCCTTGGTCAATACGGGCCCGACTCGGCCACCGTCACCGTTTTCTACGACCCGCCGCCTCCTCCGCCCACGCCCACGCCAACCCCGACGCCCACACCTACGCCCGCTCCGTCGCCCAAGCCGTTGCCGTCAGCTACGCCCAAGCCCGCGCCCACGCCCACGCCGGGATCCGCAACCCCCGCCGAGCCTTTCTACCTCGAGAGCCCGGCCCACTCCTTCCAGGCCTCCGACCCCAGCGAGCCGGTGACCTTCACGCTCCGCATCCACGGCGGGCAGGGCCCATACATCGTGACCTGGGAGTGGGGCGACGGCCACCAAGACACCGCTACCTCAACGACGGCCAGCTCCATTACCGGCTCGCACCACTATTCCAAGCCCGGCACCTACAAGGTGATCGTGCGCGCCCAGGATGCCACCGGCCGGGAGGCCGTCATCCAGCTGGCGGCGGTGGTGAACGGCGGCTCCGGCGGGGCCGTCACGCGCCCGTTCGAGCCTACCGGCAACCTGATTTTCATTTGGCCCCTGCTCGTCCTCGCGAGTCTCATGGTATTGAGCTTTTGGCTTGGGGAAAGGCATAAATTATCAACGGCCGGGCCGCTGCAAACCAGCAGTTGACAGCCGCGTAAATACTAGTTACGCTTACTTCAGCCCTTGTTTTGGGCCAAACATAAATTCAAAAGTCCGACATACCAAAAGTCCGCCTCACCAAAAAACAAAAGACCGTGGCAAAATCAAAACGAGCGCGACAGCGCCATCACAATTTCCGTATTCTCAAACACCGCCTGCTGATCGCCGGTATTTTCGTCGTTTCGCTATTATTGCTTCCGAACTTGAGCGTCCACGCCGCCAACCTCACATCGTCCTCGGTATCCGTTTCTGATCCCCGGCCCAGCGGCACCGCGAATTACACCTTCACCGGCTCGGGCGTCTCGCTGGCTCATTTCCGCTGCGTGAAGCTGCTCTTTTCCGATACCGCCACCGGCACCACCGTGCCCTCCGGCATGAATACCAACGCCTCCACCCTCGGTGCCTCCAACTATTCCACCAACATCGGCACCTTCACCGTCAACCACCCCGCCAACGGCACAGTTACCCTCACCAGCGCCGGCGGCGATACCGTAACTACGGCCGCTGCCCGCAACATCATACTTAACGGCATCACCAACGCCAGTACCGCCGACACCAAGTACTGGCTCAAATTCAGCACCTACGACAACACCGACTGCGCCACCAGCCCCGTGGACAACGCCAGTGTGCTGTTCATCCTCACCAACGGCTCCACCCTCAGCCTCACCGTCGACGACACCCTGACCTTCACCGTGAATGCCGTGGGCGCCGGCCAGGGTTGCGACGGCACCACCACCACCCAGGCCTCTACCGCCACCACCATCCCGTTCGGCACCGTCTCGGCCGCCGCCAACGGCGTGGTCTGCCAGGACCTCACAGCCGCCACCAACGCCACCAACGGCTATACCATCTATGCCCGCTACACCGCCAAGCCCACCAACGCGCTGGCCCAAACCATCGCTGACTGGACCGGCACCAACGCCGCCCCCACGGCCTTCCCCGCACCTGGCACTGAGGCCTACGGCTACACCACCAACGATGCCACCCTCGGCACCGGCACAGCCAACCGCTTCACCAACCCCGCCCAGGAGTGGGCCGCCATGACCACCAGCAACCTCGAGCTGGCATTTGAAGCGGCCGGTGTCACCAGCACGACCTATCGCGTCGGTCACCAGGTGGGCGTTTCGCTCATCACCCACCCGGGTACCTACACCACGACCGTCATCTACACCTGCACGCCGATCTACTAGAAATTTCTTTTAAGTGGAGTTCGTCCGGAAGGTTCTTAATACAGGAACGCACGCGTTTCAACTAATGTCCCAAAACGGGACATTAATTTTTGCTATGCCCACAAAACCCTCCCCATAGGCAAAATATGACCAGCCAAAAATCTATCTCTCAATTTGGTACACCCCTCGGGGCGTGTGTAACCGATAATTTTTTTCGGACATGCACTCGGGACTGAGTATTGGGCATTGACAAGGCCCCCCCAGATGCAGATGTTGTAAACTTTACAAGCGTAAGCGCTTTCATATACACTGCCCACAACCCGATAAGGGAGTGTGTGAGTGGGACGTCGGTTCCGATACATTATTTGCGTGGTGCTGTTTGGCGCCACGATCCAGGCCGGTACCGCGATTGCGGCCGGCGGTCTGACGAGCGCCTCGGTCGCCCTCAGCGACCCCGTTCCCAGCGCCACCAGCAGCTACACCTTCACCGGCTCGTCGGTCGACACCTCCACCGCCATCCTCTGCGTTAAGGTGGTCTGGTCTACCACGTCGGGCGGCGACACCGCCCCGGCCGGCTTCAGCGGCGCATCCGGCTCCGTGGACGCCGTAAGTTCCAGTTTGGTCAATAACACCAGCACCAACTGGTCCCTCGCCAAAAGCGACGGCACCAGCTCCAGCGGCCAAAATAATATCTACCAGTACACCAACTCGGCTGCGGGCTTCACGCCCACCAGCTCGCCGCGCACGTTTGTGCTTAGCGGCATCACCAACCCCTCCACGCCCGACACCAGTTATTTCTTCAAGATCAACACCTATGGCAACACCAACTGCTCTTCCAGCCCGATCGACTTCGCCACCGTTATGTTCATTAATACCAATGGCTCCACCCTCAGTCTCACCGTCGACGATTCCCTCAGCTTCACGGTGGGCGGTGTCAACAGCGGCCAAAGCTGCGGCGGGGGCACCACCGGCCAAACCAGCACCGCCACCACCATTCCGTTCGGCAGCGTCACCAGCGGCGCCAACGTCATCGTCTGCCAGGACCTCCAGGCTGCCACCAACGCCACCAACGGCTACACCATCTCCGCCCGCTATACCGCCAAGCCCACCAGCGGCGGCGACGATATCGATGACGTCAGCCCCGGCACCAACGCCTCGCCGAACACGTTCTCGTCGGCCGGCACTGAGGCCTACGGCTACACCACCGACGACCAGACCCTGGGCACCGGCACCGCCAACCGCTTTTACAACGGCAGTACCTACAGCTGGGCGGCCATGACCACGAGCAATGAGGAGGTCGCCTACGAGTCATCCGGCGTCATCAACACCACCTACCGCATCGGCCACCAAGTGGGCGTTGCCACCACCACCGCGGCTGGTTCCTACAGCACGACCATTATTTACACCTGCACGCCGGTCTACTAGAAATTTCATTTAAGTAGAGTTTGTCCGGACGGTTCTTAATTCCGGAGCATACAAAACCCTCCGCAAAGCCAAAAAATAACCCCCCTAACCCTTTTGTGCTGCACGGCTGATCTGTAAACATAAGAAGTTTGACAACTGTTGTACAAACCGCTACGCTTAAACAGAACTCATTAAAAAACTGTGGAGAAATAAAAGAGAGTGAACCGCATCATACGTGCGGGTGAGGCTTTGGGCATACGCCGACCCCGCAACCTAAAACAAGTCCTGACCAAGGTCCTGGTAACGCTAACCGCGCTCGCCGGCCTCAGCCTAAACGCCCCCATGGCCAACGCCGCCACCTATAGCAGTGCCAAAGTCGCCCTGACTGACCCCCGCCCCGCCACCACGGGTGTAAACTACACCTTTACCGGCTCCAATGTCACGACCTCGGCCATCAAATGTATTAAGTTTGTCTTCGCCACCACCGCTACCGGCTCGACGGTGCCTACCGGGTTTGACTCGAGTGTCGGTGCGGTTGCACTGAACGCGGGCAGCACCAACTACGTACCCACACCCGGCTCCTGGTCGCTCGATAAAACCACCAACGGCACCTTGCTCTTGACACTCGCGGGTGGTGAAACCCCGGCCAGTGCCAGCGGCCGCACCGTTTCCTATGACGGGATCACTAACTCCAACGTCGCCGACACGGCCTACTTCCTTCGGATCAGTACCTTCAACAACACCGACTGCGCCACGAGCCTAGTCGACTCCGGTACCGTTGAGTTCATCAACACCAACGGCTCCACGCTCAGCCTCACCGTCGACAACACGCTGACCTTCACCGTCAACGCGGTGGGCGCCAGTCAGGCCTGCGACTCCGACACCAGCCCGGCCACGACCACCGCCGCCTCTACCGCCACCACCATTCCCTTCGGCACCGTGACCTCGGCGGCCAACTCGCTGGTCTGCCAGGATCTCACTGCCTCCACCAACGCGACCAATGGGTACACCATCTTCGCGCGCTATACGGCTGCCCCGACTAACGCTCTCAGCCAAACTATCGCCGACTGGACCGGCTCCAACGGCACGCCGACAGCCTGGTCCTCAGCCGGCACCGAGGGTTACGGCTACACCACCAATGACGCCACGCTCGGCACAGGCACCGGCAACCGCTTCACCGCTAGTGGACCGAACTACGCCGCCATGACCACCACCAACGCCGAAGTAGCCTACGAGGCTGCCGGAGTCACGAGCACCACCTACCGCATCGGTCACAAAGTCGGCGTATCGCTCACCACCTTCCCGGGTACCTACACCACGACCGTCATCTACACCTGCACCCCTATCTACTAGGCCTTGCAGATCCCGTTCCCAGATAGTAAGCTAAAGCACATATGAAGAAGACCGCTTCCACCCTCCGGCGCCTATACCTTTCCCTGATCGCCTGCGGAGCCGGAGCGGTCTTCGCGCTTGCCGGCACCGCCCACGCCGCCAGCACCTCCAGCTTCCAGATCTCGCCGCCCACCGCCAACTACTCCGGCGACAAAGGCTCCACTCAGCACGGCACCATCAAAGTCACCAACCTCACCACCGCGCCGCTGTCGGTCAAAACCGGTAAGGAAAACTTCGTGGCCAAAGGTGAAGAGGGCGAAATCGAGCTGGTCGACAATGCCGACCCCATCTACTCGCTCGCTCCCTGGTTCACCCTCGACGCCACCCAGCTCGACATCCCCGCTCTCGGCACCAAAGAGTTGCATTATACAGTCGCCATCCCCACCAACGCCGAGCCCGGCGGCCGCTACGGGTCCATCGTGTTTAGCACCATCCCGCCCAAATTGCCCTCCGGACAGTCCGGCGCCGCCGTGCAGCAAACCATTGCCGGCATCGCCTTTTTGCGCATCAACGGCCCGGCCAACGAGCAACTCAATGTCGACAGTTTCAACGCCGGTAACTACCAGGGCAAAGAGCAGTTCCTCAACCAGACATTCTTCGAGTACGGCCCGGTCGGTTTCCTCACCCGTCTCAAAAACACCGGCACCGTTCACGAAAAAGCCACCGGCACCATTGAGATCAAAAACATTTTCGGGCTCAAAGTAGCCAGTATTCCGCTCGACGAGCATTTCGTGATCCCGGGCGCCATCCGCCGCCTCCACAATACCTGGGGCAAGGGCGCCAACAATCCCGTCATGTTCGGCCCCTACACCGCCACCATGCACGCCAAGTACGCCGGCGGCAAGACCCTCAGCGCTACCACCAGCTTCACCGTGATTCCGTGGAAGATTGTCATTCTCGTCCTGGTCGTCCTGCTCCTGCTCATCATCTTCTTCTGGCGCGGACGCCAGCGCCTGGCCCGCGCCTTCCGCATCCTCGCCGGGCGGGAATAGCTGCTGTTATAATTATGCTAATGGTTGTGAAGTGGCGAACAATACGGTTGTTGGCAGGCGTGGCAGCGGTGATGCTGCCCGGTTTGGCCTCGGCCAACCTGCTCCAAAGCCCACATTTCCGCCTCGACCCCAATGTAGCGGCCAGCTTCGGCGGCAGCGGCAGCTCGGCATCGTATCAGCTCACCAACACCGGGGGCGAGGGAGTGGTGGGAGCAGGTTCCAGCCAAAGTTACAAACTGGGACAAGGCTACGCGCGTGCTCTCGCGCAATCACTCCAGCTCACCGTCCTGCCGTCGGGCACTTACGCCTACTGGCCACTTGACACCGGCACCGGCACCCGTGCCTACGACATGTCCACTACCGCCGACGACGGCACGCTGCAAAACGCGCCCAGCTGGGGCGCCGGTATTGTCGACCAGGCCGTCACGCTGAACGGATCCAGCCAGTACATCACCACCGGCACCCAGCTGTCTGGCCAAAACCCGTTTACAACGGAGATCTGGTTCCAATCTACCAGCTCGAGTGGCGGCTACCTGATGGGCTTCGGCGATAATGCCTCCGGAGCCTCGGCCACCCTCGACCGTCTGGTGTATCTGCGCTCCGACGGCAAAATCACCTTCGGAACCAAGCCCTCTACCATCCATTCCGTCACCACCGCCAGCTCGTACAACGACGGCTCATGGCACCACGTGGCCGCCTCCCTCGGCGCCGGCGGGCTGCTGCTATATGTGGACGGCGTGCGCCAAGGCACCAATACCGGCACCACCACCGCCGGCAGCTACTCCGGCTATTGGCGCATGGGCTACGACGACCTCACCGGCTGGCCCAGCGCGCCCACCTCAAATTACCTGGCCGGCACCATCGACGAAGCCCGCGTATACACCCGTCAGCTGAGCGATTCCGAGGTTACCAACGACTACACGGCCGGCGCCAACGCCCTCCACAACGCCTTCACCCTACCCAACATCACCCCCGGGACCTCTCAGAATTACTCCGTCGACGCGGTAGTGCGCACCAATGCCGGCGGCTACGATCTCTACGTGCAGGCTCCCAACCCGCTCACGCACACCAATACGGTCACCACTCTCCCGGGAGTATCCGGCAGTATTGCATCGCCGATCCTGTGGAGCGAGGGCACTACCAAGGGCTTCGGCTTCACGCTCACGGGCGGGACGCAGTTGGAAGGTTCGTGGGGGTCGACTCCCAACTTCATGTACGCCGCCCTGCCGACGGCCGCCACCGTCTTTCACTCCCGCACCGGCCTCAATGGGGGAGTCCCAGAAACCACCACCATCCAATACCGCGCCGACGCCGCGCCGGTCCAAAAGCAGGGCACCTACACCACCACCGTTGTTTATACCGCCACCCTGAAGCCGTGAAAAAATTCCTTGCCACCGCCAGTCTTGGTCTGCTCGCGGCTGTTCTTGTCCACGCGCCTGCCGCCTTCGCCTCCGCGCCCAGCCTGCAGGTCGCGCCGCTTCAATATACCGCCACTCTCAAGCCGGGAACGGTGTCCAGCGCGTTCATCGACGTTTCCAACCCCGCCGACGCCAGCGTAGATATTATTTCCGAGGTCAAAGGCTTCCGCCAAGTCGACCAGGACGGTAACCTCGGCTTCTTTGATGACCCAGACTATGCCACCGCCATCAAGGTCGGGCTGCCGAAATTTACGCTCGGTCCGCGCGAAGCTATCCGGGTGGTCTTCACCGTCGACGCCTCCAAGCTCCCGCAAGGCGGAGTGTACGCCGCCATATTCTTCCAGACGGTGCCGCGCGAGGATTCCAGTAGCACCTCATACGTCCGCCAGAGCGCCAATGTCGGCACGCTCCTCTCGCTCACCAATGGCGACCCGCACGCGCCCCGCGGCGATATCACCCGGCTCGATCTGCCCTTCTGGCAATTCGGATCCGGCATCACCGGCAGCCTCACCTACCGCAACACCGACAGCTCCAAGACTGCCCTGGCCTTCAAGCCGACCCTCACCTCCCGCGTCACGCCCTGGGGCCGCGCCGTTGCCAGCCCCAGCGGCCTTATCCTGCCACTCAGCACCCGCAAGTTTGAGCTCTCCCGGCCCGGAGCCTTCTTCGGCCTGCTTCCTGTCACGCTCACCAACAGCGCCACTCATCACCACCGCACCGCCTGGGTCTTTGCCGTCACGGGTTGGTACCAATGGGGGCTGCCGGTGCTTATAATTGTGATTCTCTTCACGCCGTTTGGTCTGGTCGCTTCCTGGCCCCGCCGTATCTGGCGAAAGTTCCGCTACCGTCCGGGGCCCAAGCGAAAGTCCCTGGACGGACTCTCTATCAAGAAGTAGCCTACCTCCGCCGGGCTCTTCGCACCACAGCCACGAACCCGAGCGCGATTAGCAGCACCAGGGTGCCGCTCACGATTATGAAGGTCAGCCTCGGAACCAGCAGCACCCATCGCGACATATCCTTGGTGGTGTTCAGGTAACTCGCCTTCACACTCACTTTATAAAGTCCAATCGGGCTGCCCGCTGGCAGCGCTAGGGCAAACCGGCGGGTGGTCCCAGGCAATACCTCGCCGCGAAATTGCTCCGGCGTGCCCACTTCGCCGAATGGCGTGGACAGTTGGGCCGTACCCTCAGCCAGGAAGTGCACATTCCCGTCGTTGCGGACCCGCAGGGTACTCTTGATGGGTGATAGGGCCTGCAGCCAGTCGGCCGAGAGGGGGAGTACGCTGCCAGACCGCTTCAGGTCCCCGGCAACCGCCAGATAAAACAGTGACCCGATGCGCTCCACCCTGGAAATAAACGTCCCGCCTTTGCCCGGCGGCGGCACAGTCTCCACAAACACCGCGGCGTAATGCCCTCCCACCACCGCCGTGGGCGGAACGACGATCGTGTAAGACTGCTTCACCTGCTGCCTGGCCTTGACGGTGAGCGTTCCCACCGGTAGCAAAAACCACGACACCGCAGAGACGTCGGCCGCTTTCCGGCTGCTCGAAAAGTCCCCTTGGTAGTTCTCGTTTGTTACCCGGTAATCAGTGGCCACCAGCCGGTAAGTCACGTCGGTGTCGCCATCGTTGATCACTGTCAATTCATGCCTGGTACTGGTGCCGGGCTGCAGCTGGACCTCCTGGCTGGTCGGCGATACTCCTATGCCCTGGGAGGCCATCGCCGGCGCCGCCGGCAACAGCAGATACAGCAACAATACCGCCGGCCACCCCCTGAGCCGAACCCGAACCCCCATGCTAGTTTGTGGTGATCGTATAGGTAACCGTGGTCGAATAATTGCCGATCGGCTGGGTATTGTTCACTCGCGCACTGTACCAGACCGTGCTGGAGGTCGAGCCGTTGGTGGCCGTCGTCTTGATAGTGTAAGGCGAGGCGTTGGCGGGAATCGCGGCGTAGGTCAGCGCACTCGGCGCGGCACTCGAGATCGTCGAAGTCGGCCCAGCCCCGAATCCGGCCAGGCTGTCTATGCGCCAGCCCCACTTGGCGTTGGCCAGCGCCGCCGGGGCCGCGGGCGTGTCGGGGCTGGTGGCTATGGTATTGGCGCCGCTCACCATGTCCGTGACGGCTACGTCGTTCTCCTTGAGCGTAATCGTGAGCCCGGCCGTGTCGTTGGTGTCGGCCGCCACTGTATCGCTGGCGGTCGATTGCCGGCCGGTCGAATCTGGCGTGATCGCGCCCAGCGTCACGGTCGGCCCCGACGAGTACGAAATAATCACCGGGTTTACCTGCAGGTTAATGGTGGTATTGGTGGTCTGAGTATCGGCACTTACCATAAATGGCAAGCTCAGCGCGGCCACGTTCAGGCCGATAACACCCAGCGCCAGACCTGTTTTTCTAGTAAGCTTAAGCATTAAGTAAAGATTAACAACATATGGCATAGCCGTCAAATCTGGGCTCTTGATTAAAACATAAGCGTAATGCTATGATGCCTCCTGTAACGAAGGTTGTGATGGAGTTACGCCGCAGTTTCCGCGTTGGGAGAATAGTGCTCCTGGCAACGGCGCTACAACTCATTACAGCCGCTGTTGGCGTTGCTACACTTCTGGCGCCGCAGTCGGCCGCCGGCGTCGCCTCGGTCCCGTACCTGGTAAACTTCCAGGGGCGCCTCACCGACAACAACGGCAACATCCTCACGGACGGCTCCTACAACATAAAATTCCGCATCTTCGATGCCTCCACCAGCGGAACCAACCTCTGGGAAGGCGACCGTGTGCGGGGCGCTTCCGATCACCGCATTACCGTCACGAACGGCCTGTTCAACATTCAGTTCGGCGACACCGGTCAGGGTGACCCGGCGCTCAGCCCCAGCCTGTTCAACACCCAGACCTACGCCAATCTCTATCTCGAAGTGGAGCTGCCCACACCGGCCACCGCCACATGCGCCACCAACGGTTGCGCCAGCTTCACCGAAGGCGCCATGACCCCGCGCCAGCCGCTGGCCTCCGCGCCCTATGCCTTCAACTCCGACACCCTCGACGGCCTCGATTCGGGCGCGTTTGTGCAGCTCGGAGCCAGCCAAACCGGTACCATCCACGTCTCCGGCACCATCCAGTCCGACGGCAGCCTGCAAGGCGCCACCGCCACGCTCACCGGCACCAATTCGCTCACGCTCGGCTCCTCCAGCGCCGTCGGCCAGGCTACCTTCGGCGACGGTGCGAATTCGAACGTCGTCATCCTCCAATCCGGCGCCACCGTGCCGTCCACGCTCACGCTCACACTGCCCACCAATGTCGGCTCGTCCGGCGACTGCCTCAAAGACACCACCGGCGCCGGCGTGCTCGGATTCGGCACTTGCGCCACCGGAACTCTCCAGAGCGCCTACAATAACTCCACTTCGCCCGCCACCATTACCACCGGCTCGGCCACCAAAAACCTGGTCGTGCAGTCCGGCACCGGCTTCAACTCCACCGGTGCCTTCGCCGTCATCCCCGACGGCACCTCCACCCCCACGCTCGACGTCGACACCCAGAACAACCGCGTCGGCGTCGGCACCGCCACCCCCGCCGAAGCTCTCGACGTGGCCGGCGGCGTCCGCGTCGGCAGCACCTCGGGCACCAATTCCGGCACCATCCGCTTCTCCGGCGGCCAGTTCGAGGGCTACGACGGCTCGGCCTGGGTCCCGCTCAACGCCGCCGACGTCCTGGCTAACTCCATCAAGACCGTGTACAAAACCTCGGACCAGAGCCTGGCCAGCTCCACCACCCTGCAAGATGACACCCAGCTCAAATTCACCATTGGTGCGGGCGAGACCTGGGACTTCCATATGAACGTCGCCGCCGCCGGCGCCGCCGGCGACCTCAATGTCGGCATCACCGCCCCGGCCGGGGCAACCTGTAACTGGGGCGCCAGCGTGGCCCAAAACACCGACTCGTATGGGAATATGGCTTGCGGCGCATCCACCGGCATATTGACCATGACCAGCCACGACGCGCTCGTCTATGTGGACGGCTCCGTCACGGCCGGCGCTTCCGGCGGCACGGTCACGCTTCAATGGTCGCAAAACACCTCCAGCGGCACGGCCACCGTCGTCCGCGCCGGCAGCTACCTCCAGGCCATCCAGGACTCCGGCGGCAGCCTCAACCCGTTCATCCAGGGCGGCAACAGCTTCGGCGCCACGGCCGTACTCGGCACCGCCGACGCCAACGACGTCTCCATCGTGGCCAACACCACCGAAGGCATCCACGTGGACACCAACGGCAACGTCGGCGTCGGCGGCATCACCTCGGACGGCGCCAAGCTCGAAGTCAACGGCTCCATCGAGCTCAACGGCATCGGCGCGCCGGCCGTCGCCCCCAGCGGCGAAGGCCGCATCTACTTCGACACGTCCAGCGGCCACTTCCGCGTGTCCGAGTCCGGCGGCAGTTACGCCGACCTGCTCGGGGTCACCGGCGCCAATACCTCACTGTCCAACCTGTCGTCCGTGGCTATCAACGCCGCCCTGCTCACCTCTACCACCAACACGCTCGACATCGGTTCGGCGACCAACCCGTTCGCTTCCGCCTACTTCGGCACCGGCCTGCAAGCGCCCCAGCTCGCCGCCGCTAACAACACCGACCTGGCGCTGCTAACCACCGGCACCGGCAACCTCAACCTAACCTCCGGCTCCGGCACCATCAACGTCTCGGCCGCCACTATCGCCACCGCCGCGCAGGCCAGCCTCACCTTCGACCTCAACTCCGCCGTCAATTCCACGCTCTACGTCACCAACTCCAACGCCGGCCACGTCGCCAACCTCGACGTCTCCGGCAGCCTCAATCTCGGCGCCGGCCAGCAAATCAGCGTCGGCGGCAGCCAAATTTCTTCCGCCGACCTCTCCAACGACGCATCGCTCACACACAAAGGCGACACTTTTAATGGCACCTCCCAGCTCGTGGAAACCGACAGTTCCGGGCACTTGCCGGCGCTCTCCGGCCAAAACCTCACCAGCCTCGACCCGACCCAGCTCGCCACCGGCTCCGGCGCCGTCACTCTGGCGGCCGCCTCCGGCCAAAACCTCACCCTCAATACCGGCGGCGCCGGCGGCAACACGGTCGTGCTCGGCAGCAACGTCACCACCCTGCAAAAAGCCGCCAACGCCCTCACGCTCGATCTCGTCACCGCCGCCACCTCCACGCTCACCATCACCAATTCCAACGGCGCCAACGTGGCCAACCTGAGCGTCGAGGGCGGACTCACCATCGGCTCGGGCCAGGTCATTACCGTGGGCGCCACTCCCGGCGCCGGTGTCACCTGCTCCGGCGGCCAGTTGCTGCAAAACCAGGTCGTGGCCGGCGGCGTCACCACCGGCGGCAGCTGCGTCGCGGCCGGCGCCACCACCACCCTAAGTAACATCGGCTCCGTCGCCGCCGACGCCAACATTTCGCCCGACGCCACCGCCAACAACCGCGACCTCGGCGACTCCACCCATCTTTGGCGCACCGGTTACTTCGGAACCTCGCTGCAAAGCCCCAGCTTCACCGGCGCCGGCGCCGTCAGCTTAAGCTCCGGCGGCACCAGCGACCTCACGCTCGACTCGCTGTCCGGCAACCTCATTCTCGGCACCAACACTACCACCCTCCAAAAAGCCGCCAACCTCTTCACTATCGACCTCGCCACCGCCGCCACCTCCACCCTCACTATTACCAACTCGAACGGCAGTAACGTGGCCAACGTCAGCGTCGAGGGCGGCGTGGACATCGGTTCCGGCCGGGTCTACAGCGTAAACGGCACCACCGGCCTGTCACGCACCTGCGCCTCCGGCGAAATACTCGACGGCTTCACCACCACCGGCGGCATCATCACCGGCGGCACCTGCACCGCTCTGGCCGGCGACAAATTGCTGGCCGCCTGGACCTCGCAGCAGGCCCTCACCGCCACCGACACCCAGACCCACATCCAGTTCACCGGCGCCGACAATTCCCAGCCCAGCTTCAACAACGGCTCGCATCTGCTCACCCTGCCGGCCAATGCTTCCAAATTAGTGATCGAGGTAAAAGCCGGCGGCGGGGGCGGCGGCTCCACCGGCACCTCCAACGTCATCAAAGAGGCCGGCGGCGGTGGTGAAGGCGCGAGCGCCCAAAAGTACATCCTGAGCAGCCTGGCTTCCGATTACTACTTCAAGGTTGGCGCCGGCGGCACGGGTGGCGCCTCGGGCGGCACCAACAACGGCATCACCGGCAGCTCCAGCTGCTTCGGTACCAACTCGGGCAACGCCTGCACCGGCCCCAGCGCCAGCGCGGTCGGCGGCTCCGGCGGCACGGCGGCCAACACCCCCGCCGCAGCGCACCCCGGCGGCGCCGGGGGCTTGTCAACCTCGGGCGTTGGCGACATCACCGCCTCCGGCGCCCCGGGCTGCGACTCCACCGCCGCCACCGCCGGCCTCCAAAGTGGCTGCGGCGGCGGAGCGGGCGGCGGCATCGGCATCGCCACCGCGGCGGCCGCGGGCAACCCCGGCACCACCGGCGGCGGCGGGTCAGGCGCCGGCCAAAACACCGCCTCTGCCACCTCCCGGGCCGGCGGCGCCGGCGGCGACGGCTACCTCAAGATCACCGTCTACACCCCCGCGGCCGACACCTCCGGCGGTTCCAGCTCCGAAACCCTCCAAGACGCCTACAACCTGTCCTCCAGCACCGAATTCACCGTCGATTCCACCAACGGCGGCCTCACCGTCCGCGATTCGTCCGGCGGCATCGGCGGCAACCTACTGGAAGTGCAGGACAACTCCGGCTCCACTACCTATCTGGCCGTCACCAACGCCGGTATCTCAACCTCCGGCAGCGTCACTGTCGCTTCGGGCCAGACCTACAACGTCGGCGCCAGTACCGGCCAAAGTTCCACCGTGTCCTGCAGCGCCGGCCAGGCCGTCACCGCCGCCACCTTCACCGGCGGCGTGCTAACCACCGCGCCCACCTGCGCGTCCGTGGGCGCGGGCGGGGGAGCCACCACCGCTCTCGACAACCTGGCCTCCACGGCCGTCAACGCCAACATCTCGCCCGACGCCACGGCCAACAACCGCGACCTCGGCGACTCCACCCACCTCTGGCGCACCGGCTACTTCGGCACCAGCCTGCAAGCCCCGCTCCTCACCTCGGCCTCGGGCGCCAACCTCAATGTCCAAGCCGCCGGCACCGGCGCGCTCACCCTCACCTCCGGGTCCGGCACCATCGGCATCGCCGCCGCCACCCTCCAGACCACCGGCCAGGCCAGCCTCAACTTCGACTTAAACGACGCCGCCACCTCCACCCTCTACGTCAAAAACACCAACGGCGCCCACGTCGCCAACCTCGACGTTTCCGGCAGCCTCAACATCGCCTCGGGCCAGCATTACAACATTAATGGCACCCCGCTCGCCAGCACCGACCTCTCCAACGACGCTTCGCTCACACACCACGGAGACTCCTTTAACGGCACCTCCCAACTCGTGGAAAACGACAGCTCCGGCCATCTTCCCGCGCTCTCCGGCCAAAACCTCACCAGCCTCAACCCCACCAACCTCGCCACCGGCTCCGGCGCCGTCACTCTGGCCGCCGCCTCCGGCCAGAACCTCACGCTCAACACCGGCGGCTCCGGCGGCAACACCGTCATCCTGGGCAGCAACGTCACTACCCTCCAAAAAGCCGCCAACGCCCTCACGCTCGACCTCGCCACCGCCGGCCTCTCCACCCTCACGGTCTCCAACTCCAACGGCTCCAATGTCGCCAACCTGGCCGTCAGCGGCTCCATCGGCGTCGGCGTCGGCGGCGTCTACACCGCCGGGGCCAGCTCCGGCGCCGCCGCCACCTGCTCGGGCGGCCAGTTCCTCCAAGACCAAACCGTCGTCGGCGGCATCACCACCGGCGGCACTTGCGCGGCCGCTTCCGGCGGCGACCTCCAGGACGCCTACGACGCCAGCTCCTCGCCCGCGGCCATCGCACTCGCCAGCGGCAAAGATTTCGAAATTGACGCCACCGACCAAGCCACCGACCCCAACATTCTCTTCAACCTCGAGTGCACCACCAGCTGCAGCACCAACGGCCGCTTCGCCGTCCAAAGCTCCGCCGCCGACGTGCTCACCGTCAACCCCGCCGGCAGCATCGTGGCGCATCCGGTGGCCGGCCAGGACCTCACCGTCAATCTGTCGAGCGGCAGCAAGTTCGCCGTTAGCGCCGCGTCGGCGCCCACCGAGGACCAGCTCAGCGTGGACAACACCGGCACCTCCGGCGTCGCCACCGACAACGCCAACGGCGAGCACATCAGCTTCCTCGGCGGCAGCGCGGCGGTCGAGGCCGCCGGCCTGCGCATTGATTACACGCCCGGCGGCACCACCGGCAGCACCTGGAGCGGCCTGCGCATCGCGGCCGGCGCCCCCGCGGCTAGCGGCGTCAGCGCCTACGGCCTCAAGCTCGAAGGTCCGGGCTCTTCCGGCGCCGGCACCAACACCGCCATCAATATCGCCACCGGCTGGGATATCGGACTCGCCATCGAGGGCGGCGGCATCGAGCTGGCGGCCCAAGCCGACCCCGCCGTCCCGGCCGCCGGCCACCTCATGACCTTTGCCAAAGCCATCGCCGGGCGCGTCATGCTCAAGGTCATGGGCCCCAACGGGCGCGACTATCCGCTGCAGCCCAGCTTGTTCCAAAACCAGGTCGCCATCATCAACGCCCAGTCCGCCGCCAAGAACAACTTCTTCGGCACCAACGTCTCCTATGACGGTACGCCCAGTACACCAGCCGCGACCGAGAACTTCGGCTACATGACCCTATATGCTACCACCGCCGCATCCGGCAACGACTCCGGTATCAGCACTAACTCCACTCAGTTCTTCCGCGGCTCGCAGGTTGGCGCCAACGGCTTCTTCTTCATGGTCCGCGGAGCCCTTCCCGACAGCACCCCCACCACCAACGGCGCCCGCATCTTCGTCGGCCTTACCAGCCGTACCACCACTCAATCCGTCGGCTCCGACAACGACTCCGGCAGCCGGGCCGGCTTCAGTTACTCGTCGGTCCGCGGCGATACCGACTGGATGTTCTCCACCAAAGACGGCTCCACCCAGAACCTCATCGACACCGGCTTGCCCTTTGTCGATACCAGCGCCTATGACTACTACATTTACACCCCGCCATATCCCAATAACGGCACCATCTACTGGCGCATCGACAACATGACCGCCGGCACCAGCCAGGAAGGCTCCACCAGCGCCAATCTGCCCGCGGGCGCCACGGCCATGCGCGGCTCTTTGGGCATCGAGACTGAAAGCGCTGCTATCTCAAACATGATGATGCAGCGCATGTATATCGAGTCCGACCGATGAGATTCACCCGCCAGCAGTCGGCCCCAAGCGCTACCATCGATCTGCGCCAGACCGCCCGCCGCCCGCCCCGCAAACTCCGCAAGTTCCTCCGGTTCCGCCGCCCTTTCTTGCTCGCCGCTGCCGCCGTCCTCATCCTGGCCGCCGGTTACGGGCTGTGGTTACACTTTGCCGCCCAATCTCCCGCCACCTCCCCGCAGGGGCTCATCAAAGCCGTCTCCAAAGACATTACTCTTCCGCCCGGCGAAGACCCGGTCGTCGCCACCGTCACCGATAACACCAAGCTCACCAGCCAACCATTCCTGGCTCAGGCCCAGAACGGCGACCGGCTGCTCATTTATACCAAGGCCAAAAAAGTCTACATTTATCGGCCCAGCCTGCACAAACTGGTGGACGTCGGGCCGGTGAGCATCAGCGCCAGCGACCTGAGCCAGTAAGGTTTTGCGTGTTCGCAAATTGTTCGGTATAATCAGATCAGGAATAAGGGGTATACTAACTTTAGAAGGGAACCCCGCATGGCGCTTACATCCGATGATCTTAACAACATCAACAACATTGTGGGCAAAGCCGTCGAAGGTCTAGCGACCAAAAAGGATCTCGGTCACTTCGCCACCAAAGCGGATCTCGACCGTTGCGCCACGAAGAAGGATCTCGACCGTTTCGCAACGAAAGTCGATCTCGACCGTTTCGCCACCAAGAAGGATCTCGACCGTTTCGCAACGAAAGTCGATCTCGACCGCATGGAAGGCCGGCTCACCACCGCTATTAATCTCCTCCAGCGCGACAGTTTCACCCGGCTCGACGACCACGACGCCCGCATCGCGCGCCTGGAAAAAGCTGTCTCAGGCTAACGGCCGGCCACCCGCCAGCCTTGAAAAAACGCCTAAGTTTGGGTATTATTTGCCAGTACCGCGCCTTAGCGGCGACCTCACGGCGAGATAGCTCAGTTGGTAGAGCAGTGGCCTGAAGAGCCTCGTGTCCTCGGTTCGAGTCCGAGTCTCGCCACCATATATACTTTCATGCGGGTGTAGCTCAGCTGATAGAGCGCCTCCTTGCCAAGGAGGAGGTCCAGGGTTTGAGTCCCTGTACCCGCACCATAGCACTTATTCGGCTTTCGTAAGCCAAAAAATATGCTCGCCAACAGGTCCATCTGGAACCGCTCCCTTTTGGTGGCCCGTTCAGGCACGGCGACAGGTGTATAATTAAGACATGAAAGACCACGCCTATACACCCGTAATCGAGCGAGACGCCGACGATTAAACGAGGAACTATATGAAAGACAATAAATTATCACTTGAATACCAGGCAGTCTTCCAGGAAGAGACTGATGGCGGGTACTCTGTTTGGGTACCTGATTTGCCCGGTTGCGCATCTCAGGGCGAAACACTCGAGGAGGCTCTCGAAAATATCAAGGAAGCAATTGAGCTTTATCTTGAAGACTCGGATGACACCCTGGAGCCCATTGAGTCTGAATACAAACGTCAATTCGTAGTGCCGGTCAAAGTCGCCCATGCCTAAGCTGCCACAGCTTTCAGGCAGTGACTTAGGCATGCGGGCAATCTTAATACACTCCCGCTCTACGCAACTGCAACGCCACCGTCTTCCTATCAACCCCATACTTCACAGCCAACTCCCTAAGTGACCCTCCGGCCTTGTAATCGGCTACGAGCGGCTCAATCTTCAGCTTTCGCCGGGCAGGGGACAACCGTGGCTTAGGCTTTGCCTAGCTTTAAGAAAGTAGATCCAAAACGGCGGAAATATAAGAATTCCCGAGTTACGGTGCGTCCGGTCAGGCGCAAGCCGTTAGACGTCGAGAAGCTCGCAGCCGCGCTTGTTGAGCTAGCGGTTCATATCAACAACGAAGAACAAAAAGACAAGCAGACCGCCAAGGAGAGCAGTGACGGTCAAGAGAAGACAAACGAGGCAATATCAGATGATCGTATCTGAAACATGGTATAATTGAGTTCAAATAGGGAACAACGGGATGACACGAACAACACGAGATTGGAGCAAGTTGTATCAGAAATACCGAGGGCAATGGGTCGCATTAGCGGATGATCGGATGACGGCAATTGCGAATGGCAGCTCACGGCGCGAGGTTAAAGAGGCGGCCGCTAAACTTGGGCACCCGCACCCGTTAGTGTTGAAGTTTCCAGAAGAGCTAACGGCATTTGCTGGATAGCCGGTGAAGCTAAAATACACCACGCTCAACAGTTCGTTTGAGCGACCTTACGCTGAAATTACCGTATGGCACGGCGGCCGCGAAACGCCATATTTGACGCTCGTTGACTCAGGCGCTGACATTAACGTGTTCAGCGCCTCACTTGCAAATGATCTTGGGATAAACCTTGATAATGGCAGGCCTCTGACGGTTAGAGGCGCAACTGGCGAGGCAGAGACATTCTACATGCACCCCGTCACCCTCTCCGTTGGAGGTTTGAGCTTCGAGACAACGGCCGCCTTTGCGGACGTGCCACATCTTGAGCTAGCTGGCCTGGCCGGTCAGCGCGGCTTTTTCGACCACTTTCGCATCGCCTTTGATTTTGAATCCGGCGAGTTTGATATAACCCCCAACGAGGCGACTCTTAATCACTCATCGTGATGCTGTAGAATCGCAGCCTAGCAGTTTACAACTCTGAAAAAGGGAATTTGTGAAATATTTATATGGGAGGGACCGTAAATGAGAAAAATAATCGTCATAACAATGATTACTCTAGATGGTGTAATGCAAGCACCTGGCGGGCCCGAGGAAGATCCGTCAAATGGTTTCAAATATGGGGGTTGGACCGCACCTTATGCCGACGATAACGGGAGTGAGTTCTTCCAAAAGAACATGCAGCCCGCAGAATATCTGTTGGGCAGAAAAACATTTGATATTTTTGCCGGTTACTGGCCGCAGCACGCTGAGGTTTGGCCGGGAATAAATGACGGTATGAAGTATGTGCTCAGTAACACCTTAGATAGGTCAGATTGGAAGCACACCAAATTCCTCAAAACCGTGGACGATATCAAGAAGCTTAAAGATTCTGGTGGTTCTGACCTCCATGTCTGGGGCAGCGGCAAGCTTATTCAGCTGCTACTGAAGCATGATTTAGTGGACGAACTCCGGCTCGTTACCTACCCACTAACGCTTGGCAGCGGCCAAAAACTGCTTGCAGAAGGCACGATTCCGGCTGCGTTCACGGTGACCGAAAGTACGGTTATGCCAAGCGGGGTAATCATGGCCAACTACAAGCGCGCCGGCGAGGTCAAGACCGGCACGGTAGGAGAGTAACGCGGCTTCCTAGCGATAGTTTAGTGCTTAACAGAGCCAAAGCCTGAGCAACCCAACGCGGCCTGGTGATTTTCTTTGGCCAAGTACCTTGACAGGCATAGTAATGTGGCATACACTGCAATCATGGTAGATAAATCCATCACATCAGACTTACTTCGCGGTCACACCGACACCATCATCCTGGGTCTCCTGGCTGGTGGCGACAAGTACGGCTACGAAATAACCAAGCTCGTGTACGATCAATCCGACCGCCAATACGAACTCAAAGAGGCCACTATGTATTCGAGCCTCAAGCGACTCGAAAATGACGGCCACATCACTTCGTATTGGGGCGACGAGACTCAGGGCGGGCGGCGCAAGTATTACCGCCTGACCGAGAGCGGCCGCCGCCTTTACGCGTCAAATAAACGTAACTGGGATTCCGCCAAGCGGATCCTGGACCAGCTTCTGTAAGGAGGAAAATTATGGAAGATAAGTTCAAAAAATATCTAGACGAAGCCTTCAAGCCCTACGGGGACTTCCCGGCCCGTTCCGACGTTACCCAGGAGTTGCTCGCCAACTTGATGGAGAAGTATGACGACCTCAAGCGCCAAGGCAAAACCGACGAAGAGGCCTACCAGGCAGCGGTCGATTCGTTCGGCGACGTGGCCGAAATCATGGAGCACGTGCCCCACGACGACGCCGGCACCAACGGCACAGCACCCGCCGGCCGCAATCTCGGGGGTTCCAACCTCCCCGGCTCCGACCTGGCTGGTACCAACCTTCGCCAGGCCAATCTAAAGGGCTCAGCCCTCAAGGAAAGCGACTTTGACGAGGCCAATCTAGCCGGTGCAAACCTGTCCGGTAGCGACCTCAAGGCCTCTACCTTCGCAGGCGCCAATCTCACTGGTGCTAAAATATCCGGCTCCGACCTCAGCGGTGCCAATTTCAAAAACGCCGACCTCTCTGGTGCCGAGCTAAGGGCTAGCGATCAGTCCAGGGCCAACTTCGACGGCGCCAACCTCAACGGAACCAAGCTCAAAGCCTCGGCCTTTAAAGGGGCTAGCTTCAAAGGCGCCACTCTGGTAAACACCGAGTTTAACCAATCTGACCTGAGCGAGATAGTCTTCGATGGCATGACCCTCGACGGTGTGATATTTAATGGCTCGTCTCTCAAGAAAACCTCATTTCGGGGCACGGTGCTGCGGAATGTCTCGTTCCACCACAGCGCGGTCAAGCACGCCATTTTCGACGGCGCAACCATGGACAAGGTTACCTACGCCTTACTCAAAGGAGCCAAGGCCACATTAAATGACATTAATATCGTCTAGAGGCAGCATGGAAAAGCGTTCTGCCGCCATCGCGGCCACGAAATTACAAAAATCCTACGGCAAAGTGACCGTTTTGCGCGATGTGTCGTTCACGGTCGAGCGGGGGAGCATCTTCGCCCTGCTCGGCAGTAACGGCGCCGGCAAAACCACCACCATTAACATTTTGACCACCCTGATCCCGGCCGACGGCGGCGCCGCTACGGTCGACGGCCACGACGTGGCGCGGCAACCCGAAAAGGTCCGCGAGGTCATCAGTCTCACCGGCCAGTTCGCCGCCATCGACGACGTACTGACCGCCCGCGAAAACCTGGTGCTCATCGCCCAGCTGCGCCACCAAAAAGACCCGGCCGCCACCGCCACGGCTCTGCTCGAGCAGTTCGACCTCACCGACGCCGCCGGCCGCCGCACCGCCGAATTCTCGGGCGGCATGCGCCGGCGGCTCGACATCGCGATGAGCCTCATCGGCGACCCGTCGGTGATCTTTTTCGACGAGCCTACTACCGGCCTCGACCCGCAAAGCCGAAACATGATGTGGGACAAAATTGAGACGCTCGCCAAAACCGGTACCACTGTTTTCCTCACCACCCAGTACCTCGACGAAGCCGACCGCCTGGCCGACCAGATCGCCATCCTGAGCCAGGGCAAAATCGTGGCCCACGGCACCCCGCAGCAGCTCAAGCAGCTGCTGCCCCACGGCCACATCGAGCTCAAGTTCGCTAGCCGCAAGCAGCTAGCCGCCTCGGCCGCCCTGCTCCAGGGCTACAATGCTACGGCCGACCAGGACAACCTCGCTCTCACCATCGCCACCGACGGCAGCGTGGCCCAGATCGCCCGCATTTTCAACCACATCCAAGCCGCGAACATTGAGGTCACCGAATTTTCGCAAAAATCGCCGACACTCGACGATGCGTTCCTAAAAATCATTAACGAACACGAGGAGACCAAACATGCAAGCACTGTCTGACACCCTTGTAATGGCCAAGCGCAGCCTGCGCCACACTGTCCGCAGCATGGACACAATAATTACGGTGGCGGCTACACCCATCGCTATGATGCTGCTGTTCGTGTACGTCTTCGGCACCCAAATTCACACCGGCTCCGTCAAATACATTAACTTCGTGACGCCAGGCGTCATAATCATGTGCGTGGTCAGCGGCATTGCCTACGCGGCGCTGCGCCTTAATAACGACTTGACCAAGGGCATCATCAACCGCTTCCGCAGTATGCCCGTGGCGCCGTCATCCATTCTGGGCGGCCACGCCGTCTCGTCGGTGCTGTCCAACCTGTTCTCGGTGTCACTGGTGCTGCTGGTGGCTTTCCTGGTCGGGTTCCGCTCGCCGGCCGGCCTGATGCCCTGGCTCGAGTTTGCCGGTATCCTCACGCTCTTCACGGTCGCCACCACCTGGCTGGCCCTGGTATTCGGCCTGCTCGCCAAATCGGCCGAAGGCGCCGGCGGCTTCAGCTACATTCTGCTGCTGCTCGTGTTCATCAGCTCCGGCTTCACTCCCACCGGTTCAATGGCCGCCCCGCTGCGCGCCTTCGCCGATCACCAGCCCATGACGCCCATCATCGAAACCATGCGCTCGCTGCTGGTCAACGGCACCGCCGGCCCCAGCGCCTGGACCGCCGTGGCCTGGTGCGCCGCCCTGCTCGCAATATCGTATTACTTCGCACTGCGCGTCTACCGCACCAAGACGGCCTAGTCCGTCCAGGTGGCGTATTATGCCACTTGGCCATCCAGAGCACAACCCGTATAATGAGGCGGTTATCTCCGCGGCACCTTGACGGAGTGGTTACGTAGCGGTCTGCAAAACCGCGTACACGGGTTCGAATCCCGTAGGTGCCTCCAGTTTGAATTCGCAAGCAATTTGAAAAATTGTATGTTCGGCATATGTTCGCTATAATAGATACAATGTCGAAACGAAAATGGACTGATGACCAGCTTACTTGGGCCGTGACTGAATCGAAAAGCATTCGGTCAGTTATTGCAAAATTAGGACTTGTCCCAGCTGGCGGCAACTATCACCAGGTGAAGCGACGCATTGCAGAACTCGGCCTCAGTACCACTCATTTGACCGGTAAAGGCTGGAATGTCGGACTTGTATTCAGGCCTCGTCCTGTTACGCCTATAAAGAACGTTTTGGTCAAAGGAACGGATATTCAAAGCAATACACTCAAGCGCAGATTATTCAGAGAGGGGATTCTCCTGCCTCGCTGTGAATTGTGCGGCTGGGCAGAGCTTGCGCCGGATGGGCGACTCCCAGTGGAGTTGGACCATATCAATGGCGACCGGAAGGATAATCGTCTGGTTATTTTGCGTATCCTCTGCCCAAATTGCCATAGTCTTCAGTCCACACATCGCGGCAAAAATGTGAAACGAATACGCCCGGGTGGTGAAATCGGTAGCCACGCTTGACTTAAAATCAAGTGCCAAAATTTGGCTTGCGGGTTCGAGTCCCGCCCCGGGTACCAGCAATTATTGATGCCCGCTTAGGTTGCCCAAATTGGGACATAGTTTGTATTTTTGAGGCTAATTTCGAGGGCAATCTCCCAAAATGGGACACCCAGTGCGCAGTGGGTAAACTTAAAAAATTCGCACGCACATCCCATATAAGTAAGTGCCATAACCCATCTCGCCGGCAATTTGCTATACTAAAGCCAACAACCAAAGGACACCAAATGAGTGCAAGCATCATCATATTAGTTGTGGCCGTAATTCTGATCGCCGGACTGATTGCGGTTTACAACGGGCTGATCCGGTCGCGCGTGCGCGTGGACGAAGCCTGGAGCGACATCAACGTCCAGCTCAAGCGCCGCTACGACCTCATCCCGAACCTCGTGAACACGGTGAAGGGTTACGCCGCGCACGAGAAAGAAGTCTTCGAGAAGGTCACCGAAGCCCGCACCGCCGCCATGAATGCCACCGGCATAGCCCAGAAAGCCGAGACCGAAAACCAGCTGGCCGGCGCTCTCAAGAGCCTGTTCGCCGTATCCGAAGCCTACCCCGACCTCAAGGCCAACCAAGGTTTCCAGCAGCTGCAAGGCGAGATCACCGACACCGAGGACAAAATCCAGGCCTCCCGCCGCTTCTACAACGGCGCTGTCCGCGACTACAACATCAAGCTCCAGGTCTTTCCGACCAATCTGCTGGCCGGCATGCTTGGGTTTACCCACCGGGACTTCTTCGAAGTGGAGAACCAGGCCGACATCGACAAGCCCGTAGACGTAAAGTTTTAACTAGAGGACCCTACCGTGCCGCTCTCAGATTTCCGTGATACGCCAGGCTGGCAAGAAGCCATCGACCTCGGTCCCAAATTAGTCAACCTCGCCGAGCAACTGCCGGCCTCAGAAGAAATGGGTCTCAGCTTTCAACTGCGCAAGGTAATGGTGAAGCTGCCGGCATCGATCGCCCTCGACGCTGCCAAGGGCGTGGACAGCCGTAAGCGCCTGGCTCCCATTGTGCGGCTGACCGCCATCCTCGACCTCATCGACAAGATCTACCCGGCCCTCGACACCGGCGACACCCGCTCTGCGCTCGAGCAGTTGGCCGATAAAGTGGCCGCCAAGCCCAGCGGCAGCATCGGCACCGCGGCTTCGGTGGCGCCCGCCCCGGCCAAGGTCACCGCCCCCGCCGAAACCGAGCCGGCCCACCCCGAGGCCGCCGGGCCCAAGCCGGAACCCGCCGATACCCCCGTGCTGCCGTCCGAGGTGAGTGTCTCGGCCAACGGCGACGTTGACACCCCAGAGCCGGCGGCCGCCGAACCTACCACTGTGCATGTCACCGCCGAGCCCGCGGCCGACGAATCCGCGGCCACCTCCAAGCCGGACGAGGATTCCGATGTACACCCAGATAGCGTCTAACAAGCGCCGCAGTCTCTTGCTGGTCCTGGGCTTCATTGTGCTCGTAGGCGGCCTCGACTATCTGTTGTCGCGGGTGTTTGGCCAGCCGTCATACTTTGTGCCCATTCTGATCGTGGCCGTCATTTACGCCGCCATCTCCTATTTTTTTTCAGCCCAGATCGCGCTGTCCATGAGCGGCGCGCGCGAGGTCGAAAAAAAAGACGCCCCCGAGCTCTACCGCATTGTCGAAAACTTAGCCATCACCGCCGGCCTGCCCATGCCCAAGGTCTACATCATCAATGACGCCAGCCCCAACGCCTTTGCCACCGGCCGCGATCCCGGGCACGCCGTGGTGGCCGTCACCGCAGGCATCTTGGAGCGCCTCGAGAAAACCGAGCTGGAGGGCGTAATCGCCCACGAGTTCAGCCACGTCGGCAACTACGACATCCGCTTCATGGCCCTGGTGACGGCGCTGGTGGCCGTGGTGTCGGTGATTGCCGACCTGCTGCTGCGGCTGAGTTTCTGGGGCGGCGACGACCGCGAAGAGGGCAACAACCAGCTATTCCTGATTCTGGGCATAGTCGGCGCCATCCTCGCGCCCCTCGTGGCGGCCGTCATCCAGTTCGCTGTGTCACGCCAGCGCGAATATCTGGCCGATAGCTCCGGCGCCCTGCTCACGCGCTACCCCGAAGGCCTGGCCCGGGCGCTCGAGAAAATCTCCGAGGCCGACCAGCCCATGGCCCGCGCCAATTCGGCCACGGCGCCGCTCTACATCGCGAATCCTCTCAAGGGCCGCAGCCTGGCCGGCCTATTCGACACCCACCCGCCGATCGCCGAGCGGGTTAAGCGTTTGCGACAAATGGAGACCCACGTATGAAGATCCGCCGCGGCGCCCAGCGCCCCCGCCCACCCAAACCAGCCAGCGCCTGGAAACTGTGGCGCGCCAGCATGACCGAGATGCGCCTTCACTGGAAGCGCTACATCGGCGTCCTAGCCGTTATCTCAGTACCCCTCAACCTGTTTAACCTTTCGACGACCTTCAGCCAGGACGCCACCTTCGGCGCTTATGCGCAGGTGCTCTCGGTGATCATGAACGTGGCGTTGGTCTGGGCTATCGTGGAAACCGAGCGCACCGGCACCGCGCCCAAAGTTGGCGAGGCCTACCACCGCGGCTCGCTGGCAATCGTGCGGTTTGCCATCTCGACCCTCATCCTGGTATTAATGCTGGTCCCGGCCGCCTTCGCCGCCGCCATCTATATTGCCGCCTTCATGGTCGCGGGTAATTCCGGCAGCCCCGGCGAGCAAATCATCCTCATTTTCGTCTGCCTGCTCATCGCCTCGGTGTCGGGCTGGTGGATGGTCCGCTTCGCGCTCGCGCCTACCATCACTGTCGCCTCCGACATGCGCCCCATGGCAGCGCTTCGCCATTCCCGCCGCCTGACATTGGGCCGGTTCTGGCGTGTCGGCAGCCGCTACGCCGCGCTGTTTGCCTTCATTATGCTGCTGGCCGCCCCCATCGCCATCGTTACTGCCCTCCTGGCCCTCCTCAAGCTCGGCTCCATCCCCACGCTCTTTTTCGGCCTGGTGACCACCTTTACCGCCCTGCCCCTCATTAATATGTACCTGCTCAAGCTTTACCGCAGCCTCGAGCACGGCCCGGAAGTTAAAACTGTTGACGAAGCCGCATAATCACAGCAAAATAATATAGCTCGTTGAGAAATGTCCTGTGTTACCGGCCCATAGAGAGGGATCCGTTATGCCCGTCAATCTGGCAGTCGAGCCGTAGGGGGAGCAATGAAGCCAATTCCGGTCACGCGCTGGGCCGCTGAGGCCGCCCGGCTCATGGAAGCTGACCCATCCCTGAACATGGACGAGGCTGCGTATGCCATCGTGCTCAAGAACACGGGTATCACCACACAGACCCCGGTCGAAGAGCTCTGGGAGTGGACGCTGAGACTCGCGCTGATCCAATTTCCACCAACCAGCATCCAGCTCCAATGCGCCAAGTCCGGCCAGGAGGCCTATGCCATCCTTGCCATCACCTTGGCCGTCAATCTGGTGGTCGCGCAGATGCGCCTGGACCCCGCCCTGGTGATCGTAGATGACCGCCGCCGGCGGGCGAGGGGAGAGGTCGTCCCCGACGCAGCGGCTGACCCAAGCCGTCGCCGCCGATATTCGCCGGGTCGATGAGGCGATCAGAAGTTCAAGGCAGCAGCCCTTACTGCCCGTCCGGTAACGTCCCGAGGCCTAGTTCCGTGATCCCCAGTGGGCACGGAGCTAGGCTTTCGTTATCTTCAACAGCCGGTCACTCTTGCCGTCAAATAACCGTGAATCTAAAAACCCACCCCCCATCTGGTAGCCGAGCAGAACCCTGACGTAATGAAGCAAATAGCCATTCAGGCTACGCGGAAATGAGCTATCGAGCGGTAAGTGCCTTCCGCTTGCCGCCCCGGGGCAACCGCAATACAATAACGGTAATGCCAAAGCATAGGGGCAATCTGCTCGCAGCGCTGCGACCGTTTTCAAGAGCTCAGCTCGTTCTGTTTGGTGCGCTCTTGGCCTGCGTCGGGGTTTTTGTGCTGGCGCGCGTGCACGCCGCCGGCCCGCCGCTGTCGAACTGCAGCTCCATCACCTACACCGCCCCCTCCGGCGCCGCCAACAACATTACCTTTACCTTTAATCAGTCATATCAATGCGGCCAATTCGCCAATGGCGACTGGTTTGTGCTGCCCGCCAGCCCGGGTGGCGCGGTCACCGTCACCAGCATGACGCCGGACTACGCCAACGGCCGCAACGGCTACGACGTCAACCCCAACCCCAACCAGTCGCCGCAGCGCTTCAACAGCCTCATGCTCAGCTACCAGGCCCCGGTGGCGCTGCCCCTGGCCGTCACAGGCAACCAGTCGCTGGTGAAAACGGTTTCCACTTCCGGCTGCGTGGGCAACGTCAATTGCAACCAGTTCGCCGCAGTGCTCACCGTGCTCGATACCGCGCCCGCCGACCCGGCCAGCACCTTCCGCCCGCCCTACACCGGCAGCACGTTTAAGACCCAATTCAGCGCCACCAACCTGCAGACCGGGTTGCTCCAACGCCTCTCATCAAGCTGCTGCACCGACAAAATCACCAACGCCACTGCTAACAAGTGGACCAAAAACCTGCGTCTCGATTACTCATCGAACTCGGTCGACGGCGGCGGCCGCATGGAGACAGTAGATGGCTCACCGGACGGGCGGGGCTGGGGCGCCGACATGACCCTGCGCGACACTCAGCTGGTAGCCTGGCTCAACCTCGACAATGCCTGCACCACCACCCCCTGCACGGCTGCTCAAGACCTCACGGCCAAATTACCGGTGCTCACCGGCGAGGTCCAAGAAGGCATTGACCTCTGGGGCGCCTACAAACAGGGAGGCGGTTTCTGGCGCGGCGGCGGCGGCAACGGCACCGGCAAGCTGTTCAACATTACCTTTGCGGCCACCATTCTTAACGACACAGGCATGAAATCGGACATCGCCAACGTCGACGGCACCAAATTCTGGGAAACCTACTCGCTCTGGATGGGCACCAACAACCAGGCCATCTGGGGCCAGCCCACCGGCAACGAGTCGGAGTACTGGAGCGAGCTGCAGGGGTCAAACCCGTCGTCCAAGACCATCAAAGACCCTTACGGCTACATCGACGGCGGCACATTGCCAGGCAGTTGGTATGAGGGCATCACGGCCGACCCGGTGACCTATATGAGCCTTATGGTGCGCATCATGCCGCAAATGCTAGCCAACTGGACCCATGTAAACCGGGCCAACGAGTCGTTGCTCGGCTTCGGCGACCGCTGGCACACCCACGGCGCGCTCACCCTGCCCGACCCTTGCGCGCCCAAAACCGGCACGTACGGCACCAACTACGGCCCCAACGGCTCGGGCGGCTGCATTCCCGGCAGCGGCCGGGTACCCAGCGACGACGGCTACAAAGATCTCGGCGCCCCACGTGTCAGCGCCTTCATGGAAGAGATGTACACCGCCTTCCGCAACAACCTGCCGACTCCCACGCCCACCGCAACTCCAACGCCAACTCCCACGCCTTCGCCCTCCGGCAAGATCGGCGACCTCAACTCCGACAGCATCGTCAATGTCTTTGACCTCTCGATCCTCCTTAGCCACTGGGGCGCCAATTACGCCCCCGCCGACCTCAACTCCGACAGCACCGTCAATGTCTTCGACCTCTCCATTTTGCTCAGCCACTGGGGCTGATTCTCGAATACCAGTATAATTACTTCATGACCCACGCCGAAGCCAAAACCCGCATCGCCAAGCTGCGCGACCAGATCAACGATTACCGCTACCATTACCACGTGCTAGATGAGTCCATAATGTCCGAGGCGGCATCGGATTCTCTTAAGCACGAATTATCGCAGCTCGAAGCCCAATTCCCCGACCTCATCACCCCCGACAGCCCCACCCAGCGCGTGGCCGGCACCCCATCCGCCAAGTTCGCCAAGATCCGCCACTCCGTTCCCATGATCTCCCTCAACGACGTGTTCTCCCGCGAAGAAGTCGAGGCCTGGGCCGGCCGCATCAACAAGCTAACCCCCGGCGACGCGTCAGAGCTTTTCGCCGACACCAAAATGGACGGCCTCGCCTGCGCGCTGGTCTACGTCGACGGCGTGCTCACCCAAGCCGTCACCCGCGGCGACGGGCAGGTGGGGGAGGACGTCACCGCCCAAGTCCGCACCATCGAAAACGTCCCTCTGCGGTTGCGCGACGACCCCAGGGGTAGGGGGTAAGCCCGAATCATGGTCTCGCTTCCTTTCCGGCCGCACCGAAGTCCGCGGCGAGATCGTGATGCTCAAAAAAGATTTTGAAGCCCTCAACGAGGCCAACGAAGCTGAGGGCAAGCCATTATTCATGAACCCCCGCAATCTCGCCGCCGGCACCATCCGCCAGCTCGACCCCAAACTTGTCGCCGCCCGCCCGCTCACGTTCTTCGCCTACGACCTCCTGCGCGACGACCCCGCCGACATCCCCACCTACGCCTTCGCCTACGACACCGTCCGCGCCCTCGGTATCTCCGCCAACCGCCACGCCGCCACCTTCACCAGCCTCGAAGCGCTCATGCAATTCATCGACCACTGGGCCACCGCCCGCACCGAGCTGCCCTTCAACACCGACGGCGCCGTCGTCAAGGTCAACGACCGCGCCATCTACCGCGAGCTCGGCGTCGTCGGCAAAGCTCCCCGCGGCGCCGTCGCCTACAAGTACCCGGCCGAAGAAGCCACCACCATCGTCAAAGACATCGTCATCTCCATCGGCCGCACCGGCGCCGCCACCCCCATCGCCACCTTCGACCCAGTAGTAGTGGCCGGCACCACCGTCCAGCACGCCAGCCTGCACAACCAAGACGAAATCGCCCGCCTCGACGTCCGCGTCGGCGACACCGTCATCATCTACAAAGCCGGCGACATCATCCCCAAAGTCCTCCAATCCCTGCCCAAACTCCGCCCCAAATCATCCAAACCCTTCGACATGGAGGCCGAGCTCGCCCGCCAGTACCCAGAGCTTCAATTTGAACGCGCCCCAGGCGAGGTCGTCTACCGCGTCAAGGGCGCCACCGGCACCCTGCTGCTCAAAAAAGCCGTCGCCCATTACGCCTCCAAAGGCGCCCTCGACATCGACACTCTAGGCGAAAAAAACGTTGAGGCCATCGTCGACGCCGGTCTAATCCAGGACCCCGCCGATCTCTACACCCTCACCACCGACCAACTCCTCACCCTCGACCGCTTCGCCGACATCTCCGCCCAGAAGCTCGTCGACGCCATCCAGGCGAGTAAAACCCCCGAGCTCCCGCGCTTCATCTACGCCCTCGGCATCCGCCACGTCGGCGAGCAAACCGCCACCGACCTGGCAGCCGCCTTTGGCGAAATCCGGCCCCTCGCCCACGCCAACCTGGACCAACTCGAAGCCGTCGACGGCATCGGCAAAGTTGTTGCGGAGTCGATCTTCGCCTTCTTCAACGAAGACGACAACCAGGATAACTTCATGAAATTCCAAAATCTCGGCATAGAGCCGCAAAAATACCAGAAAACCACCGGCCCCCTCGCCGGCGTGTCGTTCGTCATCACCGGCACCCTTGCCATGGGCCCCCGCGACGAAGTCGCCGCCGGTCTCGTCGCCCTCGGCGCCAAAGAACACTCCACCGTCACCAAAGACACCACCTACCTCATCGTCGGCGACTCTCCCGGCGCCTCCAAACTCACCAAGGCCCAGAAGCTGGGAACTCAGCAGCTCGACGAAGCAAAGCTCACTAAAATTCTAGAGCCCTAAAAAAACTACTTGCTCAGTTCCAGTGGGCGCACCACCCATGAGCGCCCCGACTTATGCGCTTCTACGAATCTCCTTCGAGAGCGGCTCTTCCTGGCAATAGAAATACTATCCCGGTTGAAATCTTCATCACCGTTAATCGTTAGCACAATCCAAGACTTGTCAGGAATTTGATCGAGCATATCCAGGTGCTTAACAAGATAATTATCGAACTCCAGCGAGAGCTTCACATTCTTCTTCACAAATTGTTCGCTCATCGTGACCTCCTCATCGCGCGCTCATAATTTGCCCGCATTCTCTCATAAGTTTGTTTTGTAGTTGTCAGTGCCTCTGTTAGCGCTTTACTCATGGGTTGGTACGGGAATATGCGCCTTCGCTCGGTCTCGTCAGGGTAAAAAACATGTTGGTGAGGCTCATTATGAGAACCATCAAACCTGTTCACCTTGCGCCAAACGCCTCCCATAAGTGCCTCGTATTGTACAGAGAAGTCGATAACTAGCCTTCCATTACGCTCTATGCGAACAGCGACCCGGTCAATGCCTGTTAATGCTATTGTAAATTGTTTTTCAGAATCTGGCATGCATTAGCCCAATAACCACCTATCACAGCTTGGAGCTAACATTATAGCGAACAAAAAGCGAACTAGCAAATTCAAATTCTCTACGCTTCGATAGGCGACAACTAGGCTTGAAGTAGGGTTAAAATTGACCTGTCACCTAAAATAGTCAAGAATAGCTGTTACGAATGTAAGGATATATCTTATGAGGCTGGGGGAAATTCGAAATATCGTCAAGGCGGTAGCTGGCTCAAACAACCAGATTGTGCTTACACAAGAGCCGCTATTCGGCGGTCAAGCCCATCAGATTAGCAGGTATTCAATGCTAATTAAGGCTTTGGATGTGCTCTCTGAACAAAAGTGGAACGATATCGATTACTCAGAGATTGAAGCTATCAAAGAAGCTCATGGGGCAACATCATTTAAGCCTCAGCTTACGCCGGCAGAGTTTAATGAGCTAAATTCGTATGTGACCTCTGTGAACCAGCAGCTGCCGGTGTTCATCGGAATCATCGACACACTTGTCGAGCCCCAAGAGGAACAAGTAATAAATGTTAAGCTTCCAAAAGACCTAAGGAGCCTTACAGGCGTAAGTAGTCTAAATACCCGGCTTAACAAGCTGTTCAAGCTATTCAATATCGATGGTGAAATACGGTTTAACGGCTTCGATAAGGGAACAGATTGGTACTCCTTATGGCTAACGGGGTATACGACCTATACGATATTTATTGCCTGCCTCCAGGTAGCGCAGGAATACTTTAAAGCCCGAACCGAATACTTTAAATCCGAAAAGGCTGAAATAGACTATCGGGCAGGGTTAAAACAGCAGGAAAAGTTCGACCAAAAAGAATTTGAGGAGTACCAGAATAGACATTTAGAGATTGAGCTAGAGAGAAAGATTGAGAAGCTACTAGAAAAGATTACGGAAACCAATGGCCACGGTGAGGCCGAGATGCAGTCTAAGTTGGTGAAGGCTACCACTGAGTTGGTAAAAGAACTTGGAAGTGGCGTGGAATTTCACCTATCGCTGAACCCGCCCTCATATGCGAAAGAAATAAACGGTGCTCTAACAATTGATTACAAAAAGATCCAGGAGATTAATAAAGCCAATAACCCCACGCCAGAGCTCGAAGCGAGGGGGAAGGATCCTACAGAGTCAGGGGAAAATGCTAACAAATCCAAGCCAGCACCTTAGCGCTACCGTAAGGTAGGCAGCATAAGATATACTTGCCGTAACCATGAGTCCAAAATACGCCGCAGTCTCCGAATACATCGCCAAAATTCGCGCCCAACTTGCTTCGGGACACGCGCGCGAGCATGCTTACCGCCCAGCCCTTTATAATTTAATGGCAAGTTTTGACGACTGCCATGTCGTAAACGATCCAAGCCGTAGCGAGCACGGCAACCCAGATTTCGTATTCTTGCACAGTTCAAATATGGCTATTATTTCAGGCTACGCCGAGACTAAAGATATCGGAATCAGCCTAGACAAAACCGAAAAATCCGAGCAAATGCAGCGTTATGCTGGTTACTCCAATCTTTTCCTCACCGATTATCTCGAATTTCGTTTCTTTAAAAACGGCGAGAAATACCAAACCATATCTCTAGGAACAGTGAAGGATGGTGAACTTCATATTGATCCAAGTGCTGGTCCTCAGCTCGCCGATGAACTCGCCGAATTCTTACGACTTCCGCCAGAAACCATTCGGTCTGGGCGTCGCCTCGCTGAGCTCATGGGTGCAAAAGCCCGGCGCATCCGTGACAATGTGGCTTTATATCTGGCCAAACCGGACGAGACTCGAAATGCCGAGCTCGAAAAAATGTTTGCCATGCTGCGCAAATTGCTTGTTCATGACCTTACTTCAGAGAAATTTGCCGATATGTACGCGCAAACATTGGTATATGGGCTATTTGTAGCCCGTTACAGCGATACCACCCCAGATGATTTCAGCAGGCAAGAGGCTCGGGACCTCGTTCCTAAAAGCAACCCGTTTTTACGTAAATTTTTCGATCACATAGCTGGCGCCGACTTTGACATACGCCTTGCCTACATCGTTGATGAACTATGTGAGGTTTTTCAGGCATCGAAGGTTAACGATATTGTTCACAAGCACCTTGGGGTGACGGCTGATAGCTCTGATAAAGACCCAATCATTCATTTTTATGAGGACTTTCTAAAAGAATACGACCCAATCGAACGAAAACGCATGGGGGCATATTATACCCCTGTCCCTGTTGTCCGCTTTATCATCCAGCAGGTGGATGAAATCCTAAAACGAGACTTCAACTTGCCCAAGGGCCTAGCCGATGTCAGTAAGATTACTCGCACGGTCGAGCTCGGCCAAGATGTGGATATTATTAAGACACAGTCTACGGGCCGTCGTATAAAAACTAAAACAAACTCGATCGAGAAACAGTTTCATCGTGTACAAATTCTCGATCCCGCCGTTGGTACGGCAACATTCTTGAATGAAACCATCAAGTACATTTATGAGGGCTTCAAGGGCCAAGAAGGCAGGTGGCCGAGTTACGTCGAGATTGACCTTATTGACCGACTGCACGGTTTTGAGCTGATGATGGCTCCCTACACAATAGCGCACCTCAAGCTCGGAATTACACTACAAGAAACAGGTGTTACGCACTTCGCAAAACGTCTAGGCGTGTACCTTACAAATACACTCGAAGAAGGCGTGCCGACGCAACCAGATCTTTTTAGCTTCGGTCTGGCTCAGGCTGTCTCAGAAGAAAGTCAGGCTGCTAGCGAGATAAAGCATCAACGACCCATTATGGTCGTCATGGGTAACCCACCATACTCAATAAGTAGCAATAACAAAAGCGAGTACATACAAGATCTCATTTCCATTTATAAGAAAAACCTTGGCGAAAGAAAAATAAATCTTGATGATGACTACATCAAATTCATTCGCTTTGCTGAGGAGATGGTTGCGAAAAATGGCGAGGGGATAGTTGCGATGATCACAAACAATTCCTTTATTGATGGAATTACTCACCGTCAAATGCGAAGGCACTTACTAGAAACCTTCGACGAAATATACGTACTAGATTTGCACGGGAGTAGTAATAAAAACGAGGTGGCACCCGATGGCAGTAAAGATGAAAATGTCTTTGACATTATGCAGGGTGTGTCTATAAGCATCTTTGTAAAGAGATCAGACTCAAGCGGCAAACTGGCAAAAGTACACTTTGCCGAGTTATTTGGAAGTCGCAAAAGCAAGTTTTCCGAACTAAGCAAACCCGCAGAATGGAGAGAGCTAAAGCCGCAAGCGCCTGGCTATTTCTTTGTTCCGAAGGACTTTAGCCTGCAGGAGGAGTACGACGAGTACCTGCCTATTGATGAGATATTTATAGAATTTAACTCAGGGATGCAGACAAAAAGAGATAACCTTGTTTACCAGTTCTCACAAGACAAAGTGGGTAAGATAATCGAAGATTTCTCTTTCTAAGTAACGAGGAACTGAGGACTAAATACGATCTTGGGGATGATGGTCGAGACTGGACTGTTGACGGAGCCGTGGGTGATGTCAAAAAAGATAAAGGAGTGGATGCCGATGTGCTTTACCGGCCGTTTGATATAAGAAAAACCTGGTACAGCGGCACGACCAAAGGGTTAATGGCATATCCACGTGCTCCGCTGATGAGGAACATGCTTAGGGACAACCTTGCTCTAATAGCAATACGAAATTCCCGGCGAGGAAATACAAATTGTTTTTTTATCGCGGATACCCTTGTCGATAAGGATGCGATTTCGCCGTTCGATAATTGTCGCTTTTTTCCGCTGTATTTGTATCACGATGACGGCAGTAAAACAGCAAACCTGAACCTCACTTCAGTGAGAAAACTCACTAGAAACATTAATGTCCAGTTCTCGCCAGAAGACTTGCTTGACTATATGTATGCAATATTTCATTCAGCTCATTACCGCAACAAGTATAAAGAATTCCTGAAAATAGACTATGCTCGGGTGCCTGTTCCGAAAAGCGACTCCGAATTTACGCGGTTAGCACAGCAGGGGTCAGAACTACGCGAGCTTCACCTCATGAAAGTTAAGAATATCGAGAGTTTTAGCACAACCTTCCCGGTTAGCGGGAGTGACTTCGTAGATGGTATTGACTGGGTTGAGGGCGATCACCCTGATATTGGAAGTGTTTACATCAATAATGAACAGTACTTCGGCGAAGTACCCAGAAAAGCATGGGAAACCACCCTGGGGGGTTATCGTCCTGCTCAAAAATGGCTTAAGGACAGAAAAAACCATAAGCTAACAAATGACGACATAGAGCACTACCAGCATATCTTAAAGATCCTCGGCGAGACGAATAGGATAATGGAGAAAATCGACGACAGCTTACAAGAAGAAGTAAGCTAGCGTTACTCGCTCGTGATTGTGCGGAAAAAGACCTTCGAGATGGGCTGGAACGACGCTATGGCCGCGTTGCACCCGGAGCACGCGTGCGCCCAGAGCGACAAGTCGATTATGCTACAATTAACCTGTAGGACAGCGGCCAATAGGCGTCCATTGCGGCTGCTTCTAAGGAAGTCGGCCGCGTTTTTTACCCGGCCCAAATAGAAAGGCCAAAACATATGATTTACTCACCACTCATCCGCCGGGCGCTCCAGACGAGCGCGGAGGCCCACGCGGGCCAGGTCCGCAAAGGCACGCAGATCCCGTACATCATTCATCCCGTAGGAGTGATGTTGCTGCTTATGGAGTATGACCCCAACCCACAGCTGCTGGCCGCGGCGCTGCTGCACGACGTGCTGGAGGACCGCAGCGAGGTGTACCCCGAGGCCCGCATGCGCCGGGAGTATGGCCCAGACATTACGGGGATCGTGCTGGCGGTCACCAAGGACTCGCGGATTGCCGACTGGCGGGCGCGCAATGAGGATTACCTGGCGAGGGTGCGCGCCTCGGGCGACCCGCGCGCGGTGTTGCTCATGTGCGCCGATAAAATCAACAACCTCACCGACATGCTGGCCGACCACGCCGCCCTGGGCCCGCGCTCGTGGGACCGGTTTAATGCGGGGCTGGAGGAGCAGAAATGGTGGTACCGCAGCGTGCGCGACACGATGGCCGAGCTGCTGCCAGGCCACCCGCTGGCGGTGCGGCTGGGGGTGCTGGTGGGGGAGTTGGAGCGGATATAAACCTAGTAGGAGCCGTGTGACCGAATAAAAAGCCGAACTGCATAAAGTGTTGACAAAGCCAAACACGAGCATTATATTCGTTCCACTGGATGACCGAATAGCCTTCCGAATGGCTGGGTAAGGTAACGTTCGCGGGGTCCGTACTTACATAATCCTGCGCCAGGAGAGCCTGGGAGAGATTTGCAAGCCTCTCTCCGGCTCGTTTTTTATGCTTGCCAGAGCAGTGTGACAATGCACACAGCTTCCGGCTCGCGGGTGGGATAATAATAACCACAATAGTAGGAGCTGCAACATGGGACGAATTCCGGGTATCAAACAAACAGCCATTGATAATGAGAACTACCGGCACGTGCTCGCCACCGGCCCGCACTTGCAAGTGGTAGTGATGAGCATCGAGCCCGGCGCCGAAGTGGGCGAGGAGACGCACCCTGACAACGACCAGCTGCTGTACCTGGTGCAGGGCGCAGGCAAAGTGGTGCTCGACGGCGCCGAGCAGCCGTTTGAGCCCGGCGACGCGGTGCTGGTGCCGGCCGGTACCAAGCACAACTTCGTGGCCGCCCCCGATAAGCCGCTCAAAATCATCACGGTCTACGCGCCGCCGCATCACCCCGACGGCCTCATCCACAAGACCAAAGCCCAGGCCGACGCCGAAGGCGACTAAGGGCGTCAGGTAACCCGGATCACCACGTTGCCGACCTTCTGCTCCGACTCCACGTAACGGCTCGCCTCCACGATGTCCTCGAGGCCGCCGTACGTCCGGTCGACCAGCGGCTTGTAGGCGCCGGTCTCGGCCAGGCTTCTTAAATACTCAACCGTTTCCTTGCTCGCCCGCGGGATCGGCATGATCACTTTGCGGCTTCCCGTAGCCCAAAACCACAGCGCCAGGAGCGGGTTCTGCGCACCGGGACCAAGATCGGTTGAGCAATACTTACCCTTAGGTTTCAGTAGTCTCTTGCATGCCCCGTAGCTGCTTTTGCCTACCGCGTCGAATACGAGGTCGAAGAGCTGAGCAGTCTTGGTAAAGTCCTCGGTCTGGTAGTCGATGACAGAGTCCGCTCCCAGCGTTTTCACCAACGCAACATGCTTCGTGCCGCACACGGCGGTCACCCGCGCGCCCATGTGCTTGGCGATCTGCGCCGCCGCCGAACCGATGGCACCGGTGGCACCGTAAATCATCACCTCTTGGCCCCTCCGCACGCCGGCCCCGCGCAGGTCGTTCAGCGCGTAACCAGCGCCCTCTGCCAGCGGCGCCGCCTGCTCGTAGCTCCAGCCCTCAGGTGTAGTCGTGATGGGCCCGGCCGCCCGAGCCACCACATACTCGGCATGCCCCCCAAAGCCCATGGGTTGAAAGCCAAACACCTTATCGCCAACCCGCAGTTCGCTCACGCCCGCGCCGAGCTGCACTACCTCTCCGGCAAATTCGCTACCCCACGTGTGTTGCTTGGGCCGCAGCAGCCCGCTAAAACCACGCGAAATAAAGTACTTGGCCGAGCGAAAACCAGTATCCGTGCGGTTGACCGTGGTGGCATGCACCCGCACCAGCACCTCGCCCGCGGCCGACTTAGGCTCCGGCACCTCAGCCAGCCGCTGCACCTCGGGCGATCCGTATTTGTCGACGACTACGGCTTTCATGCACTTAGCATAACCCAGTACTGGCTAACGTATCCCACCCGGTCGATAAGTAGCAGAAACTAAGCCTTAGCCACCTCCTGCCACAACCCGATCACGTTGCCGGCCGGGTCCTGGACGTAGGCGTACGAACCCATGTCCTCCATTTCTTTCTTGCCCTCGATCACCTTGCCGCCGGTCTCCACCACCTTATCCAGGTGCTCCTCGATGGAGTCCACCGTTACGGTGACCACCGGCGCCTTAATCTTGTCGCTGCGTGCGACAATCGCCCCGTTAATGCTGCCGGGCTCAGTCGGCGCCATCGTTTGCGGGTCGGTCTTGGTGGTGGTGGCGGTCGTGTAACTGCCCGTGCCGCCGCCCATCTTCACCGGCACCTCGGCGATCTTCCAGCCAAACACCGCCTCATAAAAATTCGAACTCTTGTTTTTGTCGTCGGACGGAATTTCAAAATGTGTGACCTTGTCCATTTCACTCTCCTTCGTGTAGCAATTAACTTAACCTACAATACCGGCTCCGGCCGGTTCAAATACATGGGCATAGTGACGAAAGATGGTCCGGGCCGCCACGACCAACTCCCGGCTCCTAAACCCATGTTGATGTAGTGCTATCGATAAAAATGAGATAGGGAGCGGATCCGCTTGCACGAATCCACTCCCCGGTTGGTCAGCGGCCCAGCTGGGCCACCAATTCTTCGACTACCTCCTGCGCTCTGCCTCTGTTGGCGCGATCCTTGGCGCTCAGCTTGCGGCCTTGCGAGACGGCGTTCACGGTGTGGTCGCAGCTGACGAACATCACCGCTGCCCAGCCGGGCAGTTCTCCGAGCCAGGCGGTGAAACCGTCGGGCACCGGCATTGGTACGGGCCGGCAATATGCCGTGTGGCGGTCAACCGTGGCAATGACAGCCGGTGGTTGCGGGCGGGCACCGGGCGGTGTTCTCGGCGCCGGTCGTAATAGATCACCTGCGCGTCCAGAACTTGGACTGTCTCCTGGTAGGAAACATTGAGCGTGACTGCACTACCTGGCATGGGAATCATCCCTTCTTGTAAGGTGCGGGTATCAGCCACAAGCATTATACTAAAGGGCAAGGATAATAGATGTGATACAGATCACAAAGGGGGCCGGGGGCTCTTCATTTTGCGGCTTCGTCAACCTCAAAAATACCGAAAGTGTTGAGTTCGGTGTCCACGAAGTAGCCTTGCCAACATTTCCCCGGCACGGCGAACTTTGGCAACGCCACCTCGCCGCCCAGCTCGGTGATTCGCGCGGCCGTGGCATCAAAATCCGCCACCATTACCGAGCAAGTAAACGCATTGGTGCCGCTGTGCGGCGCCGGCGCTGAAGCTGGGCGGGGGAGCAGCCCGCCGCGGATTCCCGCGCCCTCAATCTGCCAGTACCCGTTCGGCGGTCCCGTTTGCTTAGCAAACTTCCACCCAAAGAGGTCCCCGTAAAAGCCCATCGCCCGCTCTGGATCGTCGGCCTGAATCTCGAAAAACGCTACTTCATTCATGCCCGTTATTTTACAATGCACCCGGCGATCATCTCCAGGGCCATTCTCCAAATTGACTAATCACCCGAATCATGTTAATATCGGGAGACTTTTTCAGTGTGAGGAGCCAAAACATGTCCGTCCCGGCATTTATCAAAAAATACGCGCGCCTCGCCGCGGCGGGTGTGCTCGCGCTTAGCGTCGGGCTCGGCTCGGTAGCCGCGTTTTCCGGTACCGCCCAGGCCAACGCCTTCAGTTGCACCGGCTACGGGTTGCTCAAGGTGCCAAAAACCGGCATCAATCTCGCGCGCTGGTGCGGCCAGGTCTACGGCAGCGGCCGCTTTGTGAGCACGGTGGGCGGCGGTTTTGACGGTTTCGGCGTCCTCACTTATCTATGCAACACCAGTCTCAAAGCCGAATTCTTCGATGACAATGGGCGCAGTGTAGGCACCTATTATTCCGCCGTTAACCGCGGGTGCTGGCAGAGTTTTAACGTCTACACAATCTACGTCAACCGCACCTTCGCCACTGACGGCTACGTACATATTGCGCTGCTGAGCTATGGCGCGGAGAAGGCGGCCGTGGAGGAGAACATCAAGGGCCCTGCGCCCAAGCCTGCGCCCAAGCCTGCCACCCCCGCCCCCAAGCCGGTAGCCGACCCGAGCCACCTCGCCAACACCGCGCCGGCTGTGACTCCGATCCCGCTGTTGTCCCCGCTGCCGGCGCTGCAGACCCCGGCCCAGGCGCACCTGCCTGTCGCCACCCCGGCCCCGACACCCACCCCCGCTCCCGCGCCCACCCCGCTGCCCACCCCGCTGCCGGCCCCGCGCACCTATGCCGAAACGGCCGGCGGCGTCGCCCATACCTGGACCAATTACGTCAGCGCCGGCGGCTCGGCCGGCCCCACAATCGCTGGTGGTCAAACGGTCCAAATTGTCTGCCGCCTCACCGGTTTTCGCGTGGCCGACGGCAACACCTGGTGGTACCGCATTGCCTCAAGCCCTTGGAACGGCGCTTACTATGTATCGGCTGACGCGTTCTACAATAACGGGCAAACGTCGGGCTCACTCACCGGCACTCCCTTTGTCGACCCCGCTGTCCCCGGCTGCTAACATTCATACATGACACCGCGCCAAACCATCGCCCAGCTCCTGCATCGTGATCCGGCCGGCCACAAATACGACTTCGGCCACGTCCTGGTTCTGGGCGGCGCACCGGGCATGGTGGGCGCGCCGCGGCTGGCGGCCCGGGCCGCTCTGCGCTCCGGCGCCGGGTTGGTGACGGTGGCCGCCACACCGGAGATTTGCCGCAGTCTCGACGCCGGAACTCTGGAGGCCATGACCTTTGCCTTGCCGGAGGCCGCCGCCGGTCAGCTCGGGGCCGTCACCAAATTCATCACAGACCGGCGCGTATTGGTGCTGGCGCTCGGGCCTGGCCTGGGGCAGGAGCTCGCCCCGCTGGTAAGGCAAATAATTGCCCATCTCGACCTGCCCACCGTGGTGGACGGGGGAGCGCTCGCCGCCCTCGACCCCGCGACACTCAGCGCCGCCACCGGGCGCAAACTCGTGCTCACCCCGCACGCCGGTGAGTTTGCCCACCTCATGTCCGGCCGCCTGCCGGCCGGCCGCGCCGCCGCCGAGGCGCTGGCCACCGAGTTCGCCCAAGAATACCGCCTCACACTCGTGCTCAAAGGGCCGGCCACGTTGGTTGCGCACCCCGGCGGCGCCGTCTACCGCAACACCACCGGCGGGCCCGGCCTCGCCACCGCCGGCACCGGCGACGTGCTCACCGGCATCATCGCGGCCCTCATCGGCCAGCACGTGGAGCCGGGTGCGGCCGCCGAGGCCGGCACCTACCTCCACGGCCTGGCCGGCGACCTGGCCACCGCGGCCAAAACCGAGCCCGGCGTCATTGCCTCAGACGTCATCGAGGCCATCCCCGAAGCCCTCAAGTCCTGCGCTTAGTGCTGAGCTTGCCGCCGGCCGCGCACTACCAGTGTTTGGGTCCAGGCGTCGTGCCAGCCGCGCGGGGTTTTGGACCCAAAGAAGCTAAAGGCCTCGAACGGGACCGCCCGGGCCAGGCTGCGCTTGAGCGCCTCCGCCGAGCTCGCCTTGGAGCCGTCGCCCTTGACCACCATGGTGCCGGTCACGAGTTTGCCCAATGTGCGCCCAAAAATCCCTTCCTGAAGCCAATAATATACAACATAAAATATCGCCACAAATAAGTACCCGCCCAGCCCGCCGAAGAACCGGTTCCACGAATCCACGTCGTAGCTGCCCGCCACCGACAAAAGTCCCGCCACGATGTATACCACCACCAGCAAAAACACCAGGAAAAAGGCGTAGTCCAACAGGAAATTCAAGAACCTCAAGGTTTGGGAGGCCGGGCGGATGGCGCGCGGCGCCTGAGCCGAAGTCCGCGGCGCGAGGTCGTAGCGCATGGTGGAGCGCCGGATGGGCCGGCCGCAGCTATTGCAGAAACGGTCGCTGGCCACGGCCCGCGCGCCGCAAAAAGTACAGTACACTCAAGTCCTCAGCTTAATTTGCGCCACTTTACAACAAATCACTGCATTTTGCAATACTGGTACAATTAGCCTAGCTTAACCATTACAGGTACAGATGCTGGTTTATGGTCTAATTTCGCCCCATCCGCCGATCATTCTGCCCGAGGTCGGGCGCGAGGACATCGCTAAGGTCCAACATACCGTCGACGCCCTCGCCAGGGCAGCGCAATTGCTGGCACAGGCCCGGCCCGATGGGCTCATTATTATTGCCCCGCACGAGGGCCACGGGTTTGACGTGCCGCTGTATTACCTGCGCAAACACCTCCCGCCCGGCACCGGCGTGGAGCAAATTCTCGTCACCGAGCCGTCGTACGAGCACTACTATGAGCTCGGCCAACAGATGGGCGACCGCATCGCCGGTGAGCGCAGGCGCTACGCCATCCTGGCCTCGGGCGATTTGTCGCATGTGCTCAAACCCGACGGGCCCTACGGCTTCGACCCGGCCGGGCCGGTACTCGACGAGGCCATCGTGCGGGCCGTGCGCGCCGGCGACGACCAAACGCTGTTGCACCTCGACCCGGCGACTCTCGAGCAGGGGGCGGAATGCGGGCTGAGGTCGGTTTTATTCCTGCTGGGCGCTGTGCTCGGGCGCAATTTTACCCCCAGCGTCTTGTCGTATGAAGGCCCGTTCGGCGTCGGCTACCTGGTGGCCACCTACGAACCCACAGCCGGAGACGGGGCATGATCATCACCGCTTTGGCCCGGCTTTCGCTCGAGTACTACCTGCGGTCGGGCAAGGTACTGCCGGTACCCTACGGTTTACCCGCGGAGCTCGGCCGCCGGGCCGGCGCGTTCGTGTCGCTGCACGAGGCGGACGGCAGTTTGCGCGGCTGCATCGGCACCACCCAGGCGGCTGAGGCCAACGTGGCGGCCGAGGTTATCGCCAACGCCGTCAGTGCCGCCGCCCACGATCCCCGGTTTGCGCCGGTAAGTTTGGCCGAGCTGGATGGGCTGAAAATCAGCGTCGACGTGCTCACATCATCCGTGCCCGAGCCGGATCAATCCCAGCTCGATCCCGCCGTGTTCGGCGTGGTCGTGTCGGCCGGCGATGGCCGCCAAGGCGTGTTGCTGCCCGCGCTCCCGGACGTCACCAGCGCGGCGGAACAAATAGCCATCTGCCGCGAAAAGGGCGGAATCCGCCCGGACGAGCCGGTGAGCATCTCCAAATTCCAGGTGAAGCGCTACGAAGAAGAGCTAACGGCTGTGAAGCCATGAACCCTGCGCCACAAAAAACAGCCCCGCCTGGGCGGGGTTGTTTTCTATGCGGACCGTAGCCGTTATTAGTAGCGGCGGGCGGGGCGCTCGGTCATGGGCTTGGCCAGGTTGACGGTCAACGTGCGGCCGTCCAATTCCTTGCCGGCGAACATCTGGATGGCAGCTTGTGCCTCCTCGTCCGAGCTCATCTCCACAAAGCCGAAGCCCTTGGAGCGGCCCGAGTCGCGGTCCTTAATAACCTTGGCGGACACGACGGTGCCGGCGGCGGCAAACGCCTCGGCCAACGTCTCGTTGGTGGTGTTGAAGGACAACGATCCTACAAATAATTTGTTCTGCTGTTGCATGAAACTCCTACTGTTCGCGGATAACTTATTCCGGAACCTCTAAATATTATGTGGTCCGGAATGAGCCAAAGCCGTCTTCAAGATCACGAACACTATACCAGATAGCTCGCACAATAGATAGCCTAATTATGAAATTACATTCATTTTGGAGAGTATGCACAACATGAGTACTTTTGCCGAAAGTGTTGGACAGGGCGCATAATTCAAACATAACGAGGAGCGTCTCATGACACATTATGGCGGCAAAGGCAGCGCCGGCTTTATGGGCGGCGGGTACGGGTTGGGCTTCATCGGCGCGCTGGTCTACTTCATTAACCACGCCGGCTCATTTTGGGCGGGAGTGCTCGGCGTGTTCGAGGCCCTGGTTTGGCCTGCGTTCCTGATTTACCACCTGTTCACCTTCCTCAGAGTCTAATATCTTAGCGCGCGCGGCGGACCCGCTCCAGGAAGTTGAGCCGGGCCCGCACTTGGGCCGTGCTCTCCCATGTCCAGTGGCGCGTGACCACAATTGATAGGCCGGCCGTGGCCGCCAACAGCGTCGCCCACCCGACCCCGTCTGTCGCGCGGGTTAGGATCACAAAAAGCACACCAAGCATTGCCACCGCCGGGATAGTCAGGGCCCAAGCTATCAGAATATCGCGCGTGACTTTCCAGCGGACTTTTTCGAGGCCGCTGGCAACGCCCGTGCCCATAATTGAGCCGCTCACGGTGTAAGTCGTGGAAACTGGAAAGCCCAGGGAAGCAGTGGTGGCCAAAATAACGGTCGTGGACAACTCAGCCGAAAACCCTTGCTGCGGCTCAATGCGAACCAGCCTGCTGCTTAGAGTATTCACGATCCGCCAGCCGCCAATGTATGAGCCGAGCGCGATAGCGGTGGCCGACGAGAAGATCACCCACATTGGCACCTGAAATTGCCGGCCGGGGTGTCCCACGAGCAGTGCCAGCGCAATGATGCCCATGGTTTTTTGAGCATCATTGATGCCGTGGGTGAAGGCCGCCACCGAACCCGACACCAGTTGCAGGCGCTTAAACACGCGGTTGAGCTGCTCCTGGGCAAACCGGCGCGTCACGCGTGCCACCACCAGCGTGATCGTAGCGGCGGCCAATAATCCCATCACCGGCGCCAGCAGAGAGGGGATCAGGACTTTATTCGTGAGCCCGCCGGCTATCAACACCGGCCAGCTGGCCGACGCCACCGCCGCTCCGGCCACACCGCCGATCAGCGCGTGCGAGGAGCTGCTGGGCAGTCCAAACCGCCAGGTAGTGAGGTTCCAGACCGTGGCCGCGAGTATGCCCGCCAAGATCACCTGCAAGGTAATCGCACCCGGCGCCACGATGGCTTTGGCGACCGTCGCGGCCACCTTGAGCGAAACAAACGCCCCGACAAAGTTCAAAATAGCCGCGGCTACCACTGCCACCTTGGGCGGCACCGCCCGGGTAGCCACGCTCGTGGCGATGGCGTTGGCGGTATCGTGAAGCCCGTTGGTAAAATCAAATACCAGCGCGAAGAGCACTACAGCGTTTGTGATGTATAATCCGCTCATGAAACACACCACCGCCGCCGGTGTCCAGCGGGTTTACCTCACATTAACTCTATTTAATACCCTGGCCGCCTCTTTCATTTGGGGTATTAATACGCTCTTTCTGCTCGATGCCGGCCTCAACAATCTCGAGGCCTTTGCCGCCAACGCCTTTTTCACCGCCGGGCAGGTTTTATTTGAAGTGCCCACCGGGGTTGTGGCGGACATGTGGGGGCGCCGCCTCTCGTATCTGCTTGGCACCCTCACCTTGGGGACGTCGACTTTTCTGTATCTTTTGGCGTGGCACGCGCATTCACCGTTTTGGGTTTGGGCGCTCACTTCTGCCCTGTTGGGCCTAGGCTTTACGTTCTTCTCCGGGGCTACCGAAGCCTGGCTGGTTGACGCCCTGCATTTTACCGGCTTCACCGGCGCGCTCGAGTCGGTGTTTGCGAAGGGCCAGATCATCGGCGGCGTGGCCATGCTCGCCGGCTCCATTGGCGGTGGTATTGTCGCCCAGGCCACAAACCTGGGTGTTCCGTACGTGCTGCGGACCATCGCGCTCGGAATCACGTTCTTCATCGCCTTATTTATGATGCGCGACTGGGGATTCACACCCCAAAAAGGCAAGACCCCGCTCGGTCAAATGCGCCATATTCTCAAAACCTCCACCGATCAGGGATTTCGTAATCCGGCGGTGCGGTGGGTGATGCTGGCCGCGCCGTTTACGATCGGCGTCGTTTTCTATGCCTTCTATGCCATGCAGCCGCTGCTGCTACAGCTCTACGGCAACACCCACGCCTACGCCATCGCTGGTCTGGCGGCGGCGATTGTCGGCGGCGCCCAAATCGCGGGTGGCTTCCTGGTGCCCTACATACGCAAGCTGTTCATTCTCCGCACCACAGTAGCCGCTACCGGCATCTGCATCACGGCCGCTTTGCTGACCGCGGTCGGCCTGACTCACAACTTCTGGCTGGCGCTCGTACTATTAGTGTTCTGGGGACTAATGTTTGCCGCCACTGCGCCGGTTCGCCAAGCCTACATGAACGGCCTCATCGCCTCGGAGCAGCGAGCCACCGTTTTGTCATTTGACAACGTCCTCGGCTCTTCCGGCGGTGTCGTGATCCAGCCGATACTCGGTAAGGTCGCCGACGTTTGGGGTTATTCGCAATCATTCCTGGTGGGAGCTGTGATCCAACTAATGGCGCTGCCGTTTATATTGCTCGCCCAGCGCGAGCGTCCCGCGTCGGACCCAATCGAGTCCACGCACAAAAAGTCAACCATCTCTGGGTAAAACTTATGCTATCGTTAACGCATGACTGACACGACGCCAACCCCACCGGCCGGGTCGAAAACGCAGCTTCATATAGCCCTCGACTGGCGCGTGATTTCGGTGGCGCTCGCCCTCGCCATTGTCGTTATGCTGTATTATTGGAAACCCTGGGCCGCCACGTCCACCCGGACTATCTCCGTCGAGGGTACTGCCACTGTGCAGGCCACTCCCGACGAATACCAATTCTCGCCGTACTTCCAAGATGCTGACGTCAAGAAAGTCACCGCCACCGGTAATGAGGCGGTCGCGGCCCTCAAGAAGCTCGGCGTGAAGGACGCGGACATCAAGACCTCGGTGCAATCCAGTGCTTCCGGCGGACCCGAGCCGCTAGAGCCGAACGCCGGCTATCCCATTCGCAGCGGCGGCTCGTCTACATTTAGCCTCACGGTGACGGTGCACGAGCAGTCGCTGGCCCAAAAAGTCGCGGATTATCTGGCCACCACCACCGCCACCGGCCAAGTGACGCCCCAGGCCACGTTTAGCACCGCCGCCCGCTCCAAACTCGACATCCAGGCCCGCTCCGCCGCCAGCAAGGACGCCCTCGCCAAAGCCAAAGCCACGGCCGGCAATCTCGGCGCCCACGTCGGCAAAGTGCTCAAGATTAGCGACAATTCCGGCGGCATCATTTACCCGCTCGAAAAGGGCGTGGCCGTCCCATCCGCCACCAACAGTGCCGGCAGTTCCGGCCCGGTCGTTCAACCCGGCACCAACGACGTCACGTATACCTTTACCGTCGAGTTCGAACTGAAGTAGCCCGCCGGTCGGATAAGCGCCGCTATTGCCATTGCTAAGCAAATAATTCATTATGTTGAGCGGCCACCATCCCACCCGACGTTAGGAGAACACCGTGACCGCTCTTCACAAAGTGTTGCTGACCGCCGTGGGCGCTCACATGCGCCCATTGCTGAGCTACACGCTGCCCACGTTCCAGGAGTACGCCCGCCGCCACGGCTACAGAGTTGTGGTTGCTGACCTCGATGCGGATGGCCCCTCGGTCGCCCGCGAAGCCCGCTTTGCCAAGTTGGGCTTTATGCGCGCCCAGCTCCAGGCAGGCGCTGATCTCGTGCTGTGGGTCGATGTCGACGCGATCTTCCGGCGCTTCGACGACGACATCGCCGACTGCGTACGCGAGAGCGACTTCCAGGGCCTCGTGTTCCAGGTCGTCCCGGACTTCGACCGCATCAATCCCAATACCGGCGTCTGGGTGGTGCGAAACCGCCCAACGACGTTCCGGTTCTTGAGACGGATGGAACAGATCGGCATCCAGCCGGGTGAAGCCTGGGCCGATCAAGCCGCCTGCATGCGCGCCCTGGGCTTCCACATGGGCTCGGACCTCCTCAGCTACACCGGCGCCCGGCCTGGTCGTGGCACCGCATTCTCTGGCGGCACGACCTGGCTTCCGGCCACGTTCAACACGCTCTACTACGGCGGCCGGCCCGACCAGTATCACCGGCGACCAGAAAGTTCTCCCACAGTGACCGACCCGCACGTACTTCATCTCGCGAACCTCCCGGTGTCCGAGCGGCTGGGAATCTTTGCCGATTACGAAGCCGGCGATCTGCGGCCGGCCGAACAGGCAGAGGAGGCAGTCGCTTGACCAACACGGCGGGGGATCCGGGCTCAGTCCCGGATCCCCACGCCCCACCGCTACGCCTGAACGGGCGTATTTTTGTGCCCAAATTCTCTGACTTCACGGCTTGCGACTAATCCAACCAACACTACCGTTAGGCCCACCATCAGCCAGTTGGCGTTAAACACACTAAAGTTCCGGCTGAGCTGGCCAAACACCAAGGCCAGCGGAATCATCAACATCCGGGCCATCGTCGACACCGCCGAAGCCGCCCCGGCCCGCACGTCCGATGTCAGTTGGTCGTGCAGCAATTTGGTAAATATGACCTCGATCGTCACCATGGCGGTGATCACCACGGTCTGCGCACTCACCAGTAACCAAAAATTCCGCACGAACAATAGCGAGACGATTGCCGTCAGGAGTACACCCAGCCAAGCCAGCATAAGGGCCGGCCTCGTGCGCAGATACCCGGCCATCGCCCCACCCAAACCCACGGCTGCCAGCAGCGCCGCGTTGAGGGGGGGAAGACATAATGACAGTATACCCTCAGAATACCCAAGGACATGACCTCAAACTCCGTCCCCAGGGGACGGGGCACATCTAAATTTTGTGTTCTTGCTGCCTTTTCCCCTAAAATTTCGTCATTATCAAGCGACCCGTCCCTAATTATTGCGCCGACCATCCAGCGAAGGACTATTTCTGACAAGCTAAACCCAACTGTCTATCTGTTACGCATTTTATGACATCAATTTGAACCAAGCCCCGTCCCGCGGGGAAGCTATAATCAGCTAAAGGAGAGAGTTTATGCCATCGCTTCCCGAATTAGAAGTCTACCGCACCGAGTTCACCAACCAACTAGCCGGGCAGACGGTCACGGCCTTTGAGGCGCTCGATTACCGGGTGGTGCGCGCGGATAACGAATCACTCACTCGCCATTTAGTAGGAAATTCGATCCAAAACGTTGCGCGCTACGGCAAGTGGCTGATGTTCGATCTTGGCTTGCCGGAGCAATTAATATTTCACCTCGGTCTTACGGGCAAGCTCCATGTGCAATCCCCGGACGACCAACTTCCGCGCTACAGCTGTCTCACGCTCGATTTCGAGGGCGCCGGCCGGCTGGTTATGAGTGACCAGCGCCACCTCGGCAAAATCTACGTTCGCAACTTCGACGAACTCAAAACCGAAAAAGAGCTCGGCCCCGACCAATTCTCCGTCACCCGCGACTATTTCGTGACCACTCTGCGCCGCAAACGCCGCGGCGCCCGCGACGTGCTCATGGACCAGCGCATCCTGGCCGGGGTCGGCGGCAAATACGCCGACGAAGTGCTGTGGCAAGCCAAGCTCCACCCCAACACCAAGCTCGACCGCCTGAGCGACGACGAGCTCGGCGCCCTCTACGACACCCTCATGCGCGTGACCGCCCAGGCCATCGAGCTCGGCGCCGACCCGGAGCGCTTCCCGGACGGCTGGCTCATCCCGCACCGCCGCACCGATCAGCGCTGTCCGCACTGCGGCGTGGAGCTCACAGCCCGCAAGCTCGGCGGCAGCGAAACCTTCTATTGCCCGCACGACCAGCCGGCCCCCAACCCGTATCGCAAGGGCTAAACCGCCGCCGCCTTCGTCTGCGTGCGGGCGTCGGCCTCGCCCCAGGCCCGCATCTGGTCCACTATCGCCGACAGCGACCGGCCCTTGGCCGTCAGCCGGTACACCGGGTGCGCGTCGCCGGCGCTGCAATCGCGCTCCAGCACGCCGTCGTGCTCCAGCTCCTTCAGCCGCATCGCCAGCGTGCGCGGCGAAATGCCGCCCAGCGACGCCTCCAGCTCGCTAAACCGCCGCGTGCCCTCCAGCAGGTCGCGAATTAGCAGCAGCGTCCACTTGGCACCTATCACTTCCAGCGCGCGCGTCACGCCGCAATCTTTGTGATCGGAATTCAAATTCATGGGATCATTATACAACTTTACTTTTTAAAGTCATCTACTATACTAATTATAGTAGATCACACACAGGAGGAGTGAATAAATTGAAAATCCAAGTAATACTCGCGAGTACCCGGCCGGGCCGCGTCACCGAACGCCTGGCCAAGTGGGTGATGGCCGGAGCCGCCGGGCACGACGGGCTGGCGGTCGAATTGGTCGACCTGGCCGGCTATCCGATGGACTTGTTTAATGAGACCGGCAGCCCCCGGTTCAACCCGCACCGCGACTCCAAGCCGGTGGTTAAAAAATGGCTCGATAAGCTCAACGAGGCCGACGGTTACATCATCGTCACGCCCGAATACAACCGGAACATGCCCGGCGTGCTCAAGAACGCCATCGACTACCTCGACTGGCAATTTGAACGCAAGCCGGTCGCCATCGTGAGCCACGGCAGCACCGGTGGCGCGCTCGCGGCCGCCGGGATTCGCGAGGCGGTGCGGCAATTGGGCGGTATTAACGTCCCCGACACGGTCACGGTCAATTTTGCCTCCATGCTGTTTGACGAGGCGGGTCGGTTGTCCCAGGACGTCACGTCCAAGCCATACGGTCCGCACATTGCCCTGAGCCAGTTATTCGAGGGCCTCTCCTGGTACGCCGCAACCCTTGCCGCCGCCCGCGACCAAACCGCCAACGTCTAATCCATCAGGCTTGAACCCCGCGCAAAAAGGACTATCATTCCCTATATATAAGGAATAATGTGATGCTGTTCGGTATTTCGCTCTGGTGGATCGCTTTGGCCGTAGTCGTGTATTTCGGCATTGGCGCAGTCTGGTATTCGCCCGTGTTGTTCGCGAACGTTTGGCTGGAAGAGATCAAGCGCAAACGGTCCGAGATGACTATGGCCACCCAGGCCATGGTGACCACCTTCATCGCCATGGTGGTGCTCGTGATCGTGGAGGCGTGGCTGGTGGAAGCCACCGGCACGGCCGGCTGGTTCATGGGGGCGCTGCTCGGCTTTAAGCTGTGGCTCGGTTTCACCGCCACCACGGCGCTGGTCAACAGCTCGTTTCAGGGCGGCTCGATGAAGCTGTACGCCATCGACCAGGGCTACCACCTGGTGGGCATCGTGCTGGCCGGGGCCATTTTGGCTCACTAATCCGCGCGGCAAGGGGGCGCGTAGGAATGAAAATCCGCTTGTACATTTTGGGATTCATACTGCTGGCCATCGGGTTAATGCTGCTGGCCAACCGGCCGGTGGCTGATAAGCACGTATTCGCGGGCAGCAGCCCGGCCGCCACCACCGCATCCAACGCCGGGGATGTGGCGGGGGATAGCACTATCTCGCCCAGCCCCACGCCCTCCGTCTCAGTCACAGGCGCTGACGAAGATAACGACCGGGATGCCAATGAGTCCAAGCATCACGATTCTGCGCCGGCACCCTCGACACCCGAACCCACCCCTTGGCCGTCTGCCGCGCCCTCACCTGAACCCGTTATCACGCCTGAGCCCGAACCCACCGACCCGCCCACTCACCGCTGCGGCGGCTGCGGCCCCTGGCCCGGCCCCGGTCCCCAGCCCTTGATGATGTGCCCGATGTACTGCGTCGAATAAATTTCGCACGGGACCGGCCTGAGCATATACTAGTAACCATGAATTTCTCTGTGCGCACCACCGCCAAGCGCCAAGTCCTCGACATCACCGATGAGGTCGAGCGCCGGTTGCCGCCTGGCGCGACCGGCGCCGGAGTTATCACGGTGCTCCACACCACGGCCGCCGTCACCACCGCCGACCTCGACCCCGGCACCGACCTGGATTTCCTGGATTTTCTCGAGGGCATCACGCCCAATGTCAAATGGCGCCACCCGCACAACCCCACGCACACACCGGCCCATCTGCTATCGTCGATTATTGGACCCAGCATAGTTTTACCCGTACAAAGCCAAAAATTAATCCTGGGCACATGGCAGCGCATCATCCTCGTGGAGCTCGACGGCCCCCGCGAGCGTCTGCTCGACCTCACTATCTTGTCCGCCCAAGGCTAACGCCCGTGAAGAGGCGCCCAATCTGGCGCGCTCCTCACGGGCGCAATCGTGCGGCTAGCAGTACTCGACCCGCAAGGGCCCGGTGTGCAGGAGGTCTCCCGCCGGCGGTGGCGCTGACCCGGCCCAAAAGGCATTCAGCCAGGCGGTGATCGCCGGGAAATGCCTCAGGTACACCGGCGTATGCGACGCCAGCCATCTGACGGAGGTTCCCCCGAGGTGGGCCACCGTGACCATTGGAATCCGGCAGCAAACCCCGCCATTGCCCGCGAAGCAATCGTGCCGCTTTAGCAGGAGGTCGTACAGCTCAGGCGGTAGCAGGCCTTCCAGGTACGTGTCCTGCGCGCGGCTGGAAGCTGCCACTTCGGGCATTAGCGGCGCGTCCGGCAGGTCGTTCACGGTCGCCGGAAGCGTCATCCGCTCGGCGCCGCACTGATAGGAGGTATACATGATCGCTCCTTTCGTAGGAACACTAGAACTTCTAGCTAGCCACGATTTACCATAATCAGTTCATTTTGGCTATGATTTGCGTCACAATTGGTGAACCCTTGGATATTTGCCCCGTGCAAGTTGTCTCACGCCCGATTCGACCGTATACTATGCCCATGTCAAAGATTGGAACTACTGAGGTCGAGCGGATTGCCAAGCTCGCGCGTATCGGGCTGAGCCCGGAAGAAACCGCCAAAATGTCGGTCGAGCTCGGCAATATTCTGGAATTTGTGGAGCAGCTGCTGGCCGTAGACATATCCGATACTGAACCGACCGATCAAGTCACCGGCCTGGTCGACGTGTGGCGCGAGGACGTGGTGGTGCCGAGCCCTCCGCGCGAGCAGCTGCTGGCCAATGCCCCGGAGCAAAAGGACGGCTACATTGTGGTGAAGCGGGTGCTGAATGGGTGACATTACGCGCCCGATAGCTGACCTGGTGGCCGACGTGAAGGCCGGCAAGGTGACCGCCGTTGAGCTGGCCGAGGCATCGCTGGCGCGCATCAAAGCGACCGAATCCTTCCACACCACCCTCGAGCTCAACCCGCAGGCCCTCGAGCAGGCTAAGGCGGTCGACAAGCGCGTGAAGGCCGGGGAGGATCTGCCGCTGGCAGGAGTGCCATTTGCCGCCAAGGACAACTACCTGACTTTCGGCACCCACAGTACTGCAGCGAGTCACATTCTGGAGCCGTTTAAGGCGCCTTACCAGGGGCCGGTGATTGAGCGGCTGCTCGCGGCCGGTGCCGTCATGGTCGCCAAGACCAACCTCGACGCCTTCGCCCACGGCACTTCCACCGAAAACTCCGACTTCGGCCCCACCAAGAACCCGTACGACCCCACCCGCGTCCCCGGCGGCAGCTCCGGCGGCAGCGCCGCGGCCGTGGCGCTCGGCCAAGTCACCTTCGCCATCGGCTCCGACACCGGCGGCTCCATCCGCCAGCCGGCGGCGCTGTGCGGCGTGGTCGGCCTCAAGCCCACCTACGGCCTCGTCCCGCGCACCGGCGTGGTGGCTATGGCTAGCTCCACCGACGTCATGGGCCCGCTTACGCGCAACGTCGCCGACGCCGGCGCAGTGCTCGACGTCATGGCCGGCCCCGACGCCTCCGACGCCACCACCATCGAACGCGACCCCGAAAGCTACGCCGTCAAGCCCGGCTCACTCACACCTTCACTCAAGGGTCTCAAAATCGGCCTCATTAAAGAATACCTCGGCGAGGGGCTCAACGAGCAAACCAAGGCCAAGCTTCTCGCGCTCGTGCCCCAGCTAGAAGCCGCCGGCGCCGAGGTCCACGAAGCGAGCGTGCCCGCCACCACGCTCGCTCTGGCCGCCTACTACATCCTCGTCCCCGCCGAAGTCTCCAGCAACCTCGCCCGCTACGACGGCGTCCGCTTCGGCCACAGCTCGCCCAAGGCCACCAACCTCGAAGAAACCTACCGCCTCAGCCGCGAGGAAGGCTTCGGTCCCGAGGCCAAGCGCCGCGTCATGATCGGCACCTACGTGCTCAGTTCGGGCTATTACGACGCCTACTACAAGCGCGCCCAAAAGGTCCGCACCAAGCTCGTCGCCGATTTCGACCAAGCCTTCGCCAAATACGACCTGCTCATCGGCCCCACCAGCCCGAGCCCGGCCTTCCCGATTGGCAGCAAATCCCAAGATCCGCTCGCGCTCTACCTCGAAGACGTCATGACCGTGGCGGTTAACCTGGTCGGCATCCCGGCCATCTCCATCCCGCTCGGCGCTGTCGATGGCCTGCCCGTCGGCCTCCAGCTCATGGCGCCGCAACGCGGCGAGCGCAGTCTGCTTGCCGCCGCCCAGGCCACTGAGGCCGTGGTCGGCGATTGGAGCACGCGATGACCACCACCGCCATGTTTGCCTTCCTCCTCGTTGCCCTGTTAGCCGGTGTCATTTTGTACGCTGTCGTCATTAATGGCACTCCCAAGCGCAAATACACACGCACCGTAGCATCCAGCCGCGGCTACCGCGGTCATGTTGACCAATCCGAAATCAAATCCCGCTGGGAGACCATAATGCACGTCAGCAACACCGGCGCCTCAGGCCTCAAAAGTTCGCTTAACGAGGCCGACAAACTGCTCGACCACGTCATGAAGCAGTTGGGCTACGGCGGCGAGAAAATGGCCGACCGTCTCAAGCTGGCCGGACCGCGCTTCACCGATCAAAACGCCGTCTGGCGCGCCCACAAACTGCGCAACGCCCTGGCCCACGAAGTCGGCTTCGACCTCGTCCCGAGCCAGGCCAAAGAGGCTCTCAACGATTTCGAGCAAGCCCTAAAAGATTTGCAGGCGATGGGATGACTACCATTACGCTCAAAGCCCCATACGAATTTATGGAAGGCAATATTATTGAGAGCCTCGCCCCGAAACTTGTTTCCACTCTGCCAGAAACAATTACGCTTAGCGGGAATACCTACCAGCGCCGGTCACACCTGCACTGCACGATCATTGCCATCAAGCGGCTGGTGCCAATGTTAGTCGAGGCTCGCAAAATTACACCCGACGCAGCCGGAAAGCTCGCGCTAGAGCAGGCGGCCGTCATTTTGGAGAACGTGAATCCCCAGGTTGAACAATTTCTGCCTGATCTGCGGGTAGTTTCTGATGCGGCCCGGGACCGCCAGACACTAATCATTCGAGTAAAAGTCAGCAAACTAGCGGAATTCTTCGATAATCTCAGCCGGCAGCTTGAGCTCTCGATGCCAATCCAGCCCTCCCATGTTACGCTTTACGCCGCCCGCGACCTGCCAATCGGGATAAATAGCGATCGTCAAATAGACGAAATCAGCCGGGCACTGACAGAAGACGAACTTGCTGAGCTTAAACGTCAGATAGATCTAAACACCGTTTTTGGAGTCAAGCTGTGAACCCCGAACTGCGAGCCAAATACGAAGTCGTGATCGGCCTCGAAACGCACGTGCAACTGGCCACTAAGACCAAATTGTTTTGCGGCTGCGACAATGACAGCCGCGAGGCCGAACCCAACACCCACGTGTGCGAGGTCTGCATGGGGCTCCCCGGCACGCTGCCGGTGCTCAACAAGCGCGCCGTGGAGCTGGCGCTGCGGCTGGGCCTGGCCCTCGGCGCTAAATATCCGGACAACCTGCACACCAAATTCGACCGCAAGAATTACTTCTACCCCGACCTGCCCAAGGGTTATCAAATTACCCAATTCGACGAGCCAATCGTGCCGAATGGAGCCGTTGAATTCCCGGTGGACGGCCGCACCGTCCGTGTGGGCATTACTCGCGCCCACCTCGAGGGCGACGCCGGCAAGCTCACCCACCCCGACGGCGCCAATTATTCGCTCGTGGACCTCAACCGCGCCGAAACGCCGCTGCTCGAAATTGTCTCGGAGCCCGACATGCGCAGCGCCGCCGAGGCCAAGGCCTACGCGAAAGAACTATACAACTTGGCCCGTTACACCGGGGCGTCGGACGCCAATCTCTATTACGGCAACATTCGTTACGACGTGAATGTGAGCGTCCACAAGCCAGGTACGCCGTTTGGCACCCGCACCGAAACGAAGAATCTTAACAGTTTCCAAGCTATCGAGAAGACGATCGAGTACGAAACCCGCCGCCAGATCGCCGCGCTCGAGCAGGGTGAACACATACGCCAGGAAACCCGCGGCTGGAACGACGCGTTGGGCGAAACCTACTCCATGCGCAGTAAAGAGGACGCCGACGAGTACCGCTACTTCCCCGAACCCGACCTGCCGCCGCTGGTCATCACGCCGGCCATGGTGGCCGAGCAGCAAAACGAGCTCGGCCTTCTGCCCGCCGATCTGCGCGCCGAGCTGGCCGCCGCCGGCCTGCCCGCAAATGAATCCGAGGCGCTCGTGGCCGACCCCGACGCGGCCGTGTTTTGGCATCACGCCACCGTCCTCGACCCGGCCCAGGGCCGCTTCGCCTTCACCTGGCTCATCGGCGACCGCGTGAAGGTGGCCGACGCTCTGTCGACCGCCCTCAGTGCCAGTGCCCTCGACCCTCAAGCTCTGGTGGCGGCCGGCCGCCTCGTGTCCGCTGGCCAACTCAGCTCGTCCAACGCCAAGATCCTCCTGGCCGACCTATTTTCCAAGGCCGCCGACCCCCTGGCCCGCGCCACCCAGCTCAACCTCCTCCAGCAATCCGACACCGGCGAGCTGGCCAAAGTCGTGGACGACGTCATCGCCAACAACCAGCAGGCCGTGGCCGACTACAAGGCCGGCAACCAGCGGGCGTTCGGCGCCCTAGTGGGCCAGGCCATGAAGGCCACCCAGGGCAAGGGCAACCCGCCCCTCATCAACCAGCTCCTGCGCGATCGCTTGGGTTAATGTCGGGCATGCACTTTTGGCGTTTTACTGGTCAGCTGATTAGTAATCCGGTGACCAGTAGTTTTTGAGAATACATACACCTGTAAGTTATGTGAGGGCACAGGGCAACGACAGGCGCCAAACGTGTTAAACTAGGCTTAACCATTATGGTTCCATTCGACTTGAACTCCAGCTTTATCAATCACATCCTGCACATCGTCCAGGGTTTGCAGGTACACCTGCTGCCGACACTGTTTGACCTGCTCGTCGGCATTCTCACTATCCGCATCCTGGTGCGCGTTGTGCGGCTGGTCCTTAAGGCCACCCAGATTCAAACCGGCCTGCGCTACGTCATAACATCGATCATCGAGACCCTGCTGTGGATCTTTTTGATCATCATCCTGCTCCAGGAGCTGGGCCTCACCGGCATCATCGTCTTCTTCACCGGTTCCATCGCGGCGATCGGCCTGGCCATGGCTATGGGCGGCTCCACGCTAGTGTCCGACATTGTAGCCGCCATCTTCCTCGCCCGCGACCGCGACTTCAACGTCGGCGATGAGGTGATCGTGGGCGACTCGGCCAAGCCGGCCCAGGGCGTGATTGTATCGATGGACGCCCGCCGCATCCGCCTGCGCGACGACGAAGACATCCTGCATGTCGTTCCCAACTCCCAGGTGGAGCGCAACCAATGGACCATCCTGCACCGCCGCTCCGAAATCAGCGCCCTGGCCCGGGCGGCCGGCACCGCCAAGCGTATTGGCGCTTCCGCTCTGGAAAAACGCACAAATCGGGGCGAACGCCGTGTTAAGTATCGTAAGAATGAACAATAGCGATATCAGTCCAGCCGTGTATTATGAGATTACAGTTAGAATAATTAACAAGAGCATACGTCGTGACTACCGTTGAGCTAATTCTCGTAATACTGCTGAGCGTCGGGTTTCTAACACTAATTATTCTGAGCATCATCTTGGTGAGCCTGATGATCGCTATCATGCGAAACCTCAAGCGCATTTCTGACCGTGCCGAAGTGGCAACCACGAATTTTGCCAGCTTTGCCGAAACGCTGAGCAGCAAAGTCGCCCCCTTGGCCGCTTCGGGTATCATCGGGATGCTGGTGAAGCGTTTCACGCGTAAGCGCGGGGAAAAAGGTGAGTAAATTATGGGCAGTAACAAAATGGGCAGTAACAAAATGGACAGTAAACAAATGGACAATAGAGAAAGGGATTGGGAAATGAAGAAAACATTCTTAAAAGGGACGATTATTGGCGCGCTCATTGGCGCGGTAGCCGGCGTGTTGCTGGCGCCCAAGAGCGGCAAGGAAACTCAGGCCGACATTAAGCGCAAGGTCAAAGGCACCTACGAGGACATCCAGCGCCGCTTAGAAAAGATGAGCGACGACGTCGGCGGCCGCGTTGACAGCCTCAAAGAAGTGGCCAAGGACTTGCAGGGTGAGGCCAAAGAAGAGAGCCAGGAGCTGATCCGCCGGGCCGAGGTGCTCAAGCAAGACCTGCGCGTATCCGCGAATAATTTGGCCAAGAGCGGCGCCCAGACCAAAGACGTTGCCGTCAAAGAGGTGAAACAATTGCTCAACGAGGGCGCGGCGGTGATGAGTGAGCTAGAGCGGGTCACGCGGCACCTGGCCAACTCGGCCAAGACCAAAATGAACGGCGCCGGCACCCCCGCTGACAAGGGAGGCGAGCAGTCCTAAAATGATCGGTGAGCGCCCCGACCCGTCTAAAAAAAGCGGCATAAACTACGAGAAGCTCGGCAAAGCCGTCGAGGACGCGTTGATCCTCGATTACATCTATGTGCTCCACAGCACGAGGCGCCAGATCTGGAGCTCGTTTATACGCGGCTTCTTTGCCGGCTTGGGCGGCTTCATCGGGGCCACACTCGGCGTCACGCTTCTAATAAGCCTCCTCCAGCTGTTCGGCGGTGCCCCCGTCATCGGTCAATATATCCAGAACATCAGCCACGCCATCGAGAGCGGCAAGTAGAAATTCTTTTAATGGGAAACTCTCATTTGGTATAGGGAGCACAGCTTCCGGGGTGCATCTCTCTTTTTAGCTCATATATGGTATCAGCCTGAACCCATATATGGTATAAAAAACGCCATACATAGCGACTCTGCTAACCCTGCTGAACTCAAACGCGCGCGATAAGTGTTACCATTAAAAGTAATTCTCTAGATGTGTGAGGGAGTGACGCTTGTCCGAATTTGTCCATTTGCATAACCACAGCCATTACACATTGCTCGATGGGCTGCAAAAAGTGCCCGAGATGCTGGACCGCGTGCAGGATCTGGGCATGGATGCGGTGGCTCTCACCGACCACGGCACGCATGTCAGGCGCGATCGAGTTTTATAAAGAGGCCAAAAAGCGCGGTGTCAAGCCAATAATCGGCGTGGAGACGTATGTGGCGCCGCGCGGTCACCAGGACAAAGCCGGCCGCCAGGATGCCAACCCGTACCATCTCGATCCTGCTGGCCTACAACAATACCGGCTATCACAACCTTATGCGGCTCGTCACCATCGCCCAGCTCGACGGCTACTACTACAAGCCGCGCGTGGACCGCGAGCTGCTGGTGCAGTACCACGAGGGCCTCATCGCGCTGTCGGCCTGCGCCGGCGGTGAGGTCGCCACCCACATCCGCAACGGCAACCTGGAAGAGGCCGAGCGGGTGGCCCGCTGGTACGACGACACCTTCGGCCACGGCAATTATTACCTGGAGCTACAGGCCCACGCGCACCAGTGGGACGAGCAGCGCGCCATCAACGAGGCCAAGATCGGTCTCAGCAAGAAGACCGGCGTGCCGCTGGTAGTCACGGCCGACGCCCACTACTCCATCCCTACTGACCGCGAGGCCCACGAGATCCTGCTGTGCGTGCAGACCGGCAAAACCATCGGCGACGCCGGCCGCATGACCATGGAAATGGACCTCTACGTCACCGGTCCCGGCGACGTTAAATCGCGGTGGAGCCACCTGCCCGAAGTCTACGAAAACACCGTGGCCATCGCCGAGCGCTGTCAGGTGGAAATCAAGCTGGGCGGTATCCTCATCCCCACCTTCCCGCTGCCCGAAGGCCTCACCGAGCGCGACTACCTGCGGCAGCTGTGCTGGCAGGGCCTGGCCTGGCGCTACGGCGGCATTCCCAAAGAGGACGTGCCGCACATCACCCAGGACAAAGCCGTCGACCTGGTCGACAATGCCGTTTCCGAACGCCTGAATTACGAGCTCGGCGTCATCGGCCGCATGGGCTACGACGGCTACTTCCTGATCGTGTCCGATTTCATAAACTGGGGCAAAAACGCTGGGATAATCTTCGGCCCGGGGCGGGGGAGCGCGGCCGGCTCCATCGTGGCCTACAGCCTCAACATTACCGACCTCGACCCGCTCAAATACGACCTGCTGTTCGAGCGCTTCCTCAACCCCGACCGCATCAGTATGCCCGATATCGACATCGACATTCAGGATACGCGCCGCGGCGAGGTGATCGACTACGTCACCGAGAAATACGGCCAGGAACGCGTAGCGCAGATCATCACCTTCGGCACCATGGCGGCCCGCAACGCCGTCCGAGATACCGGCCGGGTGCTGGGCATGCCCTATGACGAAGTCGACCGCATGGCCAAGACTGGTACCGCATGCCGGTGCAGGGCCGCCACATTCCGCTGGCTGTGGCGGTGGGCCTCAAAACCGGCAAGGGCTTCGAGCAGCGTACCGAGCCCGATCTGGTAAAGGAATACCAGGGCAACCCCCGCGCCAAGCAGCTCATCGACCAGGCCATCCGCCTGGAGGGCACCATACGTTCGAATGGAGTGCACGCGGCCGGCGTGGTGATTGCGCCCGAGCCAATCGTTACCTACATGCCGCTCCAGCGCGCCCAAAAAGGCGGCCTCGCCACGCAATACTCCATGGGCCCGGTCGAGGAGCTCGGCCTGCTCAAAATGGATTTCCTCGGCCTGTCCAACCTCACCATCATCAACAATGCGCTGCGCATCATCCGCAAAGTCCACGGCACCGACATCGATATCGCCCGCCTTCCGCTGGACGACCCCCAAACCTTCGAGCTGCTCAGCTCCGGCGACACCACCGGCGTGTTCCAGCTGGAATCGGCCGGCATGAAGCGCTACCTCCGCGACCTCAAACCCACCGTGTTCGACGACATCATCGCCATGGTCGCCCTCTACCGCCCCGGTCCCATGCAGTGGATCGAGGACTTCATCGAGCGCAAACACGGCCGCACTCCCATCACCTACATCCACCCGTCGATGGAAAACGCCCTCAAAAACACCTACGGCGTGCTGGTGTACCAGGAGCAGGTGATGCAGATTTCCAAGGAAGTGTGCCGGTTTCACCGGCGGCGAGGCCGACACCCTGCGCAAAGCCATCGGCAAAAAGAACGCCTCCATGATGGGCAAAATGCGGACCAAATTCATCGACGGCGCGGTGGCCAAGGCCGGCGCCGACCGGGCGCTCATGGAAGAATTCTGGACCAGCCTCGAAGACTTCGCGGCCTACTGCTTCAACAAATCCCACGCCGCCTGCTACGGCCTCATTGCCTACCAAACCGCCTACCTCAAGGCCCACTTCCCGGGCGAATTCATGGCCGCCCTCATGACCTCCGACTTCGGCAACATCGACCGAATTGCCATCGAGGTGGCCGAATGCACGCGCATGGGCATCCAGGTGCTCCCGCCCGACGTCAACGAGTCATTCCTGGAATTTGCGGTTGTCAAAGACTCGGGCAACATCCGCTTCGGTCTGTCGGCCATCAAGAACGTCGGCACCGGCCCCATCGAGGCGATTCTAGCCGCCCGGGGCGTTGACGGCCCGTTTGCCAGTATTGAAGATTTCGCCAAACGGGTGAGCGCCCGCGAATGCAACCGCAAAGTCTGGGAGTCACTCACCAAATGCGGCGCCTTCGACACGCTCATCGGCGGCAACCGCGCCGAGCTGCTGCACAACCTCGAAACCATCACCGCTTACGCCGCCAAGGCCCAAAAAAATGCGCTGTCGGGCCAGATCGACATCTTCGGCTCGCTCGGCGCCGACGAGGACCTGCCGGCCCTACGCCTCGACCCGCCGCCGCAGCCGGCCAGCAGCCGCGAATTATTAGCTTGGGAAAAGGAATTGCTGGGCCTCTACCTGTCGCACCACCCGCTCGACGAGTACGCCGCCTACCTGTCCGACACCTGCGCGCCCATCTCCGGCCTCACCCCCGACGAAGACGGCAAACTCGTGCGCATCGGCGGCATCATCACGACCGTCCGCAAAATCATCACCAAAAAGGGCGCCACCATGGCCTTCGTGGGCATCGAGGACAAGACCGGCCTGACAGAGCTGATCGTGTTCCCCAAAGCCTACGAGAAGTCGCCCGAAGTCTACGAGCCCGACAACGTCATCATGGCCACCGGCAAAGTCTCGGCCCGCGACCGCGAAGGCCGCCTCACCGCCGAGCCCAAAATCATGGTCGACTCGGCCAAAATCGTCAACTACGACGCCGCCACCAGCCATGTGCCCATCAATGCCCCAACCCAACCCGCGGCCAAGCCCGAACCGCCCCAGGCTCCTGCCCAAGCTGCCCCAGCCGCCGCCCCCTCGCCGGTCCCGGCAAAACCCGCGCCCGCACCGCCGGCCACCTCCACCGAGGCCCTCGGGGGCTACCTGCTGCTGCACCTGTCCGACCTGTCCGACCAGCAGCTCCTCCACGACATCAAGGCGGCCCTGTCGGCCTACTCCGGCCAATCCGAAATCTTCCTCGTCATCGGCTCCGACACCCCCAAGAAAATCCGCCTGCCCTTCAAGGTCGAAGTCTCCGACGCCCTCATCGACCGCCTCAGCCACCTCATCGGCGAGGGCCAAGTCACCCATGCACAGTAATTAGTTGCTGGTGCGTGATGAGGTAGAAAAACCCGTACAAGAGCACGCCGCCCAGACATGGTGAAGCCCCCGATCCGGGGGCTTCACCATGGCGGTGAGCCAGATCGGGGGCTGGGTACAGTTTGGCCACGGTTGGGCAGCGCTCTTGCGCTGCCCAACCGCTAGTCGTTCAGTCAGTACGCCCACGCGCCGGTCGGGCTACCGTCGCTTTGCAGCGCGTAATGCAACACGCCGTGCTTGGACGGCGCATCGAACACGATGGTGCCCTGCGCGGACTCGCCGGCGTCGAGCGTCGTAGTCTGCAGCGCACCATCCACGGTGTCGCCCTGGTCCACGTCTACGCGGACGTCATCATTCGGAGGGTTTGGAACGAGCGCGGTGAAGCTCGCCAGGTCGACGCTGAGCCCGTTTACCCTCGAGTCAACACGGACAGTGAAGGCCACGAAATGGCCCTGCGAAGGCAGCGAACCTTCCGGCGTGAGCGGGCCCGTGCCTGTGCGGTAGTTCGACACTGTGACGGTTCCCGCGACGGTGCCGTCGTCCAGCGTGATGGTGGACTTGCTAGGGATCGCCTGAGGCGTGGGGTTCATCGCAGCCGATGCGGCAGCCGATGATGCTGACTCCGAGGCCTGCGCCGCAGCATCCGAAGATGCCGCAGCTGATGCGGCCGCGTCGAGCGACGTCTGCGCGTTAGCCGCGTCAAGCGATGCCTGCGCGTCCGCACTCGGATCCGAAGTGGCCGCTGGGTAACCGGGAAGAGCCGCAGCGGTCGGGGCCGAATAGTTCAGCCCCTGGGAGCTGTTGTTGAGGCTCGCATTTGCCACCGCGATGACGATCAAGAGCAGAGCGATCCCGGTCGCGAGCGAGATGCCGTACGTCCAGCCGAAGGCCTTCCAGTACTTGTTCGTCTTGACGCCCGCTTCGCGTGCGCGCTTGGTGTGCAAACTCGCCGGGATCAGTCCGAAAAATCCGAACAGAATCGTGATGACGACGGTCGTGGTCACAGCGGGCAACCGCTGCGCGGGTGTCGTAGGCTGCTCCCATGAAGCAGTCGTCGTTGGGTCGAAATTGGTCATTACGTCCTCCCAGAGGAGATGGTCCGGCGGATTCCGGACGATGGATTGTGAAGTAGCCGTGGAAATAATAACCCAAAACAGCGGAAAAGTCAATATCGCGTAATGGTTCAATAGCTTTGCATCAAGCTAATGCTAGGGGTCGTGTCCTACTGGCTCATTCAACTAAAACGGAACAAGCACTAGAATCAAGTTGCGGAAACAACTAAAGCTAGGAGGCCTGTCCCGTGTATACGGTACTCGATTTACCCGTAGATGACTACGGATGCGTCCAAATAATCATCAATCATATCTTTCCTGAGGGCGCCCGGTGTCCCTGGAAGCATCACCCAGGTATTTGCCTGAGAGAGAAGTATCTGTGGTGCCGAAGCTGCCGTCGCAAGTGGAGCCTCAAAAAGATGCTGGGCTTTGGGTACGCCAAGCTCAGCTGGCGGCAGATCCTGGCGCTTGTCCTGGGCTGGGTGCGTAAACTTTCACCGGGTGACATCCTGGGCATGGTAGGCACCAGCTACGAAACCATCCAGCGGTGGTTGGAACGGCTGCGCAAGCGATTGCCAGAGGATGCCGGCAAGCTGGCCGGATTGGTCGAAATAGACCAATCATATCTGGGGCGCAAGAAGCACGGCAACCAAGTGCTCGTCATGGGCGTGGTGGACCGCGAGACTGACGAGGTTCGCATCCGCGTCATCCCCGACATGGAGCAAGACAGCGTCGAGGGCTTCCTAGACGACTGGGTCGAGCCGGAAACCTTGATTCATGCCGACGCTCACGCCTCACATTTAAGCCTGGAGGACGTGGGTTACGGCCTCGTGTTGTGCAACCACGACCGAGGCCACTTTGGTCCCACGAACCGGATTGAGGGTGTCTGGAGTAGTTTTGACAGGTTTGTTATTCGTACCCGGGTCCAATTCCTAAAGCGATCCTTGCCTGGGTTACTGCAGGAGTACTGTGCGCGGAGAAACCGCCCAGAACTCTTTACGGACCCGCTAACATTCCTTACCCTTACAAGTAACTTGACCTAGTGTTCCGTTTTCGTGGAATGAGCCGTCCTACTTACCCTTGATAGACCCACTCAGATATGCTAAAGTACCGAAGTTATGGAAGCCATCCGCCAACTCGAGCAGAATTACCGCAAGCCCGCGCAGCCTCAGCTGCAGACCGGCGACACTGTGCGTGTGCACCAGCTCATCAAGGAAGGCGGTAAGCAGCGCATCCAGGTTTTCGAGGGCGTTGTAATCCGCCGCCACCGTATGGCGGAGGTAACCGCCACTATTACAGTGCGCCGTATTGCCTCAGGTGTGGGCGTCGAGAAGACTTTCTTGCTGCATTCTCCCAACGTCTCCAAGATTGATATTCTGCGCCGCGCCAAGGTCCGCCGCAACTTCCTCAGCTTCCTGCGCGACCGCCGCGGCAAGTCGGCCCGCCTGCGCGAAGTTGGCTTCGACAAGGCCGCCGCCAACGATGTGACCGTGCCCGAATCTGAGGCCGTAGCCGACGAGGCCGCACCGACCGAACCTGAGGTCATCGACTCCGAAACTATTGATGGTGAGCAGGCCGAAGACGCCCTCAACGACGCCTCACCACTGTCGGACGTCGAAAATGCCGAAAACAAGGCTGCTGCCGGCGAAGATCCCGAATCCAGTACCGGGGAAGAGGCCGCCGACGAAAACCAAGCCGCCTCCGACGAAGCCGAATCCGGCGTGGCTCAGGCTGAGCCCGGCGAGGGCGAAGCCGTCCAGTCCTAATAAAACGTAGCTAATGCTAAAGGCTTGTCAGGTCTATTTTTCTTTGTGTTAAACTGTGCACGATGCCAAGAGTTGCGAGCCCAACCAACCGCCATGCCATAGCGCTTATGAGCGCCGGCTATCCGTTGGTGGCCGGAATCGATGAGGTCGGCCGCGGTTGCTGGGCCGGGCCGGTAGTGGCCGCAGCGGTGATATTGCCGCCCCGGGTGCGTTTGAGCGGCGTCACGGATTCCAAGCTGCTCAGCCACCAGCGGCGGGTGGAGCTGGCCAGGCTCATCAAGCGCCGGTCATTGGCAGTGGGTATAGGCTGGGTGAGCCCGGCCGATATCGACGCCCACGGCCTCAGTTGGGCAGTGCACCAGTCCGGTCTGCGGGCCCTCGACGGCATGGCCCACCCCTACGATGCCGTCCTCCTCGACGGCAACCACAATTACCTCCGCGATCACTGCTACTCCCAAACCATCATCAAGGGCGACCGTCTCAGCTATTCCATCGCCGCGGCCTCAATTGTGGCCAAGGTGGCCCGCGACCAATACATGATGCTGCTGCACCAGCTGTATCCCGAATACAATTTTGCCAGTAACAAAGGTTACGGCACCCCCCACCATGCCCGCGTCGTGCGCGAGCAACTAAGCCCACTGCACCGCCGGCTCTTCAAGCCCGTACAGCTAGCGGCCGCCGGATTTTTCGCCAGCTTGGATTTTGGCCATGTCGGCGACTAGCACCGGCCGCGCCGCCGAAACCGTGGCTGCCGAATACCTCGAGCACCGCGGCTACCAAATTCTCGACCGCAACTGGCGCAACCGCTGGTGCGAACTCGACATCGTGGCCCGCCGCGCCGGCACCATCCACTTTGTGGAGGTCAAATACCGCGCCAGCACCGCTTGGGGCAGCCCGGCCGATTACATTAATTATGACAAGCTAACCCGCCTCACGCGCGCGGCCCTCGCCTGGAACCAGGCCCATCGGCATTACGGGCATTATCAGATAGGGCTGGTCAGCGTGACCGGCTCGCTGGACTCACCCGAGATCGAATTTCTGCCCGACATCACCGGCTAAATGTCGAAATTCGACATTTAGCCTCAAGAATAGATCAACCCTTTTGGGTTCGCTCCCATTCGGCCATGAAGCCGGTAATGGCCTCGGCGTCGCGGTCAAACCAGTCGGCCTTGAGCTCCACGCCCTCCACCGCCTGCGCCACCGGCCGCCCCAGCGTGGGGTGCGGGTGGGCGTCGAAGAACGCTTTAATTTCCTGGGCCATCGCATGGGTCGCGAAGCCCGAGGCTGTGTACAGCGGGAACCGGTCGAGCATGTGCCCGCCGCCGCCATAGCGCTCTATCCACAGGTCCCAATTGTCGCGCACCCACTTCCAGGTTGCCAACCGCGCGTCACGGTTGCGCATGCTCCAAGCCAGGGGAATGTAGATGTCCTGAGGCCGCACTGCGTTGGTGAGCGCGAACGCCAGATACCGGCCCACGAGCTCAGGCTGGCGGAAGCGGCCCAGCGCCCCGAGCAGACCGGTCTTCACCTGCGGCACCGGCTCGGCATCGTAACGCTTCATTATGGCCTCAAACTCCGCTTCGCCGCCGTGCCGGGCCGCCGCGAACAGCAGCGTCGGCACGAGATCCGGGTCGGTCGGCTTGCGGTCCATCCACGCCTGCCAGCGCCGTTTGGCCTCGTGCACCACGTCCAGGTCGTCAAACCGGATCGCTTGCTGCAGCACCATCGGCCGCATCAGGCTGTCGAACGACGACTCGCCCTTGGCCGCCTCCCAGCCGAGCCGCTTAATAGCCGGTTGCACCAGCCAGCGCCCAAACCGCTCCAGCCGCCCGCGCAGAGCGTCGTCCTCCACGATCGCCACCATATCGCCAATAGCGCCGCTGACCGCGTTCCACACGATGAAGTTGTGCTCCTCGCGCAATTCCACCACCAGTTTTAGCAGCGCGGCGCTCGACGTAATGCCGGCCGCCGTGGCCGCCGTCACGTCGCTCACAATACCGAACCGGTCCACCACCGCGATTTCTTCACTGCGCAGCGGTTCGCTCAGCGCCTCGATCATGCCCACGGTGTAATGCACCCGGAAAAACCCAGTTTGGCCGGGGTTCGGTTTAAACCAGTCCGAAGCCATAATCTCATCATCCAGCTGGGCGAAAGGTCCCGTCACCAGCGCCGGCTCCGTCTCGCGTCCGCCCGGCAGCAGCGCGTTAAACGGCAGCGGCCACATTTCGCCGTCGCCCTTATTCGCCTGCCGCGGCGAGCTGTAAAACCGGCGTTGGCGCAGCTGGCCGTCGTCAAACGTCACCAACGGGTAGCCCGGCCGGCTGGTCCAGGCCGACATCATCTCATCCACCGGCTTGCCGCTGGCCTCGCCCAGCGCCTGCCACAGGTCGTGCGTGACCGCGTTGCCATGAGCGTGCTTAGTTAAATAATTGTGCAAACCCTTGCGAAACGCCTCGTCTCCCAGGTAATGGTGCAGCATGCGGATAATACTGCCGCCCTTGGCATAGCTCACGGCGTCAAAAATTTCATCCAGCCCGTGCGGGTCGGGCACCTCCACCTCGATCGGATGGGTGTTTACGAGACTGTCGAGCTCCTGCGCCCGGGCCTGGTTGTCGGCGGTAAAGTGCGCCCAAATCTCCCATTCGGGGTGCAGCGCGTCGCGGGCCAGGTCGGCGCACCAGGTCGCAAAGCCTTCGTTTAGCCACAGGTCGTTCCACCACTTCATGGTCACCAGGTTGCCAAACCATTGGTGCGCCAGCTCGTGCGCCACCACCTCGGCCACCCACTGTTTGGTCGAAAGTGACGCGTGCTCGGGGTCCACCATCAAGGCGGTCTCGCGGTAGGTCACCAGCCCCCAGTTTTCCATAGCTCCGGCGCCAAAATCCGGCAGCGCCACCAAATCCAGATTGGGCAGGGGATAGGCAATGCCAAAATAATCCGTGAAGAACGACAGCGCTCGGACCGCCGAATCCAGCGCGAACTCCAGCCGGTGCGCATTGCCCGGCGTGGCCAGCACCCGAACCCGCACGCCCTCGGGCGTTTTGGCCTCCACGGCGTCAAATTCGCCCACGATGTAGGCCAGCAAATAGGTGCTCATCTTGGGCGTGGGCGCGAATTCCACCCGCTTGCGGCCCGCACCGGCCGGCTCATCCTTGGCCGCCACCGCGTTCGACAGCGCCATCATTTGCTCCGGCACCGTCAAGCTCACCTCAAACACCGCCTTGGCGCTGGGCTCGTCCACACACACCAGCCCCTCGCGCGCATGAATCGCCTCATATTGCGTGGTCGCAATCACCTGCTCGGCGCCGTCGCGAGTGTACGTGCTGCGGTAAAATCCATGCAGCGAAGCATTGATCTTGCCGTTCACCTTCAACCGCAAGCTGTGCGCACCGGCCGTCACCGTCTCACCAAACTCCAGCGTCACCGTGTCGACCTTGGCATCCATCGTCACCTTGGCGGCTTTGTGCTGGCCGTCGAGCACCGCCTCCACGATCTCCAGCTCCACGGCGTGCAGCACCAACTCGCGAGCGGGCTTCAGCAAGGCAAAATCCAACGTCTCGATAAGTGCAAAAACGGCCTTGTCCAGGTCTACGTCAATGTCCAACACGTACCGCTCCGGTACAATTCGTTCCAGTAAATGGGCAACCCCAGCCATATCTCGGCACCTCGCGCGTTAATGTCATTCGAGTATACCGATTGCGTACCGGCGGCGCTAGGAGTATAATCACTCCAATGTCGGCCACCGGGCCGGCCTAATTGTTCATACAACTAAATAACAATTGAATAGGAGTCCCCATGCAAACGAATTTCTTAGCTGCCATCAACCTGATCGCCGAGGAGAAGAACCTCCCCCGCGACATTATTATCGAGACCGTGCAGGCCGCCCTGGCCGCTGCTTACAAAAAAGATTACACCGACAAAGACCAGGAGGTCCGCGCCGAGCTCGACGAAGAAACCGGCGAAGTCCACATCTACGAGTCTAAGGAAGTAGTGCCGGACGGCGAGGTCGAGAATGAATTTTTGCAGATCGGCCTCACTGCCGCCAAGAAGATCGACAAGAAGGCCGAAGTCCGCCCCCGCGACGAAGAGGCCGGCATCGAGCCCTACATGGTCGAAATGGAGGCCCACCCCGAAGACTTTGGCCGCGTGGCCGCCCAGACCGCCAAGCAGGTCATCATCCAGCGCCTGCGCGAGGCCGAGCGCGAAATCGTGTTCACCGAGTACAAGGACAAAGAGGGCCTGGTGCTCAACGGTAACGTCCAGCGCGTGGAGGGCAGCGTCGCCTACGTCGACCTCGGCAAGGCCACGGGTGTGCTGTTTGCCAGCGAGCAAATTCCCGGCGAGCGCTACTACACCGGCCAGCGCCTGAAGGTGTATGTGGTGCGCGTGGAACAGACCGCCCGCGGCCCGCAGATCGTGCTCAGCCGTGCCCACGCCAACATGGTGCGCCACCTGTTTGAGCTCGAGGTGCCCGAAATTGAGGCGGGCTCGGTCGAGATCATCGGCATCGCGCGCGAGGCCGGCATCCGCTCCAAGGTGGCCGTGCAGTCGCACGCCGCCGGCGTCGATGCCGTCGGCACCTTCGTGGGTGGCCGCGGCAGCCGCGTGCAAGCCGTGATGAGCGACCTTGGCGAAGAGAAGATCGACATCATCCCCTATGCCGAAGACCCCGAGACCTACATTGCCAACGCGCTGTCTCCGACCAAGGTCGTCAGCGTGAGCCTCAACGAGACCGACAAGAAGGCCGTGGTGCGCGTGCCCGAAGACCAACTCTCGCTGGCCATCGGCAAACAGGGCCAAAACGTCCGCCTGGCCGCTAAGCTCACCGGTTGGAACATCGACATCATCTCGGCCGACGAGTCCCGCATAGAAGCCGCTGCCGCTGCTGCCGCCGACACTTCAGAAGCCAAGACGGACCTCGAGAGCTCCCTCATCGACGCCATCAACGCGCAATCCGCCATCGACCCGGCCATGTCCGAAGAGGCCACCGACGGCCAAACTGACGTGCTTTCCGGCCGCGAATCGACCGATTAAATAGCTTCCATTCTCGTAACTTTTTGAGCGCCCTCATATCCATACATGTCCTAACTTGGGACATGCGCGGTGTTCCTGAGCTCGAATTATTTGCAATAGTCCCAAGTTAGGACTACCCTGCCGGTATGAACGATCCCCAAGTCAGCCTCCAACCCTGGCAATACGGCCCTCAAGCCCGCCCGGCACCGGACGGCACGCGCCGGCCGCATTCCCGCCTCGCCCCGCTGAGCTATGAGCGCATGGCCATTCTGCTGGCAGTCGCGGCCGGCCCGATCGACAGGGCGCGCATCCCCGAAGCCGTGCTGGCGGACACGGTAGGCGCAGTCATTATCAGGAAAACCACAGGCTACACCCTGATAAAAGAACTAACCGCCAAAGGTTACCTCCAAGTGCGCGGTTCGTACACACTCACGGACAAGGGTTGGCGCACGCTCCACCGGGAGCACAATCGTATGGAAAACCAGCGCCTGATATTGAAGCAGCGGCTGCACGTTTGACCGCCCGCAGAGCACAAATTAGCACTCGCTTGCATGGAGTGCTAACAATGATATACTGGTCTCATAAAGGGCAGCGCCATGGCCGACTTCAGCTCACAATTCGACCGCTTCACCGAGAATGCCAAGCGCAGTCTCGAGAACGCTGAAGCCATAGCGACCCAAATGGGCTCTTCGTACGTGGGCACTGAGCACATTTTGCTCGGCGTTCTGCAGCAAGAGACCTCCATCGGGGCCAAAATTCTGAAAAATGTTGGCGTTACCTTTGAGAAGGCCCAGCTCGTGCTGAGTTTCTCGCAGCAGCTGGCGGGCGGCGGCTACAAGGGGGCCTCGGAAACCGCCAAGCGCACCCTCACTTACAGCCTGCGCGTGGCCAAAGAATTCGGCCAGCCCTACTGCGGCACCGAGCACATCCTGTTTGCCATCCTGAGCGAAAAAAGCGCCCGGGCCATCAGCCTGCTCAAAAACGACCTGCAAATCGACCCCCAAATCATTCGCGGTGAGCTCGAAAATTACCTGGGCAACCAGCAGTACTTCTACGCCGACGAAGAGCGCGGCAGCACCCGCACGGCCACCAAAGGTGCGGCCGGCAACGCCAAATCCAAAACCCCCGCCCTCGACCATTTCGGCATTGACCTCACCAGCAAGGCAGGCGAAAACAAGCTCGACCCCATGGTGGGCCGCGAACCGCAAATCAGCCGCGTGATCTCCATCCTGGGGCGCCGCACCAAGAACAACCCGGTGCTCATCGGCGAGCCCGGCGTCGGCAAAACTGCCATCGCCGAGGGCCTGGCCCAGCGCGTGATCGCCGAAGAGGTCCCCGAGCTGCTGCTGCGCAAGCGCCTCGTGATGCTCGACCTGGCGTCGGTCATTGCCGGCACCAAGTACCGCGGTGAATTCGAAGAGCGCCTCAAGAAAATCCTCGACGAGGCCAAAGCCAGCCCCGAAGTCATCCTGTTTATCGACGAGCTCCACACCGTCGTAGGCGCCGGCGCCGCCGAGGGCGCTATCGACGCCGCCAACATTCTCAAACCTGCCCTCAGCCGCGGAGAAATCCAAGTCATCGGCGCCACCACCCTCGACGAATACCGCAAGCACATCGAAAAAGACGCCGCCCTCGAGCGCCGCTTCCAGCCGGTGCAGGTCCCCGAGACCACGCCCGAGGAAACCGTGGAAGTGCTGCGCGGCCTGCGCCCCCGCTACGAGGAGCACCACCGCGTGGAGATCACCGACGAGGCCATCGACGCCGCCGCCAAGCTGGCCAAGCGCTACGTGGCCGACCGCTTCCTGCCCGACAAAGCCATTGACCTCATCGACGAGGCCGCCAGCCTGGCCCGCATCAAGCGCGGCGGCTCCAGCAAGGCTCTCCGCAACCTCCAAAAGCAGGTCTCAGAAATCCGCGACGACATCGAAAATGCCGTCTTCGACCAGGACTTCGAGCTGGCCGCCCGCCTCAAGACCCGCGAATCGGTGATCCAAAACCGCCTCAGCCAGCTCAAGCTCAAGGAAGGCGCCGCCGACGCCACCGTGCGCATCCTGGCCGAAGACATCGCCCAAGTGGTGGCCATGATGACCGGCATCCCCGTCACCCGCCTCATTAAGACCGAAGTCGACAGCCTGCTCAAGATCGAAGAGTCGCTCAAGCGCCGCGTGATCGGCCAGGCCGACGCCATCGAGGCGATCGCCCGCAGCATCCGCCGCAGCCGCACCGGGGTTTCTGACAGCCGCCGCCCCATCGGCAGCTTCATCTTCCTGGGTCCCACCGGCGTCGGCAAAACCGAGCTCGCCCGCGTGCTGTCCGAAGAGCTGTTCCACGACCGCGACGCCATGATCAAGATCGACATGTCTGAATTCATGGAGCGCCACAACGTGAGCCGCCTGCTGGGCGCACCCGCTGGTTACGTAGGTTACGACGAGGGCGGCCAGCTGACCGAGCAAGTCCGCCGCAAGCCGTACAGCCTCATCCTGTTCGACGAGCTCGAAAAAGCCCACCCCGACGTGTTCAACATGCTGCTGCAGATTCTCGAAGACGGCTATGTGTCCGACGCCAAGGGCCGCCGGGTCGATTTCCGCAACACGGTCATTATCATGACCAGTAACGTCGGCGCCTCCGACATGAACAAAGAGGTGGAGCTCGGCTTCCGCACCGAAAGCGCCAGCCAGGAAAAGCAACTCGAGGCCACCCACGCCAAGGTGCGTGCCAAGGTCCTGGAAGACCTCAAGAAGCAATTCCGCCCGGAATTCCTCAACCGTATCGACGCCACCTTGGTGTTTAAGACCCTCAGTGTCAACGACGTAAAGAAAATCCTGGTGCTGCAACTGGCCGACCTCAGCAAACGCCTCGACGAACAAGAGCTCAAGCTCAAAGTAACGCCGTCGGCCAAGGGGCTGCTAATTGAGCGCGGCTACGACACCAAACAGGGCGCCCGCCCCATGCGCCGCGCGGTCCAGGACCTGCTCGAAGACCCGCTGGCCACCGGCCTGCTCGACGGCCGCTTCACCTCCGGCGACACCATCACCGCCACTCGCCGCGGCGACCAGATCCACCTCACCGCTGAACACTCCGCGGTCAATGAGCCCGAAGCCGTACCCGACGAAACCGAAACCCCTGCCTCTACTGAAACGCCCGCCCCGGCCGATGCCGGCGCCTAAAATTCCAGCTGACTAAGCCCAGGAATTTTTGCGTCAACAAAATCTTCTTGCGTATACGGCTTTTGTTCGGTATAATCGGCATATTCAAACGCGTAGTATAAACGGATAACAGGTGCGACAATGGCAAAAAAGCAGCAGCAATCATTAGAGGCGGTCATGGCTAAGATTGAACGCAAACTGGACGAAATCATGGAAATTATCCGAAAAGACCCGGAGCAAAATGGCCAAAGTCGCCACTAGATACGTTTGCCAAACCTGTGCCGCCAGCTACGCGCGCTGGATGGGCCGCTGCGAGCAGTGCGGCACCTGGAACTCGCTGGTCGAGGAAGTAGTAGCGGCCCCGGCCGGCGGTAGTTTCGGCAAGGCCAAGGCGGCCGCCGCCCTCAAGCCCGTGGCACTCAGCGACGTGACGGCCGAGCGGCTGCCACGGACACCCAGCGGCATCGGCGAGGTCGACCAAGTGCTCGGCGGGGGCATCGTGCCGGGCTCGGTGCTGCTGCTGTCGGGCGACCCCGGCATCGGCAAGAGCACCCTGGTGCTGCAAGTGGCTGCCGCTGTGGCCGCGCGCCACAAGGTGCTGTACGTGAGCGGCGAAGAGAGTGCGGCCCAAATCCGCCTGCGGGCCGAGCGGCTGGGACTGCATTCCAGTGCGCTCGAACTGCTGGCCGAAACCAGCGTCGACGCCATCGCCGCCACCATCGAGCAGGGCGGCTACGGGCTAGTGATTGTCGATTCCATCCAAACCATGGCGGTCGAAGCGCTCGCCGGTTCGCCCGGCACCGTCGGACAAATCACCGCCAGCGCCCAAGTGCTGCAGGCGGTGGCCAAGCGGCGCGGGCCGGCCGTGCTCATCATCGGCCACGTCACGAAGGAGGGCAACATTGCCGGCCCCAAAATCCTCGAACACCTCGTGGACGTCGTGCTGTATCTGGAAGGCGAGCGCTATGGCGCCTTTAAAGCCCTGCGCGGTGTCAAAAACCGCTTCGGCTCCACCAGCGAAGTCGGCATCTTTGAAATGGGCGACGCCGGCCTCACCGCGGTCCCCAACCCGTCCGAGGCCCTGCTGGCCGAACGCCGGGCCACTTCCGGCTCGGTGGTGCTGGCCACCATCGAAGGCAGCCGGCCGTTGCTCGTGGAGGTGCAGGCGCTGGTGTCGCCCACGCCTTTTGGCTACCCCAAGCGCACCGCCGCCGGCTTCGATCTCAACCGCCTCAACCTCCTGGTGGCCGTGCTCACCAAACGCGCCGGTCTCAATTTGAGCAGTTCGGATATTTATGTTAATGTAGTGGGCGGATTGCGGGTAGCAGAGCCGGCCGCCGATTTAGCAATTATTTTATCCGTTGCTTCAGCTCTCAAAAATTCGCAAGTACCTGCCGGGCTGGTAGCTTTTGGCGAAGTCGGCCTCAGTGGTGAGGTCCGTTCGGTCAACCAAGCCGCCCGGCGCGTAGCCGAAGCCACCCGCCTCGGGTATAAGTTCCAGGTCGGCCCGGCCTTCGGCGCAGTCAAAGGCATGAAGGGCGTCACTGACGTCGCCGCAGCCGTAAGTCTCCTGCAGACTGTCCACCATTAATTCAAGGATTTATCCATCATGACCCAAACTATGGCCGCCTCATTAACAATCGTTGGGGTGCTCACGCTCCTGTTGGGCTTGCTCAGGTTGCGGCACGTGTCGCTCCAGGGTCTAGTCTTTGGCGTTAGCGGAGCCATAATCGGCCTGTTGCTGGGTGCCCTGGCCAGCGTGCCTTTGAGCAAATTGCCGGGCCCGTTTGGCGCCGTCTTGCCGGTGGTGGTCTCGGTCTGCCTCACGGCTCTCGCTATGGTCGTGGTGCTCTCGCGGCGCACGGCGCTGATGGCCGCTTTGCCGTTTCTTGACCTCAAATCCGCACCGCCCGCCCCGGCCGCCGGTGTGGCCGAGCCGGTTGCGCCGCCTGAACCCGCTGAGCCGGCTGCCCCCGAGCTTCCGCAAATCCTGGTCGACACCTCGGTGATCATCGACGGCCGCATCGCCGACATCGCCGCCGCCGGCTTTGTGCCCGGCCGCCTCACGGTGCCTCACTTCGTGCTGGCCGAGCTGCAAAACATTGCCGACTCCGATGACGCCATGCGCCGCGGCCGCGGCCGCCGCGGTCTCGACGTACTCAACCGCCTCCGCGAAATGAAGGACGTCGAAACCAGTATCATCGACGACGACGTGCAGGGCGTCCGCGAGGTCGACGCCAAGCTCGTGGCCCTGGCCCAGCGCTTCGGCTGCAACGTCCTCACCACAGACTATAACCTCAACCGGGTGGCCCAAATCCAGGGCGTGCGCGTGCTCAACGTCAACGAATTGTCTAACGCCATCCGCCCGGTGGTGCTGCCCGGCGAAGAGTTGATCGTACGTGTGGTGCAGCCCGGCAAAGAGCGCAACCAGGGGGTCGGCTACCTGGCCGACGGTACCATGATTGTGGTCGAAAACGGCGACAAGCTGATCGGCCAGGAGGTTGCAACCGAAGTCACGCGCGTATTCCAGACCGTAGCCGGCAAGATGATCTTCGCTGTGCCGCGGCAGGCGGTGCCCGGCGCCAATGGCGCTCCCGCGCCGGCGTCCACGCCCCCGGCTGCAGCCGGACCCGATGCCGCCACCCCGGACGCCGGCAACCGCCCCAAGGGCGACAACCAAGGCCACCGCCGCTTCGGCCGCAACCGAAACCGGGGCGCAGCCCAACCGCCCAAAGCCTAATTATCGAAAACCCATCTCGCCCGATAGCTACATCCTGTCAGACGCCCCCTTGGCAAAGGCACTTTTATGGAAAATGTATCTGCGTAAATTATCTACGAATTTTCGAGCGATTCATTTCTTGAAGGTATTCCAGTATATGGAATTCTTCTAAATTCTTGAGGGTAAAAAATTCCCAAAATTCCATAAACTGGAACACCCACAGGATGTGGGTGCCGTCGGAAAAATAACGGGAGCGGAACCTGTGCCGGTATACAAAAAATAAGCCGACAGTAATTCTCCTTAAAAGAAAATTCCTCGCTGCTACCCAGCAGCCGAAGCTCTAAGGCTTGACCTTAAACGTCAGCGGATCGGTGGCGTCGCTGGTATCGGCGCGCACGAACCAGGTGTGATTCCCAACTGATAGCCCGCTCACCGACTTCACAGTCGCGGCAGTGGTTCCGCGCAGAATATTATCGACATACAAGCTATAGCTGCTGGCCCCGGAGTCAATAGTCCAGCTAAATGTCACCGGCCCGGACGGCACCTGGCTGCCATCCGCGGGCAGCACGCCGCTGAAGCCGCCGCCCCCGCCGCTGTTGGTGACGGTTACGGATTTATCATCGCTGCCCTGGTAGAGCGCGGCGTCGGTTACCACCGCCTTAAAGTCATGGCTGCCGGTAGTGGTCGGAGCGTACGAAACGGGGTAGGTCCCGGTGCCGTCAATTACCTGCGTCGACACAATCTGGTCATCAAAGTACACTTCGAGCTTGTTGGCTGTGAAGGTTCCCGAGTTTACTTTAATGTTCAGATTGTATGGCCCGCCGCCCCCCGCGCCGTTGATGACCACCGTCGGCTTCACGTCGTCGCAATGGTGCACATTGTCGGCGTCGGTGGGCAAATCGCCGCCGCTGGTGGAATAGCCCGCCCGTTGCAGTGCCGTCAGCCAGTTTAGGTACTGGCTCGGATTTTCGGCCTTCGTGATCTCAGGCAGAATCGCGCTGGAGTAGGCGGTGTCTTTCGCCAGGTCGGGTGTGCACTCCGTGGCCAGCTTACCGGAGACCTTGTCGATCTGCGCGCTCTTGCCGCCCACCGAACCCATGGCCGTGTACCAGCTGGGGAACAGGTCGACCGTCGTGGTCTTGGTGCCGGCTGTGACGCCGCGGCCGGTCGTCTTGTCGAGCGACACGGTCTTAAGGCTCGCGGGCTTGGCGAAGGCCTCATTCGGCGTGCCGCCCAGCACCGCGTTCATGTAGGTCCTCCAGATAGGGGCGGCAATGTCGGCCGCCGCCGCACTCATTGGACTGTTGTCGTTGTTGCCCACCCACACGCCGCCCACCAGATCCGGCGTGAAGCCCATCGTCCAGGCGTCGTTGAAGTGCTCGGTGGTGCCGGTCTTGGCCCCGGCGTGCAAACAGTTCGTGGCATGGTTGTTGATGCACATGTTGCGCAGCGTCAGGTCGTTGCCAAATACGAATTGCTTGGCCCCATTGTCGCTCAGCACGTCGGCCATCAGCCCGGCTACCTGCGGGTCGAGCGCTTGCTTGGGCTTGGCGGGCTTGGTGTTGTCCTCCATGATGTTGCCCTTCTGGTCTTTGAGCAGCAATATCGGCGTTTGCTCATAATGCAGGCCGCCGTTGGCAAACGATTCGTAGGCGTTGGCCATTTCCACCAGCTCCACACCTCCGGTTCCCAGCACCAGCGACAGGCCGTAGTTGTCGGCCGACTTGAGGGTGTCGATGCCGAGTGCCTGGGCCGTCTGGAGCGAATTGCTGATCCCCGCCATCGCCAGCGCCTTCACCGCCGGCACGTTCAGCGAGCCGGCCAAGGCCTGCCGCACCGTGATGATGCCGTAATTCTTGTTCCCGAAGTTTTGCGGCTTGTAGGGGTTGGCGTCGGTGCCGAAGTTGGTGGGCACGTCATAAATAGTGGTGCCGGGACCGTAGGTGGGGCAATCACGGGATTTGGCACACGCCGCATCCTTGTTTTTGCCAAACAGGGTCGAGTACACGATGGGCTTAAAGCTTGAGCCCGGCTGGCGCTGGCTGGTGGCCACATTGACCTGGCCGCCGTTGGGGTCGTTGAAGTCGTGCGAGCCGATCATCGCGAGCACGTGGCCGTTGCGCGGGTCGGTCGACACGATGGCCGCATTCGACCCGCCGAGCGCCTGGATGTGCTTCATATTGGCCTGGATGGCGTTGTAGGCCGCCATCTGCTTGTCGTAGTCGAGCGTCGTGCGCACATTCAGGCCGCCCTCGGTGACGGTCGAGGTGCCGTATTTGTTCTCCAGGTAATCCTGAGCGTAAAGCACAAAGTGGGCCAACCGGGGGTCGAGGTTGGCGTACAGATTTTGCTCCTTCGCGATCTTGACGTTCGGATTCTGGACGTTGAGGTCCTCGACCGTCCACTTGGCGGCGTCAGCGTCGGTCTTACTGACGTAACCCTGCTCCACCATGAGGTCGAGCACGATGTGCTGCCGGTCGATCAATTGCGGCTGGTGGGCGCCGTAGGGCGAAAAGTACGACGGCGCGTTCAGAATGGACGCCAGCAGGGCCGACTGCCCCAAATCGAGGTTCTTGGCGCAATGCTGGTCCTTGTCGGCTTTGTCGATATCCTGCGGGAAGAACGTCTTGCAGGCGCTCTCGATGCCATACGCCCGGTTGCCGTAGGGAATCTCATTAAGATAGAGCGTGAGGATGTCGTTTTTGGAATAGAACTGGCCGATTTCCATCGACAGGATCAGCTCCTTGATCTTGCGCGAAAAGCTGTGGTCGGCCGGGTCGAGCAGCGCGTTCTTCACGTACTGCTGCGTAATCGTCGAGCCGCCCTGCGCCGTGTTGCGGTGCAGCAGGTCGGCAAATCCCGCGCGGATGTAACCCAAAAAGCTAAATGCTCCGTGGTGGTAGAAATTCTTGTCCTCGATGGCGATGGTGGCGTTCTTGGCCACCGCCGGGATCTGGTCGAATGCTACAATGCTGCGGTTCTGGTCGCCATACAGCTCGTAAATAAGCTTGTTGCCGGTGGAATCGTAGAACTTGGTGGTCTGGGCGGTCACCCGGGCGTTAATTTTACCCGGCGTGGGCAGGTCTTTGGCAAACCACAAAAACACCAGCAAAATAAACAGGAACCCGGCTCCCACTAGCTTGCCTACCCGCTTCAACCCGTCCCGGCTCAGCCAGTAAGCCCGGAACCGGCTCGGGGTAAACGACAGAAAGAAATTCTTCAGATGGTTTTTGGCGCTGTGAGTGAAGTCCTCGGACGGCTTTGCGGGCCGGCGCCGGACGGATCGCTTAGGCATGACGAAATTATACCACTCCCGCTTGTGAATTTAAGCTGAAAAGATGCGCTTCGAAACTTAGGCATGCGCGTGCTAAACTACCACCCATATGGACGAATTACTTTCCCGCGGCGTTGATCAGATTATTGGCCGCCCTGAACTGGAGCGCGCACTAGAATCAGGCCAGAAGCTGCGCATCAAGTTCGGCGTGGACCCCACCCGGCCCGACCTGCACATCGGCCATGCCGTGGCCTTGCGCAAGCTCCGGGCCTTCCAGGACCTCGGCCACACCGTCATTTTCCTCATCGGCGACTACACCACCAAGATCGGCGACCCGTCGGGCAAGAGCCAGACCCGCCCCATGCTCACCGACGACGAGATTGCGGCCAACGTTAAGACCTACCTCGACCAGGTCGGCGCCATTCTGGACGTTAAGAAAGCCGAAATCCGCTACAACTCCGAGTGGCTGGGCAAACTCAGCTTCGGCGACCTTATCGGTCTGGCGTCAAACATCAGTGTGGCCCAAATCATCGAGCGCGACGACTTCAAAAACCGCCTCGAGAGTGGCCAGGAGTTGGCGCTGCACGAATTGCTCTACCCGCTCATGCAGGCCTACGACTCGGTCGCGCTCGAGGCCGACATGGAATTTGGCGGCACCGACCAGCTGTTTAACCTCGTGGCCGGCCGAGCGCTGCAGAAGAAGCTCGGCCAAAAGCCGCAGATAGTGTTTACCTGCGAACTGCTCGTAGGCCTCGACGGCTCCCGCAAAATGAGCAAAAGCCTCGACAATTACGTGGGCTTCACCGACGCGCCGGTCGACATGTACGGGCGTGTCATGAGCCTACCCGACTCTCTCATCGCGCCCTACTACAAACTCTGCACCGAAATCGGGCTGGACGTCATCGACGCGCTGGTAAAAACCCTGGCCGGCGGCGCCAACCCCCGCGACGCCAAGGCCTCCCTGGCCCGCGAAATCGTGCGGATGTACCACGGCGAGGCGGCTGCCCTCGAAGCCGAGTCCGCCTGGAACCGCACCTACCGCGATAAAAAGGGCCCGAGCGATGAGCTAATCGACGAAATTTCTTCTAAAGGTAAATCCCCCAATCTTATCGACTTCCTCGTCGGCGCCGAGCTAGTCTCATCCCGCACCGAGGTCCGCCGCCTCATCGATCAAGACGGCATCAAGGTCAACGGCAAGCCCGTCGACGGCGAGTCCCACAAGCTCAAGTCCGGCGACCTCGTCCAGGTCGGCAAGAAGCGCTTTTTTAAAGTCATATAACATGCCAAATTCATTCGTGTCATTTTAGGTATAAATTATATGCATATAAAATATACCTAATTTCGAGCAAATGATTTGCCGAAACCTGCGTTTGCTACACTACCCTAGTGGAGAAAACGTCACATGATTGGCAGGCCCGGCCCATTGGCTCCTTAAAAGGGGTTGGCCCGGAGATGGCGCACAAGCTCGAGCGCCTGAATATCGCCACGCTCGGTGACCTGGTGCGTCATTTTCCACGCCGCTACGACGATTTCTCGAAAATTATTCCCATCCGGATGATGCGGCCGGGCAACGTTACATTTCGCGGCGAGATCGAGCGCGTGGCCGGACGCTATGCGCGCGGGCGCAAGTTGCACCTTACCGAAGCCATTATCTCCGACGGCACCGGCACCGTGAAGGCCGTGTGGTTCAACCAATCGTACCTCGCCAAAACCATCCCGACGGGCACGCCGGTGCTTGTGAGCGGCCAGCTCACCTTCGCCAACAACGACCTGGCGCTGCGGTCGCCTGCCATCGAGGTGGTGGCCGAGGGCAAAATGACCAAGGACACCGCCCGCATCGTGCCGGTGTACCCCGAGACCGAAGGGCTCAGCAGCAAGCAAATCCGCGGCCTGGTACGCGAAGTGCTGCCGCTGATTCCGACGCTTGTCGAAACGCTGCCGCCTGCCGTCATCGAATCGGCCAAGCTCATCGGGATCACCAAAGCGTTGCTCGACATTCATTTCCCGCCGTCAACGGCGGCGTTGACCAAGGCCCGCAACCGGCTGGCCTTCGAGGAATTGTGGTTCTTGATGCTCACCAGCCTCGTGATCAAACACGAAATTAAGACCGAGAGTGCGCCGCAGATGCCCTTCGAGGTCGACAGCGCCAAGAAATTTCTGCACGAGGTGGAATTTGACCTCACCCCGGCCCAAAAGAAGGCGGCCTGGGAGATTTTTCAGGACCTGGGCCGCGACCAGCCCATGAACCGCCTGCTCGAGGGCGACGTGGGTTCGGGCAAAACCGTGGTGGCTACCATGGCGGCGTTTATGGCTATGCAAAGCGGATATCAGGCCGCCCTCATGGTGCCCACCGAGATCCTGGCCCGCCAGCACGCCGCCAAAATCGGGCTGTTGCTGGAGAAGCTGGGCTACCGCACCGCCGTAATCCTCGGCAAACAGCCGGCCGCCGAGCGCAAAGCCGCCGTGGAGCGCATCAAGGCCGGCGGCCCGCTGCTGGTAATCGGCACGCAGGCCCTGCTCGGCGAATCGGTGGAGCTGCCCAATCTCGGCCTGGTCATCATCGACGAGCAGCACCGCTTCGGCGTGGCCCAGCGCAAGCAGCTCAAGGCCAAGGCCGGCCGCCTGCCGCACTTGCTGTCCATGACCGCCACGCCGATCCCGCGCAGCCTCCAGCTCACTGTTTATGGCGAGCTCGACGTGTCGGTGATTGAGGGCCTGCCGCCGGGCCGCCAGCCCATCACCACCAAGGTGCTCGACGCCAAAAGCCGCGCCAAGGCCTACGACCACATTAACGAGCAGATCACCGCCGGCCGCCAGGTGTTCGTGGTGTGTCCGCTCATCGATGATTCGCCCGAACTCGACGCCAAAAGTGTCACCGCCGAATTCAAACGCTTGTCCGAGGGCCCGTTCAAGCACCGCCGGCTCGGCTTACTCCACGGTCGCATGGCCACCGCCGACAAACAGGCCGTCATGGACCAGTTCGCGGCGGGCGAGCTCGACATCCTGGTATCCACGTCGGTCATCGAGGTCGGCATCGATATACCCAATGCCACAGTCATGCTCGTGGAGGGCGCCGAACGCTTCGGCCTGGCGGCGCTCCACCAATTGCGCGGGCGCATCGGCCGCGGCGCCCACCCCGCCAGCTGCTTCCTCGTCGCCGAATCCAAAGCCCCCGGCACCCTCGAGCGGCTCGGCGCGCTCGAAAAATCCCGCGACGGCTTCCGGCTCGCGCAGATCGACCTCGAGCTGCGCGGCCCCGGCGAAATCTACGGCCGCCGCCAGCACGGCACCCTCGACGTCCAGCTGGCCGACATCTCCGACGTCAAATTCCTGGCGTCCGTCCGCGCCGAAGCCCTCAAATTCCTCTCCGACCCCGGCGCCATGCTCAAGCACCCTTCGGTTGCGGCCAAGGTTAACGCCCTCAAAGCCGTGACTTCTCTCGATTAGACTTATCTTTGTATTAATTCTGATAGACTGCTAAAATCTCCCACGTCGCCCACTTCGGTGGGTCACGCACGGGAAGTCCATCCGGGACGACCCCATCACAACTTGGAGCAGAGATGTCAGTAACGATGTACTACGACGACGCCGCCGATCTGACGATCGTGCAGGGCCGCAAGGTGGCCGTGCTCGGCTACGGCAGCCAGGGCCACGCGCATTCTCTGAACTTGCGCGACTCGGGTGTCGACGTGCGCGTCGGCCTCCCCGAGGGCTCCAAGAGCCGGGCGAAGGCGGAGGACGAGGGGTTGCGTGTGCTTACGCCTGCAGCCGCCACGGCCGAGGCGAACGTGATCATGGTTCTCGCGCCCGACCCGGCCCAGCGCAGGCTCTACGCCGAGTCCATAGAGCCGCATCTCGAGGACGGCGACGCGCTGATGTTCGGCCACGGCTTCAACATCCGGTTCGGATACATCAAGCCGCCGGGCAACGTAGACGTCGCGATGGTCGCGCCCAAGGGGCCCGGCCACCTCGTGCGCCGGCAGTTCGTCGACGGCAAGGGGGTGCCGATGCTCGTCGCGGTCGAGCAGGATGCGTCCGGGTCGGCGTTCGCGCTTGCGCTTTCCTACGCCAAGGCCATCGGCGGGGCCCGCGCCGGCGCCATCAAGACCACGTTCACCGAGGAGACCGAGACGGATCTGTTCGGCGAGCAGGCCGTCCTCTGCGGTGGCGCATCGCAGCTCGTGACCTACGGGTTCGAGGTGCTCACCGAGGCGGGCTACGCCCCCGAGGTCGCCTACTTCGAGTGCCTGCACGAGCTCAAGCTCATCGTCGACCTCATGTACGAGGGCGGCATCGCCAAGCAGCGCTGGAGTGTGTCGGACACCGCCGAGTACGGCGACTACGTATCCGGTCCGCGGGTCATCGACCCGCACGTCAAGGCGAACATGCAGGCCGTGCTGCGGGAGATCCAGGACGGATCGTTCGCCGCTCGTTTCATCGCCGACCAGGACGCCGGTGCGCCGGAGTTCAAGGCGTTGCGGGCCAAGGCCGAGCAGCACCCAATCGAGGCCGTCGGCCGGCAGCTGCGCGGTCTCATGAGCTGGGTCAGCGATGGCACCGAAGGCGAGGGCTACACCGAGGGCACCGCCGCCCGCTAGCGCCGTCGGCCCTCGCGCACAAGCATCACCTTCCGAGTGCCACTATGAGCCTCGGACGACTGGAGACCCCGGTTGTCCGGGGCTCCAAGTCGTTTATGGGCCAAAAACCCGGTATAATGTTAGACATAACGTTTGGATAGTATGTACGCAGGGTTTATTACGCCCAGACGAGTTGTAAAGTCGGCCGGTATCCACCAGCGTCTCGATACTGCAGCCTACAAAATGATTTCACATTATTTGCCGAGCGAGGCCTTCCCGGACCTGGCTTCGATTTTGCGTTTCGAAGGCTATAACGGGCCCGACGGCCTCAATACCAAGATCGGACTCAAGCCCAAAGGCAGCGATCAGAGCCACAAAGACAACCACAACCCCAGCCACCTCTACGACCCGGTAGCCGACGAGGGCGAGGTGCCGGAACACATCGAAACGCACTACCGCGGGCTGGTCGAATGCCTGAGCACCGGTGACATGGTGCGGGCGTCGTTTGAGGCGGCCTGGCTGGCGCACTACATCGGCGACGGCCTCACCCCGGCGCACCAATTCCCGCTCGAGGACAAAATCGCCGAGGCCGCCGGCAAGGCCAGCCGCGACCTGGAAGCTGGGCGCTTCAACCAGTTTGCCGGCCATATTAAGAAGAACTGGGACATTTGGGGCGCCAAGGGCCACATGACCACTCACACCAATTTCGAGCTGGGCATTGCCTTCGCGCTGCTGATATTTCCGATCAAGCCGCAGTTTGACGACCAGGAGCTGGCCCGCGCCCGCTCGCTGGGCCCCATCGAGTATTTCAAAAGCGAGGCCCGCGAAGTCGCCGGCCTGGGGTTGTACGACCGCTTTTACAAGGAGGGCTGGAACAACGACATTGCGAGCACGGTCAAAAACGTCCTGGCGCCCAAAGCCGCGCGAGCCATCGGCGTCGTTTGGCTGCTGGCGCTGCTGGAGGCCGGCCAGGCCATGGTGACGGCCGCCGCCGCCGAGTCAGACGCGGTCGTGGCCGAGCTACCGGCAGCGTGAAAATCCTGTCGGGAACCCTGGGCGGCCGCCGCATCGCCCAGCCCGCCAGCCGAAGCGTGCGCCCGCTGTCCGAAAAAGTTCGCGCCGCCCTCTTCGACGTCGTGGGCGCACCGGCCGGCCTCACCGTCCTCGACGCCTACGCCGGTTCGGGCGCGGCCGGCTTCGAGGCCGCAAGCCGCGGCGCCGTGCTCGTGGACGCCGTCGAGGCCAACGCCCGCGTGGCTCGCAGCATCACCGCCTCGGCCAAGTCCCTCGGCCTCGATTGGGGTTTTGTGCTGCACCAAATGACCGTGGAAACCTGGCTGGCCAGCCCCGCCCAATACCCGCCGGCGCCTCGCTACGGTCTCATTATCGCCGACCCACCATACGCCCAGCTCGACTCCGTAATCCTCGAACGCCTCGGTGCATTCCTCATGCCCGGAGGCGTGCTCGCCCTCAGCCATTCCAGCAAGCACCCGGCTCCCGAACTCAGCTTGCCTCTAACTAAAGCCAAAAAATACGGCGACACGGCACTCAGCTTCTACACGAACCCGCCCGGGATTATGTAATTTTCAGAAAATACTCCCTTTTTGGGTAGTAATCAAGTGACTGGGCTTGTAAATCTACCCAATATATGGTAATAGTACTATCTGTGAAAGATACTCTCCACAATTCGGAATCTCAAACACTCTCATCCAGCAAGCTTACCGGCAAGTATATCTTGATCGGTTATTCCTTTCTCGGCCCCGATGGCAGGCCGGTGGATCATGAACAAAAGCATGGAACGATTGTGAAAGTCACGCTCGATGACGTAGAAGTACTTGAACACGGCACCGCAAAACGCATCAGCCTGCCCGCAGATTTTGGTGCGTTCAGGCGGGCTCGAAAAGGGGAGTTACAAACTGCCTTCTACTGGCGAAGTAGTCGAAAACCCCGACTACATCGCAAATTGGGTTATCGATGCAGGCAAGCCTCTCACGAGTCGAAACCTAGTAGCGTTGCGTAGCAGCGGATCTTTTAGCGCCTACGGATTTGGCACGTATCTTTACGGCCGATCAGATGTGCATCCCGACGGCTCTTATGTTGCCACCAAATGGTTCACGGCGTTCATGCTCCCGGTTTATCCAATTGCTTCATTTCGAATTTATGACCGAAAGGCGACCCCTGCTTTTGGGTACGCAGCGCCCGCGAGCCACAGGGCGAAACCAATAGAGCTTCAAGAAAACCAGATCGCCATCACCTACATCAAGACCTACTCGACCCTTGCTCTGGTTCTACTCATCCTCTACGGGCTAAGCAGGATTTTCCCGGTCAACTAGATATAGTTCACGCAGCCGCAGATTCCAGTTATACTTGTGAGCGCACCGCGCGGATGTGGTGGAATGGTAGACACGCTAGCCTTAGGAGCTAGTGGGGGAAACCCCGTGAAGGTTCAAGTCCTTTCATCCGCACCAAGATATCATTCTTATGTTTACATCAGTCGATAGTACAAGAGCGCCTCGAATTATCGGCGCTTGTTTGTAATAAATGCGATAATTTAGCAATGGCGTCTCGGTGATCCAAAGGAAGTGAAAGTAGTGCCCATCACGTATTTGTCGCCTTTATCGCTGGCCAGGATATCTGTATAATTTAAGCATGAGTACATACACCTTCCTTCTATTGAATCTCGCTCTTGGTTTCTATAACGTAGGCACCATTTGGGCAATGGAAATTGATATTTTCAGGACGTGGAAGCTGGTCGATTCCAAGGACTTTCACAAGGTCCAGGAGGTGCATTGGAGAAAACTACCCTACTGGATTTTTGCTCCAGTTGGAGTCGCACTTATAGGCTCAATTACCCTTGCCTGGTATCATCCGGACGGGTCACCGCAATGGGCGATTTGGACTACGATCCTCTATCAAGCCCTTTCTCTTATTCTTACCGCAATGTTTTGGGGACAATGGCAGGCGAAACTTAGTAAAGATCCAGCAGGGCCAAAGAGTACGTATCTTAAGAAGATTCTGCAAACACACTGGATTAGAACGTTACTAATAAACTTATACGCATTTACGCTGTTAGTATGGGCCATCTCGACCCACTGAAGAAAAGTATGCTTTGCCAGCTCCTGGTCGCGCCCAAAATAGTGAGGCCTTAGTCACATCCTGCAGGGAAGTCAAATATTCCGTCACAGGGATTCAGCCTCAAAAACTTGACAGAGGTCCCACAACCATCGCATAAAGAGTTCGAATGAGTGCCTTTCAAGTCACCAAAATTGACACTTCAAGAGAGTGGCCCGTCGCTGTGCTTCCGAACGGCGATTACTACATCGTTTTTATCACGAAGGATTTCGGTAACGTATGGTTCGGTCAACCATGGGAGCATTCATCACATTTTCCACCGTTTGCTTAACTGGTTCGAACCAACTAAATATTACTTGACGGTGTAGATACAAAGATATACAATTAGACCCAATAAAGAGGGCACAAAGTGAAAACTACGACTCAAGTAAAGATGTGGGGCAACAGCCTGGCAATCCGCATACCTTCTCGTGTAGCTCGAGATCTGGGGCTCACAAATGATACCCAAATTGAAATCACTAGCGATGGTAATACGGCGATCATAAAGCGCGAAGAGAACCCTCGGCTATCTCTAGATGACCTAGTTAAAGGCATCACTCCCGAGAATGTTCATCGCGAAGTAGATTGGGGAGCGCCGGTCGGAAAAGAAATATGGTAGAGGCATACACCCCTGATAGGGGTGATATCGTTTGGTTCAACTTTAGCCCCCATGTGGGGCACGAACAGGCCGGTGTCCGGCCCGCTTTGGTGCTATCCGGTCAGCCGTACAACCTGCGTTCCGGGTTGATGCTTGTTTGTCCAATTACCTCCAAAGTGAAAGGGTACCCATTTGAAGTCCGCATCAAAGCCAAAAAAATAGACGGCGTCATTCTGGCGGATCAGGTTAAAAGTGTTGATTGGCATGAACGAAAACCTGACTTCGGCGGCAAGGCCGATGGCGAAACTTTATCTAAGACGCAAATACTTATTGACAGTTTGGTCAATGGCTAACCTAGTTCGGGTCAAGCTCAAACGCTTGACGTAAACGGTCCAACCATTGCAAAAAGAGTTCTCATGAATGTCGTTCAAGGGCACCATAGAAGTATGCCTACAAAGCCGACAGGGGCTTATACCAGGCCCAGTCGACGTTCATCTGCGCAGGGAAGTCTGTTGGCTTGGGCGCAGGTAACCAACTTGGCGCTACAGCAAAATTAAATATGTAATACATAGGTTGCTGCATGTGATTGGCCCATTGGCCGGCAGAAAAATCTGTCGAATGCCAGTCGCCCATTACCAGCGAATCAACACCGACGCGTATGCGGTCGGCTTCCCAGAGTGTCCAATAGGTATGGTACGCTTGGCTCGCATCGCTGCCCTGCGATGATGGCACAGCCTTGTATGATTGTTTGTCGTCGCTGGCGGTGCCGTCACTCAGGTACAGGTGAGTTGAATACGTAGAGGAATCACCAAATTGCTCCATAAGATCATATTCGGCATAGTTTGGGCTGGTGTTATAACCGACCAGTAACATCCAAAATGCCGGGAACCAGGCCCCGCCGACACCGTTTCCTGAATATGGCATTTTGATTCTGGCCGCGCTCCAGCCGTACTTCATCGCAAATTTCTGGCGTGAGGTAAACCGGCCCGAATAAATCGTACTGCCGCTCTGAGTGGCCGTCATGACGGCATGCCCGCTGCCATCGAGAGTCATGTTGGCGTTTTGATAGACCTGGGTACCGCCTTGGTTAATCGTATCCCGTTGCCATAACCGGCTGTCGAGCGTGGTGCCGTCAAAGTTGTCCCAAATTTCATTTGTCGCCAGCGTCGAAGTGTCGAACTGTCCTGATTGGCCGACTGTCGGACCAGAGGGTGCCGGGCCAGAAGTGGACGGTGGTGTCGATGCAATCAGTGCGTTCAGGGTTGCATCCGTTACACCACCAGCACCAGAGCCAAATTTAACAGCCTGCCCGCCAGAAGCAGTGCCAAGAGGCACGACTGCGGCCGGGCCGGTAACACCACTTGGATTGGCTTCGGCTTCAAAAGCCGTCGTACTAGCAGCCCTCGAGGTCTTCAAAAGTAGCGTACCGGCTATCCCAAATATCCCTACAAACACCAGGAGTAGCAGGCCATTACCTGGCAACCTGTCCCTAAGTAACTGAGATCGTTGTTTTATTGCCATAGCTGCCGTTTGTCTCGCCTTCAATGTTCCATTGCGCTTAAGTATATATAGCCCCTGCAGAAACTCAAATCAACTTCGGGGCGGGGGCCTTCGCTTTTACGGCAGCAACTGCTTGCCCTCTCCCTTAAAACAGCCCGTCGTGAGCTGCGGCGTCGGGGCTTCTAAAAACCCATCCCCATCTGGTAGCCGAGCAGAAGACTATCTTGTACCCGGATATACAATAGTATATACTCTGCGCAAGCAGGAGACATCATGAAAGCTGAAGCTAAGGTCAAGAAGTGGGGCAACAGCCTGGCTGTGCGAATTCCTCAACGAGTCGTCGATGAGCTGGGGCTTCGCGATGACTCTGATGTCGAGATTAAGAGCAATGGCAAGACCATTACATTACGGCCCATCGCTCCTGGCGAACTAACCCTTGAAGGGCTACTTGATGGGCTTACACCCGCAAGCGTTCATGCAGAGTATGATTGGGGACCTGATGTTGGCGCCGAACGATGGTACGATGTCTGACCCGTATATTCCTGAGCGCGGCGATCTTGTTTGGCTTCAGCTAGATCCTCGATTGGGCCATGAGCAGTCTGGTCGAAGGCCGGCGTTGATCCTATCGCGCAAGCTAATGGCAGAAAAAACCGGGTTAGTCGTAATGTGCCCGATAACAAGCAAGCCGAAAGGCAGGCCAAACGAGGTAATAGTCTCGACCACCCGTATTAACGGGGCAGTCTTGCCCATTCACGTTCGAAGTATCGACTATCGTGCCCGCGAGACAGCCTTCATAGCGCAGGCGCCCGAAGAGGTGCTAGCTGAAGCTTCTGCAAAGGTAGCATTACTGATCAACGGTCATTAATTCCGAGGCAACTTTGAGTTAGTCAACAGTTGCCATAGGTGCGACAACCACTGCAAAAGGAGTTGGATTTCGGTAGAAGTATACTAAAGTATAGAATATACCCATGCCACTTATCCTTAACCGCCATCTCAGCGAACGTCCATGACGAAACTTCGAACCGTTGGCCTTGCGACCGGCTTCATTCTGGTCTGCGTCGTTGTCGTTTCCGGCACTCTCTACCTGAGTGACAAGTACTTACCCTCAAACCCCGCCCAGCAGGGCCTAGCCAACTGCAAGGGCAGCAACCATCCAGCCCAACACGTGACAATCGCAAATAACTTCGTGCAGCCTGCTCTCACCCAAGCCAAGCTCTGCGATACCTTGACCATCACAAACAGCGACGACACCCAGCGGCTCATGGCCTTTGGTCCCCACGACCACCACATTGAGTATGACGGGACGTCCGAAAAACTGCTCGCCAAAGGGCAAAGCCTCACTGTGACGCTAAACAAAGCCGGCACCTTCATCTTCCACGACCATTTGGAGCAGCAGGTGTTGGGGCAGTTTATTGTTTCTAAGTAACACGCCGCAGCTACTAAATAAGTTAAGCTGAATGTATGGGCCCCACTTAAACTCATCCCAGGATTTATCCCTGGCACCTGACCTTCGGCGGAGCGATTGGCCTCCTGGCCTGGACGTGTTTACATGTGATACACATAAAGCATACAATCAAATCATGAGTAAAACCGTCACCATGAACGTACGTCTTGATGAAGCCACCCGGAAAGAGCTCAAGGAGTTTGCCGAAGAGGTTGGCATCCCGGCAACGTCGCTAGTGAATGCCACCATCAAGCAGATGTTGCGTAGCCGCGAAATAACCCTCAGCTCTTCATTAGAGCCAACGACTTACCTCCAAGGCTTAATCCGCGAGGCAGAAGCTGATTATGCTTCCGGTCGGGTCAACACTGTCGTCAACGACTCTGAGCTGGAAGACTACCTCGGGTCACTATGACCGTTAACTTCAGCAAGACGTTTACGAAACAAGCGAAAAAACTACGGCCGGCCCAAAAAGAGCGCTTAAAGCAGGCCCTTCGCTCCTTTAGGTCTAACCCGGGCGATGCAATCCTGTACAACCATCCTCTCACTGGAGAATGGTCGGGCCACCGCTCCATCTCCTTTGGCGGGGATTGGCGTGCACATTACAAGATCGTCGGGGATAATGAATTATTATTTGTTGCAGTAGGTACGCATAACCAGCTGTACAAGAAATAGCCTAGCCGAGATGGTCAGGCTTTCCGCATTAGACCTTCAGCACCTGCCCGGGTGGGCAATTCATCGCGCGAGATTTTGAGGGCAGCGACCGCGTTGCCGAGCCGCAAGGCCTCGTCGAAACCGCGGTCGTCGTGGAGGGCGGCCACAAAGCCGGCATTAAACGCGTCGCCCGCGCCGACCGTGTTCATGACCTTGACGTCGAAGGCCGGCACATTAGTCAGGCCGCCCTCAGCAAAGCCATAAACGCCGTTCGGACCGTCTTTTACCGCCACCCAGGTCTGGCCCCAATCATGGGATTTCAGCCCGTCTTCGATCGACTTCGCGTCCCACATTTGCATAAACTCATCAGCGCTGGGCAGATAGTAGTCGGAGTGCGCTACCAGGTCGCGGGTCATGGCCAGGTCCTCGTCGGTCGTGGCATTGGTGATGCGGCCGTGGTCGATCACGATTTTGGTATCCGTATTCTTCGCCAGTATCACCAAGTGCTCATAGGCAGGCAGCAGCCGCGTCAACTTCAGGCAAGTCCCGAGATAAAGATAGCGCACGTCCTTGAGCAGAGGCTCAGCCCGCTCCAATACGCTCTCCGGGTCGAGCGCCTGGTTGGCCGAACCCACGGAGGCGATAATCGTGCGGCCCTCAGGGTTCACAAAGTTGAGGCCCAGATTGGTCCGCACTTCCTGGTCCACGATCAGCGCCGGCTCCACGCCTGCCTCCTGCACCAATTCTTCTAGCAATTTCCCGGCCCGGTCGTCACCGACTTTGCCCACGAGCACGCTGCTCAGACCCAGCCCGTGGCACAGCCGGTTGAAATTCATGGCCGACCCGCCGGCCACCATCTCGTAACCGCCGCCAAGGCTGACAATTTCTTTTTCGAGCCCGATGCCGGCATCGCCAAACGGAAAATTTAGACAATTAATGTCCACATACACGCCCCCGACCGCCAGCAAATCGTACTGTTTCATACCCCGAGCATACACCAAGCCGTGGCGCTAACGCTTTGCCCGGGCGGCGGGGCATGCTAACGTATTAGACTATGGAAACCAATATTCTCACCCGCACCGACGCCGAAATCGAGTTCACTGTGGCGCTCGATGAGGGTTCTCTCAACCACATCAAGACCGAGGTGTTTAACGAACTGCGCGGCCGCGTGAAAGCCGCGGGCTTTCGGCCGGGCAAAGCCCCCGATGTGATCGTGGAGCGCGAGCTCGGCGCCGACACCGTGCAGCGCGAGTTCATCGACCACGCCATCCAGCACGCCTACCCCGGCGCCGTGAAGGAGCTGAAGCTCCAAATAGTGTCGAGCCCCAAAGTGTCGCTCGAGAAATTCGTACCCTACACCACCCTCGTCTACAAAGTGAAGGCCGAACTGCTGCCCAAAGTGAAGTTGCCCGACTACAAGAAGCTGCGGGTGAAGCGCCCGGCCATCAAAATCGAGGCGGCCGAGATCGAGCGCACCATCCAGGACCTGCGGCGCCGTGAGGCCACCCGCCTGGATTCCGAGCAGCCCGCGCGCCAGGGTGATGAGGTCAATTTTGACTTCGAAGGCACCAAGGACGGCCAGGCCGTGCCCGGCGCCTCGGCCAAAAACCAGACTCTGCAGCTGGGCTCGGGCCAATTCATCCCCGGCTTCGAGGCCGAAATTACCGGCCTAAAGAAGGGCGACGAGAAGACGTTCGACATCCGGTTTCCCGCTAATTACCATGAGAAAACCCTGGCCGACACAGTCGTAACCTTTAAGATTAAGCTTAATTCCGTCACCGAGCTGGTGCTGCCCGAGGTCGATAAAGACTTCGTGGAGCGCGTGAGTCCGTTTAAGTCCGAGGCCGAGCTCAAGGCCGATATCACCGAGAAACTGACCGCCCAGAAAGCCGAGGCCTCTTCGCGCGATTATGAGCAAGATGTGCTGAATGAGTTGCTCAAGAAGAGCGATTTCAAAATACCGAATGCCCTTGTGGAGCAGCAACTTGAGCGCATGCGGGCTGAGCTCGAGCAAAACCTGGCCGCCAGCGGTCTCGATTTTGCGAAATACCTCGACCTCTCGGGCAAAACCCGTGATGACATGGACCAAGAAATGCGTCCCGAGGCCGAACGCCGCGTGGGGCTGGCCATGGTGCTCACCGAGGTGGCCGCGGCCGAAAACCTCAGCGTCACCGCCGCAGAGCTCGACCACGAAATCGACCGCCTCAAGCGCGACTACCCGGACCCGGCCACCCAGGCCGAGCTGTCCAACCCCAACACCCGCGAAGAGGTCTACAACCACCTCATGAGCTCGAAAGTGATCGCCAGGCTCGTCAGTTACGCCGAGGCCAAGTAGCCCACAGAGTTACCCGTCGAGGCTACTAGCACTCAGCACATGAGAGTGCTAAAATAGACCGAGCAACAAGGAACCGCCCATGAACAACCTGCCCAAAAACGCCTCCATTCTCATCCCCACCGTCATCGAAAAAACCGCCGGCGGTGAGCGTGCCTATGACATTTATTCCCGCCTGCTCAAGGAGCGCATCATTTTCCTCGGCACCGAAATCGACGATACCGTGGCCAACCTGGTGATCGCCCAATTACTGTTCCTCGAGTCAGAGGACGCCGGCAAAGACATCAAGCTCTACATCAACTCGCCGGGCGGCAGCGTCTACGCGGGCCTGGCCATGTTTGACACCATGAACGCCGTGAAGCCCGATATCTCCACCATCTGCGTCGGCATGGCGGCCAGCATGGGCGCGGTGCTGCTCTCGGCCGGCGCCAAGGGCAAGCGGTTCGCCCTGCCCAACTCCAAAATCATGATCCATCAGGGCTCCGCGGGTTTCAGCGGCACGCCCTCCGACATCGAGATCACGGCCCGCGAGATACTCAAGAGCCGCCAGAAACTGGACGAGATTTTGGCCGAGCGCACCGGCAAATCAATCGATGAGGTCCACAAAGACACCGACCGCGACTATTGGATGGACGCCCGCGAAGCCAAAGGCTATGGTTTAATAGACAGCGTCATCACCAAGTAACGTCCGCCCGCAAAACCAACTAAACCCAGGAGCCGCCCCGCGTGAAGCGCCGACCCCCGATCCCGGCCGAATTCACAGACGAAGTCTCGATTATTCGCAACGGCAATTTCAACCGGCTCTGGGGCTCACAAATCCTGTCGCAGATCGCGCAGAATCTGCTCAATTTCGCGCTTATCATCCGCGTGTTCCAGCTCGCTCAGGGCACTAGACTAGCCAACGTGTCGGTCGCGTTGCTGATCCTAAGCTTCGGCATCCCGTCGATTTTCTTTGCCGCGGCCGCCGGCGTCTACGTCGACCATTGGAACAAAAAGGTCGTGCTGCTGGTGGCCAACCTCGCCCGCGCCGTCCTGGTGCTCGGCTACCTCGTGTTTGAGCACAACCTCTGGCTGGTGCTGCTGTTTAGCTTCCTCATTTCCACCGCCACGCAATTCTTCACGCCCGCCGAATCCGCCTCCATACCGGCGCTGGTGAAGCCGGGCCACCTCCAGCGCGCCAATTCTCTATTCGTGTTCACCATCTACGCTTCGTTTATCGTTGGTTACTCAGCGTCGGCGCCGGTAATAGCCTGGTTTGGCCCCAGCGGCCCGTATGTCCTGACGTCTATCATGTTCGCCCTGGCCGCTGGCCTCGTTTGGCTGCTGCCCAACATTCAAGTGGAGCAATCCGAGGGCATGCCGTTCGCGCGCATCGTGCGCTACACCTGGCGCGAAATCCTCAACAATTGGCGGCTCATCCGCACCAACCACAACCTGTCGTTCCCGATATTGCAGCTCACATTGTCCCAGTCGGTGTTGGGCGTGATTCTGGCGCTCGCGCCGGCCATGTCGCTGGCCATCCTGGGGATCCCGCTCCAGGATTCATCGCATTTCCTGATCATTCCGGCCGGCATCGGCATGGTGGCGGGCGTGGTCGTGATCGAGCGCCTCACATCCTGGATACCGCGGCTGCGCCTCATCGCCGTCGGCTTCATCGTGGGGGCGACGGCGCTGGCCATGCTCGGCAGCTCCGACCGGCTGCACCACCTCCATGCCGGCCACACCATGCTGCTCGAGCACTACCAAATCGGCCTGATCGTGGCGCCCATCGTCCTCATCCTCGGTTTCATGAACGCCGTGGTATCCGTGGCCTCTCAGACGTTGCTCCAGGAGCACACTACCGAGCAAAGCCGCGGCAAAGTGTTTGGCGCCCTCGGGATGATGATCAACATCGCCGCCACCCTGCCCATCTTTTTCGCCGGCGTCCTGGCCGACCTGTTCGGCGTTCCGACGGTGATCACCACGCTCGGCCTGCTGCTGCTCGCGTTTGGTATTGGTCAATACATCATGCTAGCGCGCCAGCATAAACTGGGCTAGCAGCGCCTTGCAGGTAGCACTCAATTCGTACCGGCGCTCGCGGCCCGCCCTGCTTACCTCGACGACGCCTGCTTGCTCCAGTACGCGCAGGTGATGGGTCAACGTACTGATTGGAATGTCGGCCAGCACAGCCATATTTGTTACAGTAGATAAGGCACTATCGCTTAAGTAAGCCACTAGCTCGAGCCTGGTAGAGTGCCCCAGGGCGCGGAATATCACACTCAACCGCTCGATGTTTGCATCTAATGAGTCGGGATCTTGCTCGAAGATTTCTTCCCCCACCTCGATTGGGGCCTCCTCTGCGGGCGTCTCGGCTACCGCCCCTGCCCGAACCTCTTGCGCCATCAGCTCCATCTGTATTTCATCTGCGTCCACAACCATCCCCCTACAACTTCTCATTTCGAAATAAGTCGTACTATTAACTGTTGGTCAGATTATCCCTTGAAGTAAGCAAAATCAAGCATGCCCAAAATACTTCGACAAAAGTCGAAATGAGGATTCTGAGAGCCTAACCCGAATTACGGGCTGTACGGGTCGAGCAAGGGGTAAACATCAATCGGGACTTCCTCATAGGGATGCACCCGCTTAATAGCCGCTATTACTTTTCCCAGATCGCGGCGCCGGCACACCGTCTCGATCCGTTCTTCCGCCACCTCCTCGAGCCGGCCAACTTCACCGATCGCGGGATGGGCGCCGGCCATTGGCAAAAACCGTCCCGTACCCTTCACCGAGAAGCTAGTGAATTCATAATCGCCCACCCGCCCGGCGCCGGCCTCGCCCAAGGCCTGCCGCACCGCATCGGCATGCGTTTCGGGAACCCCCACTACAATTTTGACCGTATCGTCGTTCATACCGAAATCATACATCAAAACCTCTTGACACCGGCAACAGATTACGCCAAACTAGATAACAAGAGGATGCTTAAATCGAACAACTAGGCCCTGTTGGCCCTAGTTTTATGTGTTTAGAAAAACCTCAGAGCACATAATTACTCATTTTCCATAGTTAGGAGCAGACTATTGGCCAAGCCAGGCGCGCGCACCCGCAAAAACCTGAAGACGACAAAAGAAGTCTTACCATTACCTAACCTTATCGAGATTCAGCTCAATTCATTTGAGTGGTTCGTTACGGAGGGCCTCACCGAGCTCTTCGACGAAATCAACCCGATCGAGGACTTCACCGGCTCGAGCCTCGCGCTCTACTTGCGCGACTTCCACTTCGACGAGCCGAAGTACGACGAAAAGACCGCCAAAATCAAGAATGCCAGCTTCGAAGTGCCGCTGAAGGCCAAAGCCGAGCTGGTCAACAAGGAAACCGGCGAAGTCCGCGAGCAGGAAATCTTCCTGGGCGACTACCCCTGGATGACCGAGCGCGGCACCTTCGTGATCAACGGCGCCGAGCGCGTGGTCGTCAGCCAGCTCGTGCGCTCGCCCGGCGTATTCTTCACCTCCGAGCGGGCAGCCGGCGGCGAGCTTTTTGGCGCCAAAGTCATCCCCAGCCGGGGCGCCTGGCTCGAGCTCGACACCAGCGCAGCCGGCGTAATTTCCGTCAAGATCGACCGCAAGCGCAAGCTCCCCATCACCACCCTGCTGCGCGCCTTCGGCTTTGGCAGCGACGATGAAATCAAGGAGATGTTCAAAGACTTCGACACCGGAGAGGTTAAATTCATCGACGAAACCCTCGAGAAAGACCCCAGCTCGACTGTGTCCGAGGCTCTCATGGAGGTCTACCGCCGCATCCGCCCAGGCGACCTGGCCACCGTCGAAAACTCCAAGAGCCTCATCGAAGGCATGTTCTTCGACTTTAAGCGCTACGACTTCAGTAAGGTCGGCCGCTACAAGCTCAACAAGCGTCTCGGTCTCACCGTCCCCAACACCGCCGAGAACCGCATGCTCCGCCGTGAGGATCTGGTGGCCATCGTGGCCGAGATCATCAACCTGGCCAACGGCCGCGGCGTGGCCGACGACATCGACAACCTGGCCAACCGCCGGCTCAAGATGGTCGGCGAGCTCATGCAGTCGAAGTTCCGCATCGGTCTGGCCCGCATGGAGCGCATCGTTAAGGACCGCATGTCGGTCTACGACACCGACCACCGTCACTCCCGGCCAGCTCGTCAACGTCCGCCCGATCGTGGCATCCGTGCGCGAGTTCTTCGCCAGCTCCCAGCTCAGCCAGTTTATGAGCCAGATCAACCCGCTCGACGAAGTGGTCCACAAGCGCCGCCTCAACGCCATGGGCCCGGGCGGCCTCAGCCGCGAGCGCGCCGGCTTCGAAGTCCGCGACGTGCACAAGACCCACTACGGCCGCCTTTGCCCGATTGAAACCCCGGAAGGCCCGAACATCGGCCTGGTCTCCAACCTGTCGACCTACGCCCGCGTCAACGAGTACGGCTTCATCGAAACCCCTTACCGCATCGTTATTAATGAACTCGCATCCGACAAGGCCGCCGGCGAAACCGCCCGCCACCAGGTCAAGGACGGCGACACCGTGCTGGTGAAAAACGGCGACGTCATTACTGAGGCCCAGGTGAAGAAGCTGGTGAAGGCCGGCATCGACAAGGTCAAAGTAAAGGCCCGGGTCACCGATAAAACCGTGTGGCTCGATGCCTCCGACGAAGAGCAGGCCGTCATTGCCGGCTACGGCGTGGAAACGGACGACCAAGGCAACTTCAAGGAAGCCCGCGTCGCCGCCCGTTTGCGCGGCGAGGCCGAAGAGGTCGACGCCAACTCGGTCGATTACATGGATGTGAGTTCCAAGCAGATCGTGAGTGTGTCGGCGTCACTAATTCCCTTCATTGAGCACGACAACGCCAAGCGCGCGCTCATGGGCGCCAACATGCAGAAACAGGCCGTGGCGCTCATCAAACCGCAGGCGCCCATCGTCGGCACCGGCATGGAATCCACCGTCGCCCGCGATTCGGCCCAGGTAGTGTTGGCCGAAGCCGACGGCATTGTCACCGGCGCCACCGCCGTGGCCGTCACGGTCCAATACAAGACCGGCGACACCAAAACCTACGAGCTCACCACCTTTGCCCGCAGTAACGTCGGCACCTCGATCCACCAAAAGTGCGTCGTTGCGGCCGGCGAAGAGGTTAAGAAGGGCGACGTGCTCGTCGACGGCATGTCCACCAAAGACGGCGAACTCGGCCTCGGCCAAAACATCCTGGTAGCGTTCATGAACTGGAAGGGCTACAACTTCGAGGACGCCATTGTGCTCAGCCAGCGCCTCGTGGGCGACGACCGCTATACCTCCATCCACATCGAAACCCACACTGTAGACGTGCGCGACACCAAGCTCGGACCCGAGAAGGTCACCCGCGACATCGCCAACGTTTCCGAAGACAGCCTCAAGCCACCTCGACGAAGACGGCATCGTGCGCATCGGCGCCGAAGTCCACCGCCGGCGACATCCTGGTCGGCAAAATTACCCCCAAGGGCGAGCAGGAACTAGCTCAGCGAAGAGACACTTGCTGCGCGCCATCTTCGGCGAAAAAGCCAGCGAAGTCAAAGACACCAGCCAGCGCATGACCAACGGCGAGCACGGCAAGGTCGTCGGCGTGAAGGTCTTTAGCCGCGAGCACGGCGACGAGCTGAAGGCCGGCGTAATCGATGCAGTATCCACGTGTTCGTCGCGCAGATGCGCAAAATCACCATGGGCGACAAGATGGCCGGCCGCCACGGCAACAAGGGCGTCATTGCCCGCATCATGCCCGTCGAAGACATGCCGTACACCGAAGACGGCACCCCCGTCGACATGATCCTAAACCCGCTCGGCGTGGCGCAAGCGCATGAACATCGGCCAGCTCTTCGAAGCCCACCTCGGCATGGCCGCCCACGCCCTGGGCTACAACGTTGCCAGCCCCGTGTTCAACGGCGTATCGCTCGAGCAAATCAAGGCCGCTCAAAAAGGCCGGCCTGCCCGAAGACGGCAAGACCCAGCTCTACGACGGCCGCACCGGCGAACCTTTCCAGGAGCGCACCACCGTCGGTTACAAGTACATGATGAAACTTAACCACATGGTCGACGACAAAATCCACGCCCGCTCAACCGGCCCCTACGCCATGGTCACCCAGCAGCCGCTGGGTGGTAAGGCCCAGAATGGGCGGCCAGCGCTTCGGCGAAATGGAAGTCTGGGCGCTTGAAGCCTACGGCGCCGCCCACACCCTGCAGGAAATCCTGACCATCAAGAGCGACGACGTGGTCGGCCGCTCCAAGGCCTACGAGGCCATCATTAAGTCGGAAGAGATCCGCGGCCCGCGTATTCCCGAGAGCTTCAACGTGCTCGTGAAAGAGCTCCAGTCGCTCGGCCTGTCGGTGGACCTCACCGCGAAGACGGCACCGGCGAGATCGAGATCGACGCCGAATCCGTAATCGCCGAGCGCCTCGACGACGAAATCACCGAGCTCGGCGCCGAGAAGATCATCGAGGGCGAGGCCGTCGTGGCCGACATGCCGCTCGTGGATCTGGCTTCCGGCGGCGAAGACGAATTCGAAACCCTGGGCGGCGAAGATGATGATGAAACTGAGCCGGCCGAAGTCGCCGCAGACTCAAGAATTAACGGTGGAAGGATAATTATGGAACAATTCGAAACAGGTACATCCACCGACTTCGACGGCGTCAAGCTGTCGCTGGCCAGCCCCGAGATGATACTCGGCTGGTCGCACGGTGAGGTCACCAAACCCGAAACAATCAATTACCGCACCCAGAAGCCCGAAAAAGACGGTCTGTTCTGCGAGAAAATCTTCGGACCCACCAAAGACTGGGAATGTTATTGCGGCAAATACAAGCGCATCCGCTACAAAGACGTAGTCTGTGACAAGTGTGGCGTGCGCGTGACGCGCAGCATTGTGCGCCGCGAGCGCATGGGCCACATCAGCCTGGCGGTACCGGTCACGCACATTTGGTTCCTGCGCGGCACCCCGAGCTCCATCGGTCTGGTGCTCAACATGAGTATCCGCGACCTCGAGCGCGTGGTGTATTTCGCCAGCTACATTGTCACCAGTGTCGACGACGAGCGCCGCCAGAAGGCTCTGGCCGACCTCGAGGGCGAATTTAACTCGCGCAAGGGCGAAATCACGAAAAGCTACGAGCAGCGCGCCGGCGAGGCCGATGCCGACGTAAAAGCGCTGGCCGAGGCCCAAAACGCCGAGCTCGACGAGCTCGACGCCTCCCGCGCCAACGCCAAGGGTGAGCTCGAGGGCCTGGCCCGCCTCACCCTGCTCCCCGAGGCCAAATACCGCGACCTCAACCTCAAGTACGGCGAGGTCTTCCGCGCGGCCATCGGCGCCGAGGCCATCCGCGACCTGCTGGCCGAGATCAACGTGGACCAGCTCGTGACTGACCTCGATGCTGAAGCCGAGGCTTCACAAGGCCAAAAGCGCAAAAAGACCCTCAAGCGCCTCAAGATGCTCGAAGGCATGAAGGCCGCCGGTATCCGTCCCGAGTGGATGGTCACCACCGAGCTGCCCGTGATCCCGCCCGACCTGCGCCCCATGGTGCAGCTGGCCGGCGGCCGGTTCGCGGCTTCGGACCTCAACGACCTCTACCGCCGCGTCATCAACCGCAACAACCGCCTCAAGCGCCTCATCGAGCTCGACGCTCCCGAGGTTATCCGCCGCAACGAGAAGCGCATGCTCCAAGAGGCCGTTGATGCCCTCATCGACAATAACGCCCGCCGCGAGCGCGCCGTACCGTCCACCGGCACCCGCCGCAAGCTCAAGAGCCTCTCCGACATGCTCAAGGGCAAGCAGGGCCGCTTCCGTCAGAACCTGCTCGGCAAGCGCGTCGACTACAGCGGCCGCTCGGTCATCGTAGCCGGCCCGGCGCTTAAGCTCTACCAGTGCGGTCTGCCCAAGATGATGGCCCTCGAGCTGTTCAAGCCATTCGTCATCGGCAGCCTCATCGAGCAGGGCCACGCGCACAACGTGAAGTCGGCCAGCCGCATGATTGAGCGCGCCACCACCGTGGTGTGGGACACGCTCGAAGAGATCATTGCCGACAAGTACGTGCTGCTCAACCGCGCGCCCACGCTCCACCGCCTCGGCATCCAGGCCTTCCAGCCGAAGCTCATCGAGGGCAAAGCCATCCAGCTCCACCCGCTGGTTTGCCGCGCGTTCAACGCCGACTTCGACGGTGACCAGATGGCCGTGCACGTGCCGCTCAGCGATTCCGCCCAACGCGAGGCCCGCGAGATTATGCTAAGTAGCAAGAACCTGCTCAAACCGGCCGACGGCGAAGTGGTGGTAGACGCCACCAAGGATATGGTGCTGGGTAACTACTACCTCACCTTCATCAAAGTCACCGGCGACAAAGCGACCAAGGCCTATTCCACGCCCAATGAGGCCATTTACGCCTACCAGACCGACCACATCACGCTCCAGAAGCTCATAAAGGTTCCGATCGAAGGTACTCTCATTGAGACTACCGTGGGCCGCATTCTCTTTAATGAGATCCTGCCCGAGGGCTTCGGCTTCCGCAACGAAACCATGACCAAGAAAGTGCTGCAGCGGCTCATGAGTGAGGTGTTCGTGCGCTTCGGCGGCGAAGTGACCGCCCAGGTGATCGACGACGTCAAGAACCTCGGCTTCGAGCATTCCACCAAGAGCGGCGTGTCAGTGTCGCTCGACGACTACCTCGTGCCAGCCAGCAAAGACTCCATCATTGCCACCGGCGAGCAGCAAACGGCCAGCATCAGTAGCCAGTACGGCCAGGGCCTCATCACCGACGATGAGCGCTACCTGCGCACCGTCGACACCTGGAAGCAGGCCAACGAGCAGATCACCAAGGCCGTCGCCGAGAAGCTGGGAGAGGGCAAGACCTCGACGGCGCTGTTCATTGACTCCGGCGCCGAAGGTGACACCGCCCAGGCTAACCAGATCGCCGGCATGCTGGGCCTGGTGGTCGACCCGTCGGGCCGCACCATCGAGCTGCCTATCAAGAGTAATTACAAAGAAGGCTTCTCGGTGCTGGAATACTTCAACTCGACCCACGGCGCCCGCAAGGGTCTCACCGACACGGCGCTTAAGACCGCCGAATCCGGCTACCTCACCCGCCGCCTGGTTGACGTGTCACAGGACGTCATCATCACCGAAGACGACTGCGGCGACGATATCGGCATCGTGATGCTCCGCTCTGAAGCCACCGGCATCGGCGAGAGCTATGCCCACCGTCTGGCCGGCCGCGTAGCCGCGGTCCCGGTGAAGAACGGCAAAACCGTCATCGTGGAGAAAAACGCGCTTATCACGGATGACGCCGCCAAGGCCATCGACGACGCCGGCATCGACGAAGTCACCATCCGCAGCGTTCTGAGCTGCCGCACCAGCTGGGGCATCTGCCGGCTGTGCTACGGCCTCGACCTGGCCCGCGGCCACGTTGTGGACCTGGGGGAGCCGGTCGGCGTCATCGCCGCCCAGTCCATCGGCGAGCCGGGCACCCAGCTCACCATGAAGACCTTCCACAAGGGCGGCATCGCCGGCGAGGACATCACCACCGGTCTGCCCCGCGTTGAGGAAATCTTCGAGGCCCGCAGCCCCAAGGCCCAGGCCATTCTGGCCGACGTGGCCGGCGTGGTTACCGTGAAGCAAGCCGGCGGCAAGCAGATTGTGCGCATCGCCCCGGCCGACCTCAAGGTCACGAGCTACGAGCTCGACGGCCGCATCGCCGCGGTTAAGTCCGGCGCCAAAGTGGTCCCCGGCGACGTCATGGCCGCTAACGAGGGCGGCAAGAAGCCTCTGAAGGCCAAGGCCGAAGGCGTGGTGAAGGTCCACAAGGACCGCATTGACCTCACCCACACCGGCGGTGCGGAGCGGGAGCACAGCATTCCGGCCTTCCAGAACCTCGAAGTCCGCACCGGCGACCTCGTCGCCCCCGGCGCCCGCCTCACCGAGGGCTCCATCAACCTCCAGGAAATGCTCGGCCTCAGCGGCGAAACCGCCGTCCAGCGCTACATCATCTCCGAGGTCCAGACCATTTACGCGGCCCAGGGCCAGATCGTGTCCGACAAACACATCGAGGTGATCATCCGCCAGATGTTCAGCCGTGTGCAGGTTGAGGAGCCGGGCGACAGCCTGTTTGTGACCGGCGAGATCGTGCCGCGCCAGTCTGTCATCGAGGACACCGCCAAGCTCGAAGCCGACGGCAAAACCGGAGCTACGTTTACCCAGCTCCTGCTGCCGGTCACCAAGATATCGCTGTCGAGCGACTCGTTCCTGTCGGCAGCCAGCTTCCAGGACACCACCCGCGTGCTCATCGCCGCCGCCATCCGCGGCAAGACCGACAAGCTCCGCGGCCTCAAGGAAAACGTGATCATCGGCCGGCTCATCCCGGTCGGTACCGGCTTCCGTGTGGAAGGTGAGGGCGAAGAGGGCTTGCCCGAGACCGCCGCGGAGACCGCTGACGAAATCGCCCTCGAAGTGCCCACCCCGGTCGCCGGCGAAGTGCCCGCCCCGGCCGGCAGCGTTGACGAATCAGATAAAACCGAGTAACATCTAGGACCGTTATGCCTACCATTAACCAACTCTTGCGCAAGCCCCGTCGTGACCCGAAAAAGAAGTCGGCCACCCCGGCGCTTGACCGCATCCAAAACTCCATAAAGGGCCGCAGCTACAACCTGCACTCGCCGTTTATGCGCGGCGTCTGCGTGAAGGTCTCCACCACCACCCCTAAGAAGCCCAACTCGGCTCTGCGCAAAATCGCCCGTGTGCGCCTCACCAACGGCATGGAAGTCACTGCCTACATCCCCGGCATCGGCCACAACCTGCAGGAGCACTCGGTTGTGCTTATCCGGGGCGGCCGAGTGAAGGACCTTCCGGGTGTGCGGTACCACATTATCCGTGGGGCCCTCGACACCGCCGGTGTCGCCAAGCGCTCGCAGGGCCGCAGCAAGTACGGAGCCAAGAAGCCCAAAGCCTAAGAATCAGCATTAGCCGCCCCCCAAGTGAGGAACCGCGGCAGTATCTCGAAAGGAGAGAAACCAATGCCCCGTAAGAAAACCAAGTCATTCAAGCGTACGCTTGAGCCCGATCTGAAATACACCAACGTTCTGGTCACCAAGCTGACCAATAAAGTCATGCGCGACGGCAAGAAGCGCCTGGCCGAAACGCTGGTGTACAACGCCCTCGAAACCGTCGAGACCAAGACCAAGCAGCCGGCGCTGGAGGTCTTCGAGACCGCCATCAAAAACGTCGCGCCCGCGGTGCAGGTGAAGGCCAAACGCATCGGCGGCGCCACCTACCAGGTGCCCATGGAGGTCCGCGGCGACCGCAAAATCCACCTGGCCATGAACTGGATCCTGGGCGCCGCCCGCGCCAAGAGCGGCAAAAGCTTCGACCAGCACCTGGCCGACGAGCTCATGAGCGCCTACAACAACACCGGCGATGCCGTGAAGAAGCGCGAAGACACCCACCGCATGGCCGAGGCCAACAAAGCTTTCGCCCACTTCGCCCGCTACTGAAACCAAGCGATCTAAAAAGCCGCCAGAGAGGCGGCTTTTTGTATTCAATAAATGCGTGCAGACGGCGCGGGGACCTCATGGCCCCCGCGCCGTGCTGGAAGTTCTCCTTCCTCAGCCGGCAGCCGGCTGTATGATGTTGTTGGCGAAGGTGAGGGAGGCGCCGTTCAGGCTCCAGATCGTCTCGCCCTTGCCCGTCGGGCCGGCGATGATGTCGCGGGGCCCATAGAACTCCTCCTCGATCACCAGGTGACCGCCCGTGATCGACGCGCGCATCACCAGGTCGGTGTGATCGGCCTTGTGTGGGTTTGGCAGCCAGGCTGCACCCCAGGCGCCTTCGGGGTAAGCCACACCAACAAACACCGGCCCGGTTGAGCCGGCCTTGTAGATGAGGTATCCCATACCGCGCTGAGCATCGGCCGTGCCGCCGGCGTGATAGTTCAGCGATACCGGCGCCGCTGCCACCTCAATACCACCCAATTGACCGTAGACGACGTTCACGGGGCCGTCTGAGCCCAGATACGCGTCCACGTGCTCGTACCCGCTGTAGTCCTTGAAGGTTGTGGGGATGTTCTCGGCCATTCCCACAGGCGGAAAATCCGGCTCCGGGTGGAGCTGCACAGTGGGCGGGCCAAGGAACCAACTTCCGGGTATCGTGATCCTCGACCAGTCGACATTGTGCAGGTCGAACGGGCTCCACGGCGATCCGTCGGCGGTGAACGTGTAGCGGTGAAAGCTCTGGTTGCTGACAGTGTCAATCAGCCCACTAATGGACTGCCACATGTCGTCGATCAGACTCACAACCAGTCCCACCAGCCCGGCTAAGAAGGTCCCGGCGTTTTGCACCGCGACCTTGAGGGCGTCGAGCCCGACATCCCCCAAGGTCTTGATGGCCTGAAGGGACAGTTGGTCGGGGCTGTACAGCTCGGTCCCGAGCCGGTAGAGTGCCTCTTCCCCGGCCAGCCCATCGACCAGGTTTCTGGTCAACTTCGACACGGGCAGGTGCACCATCAGGGCGATCTCGTCCACCGCGGTCTGCAGCAGTCCGCAGAGGTAGGCCTCGCCGTCGACCTGCGTTTCGATCGCGGCGTGCGAGAAGGGCGCCTTTTGGGACGGGAGCTGGATTTTGGCAAGCGCCGCGCCGGTCAGCAGGGTCATGTTGTGACCCGGCCGCTTCGAGGCGAACTTCGTTAGCGCCGCCCCGATCTGCTGAGCTACGCTCCCGCGGTCATCGGTTGAAACGTTGCCGCTTGACGGGGAATCGACGTCCATCGGGTAATGCCGGTTGTTGGCCAGCTTCACCTGCAGGTTCGCCACCCCGTTGACACCGGGCGTCACGACGGTCGCGTCGTGGCACGATAGCACCGACTGCGGGCCGGTGATGTAGTGCATATCTACGCCGTTGGCCGGGCCGCACTGCGGTTGGCTGGCGTGCGCAGTCAGCACTCCGAACAGGTTCTTGAAGGCCCCCTCGAGCAGTGCTTTAACCCTGCTCGCACCCCACGAGAAAATGGAGTGGATCGAAAAGTGCGCCACGGTGGCCACGGCCTCACCCGTTGCCGGGATGTAGGTCGTCGGTTCGGGCACCCAATGCCCCAACGACGGGTCGTAGTAGGCCTCGAACACTAGCTTAGGGTCGAGGTTCTTCTGAACCACGAACCGAAGCTGCGTGCCCGGTGGCAGCGTAGCCGGGACGGCGTGGAAGTCGTACAGCGGCGCCAGCGGCGCCAGAACCGAGGTCGGGCTCTTCAGTGACTGACTTGCCGCGACGCTCGGCTGCGTGGCCGAGAACTTGTAGTCCGGCCGGTTTTTCATGTTCGGCAGGATCACGGTGACACTGCTTGCCCCCGCGACTGCCACGCCGGCACCGCTTGGCCCGGCGACCGGGCTGGTATTGCCCGCGGCGCTGGACAGGCCAGAGTGTGCCCAAGGGCGAACGCCGGACAGATAGGCGGCCAAGGCAGCGACCAACACTATCGCAATACCCGTTGTCACCCAGACCCGGACACGGGTTCGGCCTCTAATCCGATGACGTGGTTGTGTCATCAATCTCACCTCTCGATTTGTCTAGGTCCCTTTACAGCTGGACCGGAATGGACAGCTTATGAACTTAGTATTAATACCAGATATTCGACAAAAGATCAATGATGATAAATAACTGTCGGCAGAAATTTTTGCCACCGGGTCGTGGATCCCCATGCTAGAATCAGGTCATGAAATACGCTCGCCTGTCCGAAAACACATCCGCCCTCCGGCTTGAACCCGGTGACGATATCCATGAAACCCTTCAGCGCTTCTGCGCCGAGCAGGGGATAGACAACGCCCAAATCACCGGCATCGGCTCGGTCGATGCGCCCACCCTGGCGCATTACTCCATGCCCACCAAGCAATTTAGCGACATGCGTCTCGCAGGCATCTTCGAAGTGGCGTCACTGCTCGGCAACGTCGCCCTCATCGACGGCCAACCCTTCGCCCACCTCCATGTCACGCTGTCAGACCCGCAAATGATGGCCCGAGCCGGCCACCTGGTAAAAGGGGAGTGCTCGGCCACGCTGGAGCTGTTTATTACCAGCTACCCGGCCCACCACACCAAAACCCAAAACGACCACATCGGTCTCAAGGTCTGGGATTTCACCGACTAATCATGACCGCACCCAAAGTCCTACTCATGGACGCCGACGGCGTCCTCACACTCAACGACCGGCCCTATTCTCACCAGCATGCTGAGGACCATTCCATCGAGGCTGAGCAGATTGAGCCTTTCTTCCAGGGCAAATTTCGTGAAGCCACTGTGGGCCGGGCCGACCTCAAAGAGCTCATCGCTGAGCACCGCGACCTTTGGCACTGGCAGGGCACTCCCGAAGCGCTGCTGGAGCGCTGGTTCAAGGCTGAAAATAACATCGACCAAAAGTTGCTTGATACCTTGCAAAAGTTGCGCGCCGCCGGGGTTAAGGTATATCTTGCGACGGACCAGGAACAATACCGCACCGCCTACATGCGCAAGGTAATGTTCCCCGGCAAACTCGACGGCCTGTTCGTGTCATGCGAGCTCGGTCTGGAGAAGAAGGATCCCGAATTCTTCCGGAAGGTCCATTATTCACTTCTAAAAGACATTCCCAGCTTGCACCCGCATGACATACTCTTTTTCGACGATAGCCAGCACAAAGTCGATAGTGCCCTCGCGGCGGGCATTCGCGCCGAATTGTATACCAGCGTCGACCAGATCCGAGCCTTACTTCCATGACTCGTTATTTTTGACCCAAAGGGTCAAAAAGCTCCCATAATAATCCAAACCCATCCCCCATGCTTATTAATCTCCAAAACATCGCTAAAACTATCGGCGCCAAGACCCTCTACGACGGCCTGGACCTCACAATCCAGCCCGGTGAGAAAGTCGGCCTCATTGGCCGCAACGGCATCGGCAAAACCACGCTGCTCGGCATTATGGCCGGCACCGACGCGCAATTTACCGGGAGCGTCGACCAGCGCCGGGGCCTGGTGATTGCCAGTACCGCCCAGGAACACCACGAAGTGGCGGACCAGCCGGTACTCGAATACGTACTCGAAAACCTCCCCGAATACGCGCAATTGCACCACATTATTTCTACCTACCCGGACAAAATGGGCGACGACATGGCCAAGATTTCCGCCTACACCGACGCCCTCGCACGCTTCGGCGAGCTCGGTTATTACGACATCGAGCAACGGGCCCGCCAGGAGCTCGAGGATTTCCAGGTACCCGCCGAACGCATCGACGGGCCCATCCGCCACCTGTCCGGCGGCCAAAAGCGCTTTGTAGAGCTCGTGAAAGTCACCCTCAGCGATGCCGGCCTCGCCCTCATCGACGAGCCCACCAACCACATGGACTACATCGCCAAGGAGGCCTTCATCGAATGGCTGGAAAGCGCGCAGCAGGCCGTGGTGGTCATCACGCACGACCGCGACGTGCTCGCTAGCGTCGGCCGCATCGTCGAAATCAAAGACCGCGAGGCACTCAGCTTCACCGGTGACTACGAACACTACCTCAAGCAAAACGGCCGCTCCACCATGAACGCCATGGAGCAGTACGAATTCGACCAGCGCACCCTCGCCAATCTGCACAACCAGGTGATGGAGGCGCGCCGCAAGAAAAACAAAGCCGCCGGCCCCAGCGCCGTGCGTTTCCGGATTATGGAAGACCGCCTCCAGCGCCAATATGACGCCCTCAAGGCCCGGATTACCAAGCCATCGTTTTGGATCGACCAGGAGCAGCTCGGCACCATGCAAAACAAAATGGTCGCCAAATACGACAAGTACAAGGCCAAAAACATCCGCATTCACACCCGCGAGCTCGCGGTGGGCCAGCGCATTCTGGTGGACGTCGAAGGCCTCGCGCTCGGGTACGACATACCGCTCTTCGACGGCATCACCTTCCAGCTGCGCCAGGGCGAGCGCCTCGAGCTCAAAGGCCGCAACGGCGTCGGCAAGTCCACCCTCGTGAAGGCCATCCTGGCCACCGCCGGCAGTACTAAGCTCGCCAGCCGCCTCTTCGGCGGGACCATCATTCTCGACCCCAAGATCACCATCGGCATCTACGAGCAGGAAATCGACCCCAAATATCTCCACCAGCCGCTTGCCGCCGCCATCACCCAGGTATACTCCGACCTCGGCGTCCCGGTGAGTGACCAGAAGGTCAAGCAAGTGATGAGCGACTACCTCTTCGATCCCCAGCTCGACGGCAAACTCGAGATCGAAAAGCTCTCCGGCGGCCAAAAAGCCCGCTTCCAGCTCATCAAAATGCTTTGCGCCGGCCCCAACCTGCTCATACTCGACGAGCCCACCAACCACCTCGACCTGCCCAGCATCGAAGAGCTCGAAAAGGCCCTCGGCCGCTACACCGGCTCTGTGCTCTACATCTCCCACGACAGCTACTTCACCCGCGGCGTCGGGGGCGAAGTGGTGGAGGTGCTGCCGGCGGAAGTTGCCGCGCGCTAGATTCGGTCCATGAGTAGGTCCTGTCTAGACATCCACCCTCTCGATGCCTAACGGAACCCGTGCCGGAAAATATTTAGCACCGCCGAATGCGTAGTCAAACTACGCATATCCTCGATAATGGCGTAGTCTTAGGCCTACGCCAAGCCATAAAAATTAAGGGTATACAGTTTCGTTATACATCTGGAGCCATGAATTAATTCAGGCGTGTTCAGCGGTTCGTAATGAACGGTTGCGCTATAATGACGCAATGAGAACCATCCATCCCCGGCACGCCCACCCCATCCCATCCCAAGCTAAACGCGTTTTCCAAGGTCAAATTTACGACGTCTACCAGTGGCCGCAGGAGCTTTATGACGGTACCGAGGCCACTTTCGAGATGCTCGACCGGCCGGACACTGTGCAGGTCTTGGCCATCAAGGACCACCAGCTGGTGGTCATTAAAGAGATCCAACCCAGCTTTACCCAGGAATATTACAGCCTGCCCTGCGGCCGGCATGACCACGACGAAGAAAGCGAGCTGGAAGCAATCAAACGTGAACTATTGGAAGAAACCGGTATGAAATTCAAAAACTGGAAGCTCGTGGACGTGGTGCAGCCGGTCACCAAAATCGACTGGCTTGTGTACACATATGTGGCCACGGATTTTGACTCGCAACAAGAGCCGAAAGTGGATGCCGGGGAAAAAATAACCGTGGAGCTCGTGGATTTGCCGGGTGTCCTAAAATTAGCCAAGTCGGCCAAGCCCGGTTTCTTTCCCAAAGAGCTGCTTGAAAAAGCCAAGTCGGTCGACGACCTGGCGGATTTGCCGGAGTTTGCCGGGTGAGCGGTCACCTGTACTTCGTGGGCATCGCCGGCCACGCCATGCGCGGTCTGGCCCTGGCCGCCCGCGACAACGGCTACCAGGTGACGGGCCTCGACCCCGGCGCCATACCGCCCGGGAGCACCTGGCTCGACGAACACAAATTCGTGTGGTGGACACATTTCGACCCCGTGCAGCTCGACGGCGTGACGGCCGTCATTATCACCGGCGCGCACGTCACGCCGGATTCGCCGGTGATCACCGAGGCCCGGCGCCGCGGCCTTCCCGTGCAATCTTACGCCGAATTTTTTGGCCACCTCACCGAGCACGCCCAAGTAATTGCCGTGGCCGGCACGCATGGCAAAACCACCACCACCGCGCTCATCGCCTGGCTGCTGGAGTCGGCCGGCCGCTCGCCGGATTATCTCGTGGGCATCCAGCCGTTCAACTTTCCGTCGAGCGTGCGCCTGACCGGCGCCGGCACGGTGGTCGTCGAGGGCGACGAATACAAGGCCTCGGCGCTCGACCCCAAATCCAAAGTTCAGTATTACCACCCCGGCACGCTCGTGCTCACCTCAGTGGAGCACGACCACCCCGACGCCTTCCCGACCTTTGAATTGGTGAAAGCCAGGTTCCGCGAAATTGTGGCCGCCGTGCCAAAATCCGGCCACCTCATCGCCTGCTCCGAGTCCAAAACCGTGCTCGAAATCGCCGCCACTGCTAGCTGCCCAGTCACGACCTACGGCCTCACTGACGGCGACCTCGGCGCCCGCAACATCGCCTACCTCCCGCAGGGCCTGGAATTTGAAGTCCACAAAAACGGCGGCGTGCTTGGCCACGTCGCCATCGCCCTCTACGGTAAGCACAATGTGCTCAACACCCTCGCCGCGGTCGCCGCCGGCCTCCAGCAGGGTCTCGCGTTCGACCAAATCCTCGAGGGCGCGGCCGGCTTCCGGGGCGCCTACCGCCGCTTCAATCTAGTTTCCGACCCCGAAGCCGCCATCGCCGTCATCGACGACTACGCTCACCACCCCACCGAAGTCGCCGTCAACATCGAGGCGGCCAAGTTGCACTTTCCCGGCCGCCGCATCGTGGTTATTTTCCGCCCGCACACCTACTCGCGCACCAAAACCCTGCTCCACGAATACCGCTCGGTGCTCACCGCCGCCGAGGTTTGCTATGTCACCGATATCGAGGGAGCGCGCGAAGCCGGCGCTGAGCACACCGTCAGCGGCGACGACCTCCTAAACGGCCGCAAGTCAGACGCTTTCTACGAGCCCGACCGCGCCGAGCTAGTCAAGCATGTCATCGCAAATACCAAACCCGGCGACGTCATCCTTGCCTTAAGCGTGTCCGGCTACGACAACCTGGCCGCAGAGCTCGCCGCCAAGCTCCAAAACGAAAAATAATTGCCTAAAAAGTCGAACGCCCCGCTCCGCCGAAAATTCTGGCAGAGCGGGGCCTTAATCCTGAACTTTCCTCGGGTCGTAATCCGCAACAACCACTTCTCTCAGCTTTCTGAGCAGCCAGTGTTCCTTGCGAGAGAGGCTCCCTGGGCCTAGTGTAGCTGCTGTCTCGATCATAGCGTCAATAGCCTTGCGAATACGATAGGTATGGCGCCTTATCCAGCTGAGCTCGAACCTGGCGGATGCGATTTCGTCGTGATTGAGCCCTCCTGCCGCTAACAGAGCGAGTAGCTCATCCCTTCGCACCAGGTCTAGCTCCAGTTGCTCGATCAGCACGGGCGCAGTTCTGGCGTCTTTGCCGTACCGAAGCAGCGTTTTGCTTGCCCTATCCAAGGCAGACCGCAACAGTTGGATCAAATCCTCGTCACGCACTGCCGGGTCAGTCTCTGCTTCGGCTGCCACCAGCGCCCGCCGTATTCTGTCTTGCTTATCGTCTATCTGTAGCCCAACGCGCCGAGATTCCTTAGCGAGGTTGGCCTCCTGCGCCGCGTTCATCGCGCCCAATCTCTTTTTGAGCCTGATGCGAGCCCTTATGGCTAAGTCCCGGTAATACAAAGTGACTGTACGCACAATGAAGGCGCGCGACTTTGCACCCTCTGGAAGGTATCGAGGCGACGTAGCCGTTTGCAGTTGCCGGATCAGCTCCTCGTCCCGGTAAACCCCTTGCGCAAATTCGGCAGCTGCCAGCCGTTCGCGTAGTGCATCGCGAGCATGACAAATCCGGCTTTTCAGCAATGCAAGCGAGTGCCTGGCTTCTACGGCCTTTGCAGCAGACAGAGAACCGTTGTCCAATGCCACGTACAACTTTGACCGTTCGGTAAGGAGGCGGTCCAACAAGGCGATAGCCGAGTGAGCCTCATTTCGCCTACTCTCCCTGGATCGCTCCACTCGCAATGCTTGGGCTTCCCGTTGCACTCTGGTCTGTTTATGTTCCTGCAAGCTGCGGATATTCTCTTCCAATGAGCGAAGATCGGTTGCACGCGCATCGCCGGCTTGCCGAAGTTTCCCAGCCTCCACTTCAAGGGCCTCGATCATCTGCGAGACATCGAGCCCATTTGGTTGTTCGGTCATGGTCGCCTCCTCATGGACGCAGGTACGGATAGTGGTGAGCCCAGGCTAGTCACCAGATTGAGAGCTGGCCTGCCGCAAGTACTCCTCGAAGGACGCTTGCGGGATGCGGAAGCTACGTCCGATGCGGACGGCCGGCAGGGTGCCGGATTTGATGAGGCGGTAGACGGTCATCTTGCTGACCCGGAGCACTTCGGCCACTTCAGATGGGAGCAGGAGGTTGGGAGTGGGTGAGGTCATGGCTGATCCTTTCTAGAACCTAAAGAGTCAACTTGCGTTTCCGTAGCCCCTAGTGGCAAAGGAATTTCTACAATATATAATATTTAGCCCAAAGAGTCAACTAAACTTGCGCTTGAACCCGCATGCCGGTAAAATACATGTAACCAGTGCGCTTGGCGCTGTTTTGTTTTGCGCCAATTTAACGAGCGCTAAATTAACGATTAAGGATACCCACACCCACTATGGCCCGCGAATATTCGCTCGAAAACACCCGAAACATTGGAATTATTGCCCACATCGACGCCGGTAAAACCACCGTCACCGAGGGCATCCTTTACCGAACCGGCAAGACCCACAAGATCGGCGAGGTCCACCAGGGCGAGGCCACTATGGACTGGATGGAGCAGGAGCGAGAGCGCGGTATCACCATCACCTCCGCTGCCACGACCTGCTTCTGGAAGGGCAAGCGCATCAACATTATCGACACGCCCGGCCACATCGACTTTACCGTGGAGGTGGAGCGTAGCTTGCGCGTGCTCGACGGCGCCGTCACCGTGTTCGACGGCAAAATGGGCGTGGAGCCGCAGAGTCCGAAACCGTCTGGCGCCAGGCCGACAAGTACGGCGTGCCGCGCATTTGCTTCATTAACAAGATCAACCAGACCGGCGGCGACTTCTACAAGTCTCTCGAGAGCATTCACGACCGCCTCACCAAGCGCGCCTTGCCATCCACCTGCCCATCGGCTTCGAGCAGAGCATCAACGGCGTGATCGACCTCGTCGAGATGAAGGCCTACACCTACAAAGAATACCACGACCACGAGCTGGTCGAGGGCGAAATCCCCGCCGACATGATGGAGAAGGCCGAGCAGCTACCGTCACCACCTGATCGAAGCGGCCGTGGAGGCCGACGACGAGCTGCTCGAGAAATACCTGGAGGGCCAAGAGCTCACCGACCGGCGAGCTCAAAACCGCCATCCGCAAGTCCGTGCTGTCGGGCAAGTTCTTCGCCGTTTCCGGCGGCGACGGCCGCGGCGTGATCGTGGAGAAGCTGCTCGACGCCGTCATCGACTTCCTGCCCACCCCGCTCGACATCGGCTCCGTCTTTGGCACACGACCCCAAGACCGGCGACGAATTCGAGCGCAAGCCCGACGATTCCGAGCCATTTGCCGGCCTGGCCTTCAAGATTGCCACCGACCCGTTCGTCGGCAAGCTGGCCTTCTTCCGCGTCTACTCCGGCACACTCAAGTCCGGCAGTTACATCCTGAACACCTCAACCGGCGAGAAAGAGCGCATCGGCCGCCTGGTGCGGATGCACGCCGACTCCCGCGAAGAAATCACCGAAGTCTACGCCGGCGACATTGCCGCCGCTGTGGGCCTCAAAAACACCACCACCGGCAACACCATTACCAGTGTCGAGAACCCGATGATTCTCGAGAGCATCATCTTTCCCGAGCCCGTCATTTCGATCGCGGTCGAGCCCAAAACCAAGGCCGACCAGGAGAAGATGGGCATCGCGTTGCAGCGCCTGGCCGAAGAAGACCCGACCTTCCGCGTGCACACCGACGAGGAAACCGCTCAAACCATCATCGAGGGCATGGGCGAACTGCACCTGGACATCCTGGTCGACCGCATGAAGCGCGAATTCAAGGTGGAGGCCAACGTCGGCCGCCCGCAGGTCGCCTACCGCGAAACCATTAAGGGTACCGCCAGCGCCCAGGGCAAATTCGTGCGCCAATCCGGCGGCCGCGGCCAGTACGGCGACGCCTGGGTGGAGGTCAGCCCCACCGAAACCGGCGAGGGTTACGTCTGGGAAAACGCCATCGTCGGCGGTATCATCCCGCGCGAATACATTAAGCCTACCGAGGAAGGCGTGAAAGAGGCCATCGGCAACGGTGTGGTGGCCGGCTTCCCGATCGTCGACGTCAAGGTGAAGCTCTACGACGGCTCCTACCACGACGTCGACTCATCCGAAATGGCCTTCAAGATCGCCGGCTCCATGGCCTTCCAGGCCGCGGCCAAAAAGGCCAACCCAATCATTCTCGAGCCCATCATGAAAGTCGAAGTCGTGGTGCCCGAAGAGTTCATGGGCGACGTTATCGGCGACCTCAACTCCAAGCGCGGACGGGTCGAGAAAATGGAAGACCGCGCCGGCGTGAAGGTCGTGGACGCGCAAGTACCCCTGGCCGAAATGTTCGGCTACACCACCACCCTGCGCTCTATGACCCAGGGCCGGGGCAGCAACACCATGGAATTCGACCACTACGAGGAAGTTCCGCGCAACGTCGCCGAAGAGATCATCGGCAAGCGCGCCGCCGCCAAAGCCGCGGGTTAAATTCGGCTTTGCTTCTAAGGAAATGACCCTCGGTCATCGGGGGCTTTTCTTTTTTTCGAATGCGCCCAATCAACAGGGTGTCTCATTTTGAGACATAACTTTCAAATTCGAGGCTAATATTTCGCCCTATCTCCCAATTTGAGACACCAACTGGCTAGTGCCTGAACCCAAAAAAATTCCTCTGCTACAATCGATGCATGTCACAGCGCATAACTCAACTCGAGCAAACCTTCCTCGACCTAGTAGCCATCGACGAGGTGCACCCACACGAGAAAAAGGTACTGGAATATATTACCGGCCGGCTTGAGAAAGGAAATGTTCCTTATAAGAAAGACCCAATGGGCAACATCGTGGCGCGCATACCGGGATCGGAGGCAGCCGGCGAGGCCCTAGCCCTGGTGGCTCACACCGACATTGCCGCACCGCTGGCCGGCCGCCAGGTGGTCGTGGACCCGGACGTCATCAAAACCGACGGCACGGGTTTGCTCGGCGGCGACGATAAGGCAGCCGTAGCCGCCCTCCTGGAGCTCGTGAGCGCCATCGCCGCTGGGAGAGTGAGGCCGGCCAGTCCGCTCGAACTGTTGTTCACGGTCGGCGAAGAGTCCGGCTGCCTCGGCGCCAAAGACCTCGACATGAAACTGCTGAGCGCTAAGCGCGCCATTGTGCTCGACTGGACCGGCCGGGTCAACAATGTCGTCACGCAGAGTCCGGCCTATATCAAAATCGACGTCGAATACGTGGGCCGCACCGCCCACCCCGCCGAATGGCAGGCCGGGCGCAACGCCGGCGCCGCCCTCATCGATGCCGCAAATCAAATCAAGGTGGGGGAGTACGAGCCGGGCGTCACTTGCAACATCGGCATATTCGGCTTTGGCAAAGCCCGTAACCAAGTTCCCGGTGTGGCTTCGCTCCAGGCCGAGCTGCGCAGTTTTGATACAGCCAAGGCCGATGCGGCCGCCGCGCAGGTCGAGCAAACCTTCCGCGACACGGCCAAAAAGCACGGCGTGGAGCCCAAAATCACCATCGCCAAAGACTCGCCGGCCTACCGCCTCGACCAATCGGGCGCGCTCTTCCGGCACGTCGCCGGCGCGCTGGGGGCAGTCAACCTCACCCCCAACCTCCAGCCCACCTACGGCTGCTTCGACGGCGGCATCCTGGCCGGCCGCGGCCTCGACGTGGTCATGATGGGCGCCGGCTACCACAACCCCCACAGCCCCGGCGAGTACGTCAACCGCGCCGAGCTGGCCGAAATTTTCGAGTTTCTGGGCAAATTATGCGATGATACGGACAATAAGCGGAATTCATAACTTGTTATGAGCAAATGGCAGCGTCTTTCGAGCAAAATTGTTTACCAAAACGATTACATGTCCGTCCATGAAGACCAAGTGATCACACCAAACGGGCGGTCGACGGTGTATGGCTGGGTCGAAACGCGGCCGGCGGTCTTTATTGTGGCCCTCAACGACGACCACAAGGTTTGCCTCATTGAGCAGGAGCGCTACACCACCGGCGCCACCTCCTGGGAAATTCCGGCCGGCAACATCGACGGCGAGGACGAAATTGACGCCGCCAAGCGTGAGCTGGCCGAAGAGGCCGGCCTCCACGCCGACCGGTGGGAACGCCTGACCCACGACATCAACCCGTTTGGGGGGTTCGCCGCCGTGCGCAACATTACCTTCGTGGCCACCGGCCTGCACCAGGTCCGCGAACCGCTGGGCGGCACCAACGACACCATCACGGCCAAGCGGTGGGTGAGTTGGGCCGAGCTCAAGAAAATCATTGCGGCCGGGGAAATCACCGACGCCCAAACCATCTCGGCCGTCGCATTGGCCGGCCTACACCTCGGCCACCTCAAGTAGCGCCGCGCCCACGTCCAACCCAGCGCTTAGCGCCGGGCATGGCTTTTTCTGCTGCTAAGGTATTTACAAGACCCCGTCCACCTCGCTATAATTATCGGGTCCAATGCGGGCAGAATTTTTTATGCTCGGATTATTGAGGCTCTATAGCCCCATTACTGTCGAACGCAATTTTTAAGGAGAACCAATGGCCGAAACATTCAAGCGCGACAAGCCGCATATCAACGTAGGTACTATGGGTCATGTCGACCACGGTAAGACTACCCTAACCGCTGCTATCACGGCGGTGCTGGCAAAGCACAAGCCGAGTGCGATCAACAAGCCCGTTAAGTACGACGAAATCGACAACGCTCCCGAAGAGAAGCAGCGTGGTATCACCATTGCCACTTCGCACCAGGAGTACGAGAGCGACAAGCGCCACTACGCGCACGTCGACATGCCCGGTCACGCTGACTACGTGAAGAACATGATCACTGGTGCCGCTCAGATCGACGGCGCTGTGCTGGTTGTGTCGGCCGCTGACGGCCCCATGCCCCAGACCCGCGAGCACATCCTGCTAGCCAAGCAGGTGGGCGTGCCTTCGATCCTCGTGTTCATGAACAAGATGGACATGGCCGACCCGGAGCTGGCCGAGCTGGTAGAGATGGAAATTCGCGAGCTGCTCGCCAAGTACGACTTCGACGAGAACGCCCCCATCATCAAGGGTTCGGCGCTCAAGGCCCTCGAGGGCGACGCCGACGACGAAAAGGCCGTGCTCGACTTGGTCCAGGCCATGGACGACTTCATCCCCGAGCCCAAGCGCGAAGTCGACAAGCCCTTCCTGATGCCTATTGAAGACGTCTTCTCGATCAAGGGCCGCGGCACCGTTGCCACCGGCCGTATCGAGCAGGGTAAGATCGCCGTCAACGACGAAGTCGAAATCGTCGGCATCCGCCCCACCAAGAAGACAGTCGTCACCGGCGTCGAGATGTTCAAGAAGCTGCTCCCCGACGCCCAGGCCGGCGACAACGTTGGCGCCCTGCTGCGCGGCATTGAGCGCGACGACATCGAACGCGGCCAGGTTTTGGCCAAGCCCGGCACCGTCACGCCGCACACCGAATTTCGACGCCGAAGTCTACGTGCTGAGCAAGGACGAGGGCGGCCGGCACACTCCGTTCTTCAAGGGCTACAAGCCGCAGTTCTACTTCCGCACCACCGACGTCACCGGCAACGTCACGCTGCCTGACGGCGTCGAGATGGTCATGCCGGGCGACACCGTGCACATGAAGGTTGAGCTCATCGACCCGATCGCCATGGAAGAGGGCCTGCGCTTCGCCATCCGCGAAGGCGGCCGCACCGTCGGCGCCGGCGTGGTGACCAAGATCATCAAGTAGCCTGCGCAGCGCGGCGCACTGCTAAGCCAAAAAGCGGCCCTCCGGGGCCATTTTTGATTCCCGCGAACGCACCCTTCCCGCCGGGCGCAGGCCCTCAGCAAAGCGTAAGCACCAAATAGTTTTCGCTTAAGATCGGAGCTCGCCATTTTGCCGCAGGCCAGCTTTATGGTATAACCGTGAAGCCAATATCCTCCCACGAGATCCAGATTGGGGTACATATCATGACAACCATCGACAGTTTCCCCGGGCTTCACCTCGAAGGCCTGCCCGGCGCCGGCAAGGGCACTGTAGGCATCAGGGTCGCCAGGATCATCCAGGCATGGCTGGCAGAGCGCCATGTCGACGTGCCGCTTCCAGAGCTCTTCATCGATGTTGATACCGAGGTCGAGCGCCTGATCGAAGCCGAAGTCGGCCGAAAGATGTCAATCGATGAGTACATCAAGACCTACGGCGAGGAGCGCTTCCGTGACCTGGAAACGAAGGTCGTCCTGGGCCTCCCCAGGCATGCGGTGATCGCCCTCGGGGGCGGCTCAGTGAAGCGCAAAGCCAACCGCCGCGCCCTCAAGCGCCTGAACTGCCCCTGCTTATGGCTCGACGCCGCGGACGACGTTTTGATCGCCCGCATCACCAGCCAGGAGGATGCCGGGCGGCCGCTCCTCGAAGGCCACACCACGCTGCGTGATGACTTGGCCTCCCGCCGCGCCCTGCGCACTGAGTTTTACGACGAGCTGGCAGACTGGCGACTGGAAACCGACAACCTCGTCGAGGACGAAGTCGCTGGGGTCATCTTCAACTGGCTGCTCAAGGAGGGATACCTGCTCTAGCCCCGCTCACGCGCGACGAACCCGTCCGTATGGGCGGGCTCGTTGCTTTTTGTGCTATAAATTGATCATGCCGGTAAAGCTCACCAACGAAAAATCCGTCCCCCGCGCCTGGGTGAAGCTAGCTGCAATTGCTGTTGCCGGGATTGCCGTGGGTGGTCTCACCGCCGGCGCCGCGCCAATCGCGCTAGCCGCCATCGTGGCCTGGGACACCGTCGCCGTCCTGTTCGTGGCCGTCACCTGGGCCCAGGTATCGCAATACGGCCCCGATCTCGTCAAAAAGCACGCCACCCGCGAAGACCCATCGCGCGTGGTGTCGGATGCCATCCTCCTGGTGGCCAGCATTGCCAGCCTGGGCGCGGTGGCGCTCATCCTCGTGAACGCCAAAGGCACGCCCAGCGGCGCCCAAATCTCCAGCACCACCCTCGCCGTCATCAGCGTGATGGCGTCATGGCTGATGGTCCACACACTCTACGCGCTGCGCTACGCCGAGTTGTATTACACCGCTCCCACCGGCGGCGTCGATTTTGGCGACACCAAGACCCCAGTCTACGCCGATTTCGCCTACCTCGCTTTCACCATGGGCATGACCTACCAGGTCTCCGATACCAGCCTCAAATCACGCGAATTCCGCTCCATGGGGCTGCGTCACGCGTTGCTGGCTTACCTGCTGGGTACTGTCATCATCGCCACCACCATCAACCTCGTCGCCGGTCTCGGCAAATAAAACGCCCCCAAAACGGGGGCGAAATAATTCAGTGGGTGCCCAGCCCCATGGAAGTCGTAACTCCCAGGGGCCGGGCGTTTCCACCCTTGCATGCCTCTAGCTACAGCCGGGGTGGTCTCGCCACCATTCGGCTTCGCCGAGCGCATCTGTGGCTTCGTTGAGATCCTTCATCAGCCCTTTGAGCTGGCCGTCCTCGCCCCAATCCTTGGGGTCGATTTTGCCACGTGCTTCGTCGAGCTTGGTAACGGCCAGGTCGCGCCATGCCAGCGCGCTCTCAACGGACATCCGGGTCTGGGTCACGGCGTGACTCCAATCTTGACGAGGGGAGCAGAAGCTCCAGGGTGGGTGTCAGCGGGTACCGACAAAGCCATTATACCATAACCACAATAATAATCAAGGACTAATAAAATAACGTCCTAGAGCCAAAATAAAGCCCCCAAACCATAGGCTAATTTATCCATCGGGAAATAACACCACGAAATCACCGAGATGTTCAGCATCACATTGACAAAAACCGCATTACCGTGCTTAAATCAACCCAACACCACGTGAGCGTGTATTTAGTATTAACCGATCAACAAGAGATAGCACCTACCCATGGCCACAGCCGAAGTCAAAGCCCCAGAAAAGCAGCGGATCCGTATCCGCCTAAAGGCGTATGACTCCAAAGTCATCGACCAGTCCGCCAAACAAATCATCGACACCGCCACCCGCACAGGCGCTACCGTCGCGGGCCCGATTCCGCTGCCTACCGAGAAGAACTCCATGACTGTCCTGCGCAGCCCGCACATCTACAAGGACGCCCGCGAGCAGTTCGAAATGCGCACCCACAAACGCCTCATCGACATCACCGAGCCCACCCCCAAGACCATCGACGCCCTCATGAACCTCAACCTCCCCGCCGGCGTCGACATCGAAATCAAGATGTAACTCAGCTATAATTGCTGCATGAGCAAACCAATCGCCGCCAAATTAGAATATAAGTTACCTGTGATGCTGATGCAACAAGGGAACTATTTCATTGCCTACACCCCCGTGCTCGAGCTGAGCGTACAGGGTAAAAGCAAAGCTGACGTCCAAAAACGGTTTGGCGAGGCGGTAATGCTCTTCTTCGAGGATCTTCACGAACGAGGCACGACTGACGAAGTGCTCGAGGAGTTGGGTTGGGTCAAAACAGCAAGGTCGCCCTGGATGCCGCCGCAGTTAGTAGAAGACTCACCCTCTGAAATAAAAGTCGCCGTGCCCACCTACGCGTAACCGGGGCATGCCCAAAGTCACAGAAATTTCTCGGCCTCGCTTCGAGAAATTTTTAGTTTCCATCGGGTGCGAGTATTTACGCACGAAGGGCGACCATATTATTTACGGCCGTAAAGATTTGAAGCGGCCCATCATCATTCAGGCGGACTCGGAGATACCCGTATTCATCATTAAATCAAATCTGCGTACCCTCGGCATAGATACCGTCGAATATCTCGAACAGATTAGCAAAATCAAGTAAGCGCAAGTAACGAGGAGGTCCAAATCATGCCAGACGTAAAAGGCAACGGCACCAAAGAATCACCGTGGCAGCTCACGACGCCGCCAGGGACGTCGCAGTATCAGATGTATATGGATAAGACGGTGGAGCCGGCGATGATTGTGTGCGTGGTGGGCTCGACCAAGCTCGGGTACCTGGCGCGGGCCATTGAGGATTTGCACGCTATGCTGAAGGCGCACGGCGATTGGATGGAATTGGGCGCGGCCGACGAGCAAAAGGAGGCCAAGGCGGGGACCGTGGAGGCCTGGGCGCGCGACCCGAAAAATCCGGTGGGCGGCTGGTACGGCACCAAGAAGGGTCTGCGCGGTCGGTTTGGCATGTACATGCCGCCGCTGATGGAGGCGTTGGGGCTGGTGGAGCTGGAGCACAACCCGCGCGGGAACCGGATGCGGGCGATTTAGCGGATTACATTTGAGCCTGTGGGGCCTGCCTCGGCGTTTAATCCAAGCTGAAGTCGCGGTCGAGGACGTGGCGGTAGGCGATGCTGAAGTCTTTCCACTCAAATTTGGCAAAGGCATTCCAATAGGATTGCCAATCCGAGTCGGGCGCCACGCCGGCATTGAGGTAATCATTAATCGCCACCAGGTCTTCAATCATGAGATTCTCGATGGCGGATCGAAAGGCCGCGGCCTGGTCCTCGGAACAGGATTGCTCGATGACTTCGCCCGACAGGATTAAATCTGCATTATTCATACCCCGATTGTAGCGGTGCGGCGCGGAAATTACAGCCCCGGAATAGGCAGCAACTCGAGCACCTCGATGGCTGATCCCTCCAGGGGGCCGGCCGTTCGACTTTTAGTGTAAAATTAACCCATGTCAGAAACCGGCCCAGATCCCATAATTTACTACACCGATGGCAGCTGCGAGCCCAATCCAGGCGCCGGCGGGTTCGCGGTTATTCGCGACATGAAGCCGCATATCCTCGGGAGCGACCCCGATAGCACCAACATCCGCATGGAGGGCCGGGCGCTGATAGCGGCGCTTCAGGATGCCGCCGGCGCACCCTGCGCCATTCACACCGATTCGGAATTTTGGATTAACGTGATCACCAAGTGGTCCGTTGGTTGGGAGCGCAACGGGTGGAAGAAAAAAGGCGGTGAGATCAAAAATCTCGATCTGGTGCGGGAGGTGGTGGAGCTTTATCGCCAGTCGCGGGCGGTCCTGGTGTGGGTGCGCGGGCACAATAATGATCCCGGCAACGAGCTGGCCGATCATTGGGCCAATGAGGCCCGCAAACAAGGGCTGCTGGCGCGCGCCGGCCGAGACACTACAGGATAAGGGTTTGTTGTGAGGGTGCTCACCATCGAAGGAGTTGCCCATTTAGGGCAATAGTTTTCAAAATTGAGGCTATTTTCCGTAGGCTTGTCCCATTTTGGGCAACTACCCGACGCACGCATGCAATAATTTTGGCGCTGCCGGAATTCAAGGCGGCGACCGAGTACTTTATAAGTAAGAATTGATCATTTGTCAAAATGCGCTTATAATAGTGCATTCTTATGGCAACTCCAGACATCACCCCTCAAACACCCGGGAGCGGCTTCCGGCTGAGCGGCCGGGTTATGCTCGGCGTGCTGGCCTTGCTGGCCCCGCTGGCTTATCTGTTTGGCCGGGTCAGCGCCGGCGCCCTGGCCGGCAGCTACCTGGCCTTCCTGGGATCAGGCGTGGCGGCAGGCGCGTTAGGCGTGATGATCGGCATTCCGGTCGGCCTGTTTTTTGGCACGCTGCGCCCCGAGCCGGCCCGCCACGCGGCCGCAGCCCCCAACACGCTCCAGATGGAGCGCGATATCCTCGAGCAAATCCGGGCAGAGCTGGCCGAAGACAAAGCCTTGTTTGACGCCCGCCGCGGCAGCACCACCCTGTTTGCCCGCATTGATTACCTCACGCAGTTCTGGACCTCCGTGAAAGCCTCGGGCCGGCTGTTCGTGATGCAAGACGCCCGCCTGCTGGGCGTGATCGCCACGGCCTATTACTGGCTCGACCAGGCCACCCACCTCGAAACCCTGGCCTATGAAGCCAAATATGCCCCCAGCAGCAGCGCCGGCCCCGGCAACCCGGAGCAGCTTATCGCCGAGGCCCGCCTGCTCGACGGCCAGCTCGATTCCTCACTCACGACCGCCATTGCGGCCATTGACGGCAAGTTCGCTCAGCGCGCAAAATAGCCGCATGCCATTAATCCTTGCTCTCAAAAACCGCGACTGCGTGGTGGCTGCCAGCGATGTAGCCTCGATCCCCGACGGCACCCTTAAGTTCGGACAATTTATGAATGTGCCCGGGCGCGCGATCCTGCTAGTGGCCGGCAATCTGGAGGCGGTGCGGCGTCCGGTCATGGAAAAGGTGGTGCCTGCCCTCACGGCTACCACCAGCCCGGCCGAGCTGGCGCAGCTTATCCAGGCGGCGCTGGTTCTCGATCTCGTGCCGCACCTGGGCCAAATGACCGGCCGGGTCGAAATTATCGTGGCGGGCATCGACCCCGTCCGCCACACCGACGAACCCGGGATTTATTACCTGGACAGTGCGCAGGATTTTTACCTCAAGCCGGTAATAGAAAGCTCGGCCCTCGCCGGCTCCACTGCCGCTGCCAAGGAAGTGCTGGCCGGCAGCGATCTCAGCAGCTCAAGCGCCGGCGAGCTGGTGGAGTTGGCCAAAGAATGTTTAGCTTCCACCAAATTGCGGTGGCCGGCCACCGTCGGCGCCCACCAGACCTTTGCCATCGTCGAGCCTGGCCGCACGCGCATCCTGAACTTCTAGCATATCTGGCGCCGCGGCGGTTATAGTGAATACATGAACTTGTTCGCAGACGATACCAGGCGCCCTCTCGCCGACCGCGTGCGGCCGCGGACTCTCGACGAATTCATCGGCCAGACGCAGGTGGTCGGTGAAGGCCAGTTTTTGCGCACCATGATCACCAAAGGCACCCCCACGTCGCTGATCCTGTGGGGGCCGCCCGGCACCGGCAAAACCACGCTGGCCCGCATAATCGCGGTCTCCGGCAACTTCGCTTTCGAAGAAATATCCGCCGTCACCAGCGGCCTGCCCGACGTCAAAAAAGTGATAGACCGGGCTGAGAGCCGCAAACAGCTGGGCCAGGCTACACTGCTGTTCGTCGACGAAATCCACCGCTTCAATAAGGCCCAGCAAGACGCTTTTTTGCCGCATGTTGAAACCGGCACGATTATTTTGATTGGCGCCACCACCGAAAACCCGTCGTTCGAGGTCATTGGTCCGCTGCTGTCGCGCAGCCGGGTGGTGGTGCTCGAGCCGCTTTCGGCTGAGCATATCCTAGCGATTATCGAGCGCGGCACCAAAGAGCTCGGCACCAAGGACCTCGACCCCGAAGCCGCCAAGCTCCTGGCGGACCTATCGGCCGGCGACGCGCGCATAGCGCTCAGCGGCCTCGAAACCGCCGCCAGCCTCACGGGCGGGCGCATCACCGTCGAGACCATCAAGCAGGCCATGCAAAAGCCCGGCCTCAAATACGACAAAGGCGGCGAGTACCACTACAACCTCATCTCCGCATTCATCAAATCTCTGCGCGGCGGCGCGGTCGACGCGGCCCTGTTTTACCTGGCCCGCATGCTCGAGGGCGGCGAGGACCCCAAATTCATCGCCCGCCGCATGGTGGTATTCGCGTCCGAAGACATCGGCCTGGCCGACAATTCCATGCTGACGCTGGCCGTGTCCACTTTCGCTGGCGTAGAGCGCATCGGCCTGCCCGAGGGCCGTATTATCCTTTCCCAAGCCACCATCGCGCTCGCCACCGCGCCCAAGGACCGCCGGGCCTACGACGCCATCGCCGGCGCCATCACTGCCGCCCACGAGCATCCCGACGCCGAAGTGCCGCTCCACCTGCGCAATGCGCCCACCAAACTCATGAAAGACCAGGGCTACGGCCAGGATTACCAGTGGAAACCAGGCTTCGAGCATAAACAGGGCTTCCTTCCCACCCAGCTCGAGGGCAAGACGCAATTCTTCGCCAAGAAGCCCGAAAAAGGAGTATAATTTTCCCGGCCCGAACCCGGTGCCACAGTCGAGTAGGCAAGTGACCTGCTCTCGTCCGGAAGGAACTACGCCATGTCCGTCGTACCGAAGGTGGTCAAGGAGAACAAGGGGAAGTCGTTCCTCGCTGTCGTCGGCGTCGTCGTCGCCGGTGTCCTCGTCTTCCTCTTCGGCCCGGTCGGCGACTAGACCGGCACGCCCACCCGGACCAAGGGTCCGCCGCATCTCTCCAACTGGAGGGTGCGGCGGGCCTGATTACTTTTTTGGCGAATCAACTACCATCAAATAGGTGCAAAAGGAATAGGTGCAAAAAGTATCTATTTTTGCGAAAGTAGTATCATCCAAAACGCTCGGAAAGACCCACCTGCCTTAGAAGTCAAAGCCACCCATTGCACCTGCATCACGCTTATGGTTTAATACGCGCATGAGTAAAGTCCGCAAAACCAGCGCCCGGGAATCCGACAACGCCTATTTCCTGAAAATTCTCGTCTTCCTGACGCTGGGACTATGTTGGATCAAAATCAACGGCCTCCCGTTAATTCCAGGAGGCCTGGTCGTCGGACTTATTGTAGCTCAGCACGACCACTTCGCCATCGACCGCAAAATCGAGTATGCGGTGATGATCGTGGGCGCTATCATCGGGCTGTTTGGCGCCATCGCGCCCCTAAGCATTTGGTTTTAGTTAGAAGTCGCGCAGTAGCGAACCTAGCGTCAGGACCACAATCGCGGCCATCAAGCCAAGTTGAACTATCGCCAGCAGTTGCCGCACAAGCGTAAGTTCGTGCGGCACGTAGCTGTCGGCGATGGTGATGCCAATGGTGATGGCCAGCAGCGATCCGATGCGCTGTGCCGTGGAGCTGGGGTTCATGAAAATCTCCAAAATCAAGAATAATGCATATCAACACAGAATATGCGTTTTGTCAATGCTGGATATCTCATAGGTACTGGGTATAGTACTTATGTGTGGATCTTCATTCTCGGAAATTTGCCCCTGCCGGTAATTTTGTATCTGAACTGGCGCGTCACCAGGCGGTTTTTGCGGGTCCGCGAATTGTCCAAGCAGCATCCGTTAAAGCGCCCGCGAGGCTTCTTGATCGGGTGGTGGATGAGCAATTTCGCGGCCATTTTCGTGCTCATACCAGTCATCACGGAACGGCGTTTGTTTGTTCAGGATTTCCGCTGGCTGGCCTCGTACGCAGTGGCCGCCACCCTCACCATCTCCGGCCTCATATTAATGAACGGCGCCCTTGGCGAAGAGCTGGCCCAACTTACCCGGCGCGGCGGCGGCCAAACCCCGCCCGCACCTGTTGACAGCCAAGCGTCAGATACGCTATAGTCACATGGTATTTCGCGTCACGCGCGTGCGTGCCAATAGACTAGGAAGCGGCAGGTCCCCGAGCCTAGGGGAAACCACCATTGCCTAGGGTTTATTTATGTAAGTAGGGCTTGAATGAAGGCGATTCTCGGAACAAAACTTGGCATGACTCAACTCTTCGACGAGTCCGGCAACGTCGCTCGCGTGACGCTTATTCAGGCCGGCCCGTGCGTGGTCACGCAGGTCAAGACCAGCGACAAGGACGGCTATAATGCCGTCCAGCTCGGTTTTGGCGAGGCCAAGCATCAGCCCAAGCCACAAGCTGGCCACCTCAAGGCCTCCGGCTCAAATGCGCGCACCATGCGCGAATTCCGCATTAAGGACGTGGAGGCCGGCCACCCCGCCGCCAAAGCCCGCGAAGCCGCCGTCGCCGAGGCCATGGCGCTGGAAGTGGGCGCCACGCTCGACGTCACTGCTTTTGAGGCCGGCGACCCGGTGGAAGTCACGGCTACTTCGAAGGGCAAGGGCTTTGCCGGCACCATTAAGCGCCACAATTTCGCCCGCGGACCCAAGACCCACGGTTCGCACAACTATCGCGCCCACGGCTCCATCGGCTCGGGTTATCCGGAGCATGTCTTCAAGGGCCTGCGCATGGCCGGCCACATGGGCCACGACCAGGTCACCGTTAAGGGCCTCAAGGTGGTCGTGGTAGACCCGGCGCTCGGTGTGCTGGCCATCTCGGGCGCCGTGCCTGGTCCCAAGCGCGGGCTCGTAATGGTCCGAGGCACCGCATGAAATCCGTAACCGCTTACACCAAAGCCGGCGCCGCCCGCGAAACCGGCCACACCTTGGACACCGCGGTGTTTGGCGTGGAAGCCAACCACGAGCTGGTCGCTCAAGCCTACCGCACCTATCTGGCGGCCGGCCGGGTAGCCGGTCCTAGCACCCTCACCCGCGGGCTGGTGCGCGGCGGCGGCAAGAAGCCCTGGCGCCAAAAAGGCACGGGCCGCGCGCGCGTCGGCTCCATCCGCGTACCCAACTGGCGCGGCGGCGGCGTGGTGTTTGGCCCCACCGGCAACGAAAACCACCAGCTCACCTTGCCGGTGCGCATGAAGCGCGCGGCCATCCGCGGGGCGCTGAGCCTGCGCGCCGCCGCCGGCGACATCGTGGTGCTCGAAACCTTCGACACCGAGGGCAAAGTGAAGTCCACCGTCCAGTTACTGGGCAAGATGGGCCTTAGCGGCAATCTGCTCCTGGCCGTCGAAGCCAAGACCGACCTCATCGAGCGCGCCACCCGCAACATCGCCGGCCTCAAGACCGTCCAGGCCAACTACCTCAATGTTTACGACGTTATGAACGCCGACAAAATCGTCGTTACCGAAAAGGCGCTCGCAGTTATTAATTCGTGGTTGGGAGAGAAATAATGAGTTCGATCGTGCTTACTCCCAAGATTAGTGAAAAAGCCATTTATCTCGCCGAGCGTGGCATTTACGTGTTCGAGGTGCCCACCAGCGCCAACAAGATTGAAGTGGCGCGGGCCGTCGAGTCCACGTTCAAGGTCAACGTTACCGACGTCAACATGATCATTTCCAAAGGCAAACTCAAGCGCTTCAAGCAAGTCCTGGGCCGCCAAAAGGACGTCAAGAAAGCCATGATTAAACTTCAGAGCGGCCAAAAAATCGCTTTGTTCGAGGGGGCCAAGTAATGGCAATTAAGCTTTATAAACCAACCACTCCCGGCCGCCGCGGAATGACCACCGCCGACACTGCCGGCCTGTCCAAGAAGCGCCCCGAGAAGGCCCTAATTGTCGCCAAGAAGACCGGCTCCGGCCGCAACAACCAGGGCAAAATTACCATTCGTCACCGCGGCGGCGGCGTCAAGCGCTACTACCGCCTCGTCGACTTTGACTTCAAGGCCGTTAAATCCGCCACCGTTGAGGCCCTGGAATACGACCCCAACCGCTCGGCGCACATCGCGCTGGTGCGCATCGACGGCGGCAAGTCGGAGACCGGGCGTGGACGGTTGGCCTACGTGCTGGCCGGCTCCGGCATGAAGGTGGGTGACCAGCTCGCCTCGGGCGAAGAGGCCGCCATCCGCACCGGCAACCGCTTGCCGCTGAAGTCCATCCCCGCCGGCACCCAGATCTACAACATCGAGCTGGTACTCGGCAAAGGCGGCCAGATCGCGCGCAGCGCCGGCGCCAAAGCCAGCCTGGTGTCCAAAGAGTCCACGAAGCCCGGCTTTGTGCAGGTCCGCCTGCCCTCCGGTGAAGTCCGATTGGTCAACGAGAACTGCCAGGCCACCATCGGCACCGTCGGCAACGAGCAGCACCAGAACATCAAGTGGGGCTCGGCCGGCCGCCGGCGCCACCTGGGTTGGCGCCCGCAGGTCAGGGGTAAAGCCATGAACCCGGTCGACCACCCGCATGGTGGTGGTGAAGGCGCGCAGCCAACAGCAATTTACAAATACGGCCAAAAAACGCCGTGGGGCAAGCCGGCCTTGGGTCTCAAGACCCGCCGCCGCAAGTCCACCGACGCCATGATTATCCGCGGCCGCGGCAAAGGTAGGAGACGCTAGATGAGCCGATCACTCAAAAAAGGACCACACGTAGATACTCGGTTGCTGGGACGCATCGTCGCCCTGCCGGCCGGCGACAAGTTGGTGCTCAAGACCTGGGCCCGCGCCTCTACTATCAGCCCCGAGATGGTTGGCCACACCATCGCCGTCCACAACGGCCGCATGCACGTGCCGGTGTTCGTATCTGAAAATATGGTCGGCCACAAGCTCGGTGAGTTTAGCCCCACCCGGAAATTCCGCGGCCACGGCGGTAAATTGGCGAAGGGACAGAAGTAATGAAAACCTCAGCCACCGCTAAATTCGTCGGCACATCGGCCCGCAAGACCGGCCTGGTCGCCGCGCTCATCCGCGGCCGCCGCGCCACAGATGCCCAGGCCATACTGCTAAACACCGACAAGCGCGCCACCGGCCCCGTCGGTAAGGTGCTCACCAGCGCCATCGCCAACGCCGAGAACAACCTGGGCGCCAATGCCCGCGACCTGGTGGTAGAATCCGTGCTGATCGGCCCCGGCCCCAGCCTCAAGCGCTCCATGCCGCGCGCCAAAGGTTCCGCCAGCCCCATCCGCAAGCGCTCCAGCCACATCACCGTGGTGGTGAGCGATCAGAAAGCTCCGGAAGCATCCTCCGCTGGCCGGCGAACTCGCTCCGCTCAGACACCGCCGGCAGGTGCGTCGGATACTTCCATCGCTTCCGTCGGATCAAACGCTAACGAGGAGGCCAAGTAATGGGTCAAAAGATTAATCCCCGCAGCATGCGCCTCCAGGTCGACCACGACTGGCAGTCCCGCTGGTACGCCGACCGCGACTACGCCGCCTATCTCATCCAGGACCTCAAGCTCCGGGCCGCCATTGCGGGCAAGCTGAGTAAGCGAGCCGGCGTGGCCCGCGTGGATATCGAGCGCTCGCCCGGCGCCCTCATCGTCACAATTCACACCTCTAAGCCCGGCGTGGTCATCGGCCGCGGCGGCAGCGGCGCCGAAGAGCTCAAGGCCCTGCTCGCCAAGATCGTCGGCGGGCCGGTGAAGGTTTCGATCGAAGAAGTGAAGAAGCCCGAAACCAACGCCATGCTGGTAGCCGAAAACGTTGCCGGCCAGCTCGAGCGCCGCATCAGCTTCCGCCGCGCCATGAAGATGAGCGTTGAAAACGCCATGAAGTCCGGCGCGCTCGGTGCCAAAGTGGCCATCGCCGGCCGCCTCAACGGCGCCGAAATGGCCCGCCGCGAAAATGTTGCTCAAGGCAGCATTCCGCTGCACACCCTCCGCGCCGACATCGATTTCGCGCAGGCCCTCGCCCGCACCACCTACGGCGTCATCGGCGTGAAAGTCTGGATCTACAAGGGCACGAAGTTCGAGGGGAAGAAGTAGGTTTGCCATGTTAATGCCAAAGAAAACTAAATTCCGCAAGCAGATGAAGGGCGTAATGCGCGGCTCGGCCCAGCGCGGACACGAAATCGCCTTCGGCAGCTACGCCCTGAAGGCCGAAGCCTCCGAGCGCATCACCAGCCGCCAGATCGAGGCCGCCCGCCGCGCCATGACCCGCTACGTTAAGCGCGGCGGCAAAATCTGGATCCGGATTTTCCCGGACACCCCCATCACCAAGAAGCCGGCCGAAGTCCGCATGGGCTCGGGCAAGGGCTCGGTGGACCACTATGCCGCCAAGGTGCGCTCCGGCGCCATCATGTTCGAGATGGACGGCGTGGACGTTGAAACCGCCAAAGAAGCCATGCGTTTGGCTGGGCACAAACTGCCCATCCCGACCCGCTTTATTGTCCGCGAAACCCCCGGCGATACCGCCAAGTCCGAAACCGTGGAGGGGAAGCAGTCATGATTAAGCTCGCAGAAATTACCGCCAAGACCGATGCTGAGCTCGAAACTTTCATCGCGTCAGAGCAGGCGGCCTTAGCCCAAGCCATCATCAACAGCCGCACCAAGGAAGAAAAGGGCGTTAAGATCCTGTCGGCTCACAAGAAAACTATTGCCCGCGCGCTCACCCTGCGCCGCGAGCGCGAAATCGCCCGGGAGGAGGCGTCAGAATGATTAGAACATTACGAGGGACAGTCGTCTCCGACAAAATGGACAAGACCATCGTTGTGGCCGTTAGCAGCGTGAAAGAGCACCCCATTTACCGCAAAAAGTACAAGGTGACCACCCGCTTTAAGGCTCACGACGCCGACAATGCTATGCACACCGGCGACCTGGTCGAAATTACCGAGACCCGCCCGCTGTCGAAAGACAAGCGCTGGGAAGTGGCCCGCAAAGTGACCGCCAAGGAGATGGAGGCCTAAGATGATTCAGGCAGAAACCCGGCTCAAAGTGGCCGACAACTCCGGCGCCAAGGACATCTTGTGTATCAAGGTCCTCGGTGGTTCGCGCCGCCGCTACGCCCGCGTGGGCGACGTCATCACGGCTTCCGTGAAGGCGGCGCTCCCCGGCGCCGGCGTCAAGAAAAAAGAGGTGGTGCGCGCCGTCATCGTGCGCACCGTCAAAGACACCAAGCGCGCCGACGGCAGTAGCATCCGCTTTGACGAAAACGCCGCCGTGCTCATCGACAAGGCCGGCATTCCGCGCGGCACCCGCATCTTCGGACCAGTGGCCCGGGAGTTGCGCGACGGCGGCTACATGAAGATCATTTCACTCGCTCCGGAGGTGCTGTAATGAAACTCCGGCGCGACGACCAAGTAATAGTGATCACCGGCCGCGACAAAGGCAAAACCGGCGCCGTGGTGGCAGTGCTCCCGGGCGTGAACAAGGTGCTGGTGGAGAACATTAATGTGGTGAAACGCCACACCAAGCCCTCCCAGAAGCTCCCCCGCGGGGGTATCCTGGACGTCACCCGCCCGATCGACGCCTCCAAGGTGATGGTGCTCGACCCGGCCTCCGGCAAACCCGCCCGCGTGGGCTACGTGATCAAGGCCGACGGCAGTAAGGAGCGCATCTTCAAGGTCAGCGCCAATCACGAGAAAGCGGCCAAGAAAGCCGAAAAAGCCGCTACCAAAGCCGAAGCCAAGAAAGCCCCAGCCAAGTCAGGTAAGAAGTCATGAATAGATTCACCGAAAAATACGTAAAGACCGCCGTACCCGCCCTCCGCAGCGAGTTTAGCTACGCCAATCCGCACCAGGTTCCGAAGATCCTCAAGGTCGTGGTGAGTTCCGGCGTGGGCCGTGCCGTCAGTGACACCAAGCACCTCGACACAGCTGCCGATACACTCGCCAAAGTCACGGGCCAGCACCCGGTGACCACCGTGGCCCGCAAGAGCATCGCCGCGTTCAAGGTCCGTGAGGGCAATAAGGTCGGCGCCACGGTCACCTTGCGCGGCACTCGGGCCGAGGAGTTCCTGGACCAGCTGATAAGCGTCGTGCTGCCGCGCATCCGCGACTTCCACGGCCTCTCGGACACCGCTTTCGACCCGCACGGCAATTACAGCCTCGGTCTGCCCGACCACAGCATTTTCCCGCAGATTCCCTTCGAGGAGGTTGGCGCCAGCCACGGTCTGCAGGTCAACATTGTGACCACCGCCAAGACCCCGGAAGAAAGTAAGCGGCTGCTACAGTTAATGGGATTTCCCTTTAGGAGGACTGCCTGATGGCAAGAGTTGCACTAGTCGTAAAAGCCGGCCGTAAACCCAAATTCTCGACCCGCAAGGTCAACCGCTGCCAAGTCTGCGGCCGCCCGCGTGGATATATTCGTAAATTCGCCCTCTGCCGGGTATGCTTCCGCGAGTTCGCCTCGAAGGGCCAGATTCCCGGCGTCACTAAGGCGAGTTGGTAAGGAGATAAGCTATGTTTAACGATTCAATTTCCGATCTCCTCACCCGCATCCGCAACGCCAACACGGCGCACAAGCGCGTGGTGGTAATGCCTCACTCCAAGCTCAAGGCCCAGGTGGCCGAAATCCTGGCGCAGGCCGGGTTCCTGGAAGGCGTCAAAACCACTGAGGCCGGCGGTTTCAAGTCGCTCGAGCTCGCACTGCCGGCCAACCCCGAAACCATCACGTCGCTGATCCGCGTATCTAAGCCGGGCCGCCGCGTTTACACCAGCGCCCAGGACATCCCGTTGGTTCTCGGCGGCCGGGGTTTGGTGATTGTCAGTACCTCGAGCGGCATCATGACCGGCCGCGATGCCCGCAAAAAAGGCCTCGGCGGCGAACTAATCTGTAAGGTGTGGTAGCATGAGTAGAATTGGACGACAACCAATTACCGTTCCCGCCGGCGTCACGGTGGAACTTGTTGACCGCTTAGTGAAAGTTACCGGGCCAAAAGGCGCCCTCGAGGTGGCCTTGCTGCCGGGCATCGAACTGGTTCGGGAAGGCGACAGCCTCCTGGTGAGCAAGGCCTCGGAGACCCCCGAAACCGGCCGCCTCTACGGCCTCATGCGCACACTGATAGCCAACATGGTCACCGGCGTATCCGCGGGCTTCACCCGCGCGCTGGAGATCAACGGCGTCGGTTTCCGCGCCAGCGTGGCCGGCAACACCATCAATCTCAGCCTCGGCTTCTCGCACCCCGTAGTGTTCACGCTGCCTCAGGGCGTGGAGGCGAAGATCGAGAAAAATGTCATCACCTTGAGCGGATTTGATAAGCAGCTGGTGGGCCAAGTGGCCGCCAACCTGCGGGCCCTCAAGAAACCCGAGCCCTACAAAGGCAAAGGTATTAAATATGTGGAAGAGCAGATCCGCCGCAAGGCCGGTAAGACTGCTACTAAAGGCTAAACCATGATTAATCAGACACTCGCCAAACTCAACCGCCGCCGGTCCCGCGTGAGGGCCAAGGTTTCCGGCACTGCCGCGCGTCCGCGCCTGTCGGTCAAGATTACACTTACCCACGTAACCGCCCAGATCATCGACGACACCACCGGCCGCACGCTGGTCTACGTGAGCACGGTCGGGCAGAAATCGCTGGGCAATCTCACCTCCAAGGCCTCCTGGGCCGGCGAGCAGGTGGCGGCCAGCGCCAGGACGAAGAAAATTAAGGCAGTCGTGTTCGACCGTAACGGGCGCATTTACCACGGCCGGCTGCATGCCCTAGCCGTTGCTGCCCGCACCGCAGGATTGGAGTTTTAAATGGCTATCGAACAGCAGCCCAAAGAATTTGAAGAGAAGGTGATAGCCATCGACCGCGTGGCCCGCGTGGTCAAGGGCGGCCGCCGCTTCCGTTTCCGAGCCACTGTGGTGGTCGGCGACGGCAAAGGCCGCGTCGGCGTGGGCGTGGGCAAAGGCTCCGAGGTGATGACCAGCATCGCCAAGGCCGTCTCGCGCGCCAAAGCCGACATGATCACTGTGCCCCTCAAAGGCAACACCATCCCGCACGAGGTCCAGGTGCGGTTCGCCGGCGCTATCGTGCTGCTCAAGCCCGCCTCGGCCGGTACCGGCGTTATTGCCGGCGGCGCCGTCCGCAACGTGGTGGAGGTGGCCGGCATCCACGACCTGTTGACCAAATCCCTCGGCTCCAGTAATAAAGTAAACAACGCTTACGCTACTGCATTGGCCCTGTCGCGCCTCAAGGCCACGCCGGACCGCAACGTAAGACAAGCCAAGAAGGAACCGGCCGCAGCAGCCGCCTAAGGACCACCCCATGAAAATCCACGAACTCAATCTCGAAAGCACCAAAGACCGCAAGCGCGTTGGGCGCGGTATCGGCTCGGGCTACGGCAAGACCGCCGGCCGCGGCACCAAGGGCCAAAACGCCCGCACCGGCGGCGGCGTGCGCCCCGGTTTCGAGGGCGGCCAGAACCCGCTCGCCAAGCGCCTCCCCAAGAAGCGCGGCTTCGCGCCGGTATCGCGGGTTGAGTACCAGGTGTTCAACCTCGCTGGTCTCGACCGCTTCAAGGCCGGCAGCACTCTCGACGCTGCTGCCCTGGCCACCGCCGGCCTCATTACCGATGCCAACGGCCGGGTCAAACTGCTCGGCAAAGGCGAGATCACCAAGAAGCTCATGCTCAAGCTCCATGCCGTCAGTGCGTCCGCCAAAACCGCGGTTGAGGCTGCCGGCGGCGCCGTAGAGATCGTAAAGTACGTCCGCCGGCCCAGCAAAAAGGCCACTCGCCCTGCCCCGGCAGAAGAAGCCAAGGTGAAGGCTCCCAAGTCCGAAGCCAAGGCCCCCAAAGCCGAGGCCGAAGCCGAGGCCAAGCCCAAGGCCCAGCCGAAGCCCGAGGCCAGTGAACCTAAGGCGGACGAGCCGGCCGCATGAACTGGGGCAGTCTCAAGCAGGTCTACCGTTCCCCGGATCTGCGCCGGAGGGTGCTGGTTGTCCTTGGTCTTATAGTCGTATTCCGGTTCCTGGCCCACGTACCGGTGCCCGTCCCGGACAACGCGGCGCTGGCCAACTTTCTTAAATTTATCTTCAACTCCAACAAGATCCTCGGCTTTGCCGACGTCTTTTCGGGTGGCGCGCTAGCCAACTTTTCCATCATCATGATGGGCGTGGGCCCATACATTAACGCGTCCATTATTATGCAGTTGCTGCAGCAGGTGGTGCCAAGTTTTGAGGCGCTATCCAAAGAGGGCGAGCAGGGCCGCCGCAAACTCAACCAGTACACCCGGCTGCTCACTCTGCCGCTGGCCATCGTGCAGTCGTTTGGGATGGTTTTCCTCATTCAGCAGACCTCCATCAGGGTCGCGAACACCGACGTCATCGGCCACCCCAACCTCTTCCAGTGGCTGCTCATGGTCTCTACCATTACCGCCGGCACCATGCTTCTGATGTGGATCGGCGAGATCATCACCGAGAAGGGGATTGGTAACGGCATTTCGCTCATCATCTTTTGCGGCATTGTGTCGCGGCTGCCCACCAGCGCCGGCCAGTTCGCCAGCCTCGCCTCCGGTGACGCCGGCAAAATCGTCACGCTCATTGGTTTCCTGGCGGCCACGCTGGCGGTAATAGCTTTCGTAGTCGTGCTCAACGAAGGCACGCGCAACATTCCGGTGTCGTATGCTAAACGCACCCGCGGCGACCGGGTGTATGCCGGCGTCGACACGCATCTGCCTCTGCGCGTGATCACGGCCGGTGTTATCCCGATCATCTTCGCGCTGGCGTTCCTATCGATTCCGGGGTTGCTTGGGCAGGTGCTCACGAGCGCTAAAACCCCCTGGGTGTCGCATTTCGCGTCGTTGCTCACCGCCTGGTTCTCGCCCAACGGCACGATCTACGCGGTCTCGTATTTCGTGCTGGTCGTGGCCTTCACGTTCTTCTACACATCGGTCGTGTTCAACCCCAAAGACATTGCCGAAAACCTCCAAAAGCAGGGCGGCTTCATTCCCGGCATCCGTCCCGGTAACCAGACCGCGACCTACCTCAAGCGCGTCGTCAACCGCATTACCCTGGCCGGCGCTCTCGGGTTGGGCTTCATCGCGGTGCTGCCGTTTATTGCCCAGGCCTTCACCAACAGCCAGGTGCTGACGTTCGGCGGCACCGGCCTGCTGATCGTCGTATCCGTGGCCATTGAGACCCTCAAGCAACTCGAGGCCCAGGCCATTACCACCTCATACGAACAATATTAAAGGCGCTTGCCATGCCCGAGCTTGATATGATTTCGTTTACCCGGGGGGTGCCGCCAACAGAGGCGCTGCATCACGTGCTCCCGCGGCTCGAGGAGTGCTTTGCTGCCGCACTGGCGGGTGATCCGGCCTCGGTTTTGCAATACGGCCAGCAGCGAGGTTTTGACCCGTTGGTGAACATTCTGGCCGAGCAATTCGACGCGCGCCGCGAGGAAGTCATCGTAGGTAACGGCTCGCTGCAGCTACAGGATATACTCGCTGGCGTTCTGGCCGACAGCGGTGCGGCCGACAAGGTGGTTTTAACCGAGGAACCAACTTACGACCGGGCAATCACGACCTTGCGGCGGCGAGGGGCCACCGTCATCGGCGTGCCACTCCAGCCCGACGGCATCTCGGTAGAACGTTTGGCCGCGCTCGCGGCAGCCAACCATCCGCGCTACCTCTACTTGGTACCGGATTTCCAAAATCCCACCGGCGTCACGCTGTCGTTGGCCAAGCGCCGACAGGTGCTGGAATTAGCCGATCGGTTCGGCTTCTACGTCGTGGAGGACGTGCCGTACCGGCAACTGCGCTACCGCGGCGAAGACCTACCGTTGCTGCGTGAGATCTACCCGGAGCGGGTTATCACCGTAAGCTCCTTCAGCAAGCTGGTGTCGCCCGGCTTGCGCGTCGGGTTCGCGATTGGTCCCGAGCACATCATCAGCCAAATGGTGGCCTTGGGCGAGCAGACATACCTGTCGCCGGTCCTGATCACACAGGCGGCAATCGCCGAGTTCCTCGGAGGCGGCATGCTCGATAAGCAGGTAGCCTGGCTCAAGCAGCTGTACCGGCCGCGCCTGGACGCTACGCTGTCCGCCATCGCCCGCTACTTGCCCGAGGCCGAAGCGACCAAGCCCGAAGGTGGGTACTTTGTCGGCCTCACCCTGCCGGACGGCGCCAACGTCCGGGGTCTGGTCGAGCGGGCCGCCACCGGCGGCTTAGCGCTTACACCGGGGGAAGCGTTCTCCCCATCCGCCCAGCCGAACCGCTTCGTGCGCCTGCCGTTCTGCGCGCTCACCGAACGCGAAATCACCGAGGGGGTTCGCCGGCTAGCGTCATTGCTCTAACAAAACAGATACAGGTTCTCTAAACTAAAGCGGAACAAGTTCTACACTTAAGTTACGGCAATAACTTAAAGCAAGGAGACTTGTTCCAATGTATACCTTAATAAATCTGCCCCGGGATAACCAGGAGTGTGTCGAGCTGGTGGTCCGGGAAATATATCCCAATGGCCTGGTTTGCCCTTGGCAAAGCCACAAGACAATACTTGTACGGGAGAAATACCTGTGGTGCGGTACCTGCCGCCGGAAATGGAGCCTCAAGCGCAACCTGGGATTCGGGTTCTCGAAGCTGTCCTGGGTCAAGATCCTGGCCCTCGTCATCTGTTGGCAGGGCAAGCACTCTCCAGGCGACATTGTGGTGGCGACCGGCCTCAGCTACCCGACGGTGCAGCGGTGGCTGGAACGGCTCCGGTCCCGGTTGCCCCGCAGTGAGGGCGACCCATTGGCTGGCCTCCTGGAGATTGACGAGTCCTTCCTGGGTCACCAGAAATATGGCAACCAAGCTATTGTCATGGGGGTGGTCGACCGGGAAACAAACAAAGTGCGACTAGAGGTCATTCCGGATGTAGCCCAAGATACCGTTGAGGGCTTCCTTGACCGTCACGCTGAGGTCGGCAGCCTCATTCATGCTGACGCCCACGCTTCCCATCTGGGGCTCGAGGACGTCGGCTACGGACTCGTCGTCTGCAACCATGACCGGGGGCACTTCGGGCCAACCAACCGGGCCGAGAATGTCTGGAGCTGCCTGGACCGGTTTGTCATCCGAACCCGCGACCGCTTCTTGAAGCGCTTCTTGTCCGGCATACTGCAGGAGTTTCAGGCACGGAGGAGCCACCCTGAACTATTTCGAGACCCATTCACATTACTTAAGAGTATGGCTGTTCCGGTTTAGTGGACAGAACCCAGATACAAAAGCCTTTACAAGCACGAAACAATTATCTATAATCGACAACTGTAGTCATATATGTCAGACGCGAAGAAGCCAACAAGGCCGGAGAAATCCGGCAAGCGAGCAACAAAGGAAGTAATTGAGCTCGAAGGCACCGTCCTTGAGACTCTACCCAACGCCTTATTCAAGGTAGAGCTCGAGAACGGCCACGTTGTGTTAGCTCACATCTCCGGCAAAATGCGCATGCACTACATCCGCATCATCCCCGGCGACCGCGTCGTCCTCGAAATGACTCCGTACGACCTTACCAAGGCTCGTATCACCTACAGGCACAGATAATTAAGTAAGACGAGGAATTCCCGTGAAGGTCCGCGCCAGCGTCAAAAAAATGTGTGACCAGTGCAAAGTCGTGCGGCGCGAAGGCGTGGTGCGGGTGATCTGCTCGGCCAAACCTCGTCATAAGCAGAGGCAGGGTTAATGGCGCGCATTTCCGGAGTTAATATCCCCGAAGCCAAGCGGGTTGAGGTGGCCCTCACCTACGTTTTCGGCATCGGTGTTCACACCAGCCAAAAAATCCTGAAGGCCACAGGCATCAACCCCGACACCCGCGTGAAAGACCTCACCGAAGCCGAAGTCTCTAAGCTCCGCGAGCAAATCGACAAGAACTACCGCGTGGAAGGTGACTTGCAGCGTGAGATCAGCCTCAACATCAAGCGCCTCAAGGAAATTAACTCCTACCGCGGCCTCCGTCACAAGGCCAACCTGCCGGCGCACGGCCAGCGCACCAAGACCAATGCCCGCACCAAGCGCGGCAAGAAAGTCACGATGGGCTCGGGCCGCAAGAAGTCAGCGGCTAAGACTTAATAAGGATAATGATGGCAACGACACCCAGCAAAACTACCAGCACCGCCCGCCGCCGCAAGGTCAAGCGTTCGGTTGCCGCCGGACAAATGCACGTGCAGGCGACCTTCAACAACACCATCGTCACCTTCACCGACGAGCGCGGCAACGCGCTGTCTTGGGCGAGCGCCGGAAGTTCCGGCTTCAAAGGCAGCAGGAAGAGCACGCCGTATGCCGCCCAGACCGCAGCCGAACGCGCCGCCACCGCCGCCAAAGATTTTGGCCTCAGCCGCGTCGACGTACTGGTAAACGGTGTCGGCAGCGGCCGCGAGTCGGCCATCCGCGCGCTCACCACTATGGGCATCGCCGTTTCCAGCATCAAAGACGTCACCGGTATTCCCCATGGCGGCTGCCGCCCGCGCAAGGCGAGAAGGGTATAGGAGCAGACTAATGGCACGCAATTTTACCCCCATCGTTAAGCAGAGCCGCCGCGAAGCCGTCGCTTTGCACCCCAAGGCCATTAAGGGTATCACCAAGCACCCCTACAAGCCCGGCCAGCACGGCCCCAACGCCGGCCGCAGCAAGCCCAGCCAGTACGCGTTGCAGCTGCGCCAGAAGCAGATGGTGAAGCGCATGTACGGCCTGCTCGAGAAGCAGTTTGCCAAGGTCGTGCACACCGCCGAACGCCGCACCGGCAACACCGGCGACATTTTGCTCACCCTGCTGGAGCAGCGCTTCGACAACGCCGTTTACCGCCTCGGCCTCGCCCCCAGCCGCCAGTCGGCCCGCCAGCTGGTTACCCACGGCCACTTTATGCTCAACGGCCGCCGGGTCGACATCCCTTCGATCCTGCTGGGTCCCGGCGACGAGTTCACGGTCCGGCCCAAGAGCGCCAAAAACGCCTATTTCACTGTAGTCTCAGCCGAGCTTTCCGGTAATTCTCAGGTCCGCTGGCTGACATTTGACCCCAAGAAACTCTCCGGCAAAGTCACCGGGCTCCCGGCCCGGGAGGACATCACCAAAGAGATTCACGAGCAATTAATCATCGAATTTTATTCAAGGTAAGGAAGGACGACCAAAGTGTTACACCCGATTCAGCTCCCCGAGCTCAAGCCCGTACGAGAGGAAGGCAACAAGGCCACATTTGTGGTCGAGCCGCTGCATTCCGGCTACGGCATGACCCTGGGCAACAGCTTGCGCCGAGTCATTCTTTCGAGCCTGGGCGGCGCCGCCGTCACGGCCGTCAAGATCGACAGCGTCTCGCACGAGTTCTCGACCATCGACGGCGTCAAAGAGGACGTGGTCGAGATTATTCTCAACCTCAAGAAGCTGCGCTTCCGCGTGTTCTCCGACGAGCCGCAATACCTGGTGCTGGCCGCCTCCAAGAAGGGCGAAGTCACCGCCGCCGACATCAAGACCACGGCCGACGTCGAAATTGTTAACCCCGGTCAAATCATCGCCACCCTCGACGACGCCAAGACCAAACTCGGCATGGAAATCAAGGTCGAAAAGGGCCGCGGCTACGTGCCGGTCGAAAACCGCGAGACCGAGAAGCTCGAAGTCGGCATGATCGCCGTCGACGCGCTCTACTCGCCGATCGCCCGTGTGCGCTACAACGTCGAAAACACCCGCGTCGGCCAAATGACCGACCTCGACCGCCTGGTCATGGAAATTGAAACCGACGGCACCATCACACCTCACGAAGCCATCCGCCAGGCCGCTGAGATCCTCGTGGAGCACTTCCGCGTGGTGGCCGGCAACCTCACCGCCGAAGACGCCGCCCAGGCCACCGGCGCCGCTGCCGACCCCGGCTCGAGCAAAATCAGCATCGAGGAAATCAACTTCACCCCGCGTACCACCAACGCCCTCATCAACAACGACATCAAGAGCCTCAAGGACCTGATGCGGTTGTCCGACACCGAGCTCCGTGAGCTCAAAGGCTTTGGTACCAAGGCCTATGAAGAAGTTAAAGAGAAGATCGCCGAGCTCGGTATCACCGACCAGGAGAAGGTAGGCTAGCATGCACCGCCACGGCTACACCGGTCGCAAGCTCCAACGCGACGCCGGCCCCCGCCGGGCGCTGGTTCGTGGCCAGCTCACCTCGCTGACACTGCACGAGGCTATCACTACCACTCTGCCCAAGGCCAAAGAAGTCGCGCCGGCCTTTGAGCGTCTCGTGACCTACGCCAAGAAGAACACATTGGCCGGCGGCCGCTCCCTGCGCCGCGAGCTGCTCACCGAAAACGCCGTGCAGAAGTTCCAGCAGGAGCTCACGCCCGCATTTGAGGGCCGCAGCGGCGGTTACACCCGGATTATTAAGATGCCCAACCGCCCCGGCGACAACGCCCCCATGGCCCGCCTTGAGCTCGTGCTCAATGACGTCAAGCCTGTAGTCTCCGCCGCGCCGGCCGCCAAGAAAGCCAAGAAATCGGAGACTCGCCGTGGCGAGGCCAAGGCGCCGGCCAAAGCCGCGCCCAAAGCCAAAGCCGCCGCTACCGAAGAGCCCGAAGTGAAGGAGGAGCCCGGCAATGCTTAAGACTTATTCGCCCAAACCGGCCGACCTCACCCACGACTGGTACCTGATCGACGCTACCGGCGTCACCCTCGGCCGCCTGGCCACCCTGGCCGCCACCTACTTGCTCGGCAAGCACAAAGTCCGCTTCAGCCCGCACCTCGACTGCGGCGACAACATCGTGATTATCAACGCCGGCCAGATCGCCGTCACCGGCAACAAGCTCGAGGACAAGAAGTACTACCGCCACTCCGGCTACCCCGGCGGCATCAAAGAAACCAACCTCGCCGAGCTCATGGCCCGCAACCCCGCCTCGGCGGTCGAGCGCGCCATCACCGGCATGCTGCCCAAGAACCGCCTCACCGACGACCGCCTGCGCCGCCTCAAGGTTTATCCCGGCGCCGACCACCCGCACGCGGGCCAGAATCCTAAACCCCTGGAGGCCAAATAATGGCAGAATCAGCTCACTACCACTACGCCCGCGGCCGCCGCAAGGAAGCCATCGCTACTGCCCGGCTCTACCCCGGCAAGGGCGAGATCGTGGTTGGCGACAAGACCGCGGCAGACTACTTCAATAACGCCGCTCTCATGACCGTCGTGGAGCAGCCCCTCAAACTCGCCGGCGTTGAACAGAAGCTGCGCGTGAGCCTGCATGTCCAGGGCGGCGGCAAGCGCGGCCAGGCCGAAGCGGCCCAGCTGGCCATCGCCCGCGCTCTCAACGTCATGAGCGAAGACCTGCGGCCCACCCTCAAGAAGGCCGGTTTCCTCACCCGCGACCCCCGCGAAAAAGAGCGCATGAAGCCCGGTCTCAAGAAGGCCCGCAAAGCTTCGCAGTTCTCCAAGCGGTAAGCCAATGAAGTTTTACAGCCTCGGAAACCCAACCGATACGGCGAGTTTTCAGGAGGCTGTAGAGCGGGGGATTGCCTCAGGCGGCAGCTTGTATTTCCCTGAGGTCATTCCAACCATCCCGCGATCGAAACTCGCCCGTCTCGCCGGCGCCTCCCGCCAAGAAGTGGCCCGGACGGTGCTGGGCGCGTGGCTCTCAGACGAGCTGGCCCCCGCCGAGCTCGACGCTATTATCGCCCAGGCCAGTACCTTCGACGTACCATTGGTGCCGGTTGGCAACAAGCTGATCCTCGAAGTGTTCCATGGCCCCACGGCCGCCTTCAAGGACGTCGCCGCCCGCTATCTGGCGGCATTTATGGGCTACTACAGCCAAAAAACCCAACGTTCCCGGATAGTACTGGTAGCCACCAGCGGCGACACCGGCGGCGCCATCGCCCAGGGTTTCGCGGACGTGCCCGGAACCACCGTGGTGGTGCTATTCCCGCGCGGCCGCGTCAGCCAGCTCCAGCGCGAGCAGCTCACGCGCGTGGCGTCCAACGTTAGTACCCTGGAAGTCGGCGGCACATTCGACGACTGCCAGGACCTGGTGAAGCGCGCGCTCGGCGACCCGCGGCTGGCGGGCCTTGGCCTCACGTCGGCCAATTCGATCAGCATGGGCCGCCTCTTGCCGCAAATGACCTACTACGCTACCGGCGCGCTGGCCGGCCACGGCCTGGACCGCCGTCTTCGCTTTGTGGTGCCCTCGGGCAACCTCGGCAACCTCACCGCCGGCGCCCTGGCGCGCGCCATGGGCCTGCCCATCCATTCGTTCCTGGCCGCTTGCAATGTCAATGATTTGCTCCACCGCTACCTGCTGTCTGCGGACGCACAGGCGCGCACCGTCACGGCCACGTTTGCCAACGCCATGGACGTCGGCCGGCCCAACAACCTGCCGCGCCTGATCCAGGTTTTTGGCGGCGACCATGCCAAACTCACCGCCACCATCACCGGCGCTACCATCACCGACCGGGTTATCCGCACGACCATCCAACAAGTCTGGCGCGAGCACGGCTACCTGCTCGACCCGCACACCGCCGTCGCCTGGGCCGCCGGCGACGCCAACCCGGCCGAAGGCGTGGCCGACGTCATTGTGGCCACCGCCTCCCCCCAGAAATTCGCGCGCGAAATCGAAGCCAAGTGCGGCATTCCCGTGGCCAACTCCCGTCTCCTGGACACACTCCGCGAGCGCCCGGCCCGCGTGAAGGCCGCCACCACCAATTACCATGAATTCCGCCGCTTCCTGCTAAACTTGCCGCACTAAACCCCTCTGACGTATCTCGCACTCCTACCGTAACCGCGCAGCGAGTGCTTTGGTTTTCCTTAGGCTATGATTCGATTGGACGGCCGAATAATCCGCCCAACAGCCGTGCCGCCCGCGACCCTAAACCTTCATGCACGCCAATCAAGCGCATCAGCACCGGCGGGGCCACAAAAGTGGTAATGACGATGGTTAATAGAACTACCGAGTACATCGACTCGTCGAAAACGCCCAGCGCCTTGGCTGTAGCCGCGAAAATCAGCCCTACCTCGCCGCGCGGAACCATCGAGATGCCGACCACCAGCTTCTCCCTCATGCGGCCCCGTGCAGCCAAGCCGGCCACGACTTTGCCCACTACCGCCACTGCCGATACGATAATGGCCGCCGCATACACCTCTGGGTCCAATAGCGAGCCGAAATTAATCTGGAGCCCCGTAAACACGAAAAACACCGGCACCGACACCGCCCCCAGCGTGTCGATCATACCCCCCAGGTGCGCCCGCCGGTGTTTGCCGATTAGCCGGTTGATCTTGGGCCGGTCCACCGAGTCCGAGTCGTTACGCAGGTACAGCAGGTCCTCCACCACGTCCGACTCCTCATAATCCTGGAACGCCATGCCGGTAAGCAAAAGACCCGCCGCAAACGCGCCGATAATCGGCTGCAGGCCCACTAGCTCCGCCACATAACCGAGCACGAGCGCCAACGTTACCGCCAGCACCAGTTTGGAAGTGGCGTTGTGGTTGAGTTTGCTGAAAAGCTTCGATACAGCTTGGGCCGAGACTTGTCCGATCACCAAAGAGCCAAATAAAAAGCCCACCGATTTGACCACCATTAAGCTCACCGCATTCACCCCGATGTTGCCCGTGATTGCGAGCTCCGACATCACCGCCAAAATCACGAGCCCCAGAATGTCATCGAAGATGGCCGCCGCCAGCACCGTCTGGGCTGCCCGGGTCCGCACAATATCCAGCGCGCGGAAAATTGCTACCGATATGCCCACACTGGTTGCTACTAAGGCCGCTCCCAAAAACCAGTAAGCAATCTCGTTTTGGTCCGGAAACAGCCACGGTCCCAGCCAGTACACGCCCGACAAAAAAGGCACCGTCACGCCGATAAGAGCCACCGCCAGGGCACTCGCGCCTACCTTAGCCAGGCTGCGCACCTTCGACTCGACACCCGCTGACAGCAACAATATCACGGCCCCGAAGCTAGCCAAAAACGCCAGAATGGTATTGGTCGCTGCCTCCTGCATCAATCCCCAGCCAAAATAACCAAGCGCCGACAATACGATACCCGCGAGCAGCTGGCCAACGACCGGCGGCTGCCCAAACCGCTCGATCACGTTGCTTACGGTGGCCGCCAGCAAGATTATGGCGAACATTAAAAACACAGTCCCAAATTGAGTGGTCACTAATACTGGTAATGTATCCATGTTTTGCATTATGACATAGTCGAGCACAAGCGCTATAATTCATATTAATGAAGGAGCATACCAAGCGGACCATCCGTGGACTCATCATTTTTGTTGTGGGCATTGCCATGCTCGGTACGTTTGGCTTTGCCTACTTCGCACACATATCCATTTGGGAGGCGCTCTACACCACGCTCATCATCCTGCTCACTCACTACGACCACTTCGGGTTTCGCGACACTCCGTCGCGCCTTCTGGTAGTAATCCTGATAATCTCGAGCCTCGGCTTAGTCGCCTATTTGCTCAAGTGGTTAGCCGAATATATGATGGGTCTTAGTGATAACGTACGCAGGATAAGAGTGTTAACAAAAGTCGAAAAACTAAAAGAGCATTACATTGTTTGCGGGCTTGGACGCGTGGGAGCGCAAGTCGCCGGAGAGATGCAGCACGAGAATGTGCCGTTCGTGGGACTCGACCGCGACGACGCCAAGGTCCACGACGCGCTCGAAAAAGGCCAAATGGCGCTCACGATGGACTCAACCGATGAGTCAGCGCTCAAAGCTGTCGGCATCGAGCGGGCCGCCGGGCTGGTGGCTTGCCTCAGCGAGGATTCGCTGAACCTGTTTGTGGTCCTGGCCGCCCGGGCGCTCAACCCGGATTTGTACATTGTGGCCAGGGCCAACCGCCCCGAAAATGAATCCAAGCTCAAGCACGCCGGCGCCAACCGGGTGGCCATGCCGTACCAAATCGGCGGCTACCACATGGCTTCGATGGCGCTGCGGCCCAACGTGGTCGACTACATGGACATCATGACCGGCAAAAACGGCCTCACCGAGCTCGAGGTTGAGGAAATGGTAGTCAGCCAGGGCTCGAAGCTGGCCGGGCACCGGCTTGGCAAAACCCTCGCCGAGGGCGAAATCGGCGCCACGGTCATTGCCATCAACGGCGCGGACGGCACCAGCCGCGTGCGGCCTACAGGCAAAGAAATTATCTACCCGGGCGACCGGCTCATTATACTTGGAGCGAAACCCGACCTCACGAGCGCATCGGAGATCATCCGGTGACGGCAAACGCCTTCACCGCGCCTGCCGGAGCCGCTCACGAGCGGCTCGATGTGTATTTGGCCGCCGTGACGGGCCAGCCGCGCAGCCAGGCCGCCCGGCTGGTTCGGTCGGGGCTAGTGAGCGTGAACGGGCGGCCCGGGCGCGCCAGCTACCTGATGCAAACCGGCGACCAGGTGGAGGTGCGGCCGGAGCCGGCCTCTGCGGCGGGCGCTCTCGTCGCCCCGGAACTAACGGTGGTTTATGAGGATGATGACCTGTTGGTGGTAGATAAGCCGGCGGGCATCACGGTGCATCCAGGCGCGGGCCGCGCCACCTTGCCGGCCGCCACCGTGGCCGACTTCGCCCGCGCGCGCACCACCGACACCGAAGACCCGCAGCGGCCGGGGATTGTGCACCGGCTCGACCGGGACACATCCGGCCTGCTGGTGATCGCCAAAAATCCGGCGGCCAAGGCCTACCTGCAGGCGGCGTTCAAGGGCCGCCGGGTCCACAAAACCTACCAGCTGCTGGTGGTGGGGCATACACCGCACGAAGCGGCCGTCATCAATCTGCCGCTCGGACGCAATCCGGCGCACCCCTTGCGCTCGGCGGTGGTGGCGGACGGGCGCGATGCCTCCACCAGCTACCGCACCAGCCGGCGCTACCGCGGCTACAGCCTCCTGGAGGCCCGCCCGCTCACCGGCCGCACCCACCAGCTGCGGGTGCATTTCGCGGCGCTCGGCCACCCCGTGGCCGGCGATACCACCTATGGCCCGCCGCGCCGGCCGCTGGGGCTGCGCCGGCAGTTCCTCCACGCCGCCGCGCTAGAGTTTACAGCGCCCTCAGGCCGGCAGCTCAAGCTCGCCTGCCCCTTGCCGGCCGACCTGCGGCAGGCCCTCCGCCGGCTCGAGGCGGGGGAGTCATAGCCATGAATCAGGCGTTCAGCTCCAAGCTCATCCTGCATCCGGGCACCGCCGCCCAGCTCGAAGGGCTGCTCAATCATCCGGCCGGCAGCGTCATATTCCACGGCCCGCCCAGCCTTGGCCCCATCGCCCCCGCCCTCGAATTAGCCGCGCTCCTGCCTTGCCGTTACCCTGACCTCATCCGCATCAACCGCGGCGACAAACCCAGCCTCGGCATCGAGCAGGTCAGGGGCCTCATCACGGAGCTGGCGCTGCGGACGTACACCGCCGGCGCCACCCGCGTAGCCATCATTGAAGACGCGCATCTTCTCACCCCAGAAGCCCAAAACGCCCTGCTCAAACTCCTGGAAGAACCACCCCCGGCCACACTCATTATCCTGGTGGCTGACAACATCGAAAGCCTTCTGCCCACCGTCCGCTCGCGCTGCCGGGCCGTGCGGTTTCTAGAGCCCGCCGGCAGCAGTGCCAACGCCGGCCCCGGCGCTAATACCGCAGCCGCTGAGCGGGCCCCGGCCCTTGAAGCCGCCGTTAACACCGCCACCACCAGCAGTTTGTTCGAGAAGCTGCTCCTGGCTACGCGGCTGGCCGGTTCCGGCGCCGACCTCCAGGCCTTTGGCGAAGAACTTCACCACCGCACCACCGCCGCCGTGGCAGCAGCCGAACTCGATCCGCCAACGGCCAGCCGGCGCCTCGCCGCCCTCGAGACCTACCGCACTCAGCTGGCGGCCAAAGTCTCGCCCCGGGTTGCCCTCGAGCGCCTCATGCTGGAGCTAGGCTAATGAGGGGACTCAGCTAATGAGGGAGCGCGGCTAGTGTACGAGCTGGTCGTCATCGCCGGGGCCTGGCTGGTGCTGGCCCGCAGCCTATCCGGCCTCGCCCACACCCAAGCAGCCCAGCCGGCACCCACGCTAGCCCCCAAGCGGCCCAACCCCCAACTCGCCGCTCTCACCACCTTCGCCGACCGCCTCTACTCCGAACGCAAGTGGCTGGCGGCCGAAAAGGCCTACCTGAACGTCCTCAAGATTGACCACAAAAACGTCACCGCCTACGTACACTTAGGCATAATTTACTCAACCCAAAAGAACATGCCCGACGCTATCGAATGTTTCCAAATAGCCACCCGGCTCCACCCCTCCGGCAGCACTCTCCAGAACCTCGCGCTGGCCTTCTACGATAACCGCAACTACATCAAATCCGTGGCCGCCTACCAAAAGGCCATCATGCTCGAGCCGTCCGCACAGCGCTTCGTCGGCCTCGGCAAGGCGCATCTCAAGCTCAAAGACACCGCCTCGGCTATCACCGCCTTCAGCCAGGCCGTAGACCTCGAGCCGGCCGTCCGCACCCTCCAGCGCCTAGCCGATGCCTACGACGAAGCCGAACGCCCCAGCGACGCCAAGGCCACCTACCGCCGCATCTACGAGCTCGAGCCGTCCAATCGCACCGCCGCGCGCCGCCTCGGCATCCACTTGCCCACATAACCCGGGAACTGTTACACTATCCAGGTTCTTTAGGCCGGCGTGGCTCAACGGTAGAGCAACACTTTTGTAAAGTGTGGGTTACGGGTTCGATTCCTGTCGCCGGCTCCAGTAATTTTCACATCCTGCCGGGTTACTCAAGTGGCCAACGAGGGGTGACTGTAAATCACCTGGCATTAGCCTTCGGGAGTTCGAATCTCTCACCCGGCACCATTTACCGAACATCTATTTTGTGTTATTGTTGCTGAGTTCAACGTGCCCAAGTAGCTCAGTGGTAGAGCACTTCCATGGTAAGGAAGGGGTCCAGGGTTCAATCCCCTGCTTGGGCTCCATTTAGTAAATTATAGGATTCATTAATTTCCATGAAGCGCCTCGTCCTCAACACCCGCGAAAAGAAAATCACCGGCCTGTGTGCCGGCCTGGCCGACTACTTTGAGGTCGATGTCACCATCGTGCGCCTCATCGTGCTCACCGCCGACGTCATGACCGGCGTTGTGCCGGGGCTGTTGCTCTACCTCATCGCCTCAGCCATCACCCCCAAGGCCACCGACCAAGACAATAACAAGGAAGCCAAATAATGCCCAAGCGCAACCGTCCCTTCATCACGCTGCGATCCGACGAGGACCCCACCATGGTCTACACCACCTCCAAGAACCCCAAGAATACCACCGAGCGCATCACCGCCAAGAAGTACTCCAAGCTTCTGCGCAAAGTGGTCGTGTTCAAAGAGTCTAAATAAGGCTTCGATTAAAACCATCTGGGCCGCATAGAGCGGCCTTTTTGGTGCTAGAATCATCATTATGCTTTGGGTAACTCTTCTCACATTCCACTTGGTAGGCCTGGTTGGCTACACCGTGCTGCTGCGCCGGAGCGCGCTAAGCAAAATCGACAAGACTCTCCTGGCGGCCCTCATGCAAACTGCCGTATTCATCCCCGTCCTGTTCGTAGTAGCATTCGCCGGAGTTGATCTGCACTTGCAGCCCTGGCAATGGGCGCTACTGGTTCTAAACGGACTTTTCCTCGTTGGGATTCAATTTCTTGGCATCATCGCTCTCAAGTACCTCGAAGTTTCCGTATTCACGATCATTTTCAGCTTGCGCCTACTATTCACCACAATCCTGGGCTTCATTTTCCTGGGCGAACTACCAACAACGCTACAGCTCGTGGGCGGGATGATAATTTTCGCCAGTATTATCGCCCTCAACCTCCACCGCGAACGGCGCTACGCATCCAAGCCCATCGTCATAGGAATCTTGATCACGCTGTTCTTCTCGACCCACGCCACCCTCGAAAAGTACAACATCGTCCACATCGGCCTGGTCCGCTACCTACTAGTTTCAGGATTACTCGCCACGACCATACTCTGGGCCTGGGTCTGGCAGCGCCGGGTGAAAATGGATCACTTTATCGAGCATTTCGGCCGGCACACCATTACGCTCCTGGCGTTGCGGTCGCTCTCGGCCTGGGGTTACGTGTTGGCCCTGCTCTTTGGCTCGCTGGCGGTCACCAACTACGTGTCCGGCATGAGCGTGCCCATTACGGTGATGGCTGGGGTTTTCATTCTAAACGAACGCACTCAGCTCCGCGAAAAAATTACAGCCACCATTATCGCTGTCTTCGGCCTCACGCTCATCCTCATCGGCCGTCTCACGGGTCACTAGCTCGACGAAAACGCTTAATTTCAGTACAATATACCAGTTATTCGCTAGCGTAGGGGTGTAGCTCAGTTGGTAGAGCAACGGTCTCCAAAACCGTGTGTCGTGGGTTCGAGTCCTGCCACCCCTGCCAATTAAGTTTGCCTTTAGATATTGCGATTGCTATCATCAAGCCAACAAGTATGGGAGCAATGCAGATGCCGTTGGTTCATCTTTTCGCGCCAACTCTTTTCCTCGCTCATGCCTTCGGGCAGCGATATGAATTGCCAATACCGTTAGGTTTGTTTGTGTTCGCCGGCGCCGGCGTGGTGCTCCTATCTTTCTTCCTCGTCCTTGGGCGCAAGGTAGCGGCCGTTCCCGCGGTGACCGCCGAAGACAAGCCGCCCATCAAAAGACTAGGGTGGATTTCCACTGTGGTTAGCCTTCTGGCGCTGGCCGGAATTATTGCCGGAGGATTCAGCGGCTCCCAAGAAATACCGGAAAATATTCTGCCTACGCTGTTCTGGGTAATCATATGGGTAGGGGTGGCTCTCTCCTGCGGCGTTACCGGCGACTGGACGCAGCCATTGAACCCGTTTGCGAATCTCGCGAAATTAGCCGATAGCTCCCGGCTACGGCAGCTGGTGCTTGCCCGGAAAAATGCCCTGGCATGGCCAAATTGGCTCGGCTGGTGGCCGGCGGTAGGCCTGTTTTACCTGATAATCGCCAGCGAGCTGATCTTCAACATTACGATGACGGTGCCGGGAAACCTGGCGCTCGCCCTTCTCTCGTACGGTGTGGGCAGCGCCGCCCTGGGCCTCATTTTTGGACAGGCCTGGCTCGAAAAAGGGGAGGTCTTCACTGTGCTTTTCAACACCTGGGGCCGGCTTGGGTATTTCCGGTTCGGGTCGCCCGGCCGGCGCGGTTTTCTGGGCGGTCTGGACTCCACCTTCGCCGCCGCGCCGAGCCGCGTTACGTTCATAGTGTTGCTTTTGGCCAGCGTTAGCTTCGACGGCCTTCTTTCCACCCCATTATGGAGCAACCTGCAACAGCGGCTACCTAGCAGTATCGCGGTTGGCACCATTGCCTACGACGTGTTGGCGATGGTGGCTTTCGCCCTGGTTGCAGCGATTCTATGGGGCTTCTTTATTGCCTTCGCTGCCGGCGTAAGCCTGGCCGGCTCGCGCAAACACTCCCCGCTCCAAGCCCTCACCGGATTGTTGCCGTCACTCCTGCCCATCTCCTTTGCTTACCTGCTAGCCCATTACCTGCAGTACCTCATGATTAACGGCCAGCTCATGTTCCCGCTGATCGGCAACCCCACCGGCAGTGATTCCTGGCCGATTCACCTCCCGTACCCGTTTAATGATACATACGAACCAAATACTCACATTCTGTCAACCGGCACCGCCTGGTATATCGCGGTCGCCGTAATTGTCATTGCCCACATTCTGGCCGTCGTGCTAGCGCACAGACACCTCGTAAAAGAGGGCAAAACCGAAGAAGCCGCCCGAATGTCTGAATATCCCTGGATCGCTGCCATGGTTGCCTACACCATGCTCAGTCTCTGGCTACTGGCCCAACCACTCGTTAAGGAGCAATCAGGAGATTCGAGTATGGCAACGCCCATTTCGCAGCAGGTCGCGCTTAAGTGACCTCCCGCCGCTGGCTGCTACTTTCCGGTGCAGCGGTGCTGGCTTCAGCTCTCATCGGGCCACGGGTGGTGCCTCTATACGATGGTGTGGGCTTCCCGGATGAGCCATACCGGTACGTCGACCAGTCAAACCCGCTCGCTGACTCCAGCGTGCTGGATGCCACCTCGGCAAAAGGCACTTTTTCCGCCTCGGACTTAATTGACGGCGTCAGCATCTCCACGGGAGAGACTGGGCCTCAGTTCGAACTCACACTCTCCCCGAAAGCTGTATCGCTGGCAAACGACACCGGCAAGATCACGATCAAAGCCGTCCCGCTTGCCGCGTCGGATCAGCCGAAGCCCGGAACGATTGCCGGCAACGTATACGAGGTTACCGCTGCTGCTCAATCCGGTCAGCCCAAATTCAACCCCAGCTACGGAGAACTGTTCTTGCGCCTCCCCCAGGGAATTCGGCTTACGGGAACGGTGGCAATTGTTTACCGTACACCAGGCGGCAAATGGGTGTCCGTGGTCACATCCCAGGCCGGCAACGACATCTATGAAAGCGCCTTTAAGGGGCCGGGGGATTATGCCATGGCCAAGGATGTGCCGCTCGCAAGTCCGCCCCCGGACCAAAACTCTAGCATCGGCACATCAAATAACAAATCAAGCTCGCCGGCCAAATATGCGTTGGTGGGGTTGCTTGGTTTAGCAATCGCCCTGTTCATACTAGGTATTCGCCGGCTAGGCCCCGGAGCCGGCAATGGACGGGAAAAGAATCGTGATGACCAGCGCACCAATAAGCACTAAGCACCCGGCTCTCGTCGTTCTCGGTCTCCTGGCCGGATTCACACTAGCCGTGATGGTGCGCCTAGTGATAGGTGGTCACGCCGTCGCCGGGTCGGCCTCCGCCGGGCTCGTCTTCGCCGGTTGCCTCATAGCACTGGGCCTCGCTGCCGGCACCAGGTTCGTCATCTCCAAACGAGCCGCCATCATCGGCCTGCTTGGAGGACTGGCGCTGTGCGTGCCTGCCGTTGTCGCGCACCTTTCTGGACAGCCTCCCGTATCTGTCCAGGGTTATCTCGGCTGGGCTGTAGCTGTGACAATAGTTGCCACCGCTGAAGAATTCTTTTTGAGAGGGACCTTATACGATGCAGTCACGAACTGGCGCGGACAATCCGTCGCTATCCTCGTAAGCGCAGTCGCTTTCGCATTGCTCCATGTCCCGCTTTATGGTTGGCAGGTGTTGCCCCTGGACCTGGCCGTGGGGTTGTGGCTAGGATCCCTGAGAGCCGTCACTAACACCTGGACAGCACCGGCCATGGCCCACACCATCGCCGACCTGCTGGCTTGGTGGCTGCGCTAAACCCAGGTATTTTTTCAATGCTATATTAATTACGGTCGAAACCCGTCGGCCCGCACCTTGGAATCGAGGTAATCGGCCATGAGTAAAAGCGGTAGATCAAACCGTGAAACCCTCCTGCTTGAGGCCACGGCATCACGCCTCGTTCTTGGGGCAGGGCTCTGCGCGTCATTGTGGCGGCATGCATCGCCATACCTGTCGGTGGCCTTGTTGGTGGCCGTCATCGTCGCCGACATCGGAGACGGCGTCGTTGCCCGCAAGCTCGGGGTAGACACAAATGGCCGCCATGTATTAGACGCTGTAGTCGACCGGATAACAATCCATACTACGGCAGCCCTGGTGATGTGGCTCATACCCGAGACGATCTGGATCGTGATGCCGGTAATTGTCCGGGACATTGTCTTGATATTACGTAACTGGTGGTTGCTGAAGGCCAAACGCGTGATCATCACGCCCGGCAATATCCACCGGGCTGGCACAGTCCTATACGCGGTACTGTTCGCGACCGTTCTATTCACTACCGGCCCTGTTGCCATCTGGATGTCCATCGTGATCTCGGCGGTTGTATGGTTCCTGCTGCTCGATTACCTCAGGGCCGGCAAGCTAGTACCGTCGCATCCCAAAGGCGGCGGGACCCACCGCTACCAGGCCATCAGATTCCGCGGTTTTCGGGGACTCCCGTTGCCACACGTCGACGATGTCGCGGCTCATGCGGCCTAACGCCCTTGCGATTGCCAATGGAGGCGCCCGCAGGGGCGTCCTCCATGATATGAGAAATAGCCTTGATTATGTGACTTTTATCACAAATATTACGTACCCGGCGCTACAGCCCGGCGGCCCGGTTCCTCCTATAAATAAAGTGTGTATCTAGGAGGAGACCATGAACGCTTTAATTATGTACGATTCAGCTTATGGCAACACGGCCAAGGTGGCGCAGGCCATCGAAGACGCGCTTAGCTCCCGCGGGCCGGTGAAAATGAAACGTATCTCTGAAAGCCAGGAGGAGGACCTCACGGGCGTCGATCTACTTATAGTCGGCTCGCCAACCCAAGGCGGCCGGCCCACCCAGCCCACTCAGGAGTTTATCGGCCATCTGCCGAGCCTCAATGGGCTCAAGGTTGCAGCCTTCGACACGCGTCTTTCAATCGCGAAGCAAGGGTTTGCGCTCAAACTGCTAATCAAGACTATCGGGTTTGCAGCGGAAAAAATCGCTCGCGCGCTCAAGGCCAAGGGCGGACTTATAGCCAAAGACCCCGGCGCCTTCGTGGTCACCGGCAAGGAAGGGCCGCTCGCAGATGGTGAACTCGAGCGGGTTGCTGTCTGGGCGCACCACTTAGCTGTCGGAGCCCAGTCGTAGAAATTACTTAAGGTGCTCGCAAAATATGGACCGTAAGCGTTATAATGATGGCAATGCTAAAGTCCAGACCGTTAGCCGCGATCATTCTGGTAGCCCTGGCTGCGCTTGGGGTGTTTTACTTTGCCACCTCCACGGTCATTAATACGGCCTTCCAAAAAATCGAAGACCAAAGCATTCAGACCAACACCGCCCGCGCCGTTGATGCGCTGGCCAACCGCATTGACCAACTCAAATTCAAAGCCACCAACTGGGCCTCTTGGGACGACACTTACGCCTTTGTGCAGGACCGCAACGCCGCCTACATTAAGTCGAACCTGGGGTCCGGCTCGCTCAAAAACCTCGGCATCAATTACATGCTGTTCTTCAATACCAAGCAGAAGCCGGTGTATGCGAAGGGGGTCGATACCGATAAGGGTGACGATGAACCGGTGCCTCAGGGGCTCCTCGATGCCTTCAAGCCCGGCAGCAAACTCCTCGCGACCGCCGACGGCAGTGAGTCCAAGGGCATTCTGCCGCTGGCCGGGCGCACCGTGCAGTTCGTGGCCCTGCCCATCCTCACCTCCGACTCCACCGGGCCCTACCACGGGACATTGGTGTTTGCCTTCGACATCTCGCCCGGCGAAATAACTGCTCTGTCGTCGCTCACGCACCTCAGTCTCAACTACATCCGCATCGACGACCCGAACCGCCCAGCCGATGTTAAAGCCGCTATCGGTACACCCACCGGCGCCAAGGCCGCCATCAAAATACCGTCGGATAATGAGATAGTGGGCTACCAGACCATCGACGACATCTATGGCAAACCCGCCCTCGTAGCGCGCGTGACCCGCCCGCGCGACATTCACCAGACCGCCGCCACGGCCGTGGGGCGCTACCTGTTAATTATCGCCTTCGACACCGCCGGTGCGATTGCCCTAATCATTTTTCTGACCCTCACGCTCCGTACGCGCGACCGGACCATCGCCCTCAAAAACGAATTCTTTTCCATCGCCAACCACGAGTTGCGCACACCGCTGACAGTCATCCGGGATTACGCCCAACTCATGAAGTTCCAGTTCTCCAAGGTCGTGAAAGATCCCAAATTCGACCACATGGCCGACAGTATCGATCAGGCCGGCGCCCAGCTCATCGGCGTGGTCAACGTGTACCTCGATGCCGCGCGCATGGAGACCGGCAAAATCCCGTTCCAATCCCAGCCCTTCGCCCTGGCCGATATCGCGGGCACACTGGCGCCGCAGCTCACGGCCACCGCCAAGGCCAAGGGCGTCGCGGTCACCGTGGACTGTCCGCCGACCCTGCCGCTGGTGTTGGCCGACAAAGACCGCGTGCAGCAGGTCATCCTGAACCTGTTTGGCAACGCCATGAAATTCACCGATTCCGGCAGCATCACCGTGAAGGCTGAGGCCGCGGGCGACAAGATGTCGGTTTACGTCACCAACACGGGCCGGGGGATGGACCAAGCCGCCCAAAATATGCTGTTCAAGCGGTTTTCGCAGGTGCAGTCCAAAGACGCCTTGCGCGGCTCCGGCCTCGGCCTGTTCATTAGCAAGAAGCTGGTGGAACAAATGGGTGGCACTATTCAGGTGGAATCATCGGCTCCGGGCGTCGGCTCCAGCCTGAGCTTCACCCTGCCGCTGGCCCCGGCGACCCCGGCAGCGCCCGCCGCAGCGGCCGCCACCCCGGCGGCTCCAACCACCTAGGGCCCGGAAGGCTATTGCTGAATCTCGATCGTGGAGTGCGAAAAATGGAATTTGTGCTTGAGAATTCCTTTGGCCTCTGCCGCCAGTAAGTGCCCCTCGGACAAATAATCGTCCCTCACAATCATATGGCAACTGAACGCATAGTTTTTCGGCTCAATAGTCCACGCGTGGACTTCCCCGATCCGTTCAACGCCCTTAATTTCGAGCAGCGATTCCTCCACATGTATCATATTGATCCCGGCCGGCACGCCCTCCAGCAAAATGTGCGTGGCATCGCGCGCCAACCTCACCGTCGCATACAGCAGTATTAATGCCACTGCCAAACCCGACGCGCCGTCTACCCAACTCGCTCCGAACGCCACGATCACAAGCCCGGCCACCACAATCCCGACCGAGCTGATAGCCCCAAATTTCAAGCTCGTATAGGCTGCCCGCACATTTATGTCCTTTTTGTGCCTGTACAAGAAGGCGGCCGCGATCGCGTTAATTACTACACTTGCTGCCGCCACCATAATGATCGGCCCGCCGGGAACGCTCGCCGGGTGCGCAAAGCGGCTTATGGCCTCGTAGCCAATCGAGATTGCCACGGCCAAAATGATGCCCGTATTAATCAGCGAAGCAATGATCTTAACCCGCCCATAACCCCACGTGCGCTGGCTATCCGGCTCCCGGCGGCTGATATGCTCGGCGGCATAGGCCACGGCGATCACCAGGCTATCGGTGAGATTGCGGCTGCCGTCGGCGATTAGCGCCAAGCTGCCGACCAGCACGCCGGCCGCCAATTCGAACACCGTGAGCGCCGTATTTATTACCAGCGCCGCCACCAGGGATTGGGTTGCTATTTTAGTTTCGCGGGCAGTCATCAAGTTAACATCATAACCCACTTGGGGCTGCTATAATAACGGCATGCTTGTCCTAGCCTTTGATGTTGAGAGCAACGGCCTGCACGGCGAGGCCTTTGCCGTCGCGGGTGTGGTGATGGAACCGGGCGGCCACATCAGGAGCCAGTTTGTGGGGCGCTGCCCGATTACCGGCCCGGTCGACCCCTGGGTCTCCGAGAACGTGCTCGGCCCGATGGCTGATGTCCCCGAAACTGCCCGTACCGCCCGTGAGCTCCGGGCGGCTTTTTGGGCCTGGTACACCGCCGCCAAAGAAGGTGTGGACGTAATCGTGGCCGCCAACCCCTACCCGGTGGAGGCCCGGTTTTTGATTGCCTGCCAAGAAGACGACATGCCCGGGCGCGAATTTGACCACCCGTTCCCATACTATGATTTGTCGTCAATGCTGCTGGCGCTGGGCGTCGTCACACCGGCCCAGCGGCGGGAGTTCGTGATAAAAGCGGCTGGTAATCCGGCCGGCTCACCCCACAATCCGCTTTGGGATGCCAAAGTCACCGCGCTCGCCGCCTTGGCAGTTCTAACTTCCCGCGCCGAGAAGAAGCTCTCAGCATTGCCTCAGGGCCCGGCTCCAAAATGATATTAAACTCAGGATTCATGGCATGACCATCCCCATCCGGCAGCTCAAACGCGTACTCACCAGCGCCGCCGGGCTTCTGCGCTACCGGCATTTGTACATCGTTGTAGTGCTGTCTTTCCTGGTCTTGTTCAAGACGTTTTGGTCACCCGATGTCCTGTTCCTGGTATTCTTAACCATCTTCGCCATCTACGGCCACGGCAAGGAATATATCCGCAAATTCACCCCGTTCGTGGCGCTGCTGGTCTCGTATGACGCCCTGCGCGGCTTCGCGCCCCTGATCGACAAGCACGTGCATTTCACCGAGATGATCAACTTCGACAAGTGGCTGTTTGGCGGGCACCTGCCCAATAATGTCCTTCAGCAGGCTTGGTTCCACGGCACCCTCCATTGGTACGATTACTATTTCTACTTCGTCTACATGCTGCACTTCCTGGCGCCGTTTATCCTGGCGGCGCTCATTTGGAAATTCCGGCCCAACCGGTATTGGCAGTTCGCTGGCGCCCTGCTGGCCCTGAGCTACGCCGGGTTCATCACCTACATTATCTTCCCGGCGGCGCCCCCCTGGATGGCCTCGGACATGCACCTCATTGACCCGATCAACAAGCTGTCCACGACTATCTGGTGGGCCTGGGGCGTCCACTCGGTTCCGAACTTGTACATGCATTTCAACCCCAACCCGGTCGCGGCCGTGCCGTCGCTGCATGCCGCCTACCCCACGCTCGACCTGCTGTTCGTGCGCAAGTTTTTTGGTTGGCGGGCAGCCGCGCTGTTTTTGATCTACCCGGTTTCGGTTTGGATTGGGGTGGTTTACCTCGGTGAACACTACGTATTTGATGTGCTTCTGGGGATTTTGTATGGCGCGGGGGCCTACTTTGTTTCAGAGCTGGTAATCGCCAAGGGCTGGCACCGCCCGGCCATCCAGCGGGTCCGGCGCCTGGCTCCGGCGTGGGCCGGCGGCTCAGCCAGCCAGACATAGCGAGATACTACGGCGCCAGGCGCTTGGTGTCGCGCGGGAACAAGGTCGCCTCTTTGACGTTGTGCAGGCCGATCAGCTCCTGCGTCACGCGCTCCAAACCCATTCCAAACCCCCCGTGGGGCGGCATCCCGTATTTAAACGCTGAAATGTAATACTTATATCCATCGCTGTCGGGGTCGCCCTTAGCCATGTCATGCAGTTGCTTCACCAGCTTGTCGTAGCGGTGCTCGCGCATGCTGCTGGTCACAATTTCTACACCGCGAAATATCAGATCGGCGCGCACGGCAATCTCCGGCCGGTCGTCTTCCATCAAGTGGTAAAACTTGGCATCCCGGGCCGGCCACTCAGTCACAAACACGGCCTCGGAACCCAGCTCCTTGGCCGCATAGTCGCATATCCAACGCTCCTCGGCCGGTATGAGGTCCAGCTCGCGTCGTGTGTCTTCGCCGGTCGCGTTCGAATACAATTCGTGAATTTCGGACATGGTCAGCCGCGGCAGCTCCTTGCTCAGCTTCGGCTGCACCGCCCCCAGCAATTTCAGCTCTGCACCGGCCTCTTTCCAGGCCGAATCCACCATGTAGCCCAATAGCTCCGACAGCATGGTCAGGAGTTCGTCGAAGGTGATAAAGCCGACCTCCGCGTCCAGCGACACGTATTCGCTCATGTGACGGGTGGTTACGCTCGGCTCGGCGCGGTACACCGGCCCCATCTCAAACACGCGTTCAAACACCCCCACCATCATTTGCTTGTAAAACTGCGGCGATTGCGCCAGCGTGGCCCGCTGCCCGAAATAATCGGTCTTAAACACCTCGGCGCCGCCTTCGGTCGCGCCCGCTAGCAGCTTGGGGGTGTGGATTTCGGTATACCCCCGCTCTTCAAAATAGCGCCTAAACGCCCGCCCCACTGCTGCCTGCACCCGGAATATCGCGCGCTCGTTGAGGTTGCGCAGACCCACCACCCGGTTCTCAAACAAAACGTCGAAATTCTCGCTTTTGTGGTCGAGTGGCTTATCGATCTCCACCGGCATCACCTCGGTCACGGGGGAGATAACCTCAACCGCAGGCGAATGCAGTTCCACCCCTCCCACCGCCCGCTCGTCGGCCTTCACCTCGCCCGTAAGCGAAAGCACCGTCCCGTTTTGCAGTCCGTGCAGCTTGGCCTGCTGCTCCTCATCTTTTATAACGGCCTGGACCAGCCCGGTGCGGTCGCGCACCACCACAAAGGCAATTCCGCCCAGGTCCCGGCGTTTGTGCAGCCAGCCGCGCACCGTGGCTGTGTGCCCGGCTTTGGCCGGTAATTCAGCGATCGTGAGGTCATTCATACCGATAACTTTTACCACATCCGGACGCATCATTCAAATTGACACAAGCATTGGAATGTTTGATAATCGCCTTAGTGTCCACCCGGGGCACCTTTGACAGCTTGGAGCCCATCATGAGCAAACCCAGCTTGGCAGCAAGACCCAGCAGGAAGCCTGTTCGGGAACTATCCGACAAACAGGAGGCGATGATCGCCTACTACGCCGTCGGAAAGACCGCGAAAGACATCCGTACGCGCCTTGGTCTGAGCGAAAGGCAGTTCATGAAGATGCGCGAAGAGGCCCAACGGATTCTAGGCGGCGTCAGCGTCGGCGGCGTGCTGGTCGAGGCCATCTCCGGCGACTTCGAGCTCCTCGATACACTTGAGGCTCTGGGCCTGAAGTCGGAGCTAGACCAGCTCATGGTCTGCGAGAACACGCTGCATACCCTCCTCCATGAGGACGGGCTCCCCAAGACAGAAATTGCCGTGCTGGCCGAGCTCGCAAACGGCAAAGTCGAAATGTCATCGCCGTTACGGAGAGCTAAAGTTTCGCTATGGCTGAAGGAAGAGCTCGGGCGTGAAACGCCGGCTGGGATGGTGATAGCCGCTGCGACCCTCGCCCGTTTGCTCGGTCCCAGGCGCGCCGCATGATCAACTCGCTTTGTGGGCCATCCACGCCCGTCGCCTGGCGTCCCGTTGGGGGCGCCAGGGGCGGGTTACATTTCGTAGTGACAAACGCAAGCGGATATGTTAGAATAAAAACGATACGAACCGCGCCGCGGGCTTGTTCCCCGGCGTTTTAATGTGAGCTGACATGAACCCCACCCAGATCAAAACCGGCCAAATCCGCAACGTCGCCATCATCGCGCATGTTGACCACGGCAAAACCACCCTAGTGGACGGCCTGCTGAAGCAAGCGGGTACTTTTCGCGATAACCAAGCCGAAATGCAGCAAACTGCTATCCTCGACACCGGCGACCTGGAGCGCGAGCGGGGGATTACGATTTCGGCCAAGACCATCGCGGTCAATCACGACGGCTACAAGATCAACATCATCGACACGCCCGGCCACGCGGATTTCAGCGGGGAAGTGGAGCGCACGCTCAACATGGCCGACGGCTGCCTACTGATCGTGGACGCCCAGGAAGGCCCTATGCCGCAGACCAAATTCGTGCTGTCGCGGGCGCTGGCTCTCGGCCTGCAGCCCGTGGTAGTGGTCAACAAAATCGACAAACGGGACTCGCGCATCGCCGAAGTCGTGAGCGAGGTCGAGCATCTGTTCCTCGATCTCGCAGTGTCCGATGACCAATTAGAATTTCCCGTGTATTACGCTATCGGCCGCGACGGCAAAGCGTGGGACCACCTGCCCACCGAGACCGAAATCGACGCCGCGGCCGACCTTAACCCCATATTCAACGCCATTATCAACGACATTCCAGCCCCGGCTGCCGACTTGGACGGCGACTTCCAGATGCTCGTGACATCGCTGGCCTGGGACTCGTATCAGGGCAAGTACTCAATCGGCCGGATTCAGCGCGGCCGCCTTACCCCGAACACTCCGCTGGCCTACATCCACCGCGACGGCACCGTTTCGAACGCCAAATCCGACAAGCTGTTCGTGGCGAGTGGCCTGGAGCGGGTTGAGGTCACCGAGGCCGTGGCCGGCGACATCGTCTGGATCACCGGCGTGGGAGCGGCCAACATCGGCGGCACGCTCACGGCCCCCGGCAACCCCGAGCCCCTGCCGGTCATGGAAATCGAAGCGCCCACGCTGCAGATTCAGGTCGGCCCCAATACCAGCCCGTTCGCCGGGCGCGAGGGCAAGTACACCACCAGCCGTCAAATCGGCACCCGCCTCGAGCGCGAGCTCGAAACCAACGTGGGCCTGCGCGCGGTCGACCGCGGCACCGACTTCCTGGTATCCGGACGCGGTGAGCTGCACCTCTCAGTCCTTATCGAAACTCTGCGCCGCGAGGGCTACGAGCTCGAAGTCGGCCGCCCGCAAGTGGTCACCAAGGAAGAAAACGGCCGCACCGTCGAGCCCATCGAAGAGCTGACGGTCGAGGTCCCCGAGGAATTCGTGGGCGCCGTCACCTCCGAACTCGGCCGCCGCCGCGCCAACCTCGTCACCATGGAGCCCACCACCAAGGCCACCACGCGCCTCGTCTTCACCCTGCCCACCCGCGCCCTGCTCGGCCTGCGCAACGTGCTGCTCACAAGCACCAAAGGCACGGCCATCGCCAATAGTCTGCTCGCCGGCTATGAACCCGTCGCTCCGGCGCTTCAGCAATTGCGCAACGGAGTTCTCATCTCGGCCGAAACCGGCGCCGCCACTACCTACAGTCTCGAAACCGTCGAGGAACGCGGCACGGCTTTCATCGGGCCGGCTACCTTGGTCTATGAGGGCATGATCATCGGCCTCAACCGCCGCGGCGAAGATATGGAAATCAACGTCACCAAAGAAAAGAAACTCACCAACGTCCGCGCATCGTCCACCGACATGAAGACCCAGCTCACACCCTTCACTGACCTCACACTAGAGGAAGCTCTCGATTTCATCGAAAACGACGAGTTGCTCGAGATTACGCCCGAGAATATTCGCATGCGCAAGCGTTACCTCACCAACATCGAGCGCAAACGCAACCGGTCATAGACGCCCGATATACTTGACCGTTAGGCATGAGTATTATATAATAGTTTCGCATGGCAAACTGTTTTGCCGTGTTTAGAAGCACCTACTACCACCTACGACCCCGGGGAGCCGGCATGACGAAACTGATCTGGCGGTTTAACCGCTTTACAGGAGGCATGCTGGTCCTTTATGGCATGTTCCTGATCGACTACGACATCGGCACCGTAAATTTCGCTGGTGTCACCTTCATCACCCTAGGCATGACTATGAGGCAGCTGGCCAAAGCCTACTCTACGTAAGGAGCACACCATGACCAGTACCAACCGCCCGTCTCGCCGTACCAAGAACGCCCGCGCCGCAATCGCGGCCACGGGTCTCGCCCTGGCCGGACTCTACATCGCACATGTCGCGCCGGCTCAAAGCCACTCCGGCACCGGCCGCGCCTTCGGATTCCTCGTGGCAGCGGTACTCCTGGCAGCAGCCAGCTACATTGTGGCCCACAAGGCCGGTGGTGTCCTGGCCATGCCTCGCCTCCTCGAGATGCCCTACGACCGGCTGAGCAAGGTGTCCCGGTTGTGCACGTGGGCTACCGGCATCACCACGTTCATCGTGGTGATCGACCTCGCGCAGATTGGCTGGGGTCACGGGATGTCGTTCGCCTACGTCGCGGTCTCCGCCACAAACGCGTCGGCGTTCTTCGCCATCTCGAACGTGGCGTTCGACGTCCGAGCGCTCCGAGCCGAACCGGCCTCAGCGACCGGCCAGGAAGGCGCCCCGAGCAGGTGACATGTGGTACAAGGTGCAAAGCCGGAGGCAGTGGCTCATCGGGCCGCTGCCTCCGGCACCACGTAATTATTCAACAAGGAATCCCGCAAACGGGGTTCTTTTGTTTGTGGGCATGGACTCAAACCAGTACAATATCTGCATGTCCAAACGCCTCCTGATCTCGCTCCTCCTGGCATTCATGCCGGCCGTGGCCTTGGCCGATGACACCGCCCCGGCCCCAGCCCCTGACTCAGCCAGCTCGGCCGGCCTCGGGCCGCAATCCAGTAGCGGCGGCGCGGGTGCGGGCGGCTCCAACGCCGACGCCGGTTCGCTGCAGCCGGCCGGCAATTCACCTCTGCAATCCACCACCAACGACTCCTCCGGCCTCACCGCGCCCTCGAACGCCCTCCAAGGGGCTGCACCCAGCACCGACCAGCTTCAGGTGCTCTCCACCGAAGGCGACGGGCCGCATCAGCAAACCGGCAGCCCGGCCAACAATTGGACCTGGCTCGGTTTAACGCTGGCCATCGCCGTAGTAATTGGACTCGGCGCAATTGTGATGCGTGACCGCCGCCGCTTCGCTGAAAATCGGATTGCCCCTCGGCCGGCAGTACGCACCATACAAGAGCCCGAAGCTGACTCCACCCCCGAACCAGCCCCCGGCCCCGAGCCTGAAATCCAAGCCACCACCCCCAAACAAAAATCGCGCAAGCACAAACGCCGCCGGCACTAGCCCCAGCCCTGTAAAACAGTTAAGCTAAAAGCATATGAGGGCACAGCTCAAGCGACCCGTATATGACCGGGACGAATATTACGAGACGTCTAGCCGCAACGTCCGCTGGATTGTGTTGGCGCTAGTTTTCATTACCTACCCGTTCGACGGCGCCAACAACCTCATCATCCTCACGATGGTAGTGTTCACGGCCCTCTACAACCTGTTGCGCTACAGCCGCAAGCTGCGGGACCACGATTTCTTTGGCTCCCGCGCCAACTCCCTGGCCGTCGACCACGGCTTCGTCCTGGGCCTCATCTTTCTCACCGGCGGCCTCGCCAGCCCCTATTATCCGCTATTCTATCTGTTGATCATCGGCACCATCGCCAGCTACGGCATCGCCGGATTCGCGTTTTCGCTCAGCACCCAGGTGGTAATTACGCTCTTTTTGCTGCGGGTCCAGCTTTTGCCCGAACCCAACGCCCCGGAGTTTGTGTTCATCATCAAGCTCGTGATCTTAATTATTTTCAGCCTCGTGGCTGAGCAATCCGTTCGCAGCCGCGACGAAGAATACCTGCTCGAAGGGCGCTTCACCCGCCGCATCGAAAACGAGCGCCAGCGTTTGCTCAGCCTCATTAATTCCTTAAGTAACGCCGTGCTGGCCATCAACGAAGAGGGGAAGGTCTACCTCTACAACGCGGCCGCGCTCGAGCTGCTGAATACCAACCGCGATATCAACGGCCAGCCCATCAACGCATTACTGCCCCTCGAAGACAAATCCGGCCACCGCGTCAACTTGCTCCACCTCATTGTCAGTGAAGAGCACTCCGTCAACCGCCAGGACCTGCACTACCAAGCCCCGGACGGCTCCAAGCTGATCCTGGACCTGACTGTGACTCCGGTGCATGTCTTTGGCTACGACCGCAGCAACTGGGGCGGCTACATGGCCGTTTTCCGCGACATCACCAAGGAGAAGACGCTCGACGAGGAACGCGACGAATTTATTTCCGTGACCAGCCACGAACTGCGCACGCCGCTGGCCATCGCCGAGGCCAACCTGTCGACCGCGCTGCTGCCGGGATATGCCAAGATTGACCCCAAAGCCAAAACCCTGGTAGGCCAGGCCCATGAGAACATCGTGTTTTTGAGCGAGCTCATCGCAGACCTCACGACATTGTCTAGGGCTGAGCGCGGCGACCTCAAGCTCAAGGTCGAGCTGATCGACGTCGCTGAGCTAGCCAACGAGCTGGCCCGCGATTACCGCCCGCAGGCGCAAGCGCGGCATCTCGAACTCGAACTCGAGGTCGATCCCGGCCTGGGGAGCATGGTCACCAGCCAGTACGAGCTGCGCGAAATTCTGCAAAACTTCCTCACCAACGCCATCAAATACACCACCAGCGGCACAGTCACCCTGGGGGTGCATGCGGTCGCGGAAGGCATAGAGTTCTTGGTCAAAGATTCCGGCATCGGCATCTCGGCCAGCGACAAATCCAAGATCTTCACCAAATTCTACCGCTCGGAAGATTACCGCACCCGCCAAACCGGCGGCACCGGTTTGGGCCTTTATATCACCCACAAGTTGGCCGAAAAAATGGGCGTTCAAATCAGTTTCACCTCGAAACTCAACCACGGCTCGACCTTCCGGGTCTTGGTGCCCCGGCGGAGCGACAAGGCGGCCAGCGAGGCCATTGCCCTGGCAGCCGGGTCCACCCTTCCGGCAGACCAGCGCACGAATTAGACAAACTTCCCAGGACAACCCACCATTTGTCGTAAGCCTGCACAAAAAAACTGTGGACGAAAGTGGATAAGTCGCCAGGCTTAAGTTCCGACCCACCCTCACTTTTGACACACGCCCAGTGATAAACAGCTATACCATCACTTCACCTGCACACGGCGTGCTCGGAGGGAGCAGAGGTTAGTAGTTTCATGTCATAGTAGGGTTTTACAGATAAGACGGGCTATCACGGCGCTAGTTGTGGGGCAATTGGGCGACGCTGATGGACGGCTCAGGCGCCTTGGCTGCTTTGCCGTTTTGGGGGATTATTCCCAGTCTAGCATTCATGCTTCATACCACTGCTTACGCCCATTTCACTTCAATCAACAGCCTCTTTTCGGCAAATATGGCTCCCCATAGGCTCTGGCCACCGGATGCCTGATAAAAGTAGCTATACCATATATTTACGAAACACTGCGTCCTCCGAGCACGCCGGCTGCGACCGTTTTCAAGGCTTAATAGGCCCGCGATAGCCCTTGCCTTTGGAGATGCCTGAAAGTGAGGGTGGGTCCTGCTATGGTCATTGAGATTCAGCCTGGATCATGCTTAAATAACGCTAATGGTTTGCCCAAACTGCCATAGCGATCAGATTATTGCTGTCCAGGATCAGCATTTCTGTATTAACTGTGGCCAAATGGTACCTGAGGAGGTGGTCGACAAGGCTGCCGTCAAAGCCGCGGCCAAAGCGGCTGCCAAGGGCAAGCCCAAAGTGGCAGTGCAAGCGAACGGGTTGCCTGAAGGGGTCAAGATACTGCCGGTGGGGGCCGCCGCCGCTGCCACGCCAATGCCCGCCGCCGCGTCCGGCGAACCGGAAGCGGCAGACAAGCCGGCCGAAGCCCCGGCGGTCCCGGCGGTCCCGGCGGTCTCGGAGGCGCACGATTCCAGCGGGACGACGGGTGTACCCATCATTCATGGCCGCAAGCGGCTGGTTCCCGGCGCCGACCCGGCCACTCCCGGCGGCGACGGCCAGCCCACCGCCAAGCCCAAGCGGCGCAAAGCCGGCCGCCCCAAGGCAGGCCGGCTCGACGTGCCGCGGGTAGTCGCCAGCAGCGCCCCCGCAGCGGCCACTCTGCCCTCAGCGCCTACGATTGCGACTGCCCGCGCGGCCACTTCGTCCGCAGCGCCCGGCCCGCGCCGCATGAGCGATCTGGCACCCCGCCGTCCATCGCCGCCGGCGTCTTCGGCCGCGGGCGCGGCCTCCGAACCCGCCTCCTCTGACCCGGCCGCCGCCCCCGAACCTGCCGCCGCCCCTGAGCCTAGGACCACACCCCCGGGACCGTCAGCCACCGCGGTCCGCGACCAGACCCAGCCGGCCGCCCGCCACGCGCACAAGGCCAAGCCGCACCACAGCCATGCGCACCGCGTCGGCGTGCCGCCCCTGCATTACGGCCCGGCCATAGCCTTCAGCTTCCGCGCTCGCTTCCGGCCCAAGTTGGTCGGCCTGGCCGCGCTGGGCACCGCCGCAATCGGCGTCGCCGCGGGCTACGGCGTGTGGTGGCTGCTCACCCACGACGTCAGCAAACTGGCCAATACCGTCATTAATTCCGGACCAAAACTCCTCGCCGAAACCCTGCTCCTGGCCGTTATCTATTACATTGGGCGCAGCCTATGCCAAACCGCCATCATTTACGGCATCGCCCGCGAAGCCGACCAACGGCCGGCCACCCTCAGCCGGCAGTTCGGCACGGCCGTCAACACCTTCGGCCGCCGGCTCCGGCTCGACCTGGGCTATGGCGCCGGCGAGCTGGCCCTGCTGGCAGCGGGCGTAGCGTTGTTTATGACCGGCGGCGAATCCTGGCCCATGAACGCGAACCTCCAGCTCGGCCTCCTCTTCGCCTCGTACCTTATCATTCTGTACCTCATGACCGCTCTGGCGATCTCTCGCGGGCTGGCCGGAGTCAACCTGGCCCTCACTACCCACCGCGCCGCCACGGCCGCCAAGCTCGGCTGGAGCCTGTTTAGCCACCGGATCGAGCTGATCGGCCCGCGCTTTGGGGCGTTACTCACGGAGGCCGTACTGGCCGTCCCGCTGCTGGCCGTCGGCGTGGCCATCGCCGTCCTGGCGCCGCCGGCCTACCAGATAGCCGTAGCCGTGGCCGCGGGCGTTCTGGCCTGGCTGGCCGGCGCACTCATGGGCGTGGGGACAGCGGCCTGGTGGTCCATGCTCTACCGCACCCTGGTCACCGCCGACCGCCCCGGCGCCGCGGTCACGCTCCTCTCCAGCCGCCAGCCCGAAGAGGCCCGCCGCACACCGCTCGCCCTCATTGTTGCCGTCAGCGTATTGGTGGTGGCAGCCACCGCCTTACTGCCCTGGATCAGGTTAGGTTAGGCCCGAATCCGGTTGACTTTTGGCGTTTTTTCAGGCAATATCATTGACAAAGCCCCCGGCTTTTTTAATTTGGCCGCATTTCACACCACGGCCCATCGGAGACCAGCGCCACGAAGCCCTTTATCGAATACATTCGAGCATCGCGCATTGAGCTTGGCAAAGTCACCTGGCCTGGCCGCCGCGCCACCATCCGCCTCACGCTCATGGTCATCGCGTTTTCGCTCGTCTTCGCCGCTTTTCTCGGCGGTCTCGACGTCATCTTTTCTTCGCTGGTCCAGAAAATAATCGTTAAGTAAGGGTAATAATGACCGAGAGCCATACCAAATCCAAGCATTGGTACGTAATCCACACCTATTCCGGCTACGAAGACCGTGTGGCCGAGAACCTGCGCCAACGTATTGAGACCATGCACATGGCCGGCAAAATCTTTGATGTCATCGTGCCCAAGGAAAACCAGATCGAGATCAAGAATGGCCGCCGCCGCATCGTCGAACGCCGCATTTTCCCGGGCTACGTCCTAGTCCAAATGGACGTCACCGAAGATTCCTGGTACGTGGTGCGCAACACCCCCAACGTCACCGGCTTCGTCGGCTCCGGCACCACCCCCACGCCAATCTCCGAAGATGAAGTCAAGCACATCCAAAAACGCATGGGCGTGGAAGAGCCCAAATTCAAGATCGACTTCTCGGTCGGGGAAGCGGTCAACATCGTCGACGGCCCCTTCAAGGGCTTCGACGGCATGGTCAACGAAATCGACGAGAACAAGGGCAAGATCAAAGTTCTGGTCAACATGTTCGGCCGCGAAACCCCCGTCGAGCTTGACAGCCTCCAGGTCAAGAAGATCTAGCTACTACTGCCCGTCTTCCCAATCCCGGCCCATCCAGTGGCCGCTCTCGCCTGCCAACATTCGCATCACCTTCTCCAGATTGCGCTCGCGGGCCTCGTCCGATTTCAGCGCCCGCAGATACCGCACCACCTCTTTTTGGCGGCTGGGCGTGAGCGCCTGCCAGTTGGCCGAAGCCGTCACATTCCCCGCCACCGCCTCTTCGAACCACTCCGGCAGATCATCCGGCCCACCGCGGTAACCCTCATCAAATTCCACCACCACCCGCACTACATCGCCCACGCCGGTTTTCGACGCCTTGCGCACTACTCCGGCCAAATACAAGTAGAAATTCCCGTGGCCCATTGGCATCATGTTGATATGCCAAGGGGGTTCAGGTTGCCCGTTAATCTGCACCCGTACCGGCATTGGCCCATGCCAATCCGGCCGCATCTGCACAGCCAGCTCAGAAGTCACCAACACATACGGATTTACTCCCGTGATCTCGATCTTGGCCAGAAAGCTCAATTTCATTCTGTAAAATACGATAAAGGAGGCCGCCATGTGCCGCAATATTAAGACGCTATTTAACTTCGATCCGCCTGCCACCGAGCACGAAATCCACGACGCCACCCTGCAGTTCGTGCGCAAACTGTCCGGCTACCACGAGCCGTCCCAGGCCAACGAAGCCGCTTTCGACCGCGGGGTTGAGGAGGTCACAGGTGTCGCACGACGCTTGCTCAACTCGCTCATCACCGACGCCGAACCCAAAAACCGTGAAGTCGAAGCCGCCAAAGCCCACGAACGCGCAATCAAGCGGTTCGGGCTGCAGTCATAAGGTTCTCTAAACTAAAGCGGAACAAGTTCTACACTTAAGTTACGGCAATAACTTAAAGCAAGGAGACTTGTTCCAATGTATACCTTAATAAATCTGCCCCGGGATAACCAGGAGTGTGTCGAGCTGGTGGTCCGGGAAATATATCCCAATGGCCTGGTTTGCCCTTGGCAAAGCCACAAGACAATACTTGTACGGGAGAAATACCTGTGGTGCGGTACCTGCCGCCGGAAATGGAGCCTCAAGCGCAACCTGGGATTCGGGTTCTCGAAGCTGTCCTGGGTCAAGATCCTGGCCCTCGTCATCTGTTGGCAGGGCAAGCACTCTCCAGGCGACATTGTGGTGGCGACCGGCCTCAGCTACCCGACGGTGCAGCGGTGGCTGGAACGGCTCCGGTCCCGGTTGCCCCGCAGTGAGGGCGACCCATTGGCTGGCCTCCTGGAGATTGACGAGTCCTTCCTGGGTCACCAGAAATATGGCAACCAAGCTATTGTCATGGGGGTGGTCGACCGGGAAACAAACAAAGTGCGACTAGAGGTCATTCCGGATGTAGCCCAAGATACCGTTGAGGGCTTCCTTGACCGTCACGCTGAGGTCGGCAGCCTCATTCATGCTGACGCCCACGCTTCCCATCTGGGGCTCGAGGACGTCGGCTACGGACTCGTCGTCTGCAACCATGACCGGGGGCACTTCGGGCCAACCAACCGGGCCGAGAATGTCTGGAGCTGCCTGGACCGGTTTGTCATCCGAACCCGCGACCGCTTCTTGAAGCGCTTCTTGTCCGGCATACTGCAGGAGTTTCAGGCACGGAGGAGCCACCCTGAACTATTTCGAGACCCATTCACATTACTTAAGAGTATGGCTGTTCCGGTTTAGTGGACAGAACCCAGTCATAATACTCTTCCCAAGCCGCCCACAATCTGTTACCATCTCACAGTTAACATAACGCGTGGGAGGCCGCCGAGCGGCCGTTTGACCACTAGGAGAATTCTATGGCCACAGTTGCCAAGCCTGTAAAGGCCAATATTAAATTCCGCGTGCAAGCGGGCAAAGCTACTCCGGCGCCCCCGGTTGGTTCGATGCTCGGTGCGCACGGCGTCAACATGATGGACTTCATTAACGCGTTCAACGACCAAACCCGCGATTTAGGCGACCAATTGCTCAATGTGAAGGTCCAGATTTACGAAGACCGCACCTTCATCTTCAGCTTTAAAAGCGAAACGATGGCCAGTCAGATCCGCCATGCCGCCGGCGTCGACAAAGGCTCAGGCGTGCCCAACAAGACCAAAGTTGGTACGCTCACTCAGGCCCAGGTCAACGAACTGGCCGAAAAGAAAATCCAGGACATGAACGCCCACAGCCTGGAGGCCGCCGCCAAAATTGTTGCCGGCCAGGCCCGCTCCATGGGCATCGAGGTAACGCAGTAATGGCAACCAAGAAGAAAACCGCGGAAGTTGAAGAAGTAGTGGAGACACCCGAAGTCGAACCTACCGAGGAAATCACCACTGATACCGAAGCAGTTGCCGAAACCGAAACTGCTGAGGCCGAAGAAGTGACCACCGGGGCCGAAGCCAAACTGACCAAGGCCGGCAAACACAGTGCCAAGGCCGTCCGCGAAGCCGAAGCCGAAGAGGCCCGCCAGGAGGCCAAGGAGCACCGGGCCGAGGCAGAGGCCGCAGCCGGAGAAGCCCCTAAGCCCGCCAAGCGCTCCGTACCCAACCCGCTCCACCAGCACGGCAAGAAATACCGCGAAGCCGCGAAGTTCATCGAGCCCGGCAAACCCTACGCGCTCGACGAAGCCCTGGACCTGGCCCGCAAGACCGCCAGCACCAAGTTCGATAGCTCAGTGGAGCTGCACATCAACCTCGGCGTCGACCCGCGCCAGGCAGACCAAATGGTCCGCTCCACCGTGGTTCTGCCGCACGGGACCGGCAAGACCATCCGCGTGGCCGTCTACGCCGACGGCAAAGCCGCCGATGAGGCCAAGGCCGCCGGCGCCGACATCGTGGGCGCCGACAAGCTGCTCAAAGACATCGAGGCCGGCAAGCTCAACTTCGACATGCTCGTAGCCACCCCGGCCGGCATGGCCACCCTGGGCAAAGTCGCCAAGGTCCTCGGCCCGCGCGGCCTCATGCCCAACCCCAAATCCGGCACTGTCACCCCCGACGTCGCCAAAGCCGTGAAAGAGGCCAAGGCCGGGCGGGTCGAGTTCCGCATCGACAAGCAGGCCATCATTCACCAGGCCGTCGGCAAGGTCTCCTTTAAGCCCGAGGCACTGGCCGAAAACGTCACCACCTTCCTCGCGGCCATCCTCAAGGCCAAACCGGCCACCGCCAAGGGCACCTACGTGAAGGCCATCGCCGTCACCACGAGTATGGGCCCCGGCATCAAGGTCGACTCTGCGGCCACCATCTCCGCCGTCGCCACCGGCAAAAAATAAACATCCCAGCCCACCAGAACAGCCCCTCTTGCAAGGGGCTGTTCTGCTTTTGCATAATTACTAAAAATTTTTATGCATACCAATTTTAAGTATTTTTACGCAACCGGATCATCTTTTCGGCGCCGGCTTCCTCCTAACCCTCAGGTGCGGCTTCGCGTATTCTAGGCGAATCATGTATTTAGGAGTCTACATCCACCGCATGTTCGGCCTTGAGCTCGCGGATTTCGCCCTTGCGAATCAGCGCCATCTCGACCTCACGCTCCTTGGGCTGGCCCTCTACAATCATCCCCTCAATGATGTCCTTTTTGTGGTAGCGGCTCCGGCGCGGGCTAACTTTGTGCCCCAGTTCCTCAAAGATTATCTGGCAAATGCGCTCACCTGGGTAGAGCCGGATGGTCTGGTGGGCGGTGCTGTTTCTTAACGGAATAATTAGCTGCCCCTCGTAGCCGCTATCTACGATGCCGGTGAGGTCCACGCTCAAACCCCGGCGGTTGGTGCTGGAACGCGGGTAAAGCACGGCCATGAGGTCGTTAGGTATTTTTACCGCCTCCAGCGTCGACACCGTGATGTGTTCGCCCGGCAGCAATTCAAAATATTGCCCTTTTTCCAACTCCACCACATCGAAATGCGGCGCCGGATACACGTTGTCACCAAACGAGTCAATCGAAACCGCCTCGCGCCCTCGCGGCGTCAGCTGCCACGATTTCGGGATCAGGAAAGTGAACCCTAGCCGTAAATCAATCGAATGCTCCTGCAACTGAAATGTGTCCAGGTTGGGCGAGAAACCCAAATTCTCCTGCTTCATGCGCTCGAGAATCTGGATACGCGTCAAAATTGCCATGTTATCGCTCCACTTCGTATTGAATAACTATTGAATTCTCCCCGAGCTTTTGCGTGTCCAGCAGCCGCAGCTTGAGGTCAAGATCGGCATCAGCCAGCGTAATACCACGGCCAAATACGTGCGGCTCAACCGTGAGCATCAGTTCGTCGGCCAGCCCCGCGGCCAGAAATTGTCCGTACACACCGGCCCCGCCAATGACCGCTAGCGCCGGCACACCTTCGGATTCGAGTTCTGACACCAAATCCTGGGCACTCCCGGTAAAGGTTTCAACCCCAGGCACCTCGTAAGCTTCCGGCCGGCTGGTCATCACGATCATGCGCCGGCCCGGCAATGCCCTCCCGATGGTGTCAAACGTAGTCGAGCCCAGCACCATCGTCCCCAACTCTTTCGTGACCTGCACGAAATGTTTCTTGTCCTCCGGGCTCGTCCAGTCCATCGACGTCTGGCCCGCATGCCGGGCTATAAACCCGTCAGCCGTTATACCCGCCACCAGCACCACTTTCAAAGTACAATCCTCAGGCCTGGCACCGCATCAGACGGGTGATATTGGCTGCTCAAAGCCTCAAAGATCTCCTGCACCAACACCGGATCCTTGCCCTCCGCCCGCTTAAACGAATCGTGCGGTAGCTCCAGGTCCACCTTTGGCTGGTCGGTCGTGCGCTCGAGCATCGATTCAGCCGCCTCGTAATGAATGTCGTAAATGTGGGCATTCGAGATCGAATGCGTGTACACGCCCGGCTCCACCCCCAGCCGCTGCGCCAGCATCGCCTGCAGCAGCGCGAACCCGGCCACATCGTGAGGGAGGCCCAGCATCACGTCATTGGAGCGCACGATATTGTGCAGGTGCAGCCGCCCGCCGATGATGTTAACCGTAAACGTGTAGGGGCAGGGAACATTGCCCCGGGCAGTGCCGCCCAGTCCGTCGCTCGACGGGTCCCACGTCACCACCACACCGTGCCGGCTCGATGGGTCATTCTCCAGCAGCGCCACCAGCGCCGCCAGCTGGTCGCGGCCAAAATGCCGCCGCCAGCGGTAGCCATAGGCCACTGTCACCACGTCGTTGGGGTTGGTGAAGTCGTCCCAAATCTTGGTGAAGTCGCGCAGAAAATCGTCGGGCCGCCGCGCCCCGCTCACAAACCAGATTTGCTCGGCAATAAACACCTTCAGCGGGATTTTGCGCAGGCCCAGCAGTGGGAACCCTTCGCGCGCTGTGTCTACCGAAAAGCTTATGCCCGGCAGCGCTTTGGTTTCATGCCCGGTGCGGCCGTTGGTTTCGGCGATCCCGTCGCGCAAAATGTCCCGCAGCAAGTCTTGGTAAATCTGGTCAAATCGCGCCATAATGCTAACAGTATATAATATGGTGGTGAAATCGGTGCACAGCGTGAGCTACCCCTATTTGCCCGCGGGCCGGACGATTGAGTACGTGCCGGCCGGCAACGAATTTATGCGTGAGGCCGAAAAAACCGCCAAGGCTGAGTCGCTCGACGACGCCATGCCCAACAGCAGCGTCATCGTGCGCGACGGCAAAATCATCGCCAAAGGCGCCAACGGCAGCGACTACCACCGCCTGCACGGCTGCGAACGCGTGCGGCGCGGCATCCCCACAGGCCAGGGTTACGAACTCTGCGAAGGCTGCCACCCCAAGAACCACGGCGAGGCCAAAGCCCTGGCCGCGGCCCAGGGTGCTGGCGTTGACGTCAACGGCGCCGACATTTACCTCTGGGGCCATTGGTGGTGCTGCCAGCCTTGCTGGGACAAAATGATTGCGGCCGGAATAAAGCAGGTGTACCTTCTCGAAGGCAGCGAGTTCCTGTTTAACAAAGCCAATCCGAACAATACTTTAACCAAAGCCCATGCCAAATAGGGGACACTTCATCGTTATTGAGGGTAGCGACGGCTCGGGTAAGAGCACGCATTACCAATTACTCACCGAATGGCTCACTGAGCAAGGCGTGCACACAAAGTCGTTCGACTTCCCGCGCTACGGCCAGCCATCCGCCTACTTCGTCGAAAAATACCTGAACGGGGGATACGGCACAGTTGACGATGTTGATGCCTACCGGAGCTCACTGTTCTACGCCCTCGACCGCTTTGACACCGCAGCTGACATTGAAAAGGCTTTATCAGCAGGAAAAACCATCATCTGTGACCGCTACGTAATATCGAATATGGGCCATCAGGGAGCCAAAATCAGTTCACCCGAGGAACGCCGCCGCTACTTTGCCTGGAACGAAGATCTCGAATACGGCATCCTGGGCATCCCGCGCCCCGACCTCAACATTGTGCTGCAAATGCCGGCCGGCATAGCCCGCGGCTTGGTCGACCAGCGCGGCGGCCGCGCCCACCTCGGGGGCAAAACCCGCGACATCCATGAAGACGACCTAGCCTACCTCGGGCGCGTAGCCACCACCTATGCCGAAATCTGCCGCCTGCTATCGGGCACCGTCACCGCCATCGACTGCGCCCCCGAGGGCAAAATCCGCACCATCGACGACATCCAGGGCGAAATCCGGCGCCTGGTTAAACCGCTCATCGGAGCCGCACATGCCTAAGCCCAAACTTTACATCGGGCATTCACTCACCCAAGCCCCGCCTGAATTTGTAGCGGCCATTGCAGACATGAAGCGCGAACTGCACTCCCGCTTTGAGGTATTGGAATTTATCGGGCTCGTGGGCGGCACGCCGGCAGATGTCTACCAGCGCGACATTGTCACCAATGTCGGCTCTTGCGACCTGTTCGTGGCCATCTGCGATTACCCGGCCATCGGTCTGGGATATGAAATTGCCACTGCCATCGAAAAACACGACAAGCCCGTATTGGCATTAGCCCACAAAGCCACGCATATTTCTAGACTGGTTGAGGGTATCCCGTCAAAGAAGTATTCTTTGGTTAGATATGAGCGTCTAAGTGAGGTACCCGCGTTAATTGCTGACAAGTTCAAGCAAATTCAAGAATAAGGAGCACAACTGCCCATGAGTAAACTTTCAGACCTTACCGCCCAGGAATTCGACAAGCAACGCGACACCCTCAACCTGATAGCCTCCGAGAATTACCCCTCGCAGGCGGCGCTTGACCTGCTCGGCAGCGTTTGGAGCAACAAGTACGCCGAGGGTACCCCCGGCAAGCGCTATTATGCCGGCAATGTGTACGCCGACGAAATGGAAACTTTCGTGCAACAAAAAGCCCTCGAAGTCTTTGATGCCACCGGCGAGTACGGCGTAAACGTGCAGGTCCTTTCGGGCTCCCCTGCCAACACCATGGTGTATTTGGCCATGCTCGAGGCCGGTGACACCATCATGAGCCTCAACCTGGCCAACGGCGGACACCTCAGCCACCTCCACGCCACCAGCAATTACCTCAAATTCTTCAAGCTTGTCAATTATGACGTAAAAGAGACCGCCCCACACACCTTCGATATCGACGAGGACGATTACAGGGCTAAGCTGGCCGAGCATAAGCCCAAATTGGTCATCCTGGGCTTTTCCGCCTACCCGCGCCAGTACAAATTCGCTCAATTTACCAAGTGGGCGCACGAGGCCGGGGCATTGGTGCTGGCCGACATCGCCCACATCAACGGGCTGGTAGCGGCCGGGCTGCACGACACGCCGTTTCGCGCGGGGGACGAGGGCGCGGATTTTGTGAGCATGACCACGCACAAAACCTTCCGCGGCCCGCGTGGGGCCATGCTGTTTGCCAAAACCGGACACATGCCGGCCATCAACAAGACCATTTTCCCGGGCACGTCCGGCGGCCCGCACCTGCATCAAATTGCCGCGGCCGGCCAGGCCCTGCTCGAGATTCTAGGCGAAGAGCAGCACCCCGACGGGCGCAGCTTCAAGGATTACTCGCAGGCCATCCTCGACACCTGCCGGGCGCTCGAAGCCGGTGCCGAAGCGGGCGGTCTGGAGGTCGTGAGCCCCACCCAAAACCATCTTTGCCTCATCAAGCTCCCGGACGACGTCGACAGCCTGGAGTTTCAGCGCAGTCTCGAGAGGGCAGGCATCATTAGTAACCGCAACATGATCCCGTTTGATACCAAATCAGCCTGGCGCCCCAGCGGCATGCGCTTCGGCACGGCGGCCCTGGCCAGCCGCGGCCTCACCCCGGCCCAAGCCACCAAACTCGGCCGCCTCATTGCCGGCCTGGCGCTAGGGAAAACCAGTGAAGATGAAGCCAAGGAGTTCGCGTTAAAGCTCGCCAAAAAACTTAACTGGTGGTATTCGCCAGCCTAATCCACTTTAGGTTCTCCTACAGAGAGCTCAACAAACTTTCGCGTGACCATAGCCTAGCAGCCGCCGAATTGATCAAACGAATTTCAATCGCGCTCACCCGGCCAGAACGCGACCCACCACTGGCGGCTGCACTGCAAGATCTGGACCGGGCAGGCAGCATCGACGAGCATGGCATGTCGCGCTGGGGACGACTGCTGGGTGCCCTGAAGCGCATGCGGCGCGGAGTTCCCCTCCACCCACCCGGCGGGCTAGGCCTTGAATCGGATCTGTTGGAGCTAGCAGCGAAATCGGATCTCAAAGATGCGACCAAGGAGCGCCGGCCAGGGAGCGAGGATCCGTCGTAGCGACGTAGCATGGAGGCCGAGCTAACCCGCGGCCTCCATGCTACCCACACCTGCCGGCGATATTTGGTTCTCTAAACTAAAGCGGAACAAGTTCTACACTTAAGTTACGGCAATAACTTAAAGCAAGGAGACTTGTTCCAATGTATACCTTAATAAATCTGCCCCGGGATAACCAGGAGTGTGTCGAGCTGGTGGTCCGGGAAATATATCCCAATGGCCTGGTTTGCCCTTGGCAAAGCCACAAGACAATACTTGTACGGGAGAAATACCTGTGGTGCGGTACCTGCCGCCGGAAATGGAGCCTCAAGCGCAACCTGGGATTCGGGTTCTCGAAGCTGTCCTGGGTCAAGATCCTGGCCCTCGTCATCTGTTGGCAGGGCAAGCACTCTCCAGGCGACATTGTGGTGGCGACCGGCCTCAGCTACCCGACGGTGCAGCGGTGGCTGGAACGGCTCCGGTCCCGGTTGCCCCGCAGTGAGGGCGACCCATTGGCTGGCCTCCTGGAGATTGACGAGTCCTTCCTGGGTCACCAGAAATATGGCAACCAAGCTATTGTCATGGGGGTGGTCGACCGGGAAACAAACAAAGTGCGACTAGAGGTCATTCCGGATGTAGCCCAAGATACCGTTGAGGGCTTCCTTGACCGTCACGCTGAGGTCGGCAGCCTCATTCATGCTGACGCCCACGCTTCCCATCTGGGGCTCGAGGACGTCGGCTACGGACTCGTCGTCTGCAACCATGACCGGGGGCACTTCGGGCCAACCAACCGGGCCGAGAATGTCTGGAGCTGCCTGGACCGGTTTGTCATCCGAACCCGCGACCGCTTCTTGAAGCGCTTCTTGTCCGGCATACTGCAGGAGTTTCAGGCACGGAGGAGCCACCCTGAACTATTTCGAGACCCATTCACATTACTTAAGAGTATGGCTGTTCCGGTTTAGTGGACAGAACCGCGATATTTCGCCCTTGACTTGTGCTCTGTAGCCAGGCATAATCCCCACAAATGACTTCTAGCCGCCCAACCTTCTACTACTACTGGTTTACGAGCAACCTTCCCCGAGGCTAGGTTTTAACACCGCACACCCTTAAAACCTGCCCCCGGGGCAGGTTTTTTAGAAATTAGGCCCCGCGTACATCAAAACTGAATATCCATCCAACCCAACCGCCCAAGGGGGCTTAGGTGACAACACCAACGCGCATCCGCAAAGCCGCACCGCTGCACCAGGCCCCGTGGCCCAACCGCGCCCAGTACCGCTCGGTGCTGCGTCAAATCCGAAAACGCCCGGGCATTACCGACCCCCGGGCCATCGACGCCGGGACGGCCGAACTCGCCGCCGTCGCCCAGGGTCTGGCAATCGCGCTCATGATGGGGGACTGCGCGGAGACTTTCAAGGACAGCCCGGAGCTCGAGCTCTACATGCGAGCCCAGGTGGCGCACCTTGTCGAGGTGTCCATCGTGCTCCAGTACAAACTGGGGCTGCCGGTCGCGAGATTCCTGCGCTGGTCACAGTTCTTCAAGCCCCGCAGCAGCCAGTACGTCACCATCAACGGCGTCCGGTACTACAGCTACTACGGTGACGCTGTCAACGGCATCGAGCTCGCTCAGCGGGTGCCCGACCCGAACCGGCTCCTCCAGGCGTACAACCAGTCGATGAGTACACACAACCTCATTGGCAACTACGTGCGGTCCGGCGACCTCAGCCTCGACCTGCTCAAGTCCTGGAGCACACTGCGCAAATCGAAGTCGATCGAGGGCGCTAGGTTCCGCGAGCTTTCAGGGCTCATCGACCGGGCCGTTGCGTTCATGAAGGCGTGCGGCGCTAACACCGCGGACCCGATTCTAGCCGTGCCCAGGATGAACCTGTCACGCGAACTCCTCGAGCTCGGATATGAGCGGTCGCTTACCCGGCGCGATCCCGATACAGGCAAGAAGTACAACCTTGGGACACACATGGGCTGGCTCGGCTACCGGACCGGCGACCCAGATGGAGCTCACGTGGATTATGCCGCTTCCATCGCCAACCCGATCGGGTACAAGGTGGGCCCAGGGACGCCTCCTGAGCACATCCCGCAAATCGTGGACAAGCTCGACCCGAACGGGACACCGGGCCGCCTCACGTTCATCATGCGGTTCGGGGTCAGTAAGATCGAAGAGTGCCTGCCACCAATTCTGGAGCAGGTCATCAAGACCGGTAAGCCGGTCATTCTGCTCACTGACCCCATGCACGGAAATAACGTCGAGGTCCAAGTGGAAGGAGACGAGCAAAGCAAGATCAAGACCCGCAAGTACGACGATATCTTGCGTGAGTGCCTGCTCTTCGCCGACATCGTCAGCAGCTTCGGGCTGTTCCCGGGAGGATTGCACCTGGAAGCCACACACGACAACGTGAGCGAATGCCTGGGCGGACCAGGGCGGATCATTCCAGCCGACCTGCGAACAGGTTATCGCTCGCGGGTAGACCCGAGGTTCAATATGGAACAGGCATTTGCATTAGCAACTCAGTTTGGTGACCATATGCCTCTCGCGATAGAAGGATAGGAGGATTTTCAGCAACAGTGTGGCGGACTACCAGTCTGCCGCGCTGAAGGCGGTTCGGGGCCCACAAGCCCCGGGCCGCCTTCCCCGTTTTTATGTATACTGTCTGTTACGGATATGCCCACCGACCGTAGGAGTCCCAATGCCCGGAACAAGAAAGGCCGCGACTTTCAGCGCGTTGACAATCATCGCGGTGGTCATCGTGAGGCGCATCCGCTTACGCGTCTCTGCCGAGAAACTCGCCGGTGACGTCCGCCAGCTTGATGACATCTTGAATCCTGCGCCGGATGTCGCAGCCGAGACCAAGGTGGATGTCGCCGACGAAACCGCCACCGTCCACAGCCTAGTGCTGTGGATCGAGCGCATCACGCACCACTTCAAACTCGAAGGCGCCGAGGACCTGCCGAGGTTGGCCCGTCTCAGGGCCAAACTTGACCGCCTCATCGGCAAGAGGCGCAGCGAGCTCATCGTCGGAACCCTTCAAGACCTCGAGGGCGTCGACGAAACCCCAGACCCCAACCTAACCGACAATGGGGCCGAGACTCAATGAGTCTCGGCCCCCTCAATACTTTACTCCCTCGGAGGGAACGCCATTTTTCAAAATGATGGTATGGCTACTTCTTGCCTCAATTCTTCTCATCTTCCGAGAACAATCGGCCCTTAAAGCCATATTATTAGGTAACAAGCGCACATGGCATGCAGGACAAGTTCACGTTTGAGTATAAAACCTTATTACAACATCAATTGGAAAAACACATGTCCCTCCGAGCGGCCTCGCCACCCCATTGTCTGTACACTTGCCCCGCACGAAAGCATTGACCCATCAGCCATTATCAGGTAGTATACCCAAGTTCACCGAAGACAGTAGCTGCTCACACGAGCTTAATCCGCTACCGAGGCGATTCCGGACCGGGCCCGTCGCACGATGTGGCTCAGAGCATGGAACGTTTTGTATGTCTCTCGGCTGACGAGAGATTTTTCATTATTAACCCGAATGTCAGGAGACTAGTATGGCCATCACCCGAGCCGCCAAAGAGCAAGCCGTTGACACCCTCAGCGGTGAGCTTAGCCGCCTCAAACTGGCCGTCATGACCGACTACCGGGGGCTCACCGTCCGCGAGGTCGAGGGTCTGCGCACCGTGCTGCGCGACGAAGGCATTAGCTACCGTGTCACCAAAAACACGCTGCTGCGCCTGGCCGCCGCCGGCAACCCCGCCTTCAAGGGCATCGACCCAGCCACCTTCACCGGCCCGATGGCGCTCGCCATGGGCTTCGAAGATGAGGTAGCCCCGGCCCGCGTGGTCTTCCAGTACGCCCAGAAGCACGAGGCCCTGGAGATCGTGGGCGCCATCACCGGCGACGGGCAAGTCCTGTCGGCCGCCGAGGTGAAGGCCCTGGCGACCCTGCCCACCCGCGAGCAACTCATTGCTCAGGTCGTCGGCACCATCGCGGCCCCGCTGACCGGTTTTGTCGGTGTCATGTCCGGCAATGTGAGAAATATAATTAACGTGTTAAATGCATTGAGCGAAGCGAAAGCATAAACACAAGCTCCAATCTTAACCCAAGAAAGATCGGAGCTTAGAGAGAAAGGATCTCAAAATGGCTGAAGCTACTGAGGAGAAAACCACCGTAGAGAAATTTGAAGTACCCGCTAAGTTCGAGAAGCTCGTTGAGCAGATCGACAAGCTGAGCGTGCTCGAGCTGAGTGAGCTCGTGAAAGTGCTCGAGAAGCACTATGGTGTGAGCGCCGCGGCCCCCGCAGCCGCCGTCGCCGCCCCCGCCGCCGCCGAAGAGGGCCCGGCCGCCGAAGAGAAGTCGGCCTTCACGGTCGTCCTGGCCGCAGCCGGCGACCAGAAGATCAACGTCATCAAGGCCGTTCGCGAGATCACCGGCCTCGGCCTGGCCGAGTCCAAGGCCCTCGTGGACGCCGCTCCCAAGCCCGTCAAGGAAAACATCGCCAAGGCCGACGCCGAAGACGCCAAGTCCAAGCTCGAAGCCGCCGGCGCCAGCGTCGAGCTGCAGTAAAACTGAGTTTTCGCACAAAATTGAGACCCGTTGCGGGTCTCTTTTTTGTAATTTGTTTTGACTTTGTTCGCGCCTCGTAGTATGAATGAACCAGCAAGTGTGTGGAAACCAATACCAAAGGGATTTTTGGTGGCAGATATTACGGAAAAACAACTCAAGACGCTCAAGAAACTCATCGAATCGGCCGAAACCAACCTGGCCGGAGCCAAAGAGTTGCTCACCAGCCTCATCGGTTCCGATGAGACCGTTTCGGTGGCCGAAGCCAAATCCAGCACCGCCCAAAGCGGCAAAGTCATCGAGGGCGGCTTCGACGGCCAGCACATGATCGGCCCCGACGGCAAATCCTACCCTGTGCCCGCCAACTACGCCTCTAAGTCCAAACTCGTCCAGGGCGACCAGCTCAAGCTCATCATCGGCGACGACGGCACTTTCATCTACAAGCAAATCGGCCCGGTAGAGCGCAAGAAGCTCATCGGCACCCTCAACCTCAAAGACGGGGCCTACTTCGTGGAAGCCCGCGGCAAGGAATACCACGTGCTCTTCGCCAGCGTCACCTATTTCAAGGCCCAGCCCGGCGACCAGGTGACGATGGTAATCCCTGAAGAGGGCGACGCCGAATGGGCCGCCATCGAAGCCGTTATCGGCTAGGCCATGCAGCTCACTCCCGCCGGTAAGCGCAACATTGCCATCGCCGTCGTGGTCGTGGTGGTCCTTAATGCACTCGTGACGTTATCCCTGCTCAAAACCGTCAGCTCCCAAAATAACCGCATTCAGACCCTGGAGCGTAACGACAAGATTACCCAGTCGGTCAAAAGTCTCGACTCCAAAGTCAACAACCTCAAGCAGCGGGTCGAAGGGCTATTTCATTAATGCTGTATTTCATCACCGGCAACGCCGGTAAATTTCGCGAAGTAAAGGCCGTGATCCCGGAAATCGAGCAACTCGCGCTCGAGCTCGACGAGATCCAGTCCCTCGACCCCAGCACCGTCATCGAGCATAAACTCGCCCAAGCCGCCAAGCTCCACGACGGCGAATTTATCGTCGAAGATGTATCGCTTATTTTTCACTGCATCGACCCACTGCCCGGACCGCTTATCAAATGGTTCCTGGATTCTCTCAAGCCCGCCGGGCTGGCTGAGCTGGTCACGCATTACAAAGACCACTCCGCTACGTCGCGCGTCACTATCGGCTACCGGTCGGCCGACGGTTCGACCCACATCTTTTCGTCCGAATTCCATGGGCAAATCGTGGCCCCGAGAGGGGAAAATGGGTTCGGGTTTGACCCTATCTTTTTAGCGGAAGGGCAAGCCAAAACAAATGCTGAAATTACGACCGAGGAAAAGAACCAGTTCAGTGCCCGAGGCCAAGCCGCCCGGCAGCTGCTGGAACACCTGAAATCACACAGATAACCTAAGCTTATCCACTATGAAGTCACGCCCCAATCAGATATAATTGGAGCCTGAAGTGAGGGGTTGATGGCCGAGGCGCTGTACCGCAAATACCGCAGCAACACGTTCGCCGACGTTGTCGGCCAGGAACACGTGGTGCGCACATTGACGTCGGCTCTGGCCAGCGGCCGCCTGCGTCATGCCTACCTGTTCACCGGCCCGCGCGGGGTCGGCAAAACCAGCGTCGCCCGTCTGCTCGCCCGCGCCCTCAATTGCACCGGCGAGCCCAAACCCTGCAATCAATGCCCCAACTGCCTCACGGCCATCAATTCGTCGCTCGATATTATCGAAATGGACGCCGCCTCCAACCGTTCGATTGATTCTATTCGCGATCTCCGGGACAAAGTGAACCTGGCCCCCACTCAAGGCCAGTATAAGGTCTATATCATCGACGAAGTGCATATGCTTACAACTGAGGCGTTTAACGCCTTGCTTAAGACCCTGGAGGAGCCGCCGTCCCACGTCGTATTTATCCTCGCCACCACCGAAGCGCATAAGCTTCCAGAGACTATCGTTTCTAGAACGCAAGCGTTTTCGTTTAAGCGGATTTCGGAAGAAGATATCGTTAAGCAACTCCAAAAAATCACCGCCAGCGAAAAAATTATGGTATCAGAGGCTGCGCTCAAGATAGTTGCCGCTTCAGCCGGCGGCAGTTTTCGGGATGCCATCAGTACCTTAGATCAACTTGCCAGCTCTAAAGCCGAAATTACCGACGAGCAGGTTCGTGAACTGCTAGGCTATACCACCACCGAGGAAATCGATGCGTTGAGTTTGGCTATCGCCAAGGGGAGTCCAGCCGAGGCACTCAGGATTACTGCCCGGCTTCACCAGGCCGGCGCGCAAGCTACGCGGGTTGCGAACCAGCTGGCTCTGCAATGGCGCACGGCCCTACTTGCCAACACCGGTATTCTTCCGAAAGCGCCCAATTCGGCGACGCAGGAACTTGCCGAGCTTCCAATTGAGCGGATTGCATCAGTCATAGAAAAACTGGTTGCCATCGAAAAATCAGACTGGCCGCAACTGTCATTGGAAGCTACCCTGGTCCAGCTGGCACACCCGATTTCAGTTGTCGATACGGTTACGGTAACTGATACTGCCCAGGTAAAAATCGAGGTTCCTGTAACTAATGCAAATAAGACGCAGCCCGACACATCAACAGGTGCACCGAAAACTCTAACGCCAGAAAAATCGACTCAATCATCACCCGAACCCAAGGGGATATCGTCTCATAGCCAGTCCGCGTCGGCCGACGCTAAATTGTGGCCCAAGGTTTTGATGCTTATAAAAGCCGAAAACAACTCTTTGGCCGCACTTCTGCAAATGTATCCGCTCGACTTTTCGGACGCTGAGATCACTATCAAGCCCCGCTTCAATTTCCACCGCGACCTGTTCCTCAAAACCGCCAACCGCACTGCCGTCGAGACCGCCATCGCCAAGGTTTATGGCCGGCGCCTCAAGTTCAGCGCCCGCACCGAAGAGACCGGCAAACCCGGCCGGCGGGGGCGCGGCCAAACCGCGGACCTGGTGAGCTCGGCCTTAGAAATTTTGGGCGGGGAGGTCATCGAATAATGCCGCGCACCGACACCAAACAGCGCCCCGGGACTCCCGCTACCCCCAGCATCGGCCAGATCCTCGAGCGCGAAGTGGCCGCCGGCCGCGTGCCCCCGCAAAACCTCGAGGCCGAAATCAGCCTGCTGGGATCGATCCTGATCGAAAAAGACGCCATCATCCGCGTGGCCGACGTGGTGTCGGCCGAAGATTTCTACAACGACCGCCACGCCCTCATTTACGCCGCCATCATGGACCTCTACGAGCAACGGGCTCCCATCGACATCGTCAGCCTCTCAAACAAACTCTCCGGGGCCGGTGAGCTTGAGCGCATCGGCGGCTCAGCCTACATCGCCGAACTCACCACCGCCGTCCCGACGGCCGCCCACGTGGTCCACTACGCCGGCATCGTGTCGCACAAAGCTACCCTGCGCCGCCTCATCGCCGCCGCCAGTAACATCACCCAATTTGGCTACGACGAGCAAACCCCCCTCGATTCCCTGCTCGACAAAGCCGAGCAAACCATCTTCGAAGTCTCCCAGAAAAACCTCAAGCAAAACTTCATCCCGATTCATTCCATACTGGCCGACAGCTTCGACCGCCTCAACGAGATGCACACCAACGCCGACAAGCTCCGGGGCATCCCCACCGGCTTCCGCGACCTCGACCATTTGCTGGCCGGCCTGCAAAACTCCGACCTGCTCATCCTGGCCGCCCGCCCCTCCATGGGTAAAACTACCCTCGTAATGAATATCGCCCACCACGTGGCCGCCAAAGAGGGGATACCAGTCGGCTTCTTCAGCCTTGAGGTGTCCAAGGAGCAGCTCATCGACCAGCTCCTGGCCATCGAATCGGGCATCGACTCCTGGAAACTGCGCACCGGCGCCCTCGACGACGAGGATTTCCCGCGCATCAACGAAGCCATGGCCGAGCTGTCCGAAGCCCCGCTCTACATCGACGACTCCGCCCTCACCAACGTCATGGAAATGCGCACCAAAGCTCGCCGCCTGCAGGCCGAGCACGGCCTGGGCCTCATCGTCATCGACTACCTCCAGCTCATCTCCGGCGGCGCCCGCACAGCCGAAGGCCGCCAGCAGGAGGTCTCGGAGATCAGCAGGGGCCTCAAGGGCCTCGCGCGCGAGCTCAACGTGCCGGTCATCGCCCTGTCCCAACTCTCGCGCGCCGTCGAAAGCCGCAACCCCCCGATCCCGCAGCTGTCCGACCTGCGCGACTCCGGCTCCATCGAGCAAGACGCCGACGTGGTGGCCTTCATCTACCGGCCCTGGTACTACGACAAGCAGGCCGACGAAAACATCACCGAAGTCATGATCAAAAAGCACCGCAACGGCCCCATCGGCGATATCGAGCTCTACTTCCACCCGGAGCAGCGCCGCTTCGCCGACGCACCCCGCGGCAGCTACCATGGCCGGGCGTAGGCTCGGTTTACAGGATTGCGGATAACGGTTATGCTCAAGGCAATGCACAAGTTATTGAGGTCATAGTGTCGAACACCCAACCGAGTAGGCGCCACGAAATTGTCCGGGCCGGAAAATTTGGCGTTGTCGGCATACTCAACACCGCGATCGACTTCGCAATATATAATATTTTGTCCGGTATTGTCGGCCTCACCCTCGTCCAGTCCAACATTGTTTCCACCACCATCGCCATGACCTTCAGCTTCCTGGCCAACCGCCACGTGGTATTCAAAGGCGCCAACCAGGCATCGGTTCACCGCCAAATCCTGCTGTTTCTGGCCGTCACCGGCTTCGGTCTCTACATTCTGCAAACGGGCACCATAAAGTTACTGACAGAAGTATGGCTGGCGCCGCTGGCGCTGGTTCTCGCCCTGGCGCACATGCTCGGAATCTCCGCCCACGACCAATTCATCATAAAAAATGGCGCCAAAGCCATCGCCACCATGGTCAGCCTCACCTGGAATTACATCATGTACAAAAAAGTGGTATTCAAAAATGCCTAAGAAGCCCGCAGCCGTTCCGCCCTTCGCCTGGCTCGGCCGGTTCTGGACCCCGGTAGGTGTACTGGCGGTCACGGGCATTGCCGCATTTTTCAGGTTCTACCAGATCACTACCCTGCCGCCCGGCCTCGACGAAGCCTCCGCTCGCATCGGCCTGCAGGGCCTGGCCGTAAACTTTACCCACCCGGTGCCCTCGCTCAATGCCGCCAACAGCTATGCGCCGCTGTGGGTCTGGCTACAGGCAATCCCGGCCCACCTGCTGCACAACGGCCCGGGTCTGCGGCTTTGGAGCGCCCTGCTGGGTGTAGCCGCGGTCGTGATGACCTGGATTTGGCTGCGGGACTGGTTTGGCAAGCGCGTCGCGTGGGCCGGCGCGTTCACCATGGCCGTGTCGCCCTGGGCCGTTACCATTGCCCGCTCCGGCCTGCCCTCGGCCTTGCCGCCGCTGCTGGTGCCGTTCACGCTCTGGGCCTGCCGCCGCGCCCTGAGGCACCCAACCTCCGGCCGCTACGCCGTCGTTGGCGCGGCCCTCGCGCTGGATCTGCTGAGCGGCCCGCTTGGCTGGCTGTTGGTCCTCACCGTGCTGGCGGTGGCCATCTGGCGCCTCGCGCGAGCCCACAAGTTGTTCGCCGACCCCTCGCGCCGCGCCACCGGAGCCGCCATTCTCGCCGCCGGCCTCGCCATCCTTGGCTACATTGTAGCCGTCTCGCTCACCGCCTTGCGCGACCTGCCGCATGCGCTGAGCCTTGTCACCAACCCCCAAACCTTCCTGAGCAACCTCGTCAAAGTCTTACTGATGTTCAATGTGCACGGCGACGAGAATTACCGGCATAATCTGGCGCCCGAACCTATGCTCAACGCTTTCGTTGGCCTCATGATGATAGCCGGCCTGCTCGTCGCCGTTTCGCGCCTCGACAAAGGCCGCTACCGCATCGTGATGCTCTTCACCCTGGTGATGCTAATACCCGCCACCCTCACCACTACCGGCACCCCCAATGCCAGCTGGGCCGCCGGCGCTCTGCCTCTAATCTTCGCGCTAGTCGGTATTGGCACCGGCTACATGCTCGAGATGTGGTACGCCACCTTCCCGGTCAATTCGGCCGCCCGCGCCACCGGCCAAGCCGCCATCATCCTGCTCCTCACCCTCACGCTGCTCCAAGGCTACACGCAGTACTTCAAGGCTTGGGCAGGCAGCACCGCCGTCTACATTGCCTACAATGAAGGCGCCAACCAAATCGCGGCCCGTTTGCGCTACGACAACTTTGCCGGCGAGCGCTATGTGGTAATTCCATCCGACCAAACTCCGGTGGTCGACTACCTCGACCGGGGACGCACCAAATACCGGATCATGACCCCCGCCGACCTCACCGCCTTGCCCATCGCCGCCACCAACCGCCAGTTCTACATCACCGCCGCCAGCCGTGACGAAGCCGTGAAAACCCTCAAGGCCAAATTCCCGGGCGGCGTGCTGCGCCCGCTCTACTCCAGCTTCAACCAAATCGAGATTTACTACATTTACGAGACCACAAAGTAATGGCAGACCAAATCGGCCTCAGCATCATCATCCCGGCCTACATGGAGGCCGCTCTCATCGCCGGCAAGCTGGCCGAACTGGCCAAATTCCTGGATTCCCGGGACTACGGCCACGTCGAGGTACTGGTGGTGGTGCCCGACAGCCCCGACGGCACCGCCAAAATCGCCGCCGCCCAAACCAAGCTGTTCAAGCATTTCCGCGTGGTCAACGCCGGACCGCGGGTCGGGAAGGGCCGCGACGTCCGGCTGGGCATGTTTGAGGCCCGGGGCCGCTACCGGTTGTTCATGGACGCCGACCTGGCCACACCGCTGACTCACCTCGACGAGGTCCACGCCTTCATGCAGCGAGGCGGCAAAGTCGCCATCGCGGTCCGCAACCTGTTCACCATCCACAAGGAGTTCAGCCGCAAGGTCATGTCCAAAGCCGCCAATCTCGCGGCCCAAGTACTGGTGGTGCCCGGCATCAAAGACACCCAATGCGGCTTCAAGGTCTTCGAAGCCGAAGCCGCCGAAGAAATCTTCAGCCGCATGACCATGCTGCAATGGAGCTTCGACCTGGAGGTCCTGGGCATCGCCCGCACCCTCGGTTACAAAATCGATTTTATCGAAACCCCCGATTGGAAAGACCCCAAAACCGCCGCCGCCGGCCTGGTCGGCGACTCGCTCCTGGGGGTCGCCTTGTCTAGCTTCATGGACCCCTTCAAGGTCCGCCTGGGCCTGTGGACAGGCCGCTACACGCGCGCCAGCTACGTCCATAAGCCCGTTTATTAAAAACGCTTGATTCTTAGAACCGCTAGTGTTACAACCAAAGCAGGTAGTTGTGAGGTGGACCTATTTTGAGTACTGCAGGTACCCACATTAGGACCATTAACTATCGCAAAACGAGCCTCCGGGCTCGTTTTGTTTAGACCTGAAGTCACTTAGTAGAGCTGGTAAACGTAGATACTGTTGCCGATGATAGTCTTCGGCTCACGCTGGCGCAGGTACTCATACCCGGCACGGTTCTGTTTGGCGGCGTAATAACGGTCGTTTTCCAGGAAGGTTTCCGAAACCGCTATATATTGCCCGGTATACTGACCGTATTGCGCATGCCACTCCACGTACTGACTGTCGGAGCAGTCATACCCGGCCGAAGTAGCGATCAGCTGGCCATTCGCGTACTTGCGGGCGCAAAAGTAATACTCGGGGGCGCCGCCACCGAAATAGTCGACCGCAATTTTATGTATCTCGGGATGCGCTTTTACATATTTCACCAACCGCCGCAAATCCTGGCCCCAATCGACGCTCGAATCCGAGAAGTATTTGCCCGAATTGCCCTGCCCGCCAATCGATTCATTGAAGTATGACAAATAATTCGGGTAGGCCAGCACCGTGCTCCCCCCATACCACAGGGCCAAAGCCATAACAGCGGCCATGGCCGGCCCAAACAGGTGCTTGCCCTTCACACTCCGGAGCACCTTCACCGTACCCAACGCCACCAGCAGAAACAGCGGCAAGTACACCGGCAGCACGTGCCTGATACCCAAATTCAGATTACCAGCCACCGATACGCCAAAGTAGAACAAGGCAAACACCCCGAGCGTCCACTCCAGCACATGAGCGCGCACGTTCTCGACCAGCGCGGTGGCCCATTGGCGCACCGGCAGCCGCAGGACCCGCCACCCCAGCCAAACCAACAATCCCAGCATCAGCAGCAACAGCGCGATCTGGGTCTTCAGCGCGAACAGCTCCGGAAAGTAAGCATGGAAGCTCTCATTCGTCACCTGGCCGTTAAAATACGTGACGTTCCCGCCGGTCACCCGGCCATACACCATCGTGACACCCAGCAGATACTGCACCAACGACTTCATCAGGGGCAGACTGTTCACGTGCATCAGCAGGTTGGCAATCGGACGCATGTTGTCCGACGGCAGCGAGCCGCTAATGAGCCGGCTCTGCACCTCCACCGGCATCCTGGCCACTTGGGTGGCATAGTAGGCCCAAATCACCCCCAGGCTGAGAGCCGAGGCGCCGATAAACCCGCCCAAGTAGGTCTTGGCCCGGGCCGGCACTCCCTCGGGCCTTCTCAGCAGGTACACCAGACATAAGGCCACGGCGCCCAAAAACGGGTACAGCAATATCGCCGAAAACTTCGCCAGCTCGGCCCCGGCCAAGGCCAAGCCCAAAATCACAACATTCGAACCCGCCGGCTTATTCACGAACCGCCCAAACGCCACAATGGCCAGGAATATAAACACACTGGCACCCAAATCGGTGGTCACCAGCGTCCCGTGGGCAATGAAATTTGGGCTCAGAGCATACAAAAACAGGGTAGCCAAGGCGGCCGCGACACCCCACCGGCGGCGCACAATCACATACAACACCGCCCCAAATGCCAGCATCAGCACCAGTATCGGCAGCCTGGCCCAAAATAGTATCCAGTCCGGATCGTTGCCGATGTGGTACAAGAAGTTCCAACCCGCCTCCCACTGGCCGTTCACGTCCGTCGTCCAGGACGCCTCATAATCGGGGAACTTCAAACCCAGAAACTGCAGCGGCAGGCCGGCCAGATCCTTGATGAGCGGCGGATGCTCCGGGTTTAGCCGGTAATCGGAATAGTGGACATACGAGTACCCCGCCGGGATGTGGGCCACCTCATCCACAATCGCCGAGTTGCCGATCATGCTCCCAAACGCCAGCATCGCCATTACCCCGATCATCCCGGCCGCTAGCCACGCATGATAACGGCGCCCAAACCCGATAACCCTGCCTGTGATACGATTGAGTATAGTCATTACCCACATTGTAGAACAAAGCATAAGGAGTTTAAATGTTTGAGAAGAGCAAGGCGCTATTTGAGCTGAAGAAAATCCAAAGCGCCCTGGCCAAAGAAGTCATTGAGGTTGAGGCCGGCAACGGCGCGGTCAAGGTTAAAATTAACGGCGAACAGAAGATCCAGAAGGTCACGCTCAACGAGGACATCGTGCGCGAGGCCGACATCGCCAAGGTCGAGAAATGGATCGAATCGGCCATCACCCAGGCCATCACGCGCTCGCAACAGCTGGCCGCCGAAAAGATGCGCAGTGTCGCCGGCGGACTCGGCCTGCCTGGGCTGTAGACTCTTCGGAAGACGGGGTAGTTCCCCAAATTATGGTATAAGTATGCAAATCGTGCCGTCGTCAGTTGAGCGCCTCATCACCGAGCTGGGCAAACTGCCCGGTGTTGGCCCGCGCACGGCCGAACGGCTGGCCTTTCATGTGCTCAAATCCGACCCGGCCCGCGCGGCCTCGCTCGGCGCCGCCCTCGACGGCCTCCACGCCGGCGTCCGCAACTGCCGCACCTGCTTCAATTTCGCCGAGGCCGAGGAGTGTGAGGTGTGCACCTCGCCGCACCGCACCCGCGGCACTATCGCCGTAGTCGAGGAGCCGTTTGATGTGGTCGCTATCGAGAAAACCGGGCTCTACCAGGGCCTCTACCACGTGCTCGGGGGCGTCATCAGCCCCATCGACGGCATCGGCCCCGACCGCCTGGAAATCCAAAGCCTCCTGCGCCGCGTGCAGGACGGGGGAGTGGAAGAGGTGATTTTGGCCACCAACCCCAGCCTCGAGGGCGAATCCACCGCCATGTACATTCGCTCTCATCTCGAGCCCACCGGCGTCACCCTCACGCGCCTGGCCCGCGGCTTGCCAGTGGGGGGCGATCTCGAGTATGCGGACCAAATCACCCTCGGCCGCGCCCTCCAAGGGAGGCAGGCATTTTGAAAACAGATAATTACTTGTAACTACATTCCGGTTAAATTAAGATGGCCTTATGAAGACCACTGCTAAGATAGTACCCATTGGCAACTCCCGGGGGATTCGCCTGCCCAAAAAGCTACTCGACGAACTGCAATGGGCGGGCGACCTGCAAATCGAAACGCGGGGTAACGAACTCGTCATTACACCCGCGGAGGGCGTCCACAAAGACTGGGAAGAGTCGGCCAAAGCCATGCACCGGCGGGGCGATGACTCCTTATTGCTCGGCGAGAACACCGAATCAGCTTGGGACGAGACCCAATGGCAATGGTAAAACGGTTTGATATCTGGCTTACTCCCCTCGACCCAAGCCTTGGCTCAGAACTTCGCAAGACCCGCCCCTGCATAGTCGTTTCACCGGATGCCACCAACAAGCATCTAAACACCGTTGTCATTGTGCCGCTCACCTCCGCCGCGCATAGTTATGCCTTCCGCCTGGACTTCGACTTTATGGGCCGGCAAGCGCAAGCCGCCGTCGACCAAGTGCGCGTCATAGACCGCAACCGGTTGCTCACCCGGTTGGCTGCGCTAGACCGCCACACCAGCGAGCAATTACTGACTGCTCTGCGCACATTTTTCACCTAGGAGATCCTCATCATTCACCGGATTACACGCATGACCTCGCCCAACCAAATCAAAAAACTCATCGATTCGGCCAACGCCATCCTTGTACTCCAGCCCGATTCCCCTGACGGCGACAGCCTGGGCTCAGCGCTGGCGCTCGAGGAAATCCTCGGCGATATGGGCAAGCAGGTGCGCCTGTACTCATATAAAGAGCCCGAGACCTACCTGCATTTCCTCGAAGGCTGGGACCGCGTGGGGCAAAACTTTCCGAAAAGCTTCGACCTCACCATCCTGGTCGACACCGGCAGCCCGGCGCTCATCAAGTCGGCGCTGGAGCACTACCAGCCCGAGCTGGCCGGCAAGCCGTTCCTCATCATCGACCACCACGTCAGCAGGCAGCCATTCCCGTTTGAGGTCACCGAAATCGTCGAGGAAGCCGTATCCACTTCCGAGGTTATCACCCAGATCGCGCTGGACCTCAAGTGGCCCATCAACCCCCAAGCCGCCACCAAACTCGCCAGCGCCCTCCTGGCCGATTCGCTCGGCCTCACCACCTCCGGCACCACCGCCCACAGCGTCGCCATGCTGGCCGAGCTCACTAAAGCAGGAGTCAGCCTCTACGAACTCGCCAAATCACGCAAAGAGTATACGGCCCTCACACCCGACCTACTGCATCTCAAGGGCCGCCTGCTCGAATCGGTCGAGTTTTTCCAGGACGGCGCGCTGGCCATCGCCGAAATCGACCCCGAAACCGTCGCCAAATACAATGACATCGCCGAGCCCTACACCCTCATCCTGTCCGAAATGCAATGGACCAAAGGCGTTGAACTGGTGGCCGTATTCAAAAATTACGGCACCAAAATCAACGTCCCGCTGCGCTCCACCATCGAAGCCGCCGGCCCCATTGCCGAACTCCTGGGCGGAGGCGGCCACCCCAACGCCGCGGCCTACCGTTGCAAATCCACTGATGTAAAATACGAAAAGCGCCAGCTAGTCAGCGCCTTCGCCAAATACAAGGAGCATCCGAATGCGCCTGCACAACACGCTAACGCGTAAAGTCGAGGACTTCAAGCCGCAGAAACCAGGCGAAGTCACGCTTTACACCTGTGGTCCCACGGTCTACAACTACTACCACATCGGCAACCTCCGCAACGCGGTCTTCAACGACACCCTCCGCCGCACGCTCGAAGCTAACGGCTACAAAGTGAAGCACACCATGAACATCACCGACGTCGGCCATCTGGTATCAGACGCCGACGAGGGCGAGGACAAACTCGAAAAAGGCGCCGCGCGCGAAGGCAAAACCGTCTGGGAAGTCGCCGAGCATTACACCGAGGCCTTCAAGCGCGACATGGCCGCCCTAAACATCCTACCGCCCAGCGTCGATCCGAAGCGCGAAAAAAACTTACAGTTCCATGATACTTACGCCCGCGCCACCGACTTCATTCCCGAGCAGGTCAGCATGGTAAAAACGCTTATCTACAAAGGTTATGCCTACATTACCAAGCAGGCCATCTATTTCGACGTGACCAAATTGCCTTCGTACGGCGAATTATCCGGCCAAAAACTCGCAGACAAAGAGGTCGCCGCCCGCACCGGAGTTGTCACCGACCCCGATAAGCACCACCCTCACGACTTCGCGGTCTGGTTCTTCACCGTCGGCCGTTACGCCGGCCACACCATGCACTGGCGCTCACCCTGGGGCGACGGCTTCCCCGGCTGGCACCTCGAATGCTCGGCCATCATCCATGCCACCCTCGGCGACCCCATCGACATCCACACCGGCGGCGTCGACCACATCGGCACCCACCACCCCAACGAAATGGCCCAAACCGAAGCCGCCTTCGGCCACCCCCTCGCGCACACCTGGGTCCACAACGAATTCAACCTCGTCGACGGCGTCAAAATGTCCAAGTCCAAAGGCAACGCCTACACCCTCAAGGAAGTTACCGACCGCGGCTTCCACCCGCTCGCCCTGCGCCTGCTCTACCTCCAGGCCCACTACCGTTCTGAGCTCAACTTCACCTGGGACTCCCTCGAAGCCGCCCAAAACCGGCTACTCAACTATCATGCGCTTGCCGCACTCCGGTTCCAGCCTAGTGACAGCCATCGGGGTACACGGGAAGGTGAATACGATCATACTTTGGGTGGGATTACGGAGCACATGGAAGATGACCTAAACACTCCCAAAGCCTTGGCAATGCTAAGTAGCCTTTACACGCTCACCTCAAATGAACTACCACACAAGAGCACAATTCCATATTTCAATGTTTTCCTGGAAGAAGTCGACCGTTTACTGGGATTAGATCTTTCCAAAAATACAGACATCACCGCCGATCAAAAGAAGCGCATCGCCGCCCGCGAAACAGCCCGCCAGGCCAAAGACTGGGCCAAGGCCGACGAGTTGCGCGATAAGTTAGCGGAGCAAGGTATCGGCCTCGATGACACGCCCGCCGGACCCCGCTGGCACAGGACAAAATTACCTACCTTTTAGTATGCCTCCGAAAAAGTAGGTATTTTCCGGGAACAGGTTTGCCCGGAAGATCGGCCTCAGATCAAGCTGGTAAGCAGCTGAGTATATGCCAAAATCTGAATTTCACCCGCTTATGGGAGCATTTCTTGTCTTTTATGTTAAAGCCTTAAGCATTTGGCGCTATATAGAATTAATGCCAGTATTCATGATGGCGGAGCATGCGATTTGAGAGACGTCAAAGGCATTCATTCAACTCGTCCCGGTCCCGGACGCAAAATCTACTCCATCCACGACGGGGAATCGGAAGCCCAGTATATTCATAGGCTCCAGCAGGAGCTGCGCCGGACCAGCGCGGCCGTCGAAGAATACCAGCTCAAAAACGAAGCCATGCTCAACAATCTGGGCGAGGGCTTGATTGCCACCGATTCGCACGGGGTCATAACCATGGTCAACGCCTACGCCGCCACCGCCCTGGGGTTTCCCGAAGCGGAATTAATCGGCAAATGGTTCCCCAAAACCATCATTGCCGTCGACCGGTTTTCGCAACCCCTTACGCCCATGTCGCGCCCCATCATCAAAGCCCTCACGACCGGGAAAACTATTTCAACCTACGCCAACTACCTCACCAAGACCGGAAACGCCATCCCGGTCCATCTCACCATCTCGGCGATCGTTACGGGCGGCATCCCGGTGGGGGCTATCGAGGTGTTCCGCGACCTCACCGGCGAACGGCAGCTCGACATCGCCAAGGACGAATTCGTGTCGCTGGCCAGCCATCAACTTCGCACCCCCGCCACGGCCGTCAAGTCCATCCTCTCGATGATTACGGCCGGCGACTTCGGCCCTATCACCGACATTCAGCGCAAATACCTCAACAAAGCCGCCGACAGCAACAACCACCAGCTGCAAGTCATCGAGGACCTGCTCGACGTCGCCCTGGTCGACGCCGGCCGGTTCGAGCTCGACCCGGATTATGAAGATATCGTCCCGATCGTCCGCGATTCGGTCACCGAGCACCTGGGAACCATCAAGGCCCGGCGCCAAAGCCTCACTCTCAAAACCCCCAACCAGCTCAAAGCGCTCATCGACGGCAAACGCATCCGCATGGTCATCGACAACCTGGTCTCTAACGCCAGCAAATACACCCCGCCCAGCGGCCGCATACATGTCACCTTGTCACGCCGCCAAGACCACGCCAGTCTGTGCGTGGCCGATCAGGGCGTTGGAATCTCCGAGACCGACCAGGCCAAGCTTTTCACCAAATTCTCGCGCCTGCCCAACGAGCTGTCCGCCCACGTCGGCGGCACCGGCCTGGGCCTGTTCCTCACCAAGAGCATTATTGAGCTCCACAGCGGCAGCATCGAGGTCACGTCTAAGCCGGGCACGGGGACTACATTCGCCGTCAGCCTGCCCATAAAATGGAGCGCACCGTAATGGCATCCGGGCTGCAGTCCAACCGCCCCTGGCACTTAGGCCAGTTCGCCGTGGCGGCCATTTTAGTAACCTGGGCCGGCTACGCGATCATAACCTTGCGCGCCCCTTATGGCCCCAACACCTTTGGGCTTTCAAGCCCTCAGCTTACCCTGTTGCGCCTGACGATCCTGATCCCGGTGCTCATCATCTGGATCATGGCCATCCGCGGGATTGTGGCTTTCAAAAACTACGCGTCAATGCTGCCCCAGGGCGCAGAATCCAGCAGCCTCCACCGCATCGCCAACGGCTTGCTCTGGATCATCGGGTACCTGGCCGCGCAGGCGCTGTTTAGCGCTGCCATGCCCTACCTGCTGGGCACGAGCATCTACAACCCGTTTATCGTTATTCGCGACCACATACCGCCCATCGCCAGCCTGATCGGCTTCGGCCTCACGTTTTCCGGCTCCCTCGGCCTCCGGAAAATTGCCCATTTTAAAACCTGGACCATTGGCACGCTGGCGTTCACCGCCGGCTACGCCCTGTTCGCCGTCCTGCTGATACTGGAATTTCTGACCAGCCAGCAGACACCTATCCCGGGAACCACACCCACTTCGAGCGCGCTGGTGCCGCACAGCACCCTATTGTTCACGCTGGTGCTCCCGTACCTGGCGGCTTGGTATATCGGGCTGCTGTCGGCTATCAACATTGGCAAATACGCCGCCAAAGTGAAGGGCGTGCTCTACCGCCAGGCCCTCCAGGACCTCATGCGCGGTCTTTGGGGAGTAATAATCTTCGTCAGCTTAGCGCAGGTACTCACATTCGCGGTCAACATTCTTGCCAAAATGCGACTAGCACCCATCCTGATACTCCTATACTCTTTACTAATTCTGTACGCCGTCGGATTCGTGTTTGTAAGACGCGGGGCCAAAAAGCTCGCGCGCATTGAACTGGCCAAATGAACGGGAACGCCTTATGACCGATGAAGAGCTCTACCATCAAGTCACCTCTATCGCGGAGGAATACTTAGGCCCCGCGGCCGAGCGGTTCGTGTCCAGGCAGATCACTTTCCACCTCGGCAAGGAGCCGCGGGAACTCGCCAGCGAAGACCTGCCGAAACTGATTGAATGGACGAAAATCACGCTCGGCCTCCTCACCGAAGACCGCACCATCATAGACGAATACGCCCTCAAAATGAACCGGCTGGTGCGGGAATGACTAAGCACGTACTCCTGATCGAAGACGACGAACTCCTGCGCGAAATCTACGCCACCAAACTGGAAATGGAAGGATTCGCGGTGGACACCGCCGTCGATGGCATGGAGGGGCTTGAGAAAGCCACTCGCCGCGAGCCGGATGTGATCCTGGTCGACATGATCATGCCCCGCATGACCGGTCTGGAGTTCCTGAGGGCCTACCAACTGCAACAACAGCATCCGCGGGTCAAAGCCGTGGTGATCAGCAACAAGTCCACGTCCCGCGATATCACCCAGGCCAAATCCATGGGCGTCCTGGATTACCTCATTAAATCCCAGCACACCCCTCAAGACATCGTCGCACGCATTCGCGATTTCCTCGACGAATCAGGCGCTACGAACTAGCTTCCTAGTTGTTGCCCAGCGCTCGGCGCTTTAGCAGATCCCGCATTATTATCTGAACACTCGCGCCCACCGGTATCGCCACAATCGCTCCCAGCAGGCCGCCTAGGCCAATCCCTATCAGTACCGAGATCAACACCATCAGCGGTGACATTTTCACCGTCCGCCCCTGCACCAGAGGCTGTAAAATATGGTTTTCGATTTGTTGGTAAATCAAGAAAAATATAATCATTACCACGCCGGCAGTCGGATCGTGAAATAGGGCCGCGATCACCACAACCGTGGCGCCGATAGTCGCCCCCACTAGCGGGAGCCAATCAAATATTCCGACCAAAATACCCAGCGGCACCGCGTATGGTACCCGCAGAATAGACAACATTATGATCGTTAGCGTAGCCGCCAGCAGGCTCATCAGCAAGTACCCGAACACATAACCCGTCACGGCGCCATACATTTGCTTCGCCAGCTCCCGGCCATGAGACCGGCGTTTCTCCGGTACCAGCCGCCAAAATACATTTACCCACCGCGGCCCTTCGAGAAGCATAAATACCGTCAGCACAAGAATCGTCAGTCCAGCAGCAAAACTCGAAAACAGCCGCTGCAAAATCGAGAAAAACGAACCGCCGGCCGTGGACGCGTACTTCAAAATCTCGGCCTGGCTGTCCTTCACCCGTTCCACCAGATGATTGGCCCGAATCTGGTCGGATATCGCCGAATTCCCGTTCACCAGCTCGTCGGTGTAGCCCGGTAAATTAGTGACGAGCCGCTCGGTTTGGGTCACGAGGGGCGGCGTCAGGGCTGCGATCAGAAAAGTTAGCAACGCTGCTGCCAATAAAAAGACTGTAGCCACCGCCGTTGCGCGACTTCGGACCGCCACCTTAATGCGCTCAACCGACGGATTTAGCGCTATGGCGAGGAAAAACGCCGTCCCGATCCATACCAATTGCACCCGCACCATATAAGCCGCGAACAACCCGCCCACAAAGATCGCGGTGAGCCCCAAGACCTTGAAAATGTTGTGCGCGGAGAGCTCCATACGGCCAAATTATGACATAAGCGGCTGCATTTGCGCAAGAACAAGGGTTAGGCTAAAATTTAACCTTGTTTAGCTCTATCGGGGCCCAACATTGGGGCGTGGCCAAGTGGTAAGGCAACGGTTTTTGGTACCGTCAATCGTAGGTTCGAACCCTACCGCCCCAGCCAAGGGATTATTGGCTTTGCTAAGCCACGAAATATTATCATACTTTTACTATTTTTTCATTTATCCCTCAGTTAAGCCTTTATTCAGTTCGAATTCTGCCACCCATATAGCCACAAGCTTGGACCTAAGGGGACGTCTCTCGAACCCCGAAGTGCGGGAGGTAGTCGCGCAGGCTGCCCAGGCGGTGAATGCCATCAAGGTCGGCGCTGGCCACGCCGTCTCCCTTCCCCCGGCTCTCAGGCGCTGGCGGCTCGTCGATCGAATTGGTGCGGACGCCATCCACAAGCTTGCTGCCGACGCGGACTCGGGGACAACCAAGCGCGAGCTTGCCGAACGCTATGGCATCAGCCTGAGCAGCGTGAAGAGGATCTTGAAGTAGGTTCGGCGTTGCCAAGATCTCGGAAGACATCGACGACGGATGAGAGCGCCGCATGTGGCTAGGTCTACTCCCAGGTCTACGGGAGCTAAGGGCTCCACTGTTACGTAGTGCTAACATCGATCCTAGCCGTCCCTCTTTTTGGCGCCCTCCTAACCGTGCCGGCGATAATCGCAATCGCCATAATCGTTGCCTCGTCAGCGCTAATCATGATCAACCCCAGGGAGGCTCACCATGCCAAGGGCAATGCCTGGGTTCCGCTTGCCCTCGGGTCGTTCTTGTGTTGGGCATTCCTTTCGCTCATGGCCAAGCACCTGATATCGCAAGGCATGCCGACAATTGTCTTCCTCACGTACCTCTTTGCAATTGCCGTTGCCTGTATAATTATCGAAATGCTTGTTAGAGAAATCGACTTTGCGGTCGTAACTAAACAGTTCCGCCCCTTCGTTCTTATCGGTATCGCTGCGGCAGGATTTAACTTTTTCAACTTTTATGCCATCAGCATTGCGCCAAACGTGGGCTACGTGAATGCAACCAACGCCGCTTCAATTGGTGCCGTCACGGCGCTCGCAGTTATTCTTTTCAAGGACGAACTCACTCGCCAGAAGCTAATCGGGACCACGGGGGTTATCGCCGGTCTCTTGCTGCTCTTCATCAGGCAGTAGCAGGCTGCGGATTTCGTCCATATCCAGGTCATCGTCATACTCAAGAGTTTGGAACAAATACTCTCTCCCCGGCCATGCAGTTATTCGTCCATTTGTCAAGTGCCATGATGGCATGTTCTCAGGTAAAATGAGCTCATGCAGGCCATCCTTCGCAAAGACATTCCTTTTTATCCAAGTTTTGCCACCAAGGCTTTCCCCAATGGTGAGCACTGTGTAGTCATGAGTCTCAAGATGATGCTCGCTGTTCTTATGCCACAACGGGAATTTTCGATCAAAGAGCTTGAAGATATAACCCACAAATCGCCGGAAGGGGGAGCATTCGCGACCCACTATTTGGTCTGGCTCGCAGACCAGGGATTTGAGATTAAAAGATGGGATACGCATGACTGGCGCGCTTTTCAGCGGGATGGATTGGGTTACATGCGACGAGTGCTCGGTGATGAAGCAGCCGACTATTCTGCTAAAGCTCATGACATACCGTATGAGCAATCGGTCGTTCCAGAATTCTTGAACAAGGTAAACCTGATTCCCGAAAAGCCCACGGTTGAAATTGCGGAGAAAGCTCTTCGTGACGGCTGGATTGTTCGAGCTCCCGTAAACAGCCGAGTGCTCAATCACCGGTCCGGCTATATGGGACACTCTGTTGTAATCGTCGGCTTTGAAGACAATGATGTTATCTTCCACGACCCAGGCCTTCCCGCTAAAGCCTACCGGCATGAATCGCGAGAACTGTTCCAAAAAGCCATGGACAGCTTCGGCGGGGAACTCGACGCTATTTCGTAACAAGTCTAGCTAACATTCTGCGGCCTCGCTACAATCGTCGCTTAGGTCAAGCAACGGCCGGATTTCTTTAATATTGACCTCAACACCAGAACTGCCGCCCAGCCAAGGATTTATTTGCTATGTTGACGTTATAATCCATGACTATCAGTTCGTTCGTTGAGAACGCGGTCAAATACCAAATACTTGAAGATCTGGAAGACCTCGAAGATGCCAAAAAGCGCGAAAATGAACCGGCTCTGGCTTTCGATGATCTTGTAAAGCAATTCCGCACCGAGGGCCTGCTGTTGACTTCCGCGCCTACCCGCATGTATAAGCTACTCTACAAACAGTCAGTCGAAAAAGAACTTCGCAAGCTGTCGGCCCAAATCCGAAACACAATTGTACGAAAGATCCAAATGCTGGCTCACGAGCCAAGACCCGCTAGCGCCACCAAAATCCGGGGCTCAGACAATGTGTACAGAATACGCCCCGCCGATTACAGGGTAATATATCGAATAGACGACAACGTCCTCACGATACTTATCCTTAAAGCCGGCCACCGCCGTGAAGTATACCGTGACCTATAGCCACTCTAAAAGGACAGATTAGCCATGCCAGAATATATCGAAATCAAAGGTGCCCGCGAGAACAATTTAAAGAATGTCTCTGTCCGCATCCCCAAGCGGCGTATCACCGTCTTCACCGGCGTGTCCGGCTCGGGTAAATCGTCGCTGGTATTCGATACGGTGGCGGCCGAAGCCCAGCGCCTGCTCAACGAAAACTTTAGCATGTTCGTTCGAAACTTCCTGCCGCACCTCACCCAGCCGCAGGCTGACGAAATCAAGAACCTCAGCATGGCCGCAATTGTCGACCAGAAGCGCCTAGGCGGCGGATCGCACTCCACCGTCGGCACCGTCACCGACATTGCCACTGCTCTGCGCCTGATGTTTTCGCGCGTCGGCCGGCCGTCTATCGGCTATGCCAACCTGTTTTCGTTCAACGACCCGGCCGGCATGTGCCCCGATTGCAACGGCATGGGCCGCATGATGACCATGGACCGCGAACTGGTGCTAGACACCTCCAAGTCCATCGACGAGGGCGCCATTAAGCTGCCCGGCTACGAGCCCGGCAGCTTTTGGGGTCTGACCATCATCAAGGCGGCCGGCGTCAACACCGCGAAGAAGTTGTCCGACTTTACCGCCGCCGAGATGGACGAATTCCTGCATGCCGAGGTGCGCAAGGTGAAGGTCAACGGCATTAACATCACCCACGAAGGCCTCGAAAATACCTTTATCAAAAAATACATCCTGCGCGACCTCAAGACTATGTCCGAGCGCACCCAAAAGCAAATCACCCCCTTCATCACCATGGGCGCTTGCCAGCTGTGCCACGGCGCCCGCTTGAGCCAGCAGGCCTTGTCGGTGAAAGTCGACGGCTACAATATCGCGGACCTGGCAGCCATGCAGGTCGACAAGCTGCTCGAAGTCGTGGCATCCATCAAAGCCCCGGAGGCCAAGGCCATCGTCGCCACCCTGCACGACCGCTTGAGCAACCTCGTCGATATCGGCCTGGGCTACCTCAGCCTCGACCGCGTGACTGACACCCTATCCGGCGGCGAGTCCCAGCGGGTCAAAATGGTCAAGCACCTAAACGGCAGCCTGGTCGACGTTATGTACATCTTCGACGAGCCCAGCGTTGGCTTGCACCCGCGCGACGTTCATCGCCTGAACGAGTTACTGCAAAAACTCCGCGATACCGGCAATACTGTCCTCGTAGTCGAGCACGACCCAGACGTCATCCAGGCCGCCGACCATATCGTCGATATCGGTCCAATGGCCGGCAGCAAGGGCGGCGAGATAGTATTCGAAGGCATCTATAAAGACCTGCTCAAAGCTGATACCCTCACCGGCCGCCACTTAAAAGATAAGTCACCCATCAAGGCCAACTTCCGCCAGCCCACCGGCAAATTAGAAATCCGCGACGCCCACGCCAACAACTTGCAGCACATCGACCTCGACATCCCCACCGGCGTGTTCACCGTGATCACCGGCGTCGCCGGCTCCGGCAAAAGCTCGCTCATCAACCAGGTCTTCTTGCGCCAACACCCCGAAGCCATCGTGGTCGACCAATCGGGCATCGGTGTGTCCACCCGCTCCAATCCCGCCACCTACACCGGCATCATGGACGTCATTCGCAAAGCTTTCGCCACGACCAACAAGGCCGACATCGCGCTCTTCAGCTTCAATTCCAAAGGTGCCTGCGACAACTGCCGTGGCGCCGGCTTCGTCACCACCGACCTGGCCTTCCTCGATGATGCCAAACTGCCCTGCGAAATCTGCGAGGGCAAGCGCTTCAAGCCGGAGGTGTTGGAATATAAGTACAACGGCAAAAATATCTCTGAAGTCTTGGAGCTCACCGTCGCCCAGTCCATCGAGTTCTTCGATCTCAAGGAAATCGCCAAAAAGCTCGCGGCCCTAAGCGAAGTCGGCCTCGATTACCTCACCCTCGGCCAGCCCCTCAGCTCACTATCGGGAGGGGAGTGCCAGCGCATTAAGCTAGCCAGTGAGCTCCACAAAAAAGGCAGCATTTACGTCCTCGACGAGCCCACAACCGGCCTGCACATGTCCGACATCTCCCGCCTGCACACCATCATCAACCGGCTCGTCGACGCCAACAACACCGTCATCACCATCGAACACAACCAGGAAGTCATCCGCCAAGCCGACTGGATCATCGACCTCGGCCCCGAGGGCGGCAACGCCGGCGGCAAAATTATGTTCGAAGGTACCCCGGCCGAAATACTTCAGAGCAAGAGCGCGCTCATCGCTCAGTACCTATAGGGTAATCATTGATAGATTTCGCGGCGATGGCCAACTTTTGTCACCTGGACTACCCTGATTGCGTCTTCAATAACATACAGTATCCGGTAGTTTCCCTGTCTTGCTCGGTATTCTTCCCTTCCCGAAAGTTTTTTTGACCAGGGCCGGCGCGGATCATCACCGAGATCTTTGATACGACTCATTATTCTCTGAACATCGGTTTTGGGGAGTCGCACTAAGTCCTTTCGAATAACACTTGGCAAGATCTCGATACTATATAGAGCCATTGTTTTTTAATTCTAGTAAAGCAGCCTCGTAGGTAAGGGGCGTCTCATTCTTAGCCAGTCGTGAGCGAATAGCTTCAATATCCTCCAAATCCTCACCCAGCTGTGCCTGCAGGGCATCGTTCATTAAGGTAGATATAGACTGACCAGTTTCGACCGCGCGTAACTTGAGGGCCTTGTACATGTCTGAATCCAGATAAAGTGTGGCTTTAGTAATCATGTTACCATTTTACTGTAATGCCGTAATGCCGTCAATTCCGCATTCTGTTACTTAGCCGCTTGCCTCAGCCCCAAAACATTCCCATTGGCATCTTTTACCTGAGCAATTAACAAGCCACCGCCAACGTCTTTGGCCGGTTGATGAAGGCTGGCACCGGCGTCCACTAGGGCTTGCAGACTCGCTTGAATATCGTCCACATCAATGTAAGCAATGACTGCCTCGCCGTTGGGATCCAGGCCAACCTCCAGCTCACCCGCATTATACCCGACGTAATATGCACCGTCCACGTATGGGTCCACGCCCAAAAACGTCTTAAATAATGCCTTAGCGGCCTCCAAATCCTTTGCGGGATACACGAGTACTTTTACGCTTTCTGCCATGGAACCTCCTTGAAAATAGTTGCATTGTTACTATAAAACTATCCGGTCACTTCCGTGAGGCCATGGAGAAGTCGGTCGCAATCTCATCCGTCGTGGCCGACAGGCGCTCGTCATGGGTCGCCCGGCCGCGGCGAATAGCCCGCCAGGCCACGAGCGCCCCAAACAAGCCCCCCAGTGTATCCGCGATGAGGTCGTTCATGGTGTCGACGAGCGGGTTGGCCGTGAGGCTGCCCTGGGAGACGGTGTGCAAAAAAATGTCCGAAAGATACTCCACGATCTCCCAAAATGCCCCAATCCCCATCGTCACCAGCACCACTATCACAAAACCCAGGCCCGCGGACATGCGCAGGTTGCCCGTAGTCACCATGGCGTAGGCCAGCATCGCCACAATGTACCCCAAGAAAAATGGCAGCGAGAAATGCACCACTTTGTCGAAGTAGGGGACATTGTCATAGAAATTAAAGAACTCGCCCACCACGAACTGCAGCGTCACCATCCCAAACAATATCAGCTCGAATTGTAGCGGCAGGGCCTTCAGCCGGCCCCGCGTGACCAGACCCGGCAGTGTAATCGCCAGCAGGCACAATAGAGTAGCCAAGCCCATCAGGCGCTCGCCAAACACCAGCTGATACGTCCCGGTTACCAGGATAATAGTGCGCAGGATCTGGGCCAGGCGCTGGCGACCGCTAGATTTTGTCCTATCTGTAGCCATAATTACTCCCACTGCACCATAAGCCCGGCAAGCGGGGCCAGGCATCATCACACCTGGCCCCCGTAGCTGGTTATTAAATTCCCAGAACTTGCTTCTTTTTGGCGTCGAATTCGGCCTGGGTCAAGATGCCCCTCTGCCGCAAATCGGCTAGATTTTCCAGCTCGGCCGTCATCGGGTCGGTCGAAACCGGCTCGGCTTCCGGCTGGGCCTCAGCCTCCTGCTGCGCATCCTGATCGCCCCAGCGCCGCATCTGCCGCCGGCTCACCCGGTTCGACACCGCCGTCGCCGTACCGGCCACCACCGCCGTCCGCGCTACTCCTCGTAGTAATCCCATCTCATGCCTCCTTTAAGCTTAGTTCTTCCTCTGCCTCCGGGTGGATCCGGCCCTCGGCCACCAGCACTCCGCCGGTCTCCAGAATCGCCCGCTTCAGCGGCTTCGCCCACAGATGCTCGACCACCAGCAGACCGGCAGCCGTATCTTTTTCGAGCAGGTCACCGGCCTCGGCAACGTCGTCTTCGTCCATCTCCGACCGCCCAGTGCTGTACTTCTCAATGAAGTCGACCATGTACGAATCACCCGCATCGGCGATGTCGATTTTCGTAATTTTCCCCTCTTTGTCTTTGCGTATCACCGTGAGCGCCACCAGCCCAATCACACCGCTGTCCAGCGCATCAGCCAGCGCCTTCAGTATGCTGCCATTAAACTTGTTGCCCTCAAAGCCAACAATTATGTAGTCAATTGGTCCCCTCATAAGATCCTCCAGTTTTCAGCCATTCTAGCCCGGCAGAGCGGAAGAATATGTAACGGATTTCACAAATTATCTCCGGTTGTTCGCGACGGCGATCCAACCAGCCCAGCGATTGGCTTCCGGGGCGATCCTGGGGTCGTCCATGCCCATCCCAATCAGCCAGTTATCCGGCGTCTCAAAGCCAAAAGTCGCCACCTCGTGGGCTATTGGTGGGTCTTTGTGCTTCTTCACGAGCACCACAAACTCAACCCGCGCGGCGTGGTATCTCGGCCGCCATCCCGGCGATCCGCTCGTTCACCTGCTGCTGTGTGTGGAGTATTTCGCGGTAAGTCATCACGAAGTATTATAACCGACATCACAAAGTGACAGACCGGCAAACTATTTGCTAGAAGCAGACAGCAGCGTGTTGATTTGAGCTTGAGTGAGCGGAGTCCAAGGCGAACTGTCGGCATTTGATGAAGCAGCAGCCGGGCTTTGGCCCTGGTTCCACCATTTGGCCTGATAGGGGACGCCGTTAAATAGCACCCTGTCGGCAGTGTTGTAGGTGGCGGTTCCCACCCAATCCGGGTAGGTTCCAGCAGGCAGAGTCGGCTGTGGAATCGGCTTCTCACCAGGCAGCACCGGACCAATCAGATCCCAGGGAGTCTGCCAACTCTGAAGCACGGGGTTATCAGGCATGTCACCCTGAGTCCACCATTTGGCCTCGTACACATTGTGGTGCCACACGACCTTCGTGCCCTGGAGATACGCCCCCGCCGCCGCCCAGATCTGGTATGGGCTTTCGGCGGGGTTGTCCGCCGTCTGCACAGTCGAAGCCTTCTCTTGGGTGGTAACCACGCCGGCGCTCTGCTTCAAGCTACCCGTAAATCCGGCGCCCAGCACGGCCCCAAAACCGTGCTTGTCTTCGACAACGCCGCTGCATGAATCCGAAACCACCTTCACATCCACATAGTTGCCACCGCATGTAAGGTCACGGTTGGCCGACCACATCGACATTCGTCCCACCCCATGCAGCCTGGCAAATTGGTTCAAACCATTGGCGTCATCGATCGTAAACACCTCGTCGGCGTCGTCATTTTGGCCGATCATCGGTGTGGCGCCTACCTTCGACCAGAGCGTACTTGCACTGAGGTTCAGACCCCTGCTCTGGTAAAGCACACCCAGCTGTCGCTGGGTCTGGGTCAACGCACTTTCGGAAGCGGCCAGCATAGATTGACCCTGCGGCCGGCTAGAGCCATAATTCATCGTCATAACGTTTACGCCGGCCAAGTCCACACCCTTCGCCAAAAGCTGGGCGACGGCATTTGTGCCGTCCTCATTGAGCCCCTGCGGTGTCACCGGCAGCGTCACCCACACCGCCAGCTTTTTGCCCAGGGCGCGGCGCTCCGACTGCAGCTTGGCGATCGCCTCAGCTCGGCGCTCACCGGCAACGGTGTTGGTGAGGCCGTCATTTTCCAAATCCAAATCAATTGTTTCGATTCTGTATTGCTCCACCACCGACCGGTACGCGTTCGTAAGCTTATCCGGTTCACTGCATCCTACGGCCAATTCCTGGTTCTTCATACCCCCAAACGACACTGCAACGTTCCCACCCTGCTGCTTGAGCCGTGCGATTCGCCGGTCCAAATCTAGCGAACCGCTAGCCTGTGCCAATGTGTACGCGCCCCCCCAAGCAGGGGTGCAGGGCTCTGCCGGCAGCGACACTACAAACGACAGCACAGCGTCTCGGTTTGGCGTGGTGCCCATCTGGTCGAAAGCGAAGGCGGGCGTCGCTGTCACATCCACGTAGCTGGCAAACCATGGCTCATGAGACCCGCCCAGACGGTCTGCCAACCATCGCTGGCCACCAAATGCCCCGCCGGCGATACCCCCGGCCAATATCAAGACCGCCAGCGCCACCCGCCAGGGCGACAAGCGCCGCTGCGGTTCAGCGCTCACGACGTCACCTGTCTCTTCTCGGCCGGCATTGTGCCAGCGGCGGCATAATTTGGCGCGATTACCGGCACCGTTTCCTTGGCGTCACCATGATAAAGGACCGCGCGCCAATCGAGCACGCCCTCACCTTTGCTGGTTGGAGTCTTCGGGTTGCTATCAACTTCCACATACAGCCAATTCGTAAGGCCGCGCCAAATATCAATCAAAGTGTTACCGACACCGATGTAGGCCAGAATTGCCCAAGCCGCCACAAACGCATTGAAAGCCGCAAAGGCCGCGTTGCCCCAGTTTTGGGCGGTCTCGTCGCGCCATAGCGTAAACAACGAGAACCCCACGATCAGCAACGGCGCCACTACGTACAGCATTGGCGAAGTGGTGCGATTTTTTACCTTGGGCGTGCGCGCGAATGGGATTTTCTTGCCACTTAGCGCCTGCTGCAGGGACTTCAGTACGCCGGCCAGATTTACCGGCAGCAAAATCAGGTTAAAGCCATAAATCCTCAACACGTCACTTCGCTTGTAGCCGCAATATTTCAAATCGCTGGCCATGGCCAGAAAATATGGGAGAGCAGCCAGGAGCACAAAAGGACTCAACAGGCGGCCATCGTAGGGATACGCCAGCAGAAAGATGAGGCCAAAGCTCGCCCATGCGATCGAGGCCATATAGTTCAACCGCAGCAGTACCTCAGTGCTCGCCACCAACTCGCTGCGGCTGCGGCGCGCACGCACGGTTGCCCACAGCTTCGGCAGAATCAGGAGGCCGCCGTTGGCCCAACGCCGGCGCTGCACAATCAACGAACCAAAGTCCGGCGGCGTCGCGCTGTAGCTCAGCCGCTCCGGGTAATTTACGAGCGTCCAGCTGTGCTTGGCCAGGTCAATGCTCGACTCGGTGTCTTCGATCACTGTGCGGTCCTGGATAAAACGGCGGACCTCAAATCCGCCCACCCATTCCGTTTCGGCGATGTCTTCGAGCGCTCGCTTGCGAATTACCGCGTTCGCCCCCACCCAAAACGTCGCCCCATAGTGGCTCATGCCCTGATGCAAAATGTGCTGAATGTCGGTAGTGGCGCCGGCCAGACGTTCAATGCGGGTACCCGCCCCACGAAATGATGAGTAGGGGGTCTGGGTTACCGCCACACGGGCATTATCTGGCCGTTGCAGGAAATAGACCAAGCGCAGGCAATAATCCCGCAGCAGAATGGAATCTGCGTCCAGTGTAAGCAAAAAATCGCTATCCGGAAATGTGACCGTGTTTTGGCTGCGCCCGGCGGCCGGCACGAGCACAATCCCGTCGGGGGTTTGCACCCGCCGGTAGGTACCGCCCATCAGAGCGATATACGAATTCAGGTTCATGGCTTTGTTCGCCTCATGCGATAGTGAAGCGTATTTTTTGCGCTCGAACACCTCTATCTCAGCTTCAAAAATCCAAGCCAAGCGCCGGTACAGCTGACTCACGCGCGATGCCGGTATTCGCGCTCCTTCAGTGCACGAAGCATCCAGAGCCTCGCCAACCAAGCTGAGCTCGCCGGCCAAACCCCGCAGCACCTGCTCACCAAAGAACACATCCACATGGTCCTCAACCTCTTCATTATCGGCCTGCGCATTTAGCCATGCCGAAGCCCAGGCATAATGCCCGGCCAATTCGCGCACTTCGTCAGAGCTCGCAAATGAAGCCTTGGCATTGTCTTTTTCAAACCGCGCCAGCGCGTCGCCAAACCGTACGCGCGGCTTCGACATGAGTTTCATAATGTCTCCAGCCAATACCCGTGTCGCCTCCAGCCGCGCCGCCACAGGCGGATTTGTCGGGTTTGGATTGTCATCAAGCAGCAGCACCACCCGCAATCCGGGGTATTCCTGCAGCGCCGCGGAAATCAAGGTTTTACGGACCACCCCCGGCTCCTCGCTGTACGAGGGCACCAGCACTGTAATCGACGACCGCTCATGCGAAAAGTGCCGGTCCAGCTCGGCCCGCGGTACACGGATATGTTTGCTAAACCGCTGTAGAGCACCCTGACGGGCGATCAAATACATCAAAGCCGAAAACGTAAGGAACGTCACCACCACCACATAGCCAATTGCCTGCATCGTGAACTGGAAGCTATGAGGACCTTCGAAAAATTGCCGGATAATCACCGAAACCACATACGCCAACCACATCAGCACCGTGACCACGATAGCCAATCGGCTCGATGTGATCAGCCTAGTTGACGGACGAGCATGCACAACAGGCAACGGCGTTGTGCGGCGCTCGGCGCCCCATTGACGCCTGCGCGCTGGCTTAATGTGATGTTTTTGGCTTCTCACAGTTAGAAACTCTACCTCTCGATCAAATACCGCGCCCTTGATGCGCAGCCCCATCTGCAGAAAACAAATGTTGAACAAAAGTATAACAGGATTTATCTTTTTTTGCAACATTATGTCAAAGTTATGTTGAATAAATGCTCAAATTGTGCCGCCGGAATTGCTCGAGCAAGACTGGCACGGCCACGACAACCCCGAGCGCAGCGAAAAGGACAGCTTCAAGCTCAAACCGGAAGGGAACAGCACCACCATCGAGTTCACCCACGCCAACGTCCCCGAAGCCGAATACGACGATTTCGCCGACGGCTGGCGCGACTATTATTTCGACCCATCAAAAACTGCTCGAGCAATAACCCAGCTTTTCTACCTGGAGTGCGCCACGTCACTGCAATCATTGCACCGGTGATGTTAAGTAAAGCAGTAATTCGGACGCGTGTGTCTTCGTACATGGGATCGCACGCCCACGCGTAGTAAAATAAATGGCCGAAAAGGGGAGTAAGTCATGGTATTCAAAAACCGCACCGATGCGGGCCTTCAATTGGCGCGAACCCTGACCGCCTACCGCGGGATGGACGTAGTGGTATACGCCCTGCCCCGGGGCGGAGTGGTGCTCGGCGCCGAAGTCGCCAGATACCTGAATGCCCCCCTGGCACTCATAATTCCGCGCAAAATCGGCCACCCGCTATCGCCCGAATACGCCATCGGCGCCGTCACCGAAACCGGCGAGCCGGTGTGGAACCCGGCCGAGCTCAAATTCACCAATGAACCGTGGCGGCAGCGGCAAGTTGAGCTCGCCCGGCGCGAGGCCAAGCGCCGACGGGTCAGGTACCAGGGCGACCAGCCGGTGCCGGATGGGGCAGGCATTACTGCCATCCTGGTGGACGACGGCATCGCCACCGGCCTCACGGTGATTGCGGCCGTGCGCGATCTGCGCAAACTGCGACCGGCCCAGATAGTGGTGGCTGTCCCCGTAGCGCCCGAAGATGTGCCGCGCGAAATCATCGAATCTGCCGATGACATCGTGGTACTGGAGCTGCCCGCGAAGTTTCTGGGCGCCATCGGCGCCTACTACCGAAATTTTGACCAAGTCAGCGACGAAGAGGTGAGGCAGCTCATGAACGCCTACCGCCCGGCGCCGCGGGCCGAGCCGCTCGACCTGGCCGCGCTCAATGCCATGCTCGCGACCGTGGAGCACTTTCCGGTCACCAGCGGCGAAATCGCCAGCCGGGCGCGAAGGTTGCAGGCACCCGCCAACGTAGTGAGCTTCTTCGAATCAATCCCCCATGACACTAAATTCACCAACCGGGCCGACATTATGCGCCGCTCAGAAATCACGGAAGTATTGCTAAACGAGGAACTCGGCGAACCCGGTGAAAACCTCCGCAGCTACGACCAGTAAGCATAAATTCCGGCGAACGCTTGACTTAGCGATATATCGGCGCGTATATTAAAAATATATCGCGATATGTCGCGTGCAAGGAGACGAATTATGCATAAAGGTTATAAAGCTGATTTTGAAAACTGGGAAAACTGGCACGAAAAAATGCCCTGGCACGGCAACCCGATGTTCCGGGGTTGGCACGGGATGCAGGCCAAGCGGGGCGACATCAGCCCCCTATTGCTCGGTGTGCTGCTCGAACGGCCGATGCACGGCTACGAAATAATCCGCGAACTCGAAAAGCGCAGCCACGGTATGTGGCGCCCCAGCCCCGGCTCGGTTTATCCCACGCTCCAACTCCTGGAGGAGGAAGAGCTCGTGACCGGGAAGGAAGAAAACGGCAAAAAGATCTATACCATCACCGACGCCGGCCGCAAGCAGGCCGAAGACAAAAAAACCACCCCACCCTGGGCCGAAAACGAGCAAGTCGGCAAGGTCATAAAACTAAAATCGGCGCTATTTGAACTGGCGGGGCTGTCGCGGCACATCCTGCACGCCGGCTCCGACGTCAAGCTCGACCAAGCCGCCGGGATTTTGGCCAAGACCAAAGCCGAGCTCGAGAAGCTCCTCGAGGACTAAAATTCACGCCTGAGGCTTCGACGCCTCAGCGCTCTTAGCCTCCTGGCTTTTGACCGACACCATGATATTTAGATGCTGCTCGGTGCGGCGGATGTCGGCCAGCACGTTGGACCGTGACGGATCAAACAGCACCACCTCCAACACCGGGTCGCCGCCGTTTTTGGCAAACGTCAGCCGGTCGCCGGGCTCTTTGCGCACGCGCACGCGCTGCACCGTAGCCAGCGCCTCAATCTTAAACAACCCCTGAATTTTCTCGAGATACCCCTCGCGGCGGGCATAAAACTGCATCACGGCCGTGTAACCCTTGACCTTCTTGGGCAGTATCGGCTGCTTGGGCACCCGGATGAGCATGTCGTTGAGCGAGTGGTCAATGCCAAACGAGCGCTCGTACATCTCGTGCCGGAAGCCCCCGATGCGTGGGCCGATCTCCACCACTTTCCAACCCGTTTCAGTGCGAATCAGCTCGATGTGGCAGGTGGTGCTGCGCATGCCCAGCGCCCGGATGCCTTTCTCGGCCGCCTCTTGCGCCTCCCCGGCATGGTGCTGGTTCAGCTGGGTCGGCGTCAGCCGCATGTAACCAAAGAAATCGTCAAATCCCACCTCGCGGCCGGTCTTCACGTACACCGCCGGCGCAAAATACACTACCCCGCGGGCGTTCACATAAGCATCTATCGAGTACATGTCGCCTTCCAGAAATTCCTCCACCAGCAGCTGCGGCGCACCGCGCCCGCGCTTAGCCTTGTAGACCTGCTCGATTTTCTTAACACTTAGGCGCAGGGCCTTTTCCAGCTCTTCGCGGTGATAGCACACACTCACCAGCAGGCTCGCCGCCAGCCCCGAAGGCTTCACCACCAGCGGATAACCGATGCGCTTCTGGATGCGCTCGATCGTGCTGGCGGTGTCATCGCCCACCACCAAAAAATTCGGCGCGATAGACTTGTCGTAATTACGCAGCAGCGCCCGCATTTTGATCTTCTCGGTGGTCCACTCCAATGACTTCTCGGTGGGCAGGTTGCAGTAGGGGAGCAGCGGCACCACCTTGCGCAGATGCGGCACGTTAGCGTCGCTAAGAGTTGTGGCCGACAGGATTTCGTCCTGGTACGGCTTGAGGGCCGTCTGGATCGCCCCGGTGTCGGTAATATCCACCCGCACAATTGTCTTCGGCTCCAGCGCTTCCAGCCACGGCTTCACGGTCTTCTTGTTGTCAAACAGCAGCAGCGGCTCCACCGCATACCCCACGACTTTGCTAAATTTCACCAACGCCTCGGACTGGGCCGGCGAGAAGGCGTTCACGAACAGGAACTTATTGCGCTGCTTGGTTTGGTGGTAGAGGACCATGGCTGGCTTCCGAAATTAAGTAGTCGGCTAATGATTCGGTAACGTGTTTGGCCTGGGCGCTGAGTGCAATAGGTGATAGCCCTGGCTTATTGTTCAACTCTATCAGCTTCCACCCCCATGGAGTGTTGGCCATATCAATTGCATAGTATCGGGGATAGCGTTCAAAATAGCAATCAATTTCCCCGGCCATTTTGACGGCCGCTGTGGGCAGCTCGTCCAGATACAAATGCCGCGCCGAGCCGCCCTGGTCCACATTGGCCCGCAGCTCTCCCGGCGCCGGTATGCGCACCATGCCGCCCAGGATTTTGCCGCCGGCAATTTTGACCCTCACGTCATGAACGCCGGCCGCCAAACCCGGTACGCCCACCGACGTATCCAGAAACTCCTGGACCAGCAGGGGATAGCCGGCCGGCAAATTCTCCGGCGCCTCAGCTTTGGAGCCTATCCAAACCTCGCGGCCCTTATTGCTCACCGGCGCCTTCAGCACCACGCGGTCGCCGGGAAGCTGCTTGATGGCCGCCCTAAGTTCGCGCTCACCGTTACACATCACCGTCACCGGCTGATACTTGCCAAACAGCCGGTAGGTCTCGGCCTTGTCGCCGGCAATTTTGCTCACAAATTCCTGATTTATCACCGGCATGTCACGGCCCGTAAACCCGCCCTTCTCAAACACCAGGTCAGCTTTCACATCGCGCGCTAGCTCAAATTCGCTCACCCCCACCTTGCGGCCGGCCGTGTACGCCCGCCGGAAAACGCCGCCGCCGGCATAACTGCCCATGCCGCTCGCAAAATACGCCTGCGCCCCGCGAGCCTTAATTGCCAACATCAAATCCAAATAGGCGTTCCAAAGATATTTACTGCTAAACGGGTACCCGTCTGCAATTAATGTCCGCGTGAAGATGACAATTGTGGTCACAGGGGCATCACCCAGTCCGCCGCTGGCAAGTTTCTCGGGTATGAGCAATAATAGAGCACGCGAAACATCGTCTCCCTAGATTAGTCACCGCGCCGGGATAATACAACATGCCTAAATCTTCTTCATCGTGCTTGTTTGAGCTTTGGCAATCGGCGTCGGCGCCGAACTTTCACATGAGCGCTTTCTGGCCGGCTTTTAGCGAGACCGCGGTGGCCGAGTTTATCACCGGCGCCACACCAGAACCAGTGGCCTTCGAACCGATAAATACTGCTGCGGCAGCCACGGCGGCCGGCCGCATCCACGACTTCCTGGCCGCCTCGGCCAAACTACCTGCCGCCGATTACGCCTGCCTGCCGGTCTACCAAGCCTTCGAATCCGACCGTCTGGCAGCGCTCAGCCTGGTGTTGGAGGCCGGCGACCCCGCTGCCGTGGCCGCGGCCAACGACCGCTTGTTTGGCACGCTGGAAGCCCTCCGGTCAGCGCAGGCCCAAGAGCAGCTGGCCGCCCACCTGGCAGGCACCGAACCGAAATCTGAGGCCGCGGCCGCCGCCCGCGGCTCAATGCTGACGATCTTCGGCTACTCCAATCAAGCCCCGCCGCTGGGCACGGAGCTAGCGGCCATCGAGAACGCTCGAACCAGCCTAAGGCCACTGGCAAAAGCCAAATTTGGCTTCGTCGACCAGCTCTTGGCCGGCTTGCCAAACCACCGCACCATCCCCTCGGAATCGGTCCAAGCAGTGCTCCAGCAAACCATCACCGCCATCCTGGGGCCAAGCGCGGACAATTGGCAGGCGCGGGTCAAGGCCGGCGCACCCAACATTTTTGTGGACCTCGACCGCCACGCCGTCGTCATACCCGCCGGGCGCCGTTACACCCCCGACCACGTCAAAGCGCTAACCGTCCATGAGATCGGCGTGCACGTGCTGCGCGCCAGTAACGGCGCCGCCAGTCAGGAGCGCCTAGCCGGATACGGCCTGCCCGGCTATGCACCGGTCGAAGAGGCCCTCGCGGTGCTACTCGGCAGCGCCGGCCTGCCCAAATACGAGGCCGTCAACTCCCTAGCGCCGCTGGCCATCATCGACTACGCCTCGAGCCCCGCCCAGCCTAGCTTTCGTCAGGTCTTCGACTTCGCCGCGGACCTAGTAACCGCCCTGGCCAACCCCAGCGAAGCCGCCTACCAAGCCAAATCGCACCGCTACCGCCGCGCCGCCTTCTCACGCGTCATCCGGGTGTTACGCCTGGGCCGCGCCGGCCTCATCGAGCGCTCCACCACCAAGTATTGGCGCGGCCTCATGGTCGCCGGGCGCCACTTCAGCGAGCACCCACTCACCCAGGCGTCCTTCGACGAGCTCTTCCTCGGCAAGTATGATTTCACTAACCCGTCCCAGCTCGAGCTTATAAAGGAGCATTAGTTCGGCCTCAATCGTAATGATGACGGGGTGTTAGAATAGAATCAACCTAGGGAGTAACGAGTTGGCCGCACCATCATTGATCGTTGTGTCAAACCGCCTCCCCGTGGTCGTCAAAAAGGTAAACGGCAAACTAACCTTTGAACCCAGCGCCGGCGGACTCGCCACCGCCATGTCGTCGCTCGGCCGAACCCGCGAGTACGTCTGGGTGGGTTGGCCCGGTATTAGCTCCGACGAACTCACCCCCGACGACAAGAAAACCATCCGCCGCGAGCTCGAAAAATACCTTTGCTATCCGGTATTCCTCAGCTCAAAACAGGTCACCAACTTCTACGACGGCTACGCCAACGCGACCCTGTGGCCGCTTTTTCATTATTTCCAATCGCTCACCGTGCACAAACCCGAGTTTTGGGAAGAGTACAAAAAGGTCAACAAGCTCTTCCTGGCGGCCGTGCTCAAATACGCCTCGCCGCAGTCGCAGGTCTGGATCCACGACTACCACCTCATGGTGCTGCCCAAAATGCTGCGCGACGAGCTCCCGGACGCATCCATCGGTTTCTTTTTGCACATCCCGTTCCCGTCGTACGAAATCTACCGCCTGCTGCCAGACCGCAAAGAAATCGTGGAGGGCCTGCTCGGCGCCGACCTGCTCGGCTTCCACACTTACGACTACGTCCGGCACTTCCTGAGCGCCGTCCTGCGCACGCTCGGGTATGAAAGCCAGATGAGCTCAGTGATAGTGGGCGAGCGGATGGTGCGCGCCGACGTTTTCCCGATTGGCATCGACTACACCAAATTTGCAGAAGCCCCTAAGTTACCAGCCGTGAAAGCCGAGTTGGTGGCGCTAAAAAAACGCTACGCCGACCAGAAAATCATCCTGTCGGTCGACCGGCTCGACTACTCCAAGGGCATCCCCGAGCGACTCGTTGCCTTCGACGAATTCCTAAGCCGCAATAAGCGCTGGCTCAAAAAGCTCACGCTGGTAGTGGTAGCCGTGCCGTCGCGCGTAGACATCGAAGCCTACCAGCACATGCGGGAGGAAATTGAGCGCATTGTCAGCCGCATCAACGGCCAGTATTCCACCGTGGATTGGTCGCCCATCTCGTACCAATACAAAAACCTGCCGTTCGAGCAGCTCGTGGCCCTCTACTACCGCGCCGACGTCGCCCTGGTGACCCCCCTGCGCGACGGCATGAACCTGGTGGCCAAAGAGTACATCGCCAGCAAACAGGGCCGCAGCGGCGCGCTCATCATCAGCGAAATGGCCGGCGTGGCCGACGAGCTGCCCGAGGCCATCCGCATCAACCCGCTGCACCGCGGCGAGCTGGTGCGCGCACTCGTTGCCGCTCTCAAGATGACCCCCACCGCCCAGCGCCGCAAACTCCACATCATGCAGCAGCGCCTCTCCGTCTACACCCTGGAGCGCTGGGCCCAGGACTTCATCGAGCAGCTCTCCCAGGCCAAAGAGCGCCGCGTAGCCCACGACCTCAAGCTCCTCGACGCCAAGGCGGCGTCGGAAATTATCGCTAAATACCGCCGGGCCAAGAAGCGGCTGCTCCTGCTCGACTATGACGGCACCCTCACCAACTTCGTGTCCGACATCCGCCCCATGTCGAGCAAACCCTCAAGCAAGCTCCTGCGCATTCTCAAGAAACTCTCCCAGACCAGCGAGCTCATGATGGTCAGCGGCCGGCCCAAGCGCGCCCTCGACGCCTGGTTTAGCAAACTCCCGATTACACTCGTAGCCGAGCACGGCGCCTGGGTAAAAGACCACGGCAAGTGGGCCGCCCGCACCAACTTCCCAGCCGACTGGAAAGAACCCCTCCGCGACATTCTGGAAACGTTCACCGAGCGCACGCCCGGCGCCTTCATCGAAGAAAAAAACTTCTCGCTGGTGTGGCACTACCGCAATGTCACCCCCGAGCTCGCCTACGTCCGCCGCGCCGCCCTCAAGCATGACACCGAAAAAATCCTGCGTGACTCCGATATCGAGGTGTTCCAAGGCAACAAAATCCTCGAATTCAAGCCCCGTTTCATCACCAAAGGCGCCGCCGCCCAGGAAAAACTTTCGGCCGGTTCCTACGATTTTATCCTGGCTATCGGTGACGACTATACCGACGAGGACCTGTTCGCGTCCCTGCCGGTCGGCGCGTTTACAGTTAAAGTGGGGCTGAGCAACTCCGTCGCCCGGTTCCACATCACCTCAGTTGAACAAGTCATTTCTCTTTTAAGCAAGCTGGCAGCAGAGGCCTCTTGATAAATGAGACATCTTCGCGTTGCCGGACCATCCACTCAGGGGTTTTGCCTTCGATATTGATAGTTCGAAAAATCTCGAATTATTAAACTAGGGTTGGATTATCCCTTCGGGTAAGCATAAACAAGCACCCCAAAAATAGTTCGAAAAAAGTCGAACTATCCATTTTGGAAGGAGCATCCAAAGGGGCAACCTAGCGACACGCGAGCAGAGATGACAAATCAATCCTTATAAGTAGGACTCAAAACCACCTATTGCGCCGAAATAAGAACGCCACCACACCGATCGCCACTACGATAACCCCAGCCAGCACCCAAAACATCGAGGGGTTGTGCTGACCGGGCAAAAGTACATTCATGCCATAAATGCTCGATACAATCGTCGGAATGCTCATCAAAATCGTGAGCACAGTCAAAATTCTGAATATCCGGTTAAGATTGTTGGCCATGATAGTCGAGTAAGCCTCGCGGATGTTCACAATTGTTTGCATACTGGAGCGGCTCGCCTCTATGAGCTGCCGCGTCGCTTGGGCCAAGTCCTCCACCAAATCTTTGTCTTCTTCGTGGAAGACCAACCCGTACCGTCCTGCCATAATGCTCTGAAGCACCAGGTTGGCCGCGTTCAGATCGGATAGAAATGAACTGAGCGAGTCTTCAATGACCACGAAGGCTACAAAATCCCGGTTGCTGATGTGTTCCACGCTGAGCTTGGCGCGCACACCCCGGATCTGCCGGTCGAGCGAATTAACATTCGATTCATAACTCTGCACCAGGTGCCGCAAAATCAGCAGCAGCAATTTGGCGCGCTGGGTGGTGTACACACCGGTGGAGTTCAGCAGGCGGTCAAAACCCGGCACCGGCCGCCGCGACAACACCACCACAAAGTTCGGCCCCACCACCACCATTACCGGATCGGTATCCGACACATCGCCGCGCTTGTACGGGAACCGCATGTACACGTACAGCCGGTCGTCATCCATCTCGATGCGCGGAATTTCATCCGGGTCGAGGGCGTCCGCGATGAGGTCGGGATCGAGCTTGAATTTGGCTTCCAGCACCTTCAGCTCATCGGCCGACGGCGCTTCTACCGCTACCAGCGAGCCGGTCCGGAAATCGGTCGGGCGCGTCAGCTTTTCTTCGCGCAGGCTCCGGTAATGGTATGTAATCATTTCGCTTCCTCTCCAGTCATTGTATTATAGTTTGTGGCTACAAAATATGATCACACCAGGAGGAGAATTTTCGTAAATGTCCACTAGTCACCCCCACACCGCCAAAAGTGTCTTCTTCGGTTGCATTGACGACCGGCTCATCAAGGCCGACGCTGACTTCATTGCCGCCCACGGTGACTCTTTTTGGGCCAGCCTGGCCGGCGGGGGAGCCGCCTTCCTCGCTCCCGAAGACCGCGCCGTCGCTCTCAAGCAAATCATGGTTTCGTACATGGTGAATCAGGCCCAGCGGGTCTACCTCCAGAGCCACACCAATTGCGGCGCCTACCGCCTGGCCGGCGTCACCTTCAGCTCGCACGAGGAGGAACTGAAGCGCCTCTACGCCGACCTCGACCAGGCCGCCACAGACGTCCGCGCGGCCCTCATCGAAGCCGGCGCCAAACCATCGGATATCCACATCTCGACCCAAGTGGTCGACCCGGCCGGTGTTGTTCAGCCTCGCACCGCCCAGCCGCTGGCCGCCGCGCATTAAACCCAGGAGCTGCCCATGCCATCTACATCCAAACTTCGCCACATCCTCTCGGCCGGCCAATTCGACGCCGAAACCATCAGCCGGCTGTTTGAATATGCTGACCGGGCCGGAGTCACAGTTGAAGATGAGCATCGCCACCAACAGATTGGCAATCGCCTGGCCGGCCACATCCTATACCGCCTGTTTTACAAGGAATCCACCCGCACCTACGAATCATTCGGGTTCGCCGCCACCCATCTGGGCATGAACGTTCTCGGAACCCAGAGCGTGCAATTTTCGTCCGTGTCTAAGGGCGAAAGCCTCGAAGATACCATCCGCACGATTTGCAGCTACCTGCCCAGCATGATCGTGCTCCGCAGCGCCAGCGCCGGCGAGGCTGCCCAGGCTGCAGCAGTATCCACGGTGCCGGTCATCAACGCCGGTGACGGCAGCGGCGAGCATCCCACCCAGGGCCTGCTCGACCTCTACACCATCAAGCGCGAATTTGGCCGCCTCGACAACCTGCACATCGTAGCGGGCGGCGACATGGCCAACAGCCGCACCACCCGCAGCCTGGCCAAATTACTCACCCTGTACCCCGGCAACCACTTCACGTTTATCGCACCACCCAGCTTCGAAATGCGCGACGACATTCTCGACGTCATCAGAAAGGCCGGCGGCACCTTCGAACAAACCACCCGCAAATACCCCGCCCTTGAGCAAGCCGACGTGCTGTACTGGACCCGCGTGCAAACCGAGCGCCTCACCAACGACCAGAAGAAATTCCTGGCCAAAAACCCCGATGCCCCCATGGATTACATCATCGACCTGCCCGATGTTAGGCGGCTCAAGCGCGAAGCCCGCATCCTTCACCCCCTGCCCCGCGTCAATGAAATTACCCCGGCCGTCGATGACGACCCTCGCGCGGCCTACTTCCGCCAAATGCATTACGGAATGCTGATCCGCATGGCTCTCATCGAATACGTGCTGGGGTACCTGTAAATGGCCGGTAAACTGATCCTCACCCGCCACGGCGAATCCGAATTTAACGCCAAAAGCCTCTGGACCGGCATCTGGGACATCCCGCTCACCGACAAGGGCCGCCACCAGGCCGAGCAAATGGCCGAGGCCATCGCCGACACCCAGCCCGACGTGGCCTTCGAATCCGCGCTGGTGCGGGCCACCGAAAACACTCAAGGTCATCTTGCACACCAACCATTGGGACATCCCGGTGCACCAGGCGCACCAGCTCAACGAACGTGACTACGGCGACCTCACCGGTCTCAACAAATGGGAAGTGCAGGAAAAGTATGGCGACGCCAAGTTCACCAAATGGCGCCGTGGCTGGGACTTCCCCGTGCCCGGCGGCGAAACCCTCAAGGACGTCCATGCCCGCGCCATTCCGTACTTCACCGAGCACATTTTGCCGCTGCTCAAAGCCGGCCAAACCGTCCTCATCACTGCCCATGGCAACTCACTGCGCGCCCTCATAAAGCACCTCGACCAAATCGACGACGCCGGCGTGGAGCACCTGGAGATGCCGTTTGGTAATGTCTTAATCTATAGCTTCAACTCGGATGGCCGTGTCACGGGCAAAGAAGACCGCCAAATTGACACCACGCCCACCCCTGCGTAAGCAATAACATCCCATTCAAAACTATCTGACTGCCCGCGGACGAAATTAGACATTTGCCCATACATTGCCCCGAGCTGTTTTGAGAGTATTAATCTCCACTGTGATGGGAGGCCCGCGGGCCCCTCGCATCTTCGTAGACCTGCGATCCCGATGAACGGATCGAAAGACGACACAGGGCGATAGATAGCCTGGTTAGCAAAATATTAGTCGGCTTCTGGTTATTTAGATCGGAAGCCGGCTTGGCAGCACACCGACAGGAACTAATGGCCGGTGAATTTTTGTGACCGGGCGCCCTCGTTGTACGATAACTGCACCCATGAAGCTCACTCTCACATGAAACTCACTCTCACCGCCAAACAACACCTGGTGGATAACGTCTGGCAATTCCGGTTTGAAAGTACCGGGCCCATAACCTGGGAAGCCGGGCAGTTCATGCGGGCGGACCTGCCGCACGCCCACCCGGACGCCGAGGGCACCCAGCGGCGCTTCACGATCGCGGCAGCGCCCCACGAGCCCCTCACCATCACCACGCGCCTCACCGCCACCACCTTCAAGGCCGCCCTGGCGGCTCTGCCCATCGGCGGCCGCCTCACGCTGCTCGACGCGCCGGCCGGGGATTTTGTCTGGAGACCGGCCGCCAGCCCCCTGGTCTTCGCCGCCCAAGGCATTGGCATCACGCCGTTTTATGCCATCATCTCGGACCGCCGGCACCGCGGCCTGCCGGTGCATGCCAGGCTGATCTACGCCACCCGCCCCGGATCTGCTCCGGTATTCGCGGCCGAGCTGGCGGCCTGGGCCGCCGCCGACCCCACCTTCGAGCTCATTCACCACACCGGCATTCTCACCCCCGAAACCCTCGCCCAACTCGTCCCAGGCTACGCAGATAGTTACGTGTATGTCTCCGGGCCAAAATCATTTGTGCGCTTGTGCGCCCCGCCGTTCGCATTACCCATTAACCGGCTTATCCAGGACAACTTCCCCGGCTACGCCGCGGGTGACTACTAAAGCGGCGGCGGTATTGTATGATTGCTCTATGACTGAAGATGCCACCCGCAAAATCCGCTCCACTGTTGCCCCCACGGCTCTAGTAATATTCGGGATCACCGGCAACCTCGCCAAACACATGCTATTGCCGGCCTTGTACCACCTGCTCAGCGAGGGGTTGCTGCCAGAGAAATTTGAGATCGTGGGAGTGTTCCGGCGCGAACCCGACATCGACGACCTCCTGCAAGAGGCCGAGATCCAGCTACTGCGCGACCACGACAATGTCGATCCGGACCTGCTGGCCGCCTTGCGCGAGCGCATCCACCCCATCAAGATGGACTCTACCGACCCCGAAGGTTTCAAGCGCATGGCCAAGCTGCTGGCCGGGCTCGAAAAGGACACCGGCATGCGGCTGAACCGCTTGTTTTACCTGGCCATTCCGCCCTCGATCTTCAAGAAGGTTATCGACGGCCTGTCGAGCGCCGGCCTTAATGTCGCCACCGACGGCCGCGCCAGCCGCATCTTGGTCGAAAAGCCCTTTGGCTACGACCTGACTTCGGCTCAGGAGCTGATAGATTTCATGTCGGCCCGCTTCACCGAAGAGCAAATCTACCGCATCGACCACTACCTGGCCAAAGAAACCGCCCAAAATATCCTCACCTTCCGCTTTAATAACCCGCTCATCGAGGGCATTTGGAGCCGGCAATTTATCGACCACATCCAGATCACAGCCATCGAGAAAATCGGCATCCAGGGCCGGGTGGCGTTCTACGAAAACATGGGGGCGCTGCGCGATTTCGTCCAGAGCCACCTCATGCAGCTGATGGCGCTCGTGATGATGGAATACCCGCCAGGCCTGACCGCTGAGACCATCCACAAAGAAAAATTACTGCTGCTCGAAAGCATTGAGCAAATCGCGCCCAAGCACGTCGAAGACATTGCCGTACGCGGGCAATACGCCGACTACCGCACCGAAGTCGGCAATTCTGAAACCAACACCGAAACCTTCGCCGCCGTGAAGCTCGAAGTGGCCAACTCGCGCTGGGGCGGTGTGCCTGTGCTGATGCGCACCGGCAAAAGCGTCGCCGCGAAAGCCACCGAAATCACCGTGGTCTTCAAAGACCGCACCCGCCGCGACACCCCGGACAACCTGCTCACCATCCGCATCCAGCCGGGGGAGGGGATTTCGCTCAAGCTGTTGGCCAAGAAGCCCGGCTTTTCAACGGAGGTGCAACCGGTGATCATGGATTTCAGCTACGCCTCGGCCTTCGACGGCCACCAGCCCGACGCCTATGAACGGGTACTTATAGACGCCATGCGCGGCGACCAATCGCTGTTTGCCACCAGCGCCGAAGTCCTGGCGAGCTGGCGCCTGATTCAGCCCATTCTCGACACCTGGCGTGCCGGCGGGGATGCACCCGAGACCTACGTCAGTGACAGTTGGGGCCCGGACGGCGCCGACCAGTTGGCGGCCAGTTTTGGCTCCAGCTGGGTCAATAACCCCTACGAACCGATCAAAAAAGAAGAGGAGACCGAATGAAAATTACCCAAGTTCAGGCCCGCCAAATTCTTGATTCGCGCGGCAACCCCACCATTGAGGCCGAGGTCACCCTGCAATCGGGCGCTGTCGGCCGGGCCGCTGTGCCGTCCGGCGCCAGTACCGGCAGCCTCGAAGCCGTGGAGCTGCGCGACGGGGGAGCGGAGTATGGCGGCAAGGGCGTGCTCAAAGCTGTCGGCTTCGTGAACTCCGAAATCGCCAATGCAGTTCGCGGCCTGGATGCCTCCGGCCAGGAGGCGCTCGACCGGGTGCTGATCGATCTCGACGGCACCCCCAACAAGTCGCGCCTGGGCGCCAACGCCGTGCTGGCCGTCTCGCTGGCCGCCGCCAAAGCCGCCGCCGCTGCCAAAAACCAACCGCTCTGGGAGCATATTCAGCACCTCGCGCCCGGCATCCAAGACCCCGTCTTGCCCATCCCCATGATGAACATCATCAACGGCGGCAAACACGCGGCCGGCAGTACCGACATCCAGGAATTCATGATCATGCCGGTGGGTGCGGACAGCTTCCACGAAGGCCTGCGCATGGGCGCCGAGGTCTTCCATGCTCTGGCCAAAGTGCTGGCCAAGGCCGGCTACGGCACCACCGTCGGCGACGAAGGCGGCTACGCCCCGGCCGTTAAGCGCGGCAACGCCGAGGCGCTCGAGCTCATCGGCTCGGCCGTCGAGGCTGCCGGCTACGACTTTGGCCGCGACATCGCCATCGCCCTCGACCCCGCCTCCAGCGAGTTTTATGCCGACGGCAAATACCACCTGGCCACCGAAGGCCGCACCCTCACCAGCGCCGAAATGGTCGGATTCTACGCCGGCCTCGCCGATAAATACCCGCTGGTCTCGCTCGAAGACGGCCTGGCCGAAGACGACTGGGTAGGCTGGTCCGCCCTCACCAAACGCCTTGGCAGCCGGCTCCAAATCGTGGGCGACGACATCTTTGTAACCAACCCCAAATTCATTGAGCGCGGCATCAAAGAGCACACCGCCAACTCGGTGCTCATCAAGCTCAACCAAATCGGTACCCTCACCGAAACTATCCGCGCCGTCACCATAGCGCACCAAGCCGGCTGGACCGCCGTGGTCTCGCACCGCTCGGGCGAAACCGAAGACACCACCATCGCCGACCTCGCCGTGGGCCTCGCCACCGGTCAAATCAAAACCGGCAGCCTCTCCCGCACCGACCGCGTTTCCAAATACAACCAGCTCCTGCGCATCGAAGAATCGCTCGGCCACTCCGCCCGCTTCGCCGGCCGCGGCGCCCTCCGGCACCACTCATGACCAACAAATTCCTCCTGTACATTGGCTACGTCAAAGCCGAAAGCTGGTTTTTAGCCAGCAAATATTGGGGGTACGGGATGTATAGTCAAACTAAACATATTTCGTGTGATACCGAATGATTTTCGCTTAGCAAAGCCACGAAGTATTTACATATATAGTTTCGCTATTTATCCGCACCTTCACACAAACTCGCAACAATACCCGCTCATCTTGACAACCTATCACTATCACATTAGTATGAAATGTATGCAAAATCATACCAGCATGGACTTCGTAACGGTGGGAGAGCGCGGCCAAGTCGTAATTCCGGCCGCCATCCGCGAACAGGTAGGCCTCTCTGCCGGCGATAAACTTATGGTCTTCACCAAACACGCCTCGATGGTCTGCCTCGTGCCTACCTCCAGCATGCGCCAGCTGGTCGACACACTCAACGAGCAAATCGCCGAATTAGATTCAGCTGAAAATAAAACCAAGGAGGATAATTAGTTGTTACAACATCTCAGCGGCCGCGCCAAAGCCGGCATTCTCATCAGCGTCATCGCGGGCATGCTGCTATCGGCGCTCGACCAAACCATCGTTTCCACTGCCATGCCCAAGATCCTCGTGGACCTCAAGGGCTTCTCGGAGCTCAGCTGGGTCGTGGCCGCCTATCTGATCGCGCAGGCCGTGGCGGTCCCGATCACCTCCAAACTATCCGACATTTACGGCCGCAAAGTCCTGTTCTTCTTCAACGTGATCATTTTCCTGACCGGCTCCGTGCTGTGCGGCATCGCACCGAGCATGACGTGGCTAATCGGCGCGCGCGCCCTCCAAGGCGTGGGCGGGGGAGGCCTGGCCGCCGGCGCCTTCACCATCATCGGCGACATTTTCAGCCCCCGCGAGCGCGGCAAATGGACCGGCCTCATCGCCGCCACCTTCGGCGTGGCCTCGGTGATCGGGCCACTGGTGGGCGGATACCTCACCGACAACCTCAGCTGGCGCTGGGTGTTCTTCGTAAACATTCCCGTCGGCATCGCGGCGCTCAGTATCGCCTGGTTCGCACTGCCCAACATTACCCGCGACGCCCGCGGCAAAATCGACTGGCTCGGCTCGTTCACCATGGCCGGCACCGTCATCCCATTCCTGCTCGCGCTGGTGTGGGGCGGGACCAAATATGCCTGGGGCTCATCCCAAATATTCAGCCTGTTCACCGTCGCCGGCGCCTTCCTGATAGCCTTCCTCATTACCGAGCGCTACGCCGAGGACCCCATTTTGCCCCTGCGCCTGTTTAAGGTGCCCTCGTTCGCGCTCGTTAACCTCATCGTTGTGCTCACGGCTGCCTTGCTCTTTGGCGGCATAGTGTACATCCCCGTGTTCATGCAAACCGTGCTGGGGGCCTCCGCCACCAACTCGGGGCTCCTGCTGCTGCCGATGATGGCCGGCATTGTGACCTCAAGTATCGTTTCGGGCCAAATCACCTCCCGCACGGGCCGCACCCGCACGGTGGGACTCATCGGTCTGTCGGTCGCCAGCGTCGCCCTGTATCTTTTGAGCCGCATCACCGCCGACTCTACCTCGGGGGAAATTATCCGGGACATGGCGATTTTGGGCCTCGGCATCGGGCCCAGCCTGCCACTGATGCCGCTGATCGCTCAAAATTTATTCTCGCCCCAGGACATCGGCGTGGTCACCGGCGCCACCACCTTCTTCCGCACCATCGGCGGCGCCATCGGTACGGCCTTGCTCGGCACCATTTTCAACAACCAGCTCAAGACCAGCCTGGAGAGCCTGCCCAGCTTCAACCTGCCCCCTGACCTGGTTCACAAATTCACCGACCCAAATGTCATCGCCAGCAAATCCGTCACCGACTCGGTGCTGAGCCATCTGCCGCCGGCCGCCCTCACCGCCCTCAAGCCGTCTGTCGATGCGTTCCTGCTCCTCACCAAGAGCTCCATCGCCTCAAGCGTCGCCCTCGTCTTCACGGCCTGCATGGCGCTCGCCGCCACCTCACTCGTGCTGTTTTACCTCGTCGAGGAGCAAGAGCTGCGCACTTCTAATGCCCCCGCGCCGGCCGGAGCCGAACCGGCTGTTTAACCAGCGGCGCGCAGCGCAGCCAGCAAATCGGCCCGCATTACCGCCGCCTCCTTGTCATCAATGACGGTCAGCACTTTACGCTGAGCCAGCACGATGTCATCCGTTCGCACGAGGTAGTGCTTAAAGTAATCCGTGTCGCCAACATTTGCCGTCACTTCATACAGCCACTCAAACGGCGGCCGGGCATCGGACTCGGTAGCTGCCACCCGCAATCGGGAATCGTCCCAGCGGACCTCAACTTCCTTCGCCACGATCCGGTCCGGGACCTCTTCCATCGCAAAATCACTGGCCCTCAGCGCCCGTTGCGCCGAACCGTTGTTGTACACTTGTTCAACTAAGCCTGTGAGCTCAGTGCGCGTTTCGTTACTGATTGGCTTGCCAAAATCTCTCATAGCACCTAATTTTATTGCATGCATCAGGAGCGCGCAAATTGGGCCAGCCGGCTAACCGGCTTTTTTATGGGCCGGCGCCAGCTTGTGATCGTGTTATTTATCCTGCTTGTGGGCGGGGGGACAGCCGCGTTGATCAACCTGCGCCGGGAAGGATTCCCGCAAGTGCCGGTGAAGATCGTGGTGGTCTCCACCGTTTACAAGGGCGCGGCCGCCAGCGAAGTTGAGACCAGCGTCACGACCCCGCTAGAGGCGGCCATCGATGTCCACGAGGTCAAATCGTTTGCCTCCACCTCGTCTGAAAGCCACTCGCTCATCACCGTTACGCTCAACGAAAATGCCAACCTGGATGCCGGACTGCAAAATATTACGACCAAAGTCGCCTCCGTGACCTTGCCGACCGCGGCCGACAAACCCGAAGTCATGCAGCCCACCACCGGCAACGCCGCCTTCACGTTTGGCCTCAGCGGGCCGGATTCGCTGGAAACCCTGCTCGCCCAGGGCCAAATCTTTGCCCGGGAAGTGGGGCAGGTGAAGGGTGTAAAGTCTGTTACACTGGCCAGCGACGTCAAGGACCAGGTTAATGTGGTGTTCGACCCCGCGAAGCTCGCCGCAGCCAAGGTCGACCAATCGGCCTTAACCTCGGCCATTGCGGCCAACAACCTCAACCTGCCCGCCGGCTCCAGCCTCACCCTCGACGGTTCGCGCGCCACCGCCCTCACCGCTGCCCGCGACGCCAGCATCGATGACCTGAGCAATACGCCTCTGCCAACCACCGGCGGCGGCAGCGAAACCCTCTCGCGGGTTGCCACCATCACCCGCAGTGTCGACCAAAACGGCACCATCAACCGGATCGGTGTTCCCGAAAGCGGCTTCCCGGTCTCCCGGCCCGGCCTGGTCTACAACGTGGCGATAGCCTCGGACGCCGACATCATTACCGTTGACCACGACCTCACCGCCGCGCTCAAGCGCCTCACCGGCAACGGCACCATCAGCCGCGACATCACCCTCACCCGGCTGTTCGACGATGCCGCCAACACCACCGAGCAAATCAACGAAATCAAAGCCGGCGCCATCGGCCAAAAATGGAAGGGTATCGGTCCGCTCTCCTGGGTCGGTTACGCCGTCGGCGGCATCTGGTTGCTGATGCTGGCCATGTTCCTGTTCGTTAACCTGCGCACCGCCCTCATCGCCGGCATCGCCATACCATTATCGTTCCTGTTCACGCTGCTGGCGCTATGGGCAGCCGGTATTACGCTCAACACACTCACCCTGTTTTCGATGATCCTGGTGCTAGGCCTGGTAGTCGACCCCGCTATTGTGGTGCTCGAAAGCATCCAGCGCCACAAAGACATCGGCCAAACCGGCAAAGCGGGCGTACTGGCGGCCGTGAACTCCATTGGCAACGGGCTGATGATGGCCACGCTTTGCTCCATCATCGTGTTTACGCCGTTTGGCATTGTGTCGGGGGTGTTTGGGGAAATCATTAAATTTATTCCCATCACGGTGATCCCGGCGTTGGTGGCATCGTTTTTCATCCCGCTGATTTTCCTGGCGCCGCTGGCCGCCAAGTTCATTCCCGCGCACCACCACGCCGGCAAGCTCGAAGACGAGGATGCCGCGCTGTGGGCCGTCAGCCGCTGGTTTAAGCGCACCAACCTGTTCATCCTTGGCCGCACCTGGCTCCAAATCCTGATCATGATCGTGGCCGTAGCCGCGCCGGTATTGGTTACCGGCTACCTGTTTGCATCGGGCAAAGTAAAAAGCGCCCAGTTCTCCAAACCCCACGACACCGTCGAGGCCCTGGTAAGCGTGTCGTTTCCGGCCAGTTCCACCCCTGGGCAAATCGACGCGCTTGCCCGCAAAACCGAAACGGCACTGGACAGCCATTATGAAATCGCCAATTACTACTATTTCCAGCAGTCGCCCACCGGCTTCACGCTGTTCCTGTCGCTAATTCCCATTGCCGAACGCCCGACCAAGGCCGAGGAGCTCGTGAAGCAAATCAACAATGACCTGCCCCACGACTCCGCCAAGCAGATTTACTCCTCCGCCAGCACCCTCTCCGCCGGGCCGCCGGTGCCGGACTTCCCGGTAGTCATCCAGATCTATGAAGGCGATCTCACTAAGCTCAAAGCCTTCGCGCTGCGTGTGGCTGATCACGCCAGGGGCATGGCCGGCGTCACGCGGGTGTCCGACGGCTATACCGACGGTTCCACCGCCGCAGTCAGCATCAACGTCAACAAGACCGCGGCCGCCGCCCATGGCCTCAACGCCGCAGCGGTGGGCGCCCAGGTCGCCGGCCTGCTCGGCACCCAGCCCCTGACCAAGCTAGGTCTCGGCGACCAAACCGTCGACGTGGTGGCGAGCTACGCCGGCGCCGCCGACTACACCACCGCCGCCAGCCTCGGCCGCATCACCGTCGCCACGCCCACCGGCCCGGTGCAGCTGTCGCAGATCGCAGGCATCAGCACCGACACCACCTCAGGCAACATCCTCCACCAAAACGGTCTGCGCTACGCCACCGTGCAGGCCGCCGTCGCCACCGACGCCAATAGTTTCAAGATCCAGAGCGACCTCAGCAACTGGGCCAAGGACCAGCTGGCGGCGGCCGGCCTGCGTTCCGACGCCCTGGAAAACAAAGGCGAGGGCGACGACATCGCCAAATCCTTCACCAACCTGTTTGAGGCCCTGGCCATATCACTGCTGCTCATTTACCTGGTGCTGGCCTTCTTCTTCCGCAGCTTCCTCAAACCCATCATTATCACCTTCGCCCTGCCGCTGTCGTTCCTTGGCGTGTTCCCGATACTGGCCATTCTCGATAACGAATTCGGCTTTCTGGAAATTCTGGGCATCATCACGCTGGCCGGCATCGTGGTCAATGTCGGCATTTTCGTGATCGACTATGCCAACAAGCGCGTGGAAGCGGGCGTGCCGGTAAAAGAGGCCATCGCCGAAGCCACCGCCGTGCGCTTCCGGCCCATTTTCCTCACCAAGGTCACGGCCCTCGGCTCACTGCTGCCGCTGGCCCTGCTCAGCCCGTTTTGGCGCGGCCTGGCGTTGGTGATTATCGCCGGCATTCTGACCTCGGGCGTACTGTCACTATTTACCACCCCCATCCTGTACTCCTGGTTTTCCAAGCTCAGCCGGCTGCCGGCTTGGGTTGGAGCCCGGGGCAGCCGGCGCCGCCGGCCCCGGCCTAGCCCCGGTTCTGAGACTTCAGAGCGTCCCGAATTTCCTCCAGCAGCTCAATCTGAGGATCTTTCGGTGTAGGCTCAGCCTCTTTGCCGCTCTGTAAGCGGGTGAGAAGCACATTTATTGGCTTCACCACAAAGAAAAACACTACGCCTGCTATCACCACGAAGGCAATCAGCGCATTCAAAAATGATCCGTACATTATCCGGCTATGGTTGATGGTGACATACAGCCCGCTGAAGTCCGGCGTCCCGCCAATCGCCCCAATTAGCGGCGTGATTAAGTCTTTCACCATCGACGTCACCACCGCCCCAAAGGCCGCCCCGATCACCACCGCCACCGCCAGGTCAACCACGTTCCCGCGCAACAAAAATGATTTAAAATCCTTTAACATCGGCTTACCTCGGGTTATTTTAAGGTCATGTTAGCACAGCCCACCCCGCAGTACGATTGGCTCCTCGGTGACGCTCTGACCGTCGCGCCGGCCCTGCTCGGCTGGGAGATCATCACCCATGCAGGCGGCGTCCGCACCGCCGGGCGCATCGTCGAGGTCGAGGCCTACCACGGCGCCGGCGATCCGGCCAGCCACGCCTACCGCGGCCTCACCCCGCGCACCGGGCCGATGTTCGAAGCCGGCGGCACCATCTACGTTTATTTCAGCTATGGCGTCCATAACTGCCTGAATATTGTCACGGGCCCGGCAGGGGAGGCCCAAGCGGTGCTCATCCGCGCCCTCGAACCCACTACCGGCGCCGAAGTCATGGCCGCCCGTCGCGGCCTCACCGATCCACGACTGCTCACCAGCGGCCCCGGCCGCCTCACTCAAGCGCTCGGCATTACCCTGGCCGACTCCGGCACCCGCCTCGGCGGCCGCATCAGTTTGAGGCCACCCTCGCAACCTGTAGTCCCGGCCGGCATCGCAACCGGTCCCCGCGTTCGGTGTTAGTTCCGCACAAGACAGACCTTGGCGTTTTCTGATAAGGGAAAGCCTCTTTCTTTCCCGAAAATATCTTGGAAACCAGCATAGCTCGACCAAAGATTAGATGCATTTTGCACATGTGCAATTTGCATCCAATTTCGAATAACTACATCCAAAAAACATTCAGCGGCCGGGGGAACCTCCCCGGCCGCCATCACACGACCCATCGCCTAGCGAGATTCCAGCTATTGGCTGGCTCGCAACCTCCATATCGGAGGCTTTGCGGTCAACTCCGACAGTACAGCCCACACCACGGCCACAACGCAGATACCGGCCGCTGCAGCAGGAATATTGGTGCCGAATGCGTAAGCCACCAGCAAGGCTGATCCGGCCAGCAGCAGCAACGGCGCACCGAAGCCACCGGCCAGCATTGCCGTGTAGTAACTACTCATTGTTTGCTCTCCTCTCATGTGGCCTTCATCGACTTACGAATGGCGGGACCAAACAAGTACAGTAAAGCCGCGACGATAACCGCACCGGCCAGTAGCCCAATCAAGGCCCATTGCCCAGCCTCCAAGAAGCCGGCCACTATTAGCCAGACACTGCCGACAAGAGCCCCCAGACCGAGGAACGGCAGAAACCAAATTGCCCCAGACGCAATCCCGGCGCCAGATTGGCGGAGACCTTTGAATGCGTCCCGAGTGGCAACCAAGCAAAACATTGCCAGCAGCTGGATCAGGACGCCGAAAAACGGCAGCATAATCCCGTTGAACATCGCAGTGCCTCCGTCGTTCACGACGGCGTTTGAGTACGCGTGCCAAATCAAGGTGCTCAACTCCCTTCCCGGAAGTAGATGGATTCGAATAATGCCTGTGCACTTATTCGTGCGCTCAAAGTTACCACATTTTGACCCCCGGCGTCATCTGTGGCAACATAGCTGGGTATGGAAACCGAACTAAAGCCGCAAGCTCATACTTCTCGTCGGCGCCGTTCTCCCCGGGCCCGGGTACTGCGGCTATCTGGTTTTACGGCTGCCTTCGCCGTTATCCTCAGCCTCTTGCTGCAAGCCGCCCCACCCCAAGTCCGCCAAACCGTCGGCCAGGCGGTTGACCAGGTGGTCCCGGACTCAGTCCAGCAAGCGGTGGGGGGCACATCGCAAACCGTCATCAACGCCCAGCCCGGCCTGTGGCGCGTCACCCGCGACGTCGACGGCGACACCATCGACGTGCAAATGGGCAGCCAAAAGGAGACTGTGCGCTTCCTCGGCATCGATACCCCTGAAACCCACGACCCGCGCAAGCCCGTCCAATGCTTCGGCCTGGCCGCCGCCGCCCATACCAAAGCGCTGCTCGAAGGCAAAGACGTCCGCCTCGAACCCGACCCCACCGACTCCGACCGCGACAAGTACCACCGCCTGCTGCGCTACGTCTACCTACCAGACGGCACGCTTGTAAACGCCGAGCTCATCCGCGACGGCTACGCCTTTGCCTACACCGTGTTCCCGATCACCAAGCTCGACGAGTTCCGCGCCCTCGAAACCGAAGCCCGCTCCAACAACCGCGGCCTCTGGGCCGGCTGCAATGTCAACGAATCCCAGCAGATCAAGCAAACAACGGGCACTAAGTAGCTACGCGACCTCTTTGCCCAACCGCGCGCTCACCACAACCTGTAGCGTCTCGCCGTCGGGCGTGGTTAGCGAAGTCTCGCCACTCTCGGAAAAATACGTTACTAAATGGTGGCTCATAATTTCGCCCAGGTCCTTGTATTTGAACTTCAGCTCCTCGAGCTCCGAGTTCACCACCTGGTAATCCTTGTCGGCCTCCAGCAGCTTTTTGGCCGTGGCGCGCTTCTCGGACACCTCCTTGAGCTCCTCGGCCAGCACACGATACTCATCGTTTTGCTCGGCGATATCTTTGAGGTCGTCCTTAATTTTCTTCATTTTGCCGCGGGTCTCGGCCAGCTCCAACATCAGCCGGTGAATTGCATCCAAGGTGGTTTTATCTTCCATAACTTCCAATCTGATTAAACGTTAGCGATATCATACCCATGGTTGGCATAATTGTCATCACTAATATGCTACTCTGTAGTGGTGAAAACCGCACTCGCCGATATCGCCGGCCTCATCGTAGCCCTGGCGTCCATACCCTATATCGTCAATATCCTGAAGGGCAAGACCCATCCCAACCTCGTCACCTGGATCACTTGGTCGGTGGTGAACCTGATGTCAACCATTGCTACCCTCAGCACCGGCGCCGTCCAATCCGCTACCCTAATCGGGGGAGCCACCATCGGCACCGTCGTAATTACCGTCCTGGCTTTCAGGCACGGCGTTAAGCGCTATACGGCCTTCGACATCGGCTGCCAAGTGTTGGCCGTGATAGGCATAATTGCCTGGAGAGCCACCAGCAATGCCAACCTCGCCATCGCCATCGCCCAAGTAGTCATCCTCATAGCGGCCCTGCCGACCTGGCATCATGCCTGGACCGATCCGTTTGCCGAAACCTGGGAGAGTTTCGCGTTCGCCAGCTTCGCGGGCATTCTCACTTTTCTCAGCCTTAGCAGCTATACTTTTTCGACCTTGGCCTCGGTGATTGTATTGGAATTTAACTCACTCCTGATCGCCGCCATAGTGCTCAGCCGCCGGCGGGTTTTGGCCCCACAACCGTCAGCTCCGTCTCCGCCCGCGTGACCGCCGTGTACAGCCACCGCCGCCAATCCTCCTCGGTGCTGCGCGCGAACCGCTCCTCAAACACCAGCACCCGCGGCGCTTGCGAACCCTGCGCCTTGTGCACCGTCAGCGCATAGCCGAAGTCCCACAGGTCGCCGCGCTCGCCGTCGGGCGCCGGCGGCACATCCTTCACCGTTTCGTTAGCGCCGAATTGTTCGCGAAAAATATACCCGGAGTAGGTGTAATCCTCGCCCTCAAGTTCAATTTCCGCCTCATACCACGCCCGGCCATCTTCGCCCATGGCCGGCGCCACCCGCACAATCTGCCCCAGCATGCCGTTAAACAGGTGCTTGGTGCGGTTGTTGCGCAGGCACACCACGCGGTCGCCGGACTGCGGCTTGGGCCCCACCATGTCGCGCATTTCACGAATTCCCTGGTTGAGCTTCACGCGGGTCGCGTTGTAGCCGCACAGCACCAGCAGCTCCGGCCGCCAGTTCTCGAGCATGTCCTGCACGGTCTGCCCCGTCTCCGGCAGTGCCCGGTCCAATTTAGCCACTCCCGGCCCATAATCCCGTACCGGCAGCACTCCGGTCTCGCGCGCCAGCGTGGCCACGTCAATGATCGGCGAGTCCGCCTCCTGCCGGAAAATCCGCTCCAGCCGCAGCACCGGCTCAGCCATCAGGTTAAACCGCCCGCCTATCGGCGGCAACTGCCCGTGGTCGCCCACCGCCAGGATCGGAATCCCGAAGCTCAGCAAATCCTTCCAGATCGCTTCATCCACCATACTGGCCTCGTCCACGATTATCAGGCTGCGGTCCAGTTTGTCTTTTCGTATCCAGCGCGGCACCCTGCCCGGCCCCTCCTCCGTCGTGTAGATCAAACTGTGAATCGTCGAAACACTGTCACCGCGCCGCGCCGCCCGCCGCTCGCGCAATTTGTTTTGCAAAACCCTTGTAGCTTTGCCCGTGTAGGCGCAAAACGCCACCGTCGCATCAGAATCATGCTCCGTCAGCGCCTTGCGCAAATAGGCAATCAAAGTGGTTTTCCCGGTACCGGCATAGCCGCCCAACGTCAGAAATGGCGAAGTCTGCCCCCGGTACCAGGCTCCAATCTGTCGCAGCGCCTCGGCCTGATCTTTGCTCAACACGTAACTCATGTCCCGTCATTATGAACCGCCAAATGCCCACCGCCAAATTTCCGGCCGGGGTTGTGTAAACCACCAGTGCGCGCCGCCTCGCGCTGCCCGTATGCTGAAATCCTAATGGTGGAGGGCCATACTATGAGCAGTCGTAATTATGCTCAGCAAGAACAGCGTCTCGACGAGATTCTGTACGCAAACATCCCCGATGTGAGCAAAGTCCAAAGTATTATTGAGCTCGGCTTCGATGCCGAGGTCGCCGACGAAATTGTCGAACGGCATCAGATGGGCACCCGGGCGCCGGTCTACTACGAGAGCCTCGATTTCGCGGACCTCGACGATGACGAGCCCCGGTACGAAGTGGAGAACACGGGGCGCTAAGCTTGCGCCATAACCGGTAACGCTGGTACACTGACCGCACAACTAAATAGCCATATCAAGAGCGCAGCGAGGGATCTAGCCCACTGACCTGCCGGCAACCGCGGTTATGCCGTACGGTGCCACATCTAGCCTCAACAGGAGAGATATTCTATGTCTCAACACGTATTTACCAGCGAGTCGGTCTGTGCCGGCCATCCCGACAAAGTCTGCGACCAGGTCTCAGACGCGATTTTGGACGCCATTTTGGCTCAGGACCCGAAAGGCCGCGTGGCCGTGGAAACGGCCGTGGGCGGCAACCGGTTGATATTGCTCGGCGAGGTCACCACCACCGCCAAGATCGACCACACGGCGGTGGCGCGGGCCACCCTCAAGCGCCTGGGCTACACCAATCCCGCCTGGGGATTTTCCGACCAATGTGAAGTCTTCGACTACATCGGCGCCCAATCGCCGGAAATTGCCCAGGGCGTAGACCTGGATGGGGCGGGGGACCAGGGCATGATGTTCGGATTTGCCTGCCAGCAAACACCGGAACTCATGCCGCTGCCCATCACGCTGGCCCATTCGCTCACGCGCGCCATCGATACGGCGCGCGAAACGGGTGAACTCGGCTACCTGCGGCCCGACGGCAAGGCCCAAGTAACGGTACGGTATAAAGACGGGCAGGCGGTGGGCATCGACCACGTCACAGTTGCGGTACCCCACAACGAAAACACCTCCCACAAAACCGTGTTTGCCGACATTTACACCCGCGTAATCAGCCCGGTGCTCGAGCGCTATGGGTTTAGCATCGCCGAGGGCAGCGTGGTTCTCAACGGCACCGGCGTGTGGCACCAGCCCGGCCCGGCCTCCGACGCCGGCCTCACCGGCCGCAAGATCGTGGTCGACGGCTACGGCGGCTACGCCCGCGTGGGCGGCGGCGCCTTCAGCGGCAAAGACCCGACCAAGGTCGACCGCTCCGGCGCCTACGCCGCCCGCTACATCGCCAAGAATCTGGTAGCCGCCGGCCTGGCCGACCGCGCCGAGGTGTCGCTGGCGTACTTCATCGGCGCCAAAGCACCCGTGGCCCTCGAAATCAGCACCTTTGGCACCAGCACCGCCTCGCCCGCGCAATTGCGCCGGTTTGCCGACAATCTCCTCGACACTAGCGTGAAAGGCATCATCGACGGCCTGGACCTGCGCCGGCCGCTCTACGAAAAAACCGCGGCTTACGGCCACTTTGGCCGCAACGAATTTCCCTGGGAGCAAAAAGCCGCCCAACCAGCACTGGCCTCACGCTCTTAGAACACAGGCATTTTCTTATAATCAAGCTGTCCGTGGCCGGCTATTTTCCCGATCACTCATGCTGGAGTACATGTCCCAAATTGAAACATTGATTTCAAATTTGAGGCTAATTTTCACCCCTGTCTCCCAAAATGGGCAATACACTCCAGAATGGGTTGCCAAATATCTTATAAGAAAATCTATTTCGTGTAATTCACCGCGAAGTAACCGTGCTTGCCGGCGTAAGTGCCGTGCCACCAAAAGTCGCCCACAGCGTCCACGCTCACCTGTCCGCCATTAGGAATCCAGCCAATCACGTTCTTCTGATTACTGCTGTCCGGTGAGCTGCGCAACCATAGGCCCGCTGCCACCCTCACCGTAACTGTCTGCGGATGGTCCGCTGTCGGAGCTGCCGCCGGCGCTGTCACTTGCTGGACTGGAGCCGGGGTGGGCGAGGGCGTTGGAGTGGGGGTAGGCGTCGGAGTAGCCGTGGGCGTGGGCGTAGCGGTCGGAGTTGCCGGCGCCTTGGCCACAGGCCTCGCCGGGCGCAGCAGCACAAAGTACGCCCCGGCGCCGCCTGCCAACACCAGCACCACCAGCACCGCCGCCACAATTTTCCCGCGGCCGCTCTTTTTCGCCGGGCCGGCAGCCCCGGCCCCGGCGGCTGGCGCAGCAGCCGCGGCGGGCTCATCGGTCCCCAAATCACGCGGCGCCAGCAAATTAAACACCGGCGCCTGGCTGCCGGTGGCCGTCTGGTCGCCACTTGTGACGCCCATCGGCGGGGCGCTCGAAGGCACCACCGGCGCTACCACAGCCTCCGCCGGCTGCGCCGCACCGCGATTAATAATTTCCGGGTCCGAAGCAATTTTATCCATCAAACTCTGCTCCGGCTCGGGAGACGAGTGTATATCCTTGGCTTCCATCTCTTACATTATACTGCTTATGGTGCAACAACCAACCCACCCCGTTCGCACCGGGCCGCGCGGTCGGTTACACTGACTGTATGCGCAAACTTCGCATTATCCTTGCCCTCGTCTTAGCCGCCCCGGCTCTCGCCCCGTTGGGCGCCGCCGCCGGTGTCCAGGACTTCACCATCCCGCAATTTGAGGCCGATTATTACCTCAGCCGCGACACCGATCATATCTCCCACCTGCGCGTCCACGAGCACATTGTGGCCAACTTCCCGGATTTCGACCAAAACCACGGCATTCTGCGAGCCATCCCCGATCGCTACCAGGGCCATACCGTGGACCTCCGAGTCCAAAGTGTTACCAACGACTCCGGACAGGCCCTGCATTACTCGCGCAGCAATTCCAACTCCAACCTCGTCCTGCGTATTGGCGATGCCTCGCGCTACGTTCACGGCCGGCAGGTGTACAACATTGACTACACCCAAGACAACGTCACCGTTAACAATTCCGGATACGACGGCCATTTCTGGGACGTCAACGGCGACCAGTGGCAGCAGCAATTCGGCCAGGTTACAGCCCGGGTCCACCTCACCAACGACCTGGCCGCCGCCGGCCAACCCGACGGCAGCCGCTGCTTTACCGGCCAGCCTGGTTCCACCACCCAAGCCTGCACCGCTGCCATCGAGCCGGAAACCGGCGGCAGTGCGCTCGCCACCTTCACCGCCACACGCCCCCTCGAAACCGGCGAAACCCTCACCTACGAGCTGCGCTTCGCGCCCGGGACGTTCGCTGCCTACCACCTCACCACCGCCCAAATCTGGGGGATGGCGGCAATAGCGGCCGCTCTGGCCTTGCCTACCATCATCACGCTCATTGTGGCGGTGATTTACTGGCGCCGGTATGGCCGCGACCCGTCCGGCCGGGGCGTCATTATCCCCGAATACGTACCGCCCAAGGAAGTCAGCGTCCTCGGCGCCGGCGTCACACTCCGCGAAAAGCTCGAGCCCAAAGCCATCACCGCCCAAATTATCGACCTGGCCGTGCGGGGGTACATCAAAATCTACGAGACCAAGCGCCGCGTCATCCTCGCTGACGTTACATCCTACGAGCTCGAACTCACCCGCGACCCGGCGGACCTGCGCAACGACGAGCAAGCCGTAATAAACCTGGTCTTTGGGGCCTTCAATGAACCCGGCAGCCGCATCAAGCTCGACAGCCTCAAAAACAAACTTTACGTCGGCGCCGCCTCCCTCAACAAATCCCAAGCCCTAGCCCTCACCGCCGGCGGTTACTTCCGCACCGACCCCACCACCGCCGCAATCCCATTTCTCCTCATCGGCCTCGCAGCCCTAGCGGCCGGCTTTTTGCTTTACCAAATCACTCTCGGGGTCTTCGTGCCGCAGGCCGGCTTCGCCTTCCTGCCGCCCGCCGTCATTTTGTTCATCTCAGCCAAATTCATGCCCGCCCGCACCGCCAAAGGCGTCGGGCTGCACGATTATTTGCTCGGTCTGCGCGATTACATGCGGCTAGCCGAAGCGGACCGCATTAAGGTAATGCAAAGCCCTCACGGCAGCCTCACCGAAAAAATCGACACCGCCGATAAGGGGCAACTGGTCAAACTGTATGAGCGCCTGCTGCCCTACGCCATGCTCTTTGGTATCGAAAAGGATTGGGCCAAAGAATTTGCCCAGCTTTACCAACAGCCACCCGGCTGGTATTCCGGCACGTCCTCGTTCAATGCCGGCTATTTCGCCGGATCGCTGGCCGGCTTTTCTCAAGCCTCGAGTGCCAGCTTCACGCCGCCGTCCAGCTCCGGCGCGGGCGGATCCGCCGGCGGTGGTGGCGGCGGCGGAGGTGGCGGCGGCTGGTAATCAGCCCGCCGGCGTAAGCTTTTTGGTGTATACTTAATGCCGTATGACATCGCTGAGTTTCCGGAATGTCTCCCTGCCTGACGGCGCCGACGAATTCCTACCGACAACAATCTCCATAGCCGTTCCCGCCACGCTCCACGTAGAGCGCGAGCGATTGCATCTACTCACTCATATCCCCTGGAATAGTTCGTACCTCAAGCACGTTCCCGGTGCCTACCACGATTTCTTTAAGTATGCTTTGCCGTACCTGACGCCACGCACCACCAGCGTTCACACCGCGGTGTCGGTCAGCTTTGTACCCGAGCTCCAGGCCGCCATCGACTCCACAGCCGACCTCCGCCTCACCACCCTGGCCGTCATCCTGCATGACTGCGGCTGGAGCCAGGTCAGCCCAGCGCAAATCGCCGACAGCCTGGACTACGCCGGCGTCCGGTTTACCCGCCAAGCCGCCAAGGCCAAGCGCCTCCACGCCGAGCACGGCGGCCGGCTGGCAGCCGAAATTCTGCGCGGCTACGAATTCAAGAAACCCCTCACCGAAGCCGAAATCAAGCTCATCAGTGATGTCGCGCTCTACCACGAACGCCCCTCCGGCTACCAGTCCGGTCGCACCCCCAGCGAGCTCATCATTGCCTGCGAAGCCGACCGCATGTGGCCCTACACCCATGAGAGCTTCTGGCTCGACATAACTCGCAAAGGAGTGGAACCCTCGGATTATATCCAAAACGTCGCCGCCTCGATCGGCCCGGAACAGTTTCTCACCGCCACTGGCCAGCGCCTTGCCTGGCGCCTCATGAACGACCGCATCAGTGAGGTGGCGGCCTACGAATCCTTCCTGGCCAAGTCCCGCGACAGCCAAACCGCCCACCGCACCCGGCTGGCCTAAAAACCCGGGCACAAAAAAACGGCCCCTTTCCAGGCCGTCTCGCGGTTATGATCTAATTTTTGGATACTTTTTAGGCGCAGTAACTGTTTGAGTGGCAGGCCGAGTAGTTGTGGTAGCTCACGCGGTTGTTGTCACAGCGGTTGTAGTCACACAGATGGCGCTGGTAGGACCGCTGGCAGTCGTTGCGGTAGTTAGCCTGGTGTGTGCCCATCCGGTAACTCGCCAGATAGACCCTCGGGTAACTTCGGTTCATGTTGTACGACCCATAGCGCACGTTGTGCTTGTTGTAACTAACTCGATGAACGTTAATCTGGCGGTCACAGTTGTTTGACCGGTAGCTGACCGTTTTGTAGGTACGGCTATACCGGTTGTTATCATAGTGACGGCTGTTGCTGTACTGGTTGTAGTTTTTGTGGTGTTTATAGTTATTGTAGTTGTCGTAGCTCTTGTAGCTGGCGTACCTCACGTAATCTCGCTCGTTGTTCCGGTAGTGCTTGTTTCGGTCGTACCGGTCCATGTCGTAGCGCTTGTAGTTATTGTTCTTGCTGAAATACACAACCGGCCGGTAGTGCTCGTCTGACTTGTAGTTGCGATCGTAGTCCCGGTTGTTGTACTTGTTGTAGTTACGATTGTTGTCGTAATCGTTGCGGTTATTGTTGTGACTGTTGTACCGGTTGTTGTCGTAGCTGCGGTTGTCTTTGCTGTAATTGTTGTTGCCGTAGTCTATCTTGCGGAAATCGTTCCGGTTGTTGTCGTACTTGTTACCGTAATTATTGTTCAGGCGGTTGTCGTTGCTGTAATTGTTATTCTTCCTGCTGTAATTATCCTTCTTGTTGTTGTCATTACGGTTATAGTCATTCTTTTTGTTGTCGTTCTGCTGGTAAACCACCGGCTTGTAGTTGTTGTCCTGCCGCTGGTTGTAAACCTTACTGTCGGCCGGCTTCGAGTAGTTGGTCTGATGGCTCACCGGCTGGTAGTTGTTCTTGGGCTGATAGCTGTCTTTGGCCTGGTAATTGTTGTTTTTCTGATAGTCGCCCTGGTTCCGGTTATCGGATTTGTACGACGTCTTGTTGTCGGACTTGTTCGAATACTGGTGGCTGTCCTGTTTGACCTGATTGTAGCTAGGCTTCATATCGCCTTTATAGCCAGGCCCAGCCATGTCGTGACCGCTCGAGGCCGAAGCCCCCGCGATCCACAACGCCGACAGCGTCGCAGCACCCATTAATTTATATGCTAAATGCTTCATGCGCACCCCCTTAATTTGTTGCAACAGTGCCATACTACGCCGGTACGGAACAGGTATGCGTCCGAGATATTTACTAAATTAGGAAAATATCACAATGCTCAGCGGTCGTGGGATTAGCCAAGCAAAGGCCAAAACGGCCGTGGCATGGTATGTTTGTAAGCTATGAATCCTGCCACGCCCCAATTTGTGCGCCAAACGGACGAGCCGCTCTACCCGGATGTTCTGTATAACCGGCCCGTCACGCGGGCGGCCGGCGGGCGCTTGCTGGTGGTCGGCGGCCACCAAGGCGAATTCAGCCTGCCCACGGCCGTGCATCAGTTCGCGCTGGCAGCCGGAGTGGGGGAGTGCACCGTGGTGCTGCCGGATGTGCTGGCCAAATTCCTAGGAGGCGCACCCGGCGTGGCCTTCGCGGCGGCCACGGCCTCCGGCTCGCTCGACCGCGCGGCGCTCGGGCGCATCCTCGAGCTTAGTGAGGAGGCTGATGCGGTGGCCATTGGGCCCAGCCTGTCCAACAATTCCGCCACCGCCATACTGGCCGAGCGCCTGGCTGCCGAGGTGGAGCGGCCGGTGAGCGTGTTCGACGAGGGACTCTCGGGCCTGCGCCACAATGTCGCGAGCGTCACCGGCAACTCCAAGGCTCTAGTGATCCTCACCATGGCCGAGCTGTTCAAGCTTGCCGGGGCGCTGGGCGTGGCCATCAACATCCGGCCGGGCGGCGGCCTCATCAACAAGCTCGAGATCGTGCGTGACGTGGCCGCCGCCGGCGCCTGCGCCTACGCCGTATACGGCACCGAGATCATCGTGGCGGCCGGCGGCGGGTTGGTCATGACCCCCGTAAATTACCGGTTGAGCAAGGTACCCGCCCTGTTTTACGGCGCCCTCACCACATTTTGGCTGCAGAACCGCCCGAACCCGGTCGCGGGCCTGGCCACCGCCGCCTTTCTGATCCGCCAGGTCGGCGCCGGGCTGGGCCCCGATGAATCACCGTCAGCCCCCAAGCTAGCCCAGGCCCTCGCCGCCGCCCTGCGCCAATCCGAGGACTTCTAGTCTTTCCCCGGCCGCTTGTCCCATGGAATCTTTTTCAGCATTTCGGCGAACAAATCCTCGCCCGGCTCGATCCGCAGCTTGTCGAGCTCGGCCTCCGTGGGGTTGCGGTCCTGGAACCGCACCATAGCGGCATCCTCTATCAAAGCCAGCGGCGTCTGTTGTGCCCCTTCGCCCATTTCCAACACTGCCGCCACCGCCAACCCGTCTATCACGCTGCCGTACGAGTACTTCATCTTATAATTCCCAAACGCGTCCATCTGGCCCACATAGTCTTCCAGCGCCGCAAACCCGCTATGCGCCAAGCCAAGCCCGATAATTCCCCAGCGCAGCGGGGTCAGGCGGCTGTCGGTAATTAGCACCCCAACCTCATGTCCAAACCGTTTCCGCAAATGGTCACGAATCCGGTTGGCGCTGGCCTGCGGATCCCTCGGCCACAGGATGTAATTTCCGTCGCCGTTCGATTCATCGATCCCGGCGCCGGCGATCATGACGCCCCGGTTGATCGTCACCATCACGCCATAGGGATTAAATTCCGGCGGCAGATAATATTCCGCCTCGCGCCGCACAATATCTTCTTTGGGCTCGGAACCAATCTTGATCACCCGGCCCTCGCACAGCGACACTACCTTGGACGTTATCGCCAGCACTGAATGCCGGGGCATGTCTTGGACGTACCGGTCGACCAATTCCAGCAAGTCGAAATCATTAGCGTGGATTAAGTCGGTTTTTATGGCGGTCAGTTTCATTTGGCCGCCTCCGGAAACCGGTAGTGCAAGTAAACCTCACCGCCCTGAGCGCTTGAGCTTACGAGCTCCAGCCGAGGAACTTCATCGGGCTTAAACAGCACGCCGTTGATCATGGTGGGCGTGCCAAGCGAGGTGCCAAACAGCTTGGGCGCGATGGTCACGTACAAGTCGTCCACGAGTCCGGCAGCCACAAACGCGCCAAACAGCCGCGGCCCGGCCTCCAGCGCCCCGGCGCGCCAACCCTCGGCCTTGAGCCGCTCGGCCAACGCCTTCAGGTCCACCTCCACTCTGCCCAGCCGCCACAGCTCGATGCCTGCAGGCATGTCCGCCGGCACCTCGGCGTCCTCAGTGGTCGCCAGCACCACCCGCAGCGGCGCACCGGCCGGGTCGATGTGGCCGAGCAGCAACTCATCCGGGTGCGCGCTCACAACCACGTATTGGTACCGCCGCCCCGTCAGCCGCGCCTGGAATTTGGCCGACCCCAGCCGCCCGATGTGGTCGTGTCCCAGCGCCGTCATGCGGCCATGGATTAGCCCGTCGCTCCCGGCGCGCAATTTCAGCAGCTGATCCAAATCCCGCTCCGAGCCAATTGGCCAGTACCCCGCGCCCGGACCCTGGACCTTGCCGTCCACGGTCATCACGAAGTTGGCCGCCAGCTTCACGCGGCGCTCTCCGCCAATTTACCGGCCTTCTCCGTTCGCGCCGGCTTCTCTCCCCGCAGCCACGCTACGCCCAGGTACACCAGCGGCGTTTCTACCACGGACATCAAACACCGCAGCAAATAGTAGGGGACCGAAATACTGAGTAAAAATCCCACGTTCGCCCCCAGAGAATCCGCCGGCGCGTAAAACGCCAGCGTCATAAATACCGCCGTGTCGACACCCTGGGACATAAAGTTCCCCAAATTGTTGCGCAGCCACAATGCCCGGCCTTTCATGGCCGCTTTCATGCGCGCAAACACCGCCACGTCGAAAAATTCCGACACCGCGAAAGCAATCAAACTGGCGGCCGCAAACCGCGTCGAAGTCTCGAAGATTTTATCGTAAGCCGCCTCCGATGGGGCAAACCGCGTGCTCGGCGGCAAGCTCGTCGCCAGCAGCGAATACAGCAGCAGCAGTGCAATCACGATCAGCCCGCTCGTCACGAGACTGCGAGCCCGCTGCCGGCCAAGCACTTCCACTACCACGTCCACCGCCGTAAACATCAGCGGGATCACCAAAATCGCCACACTGGCGTTCAATTTAAACCCAAAGACCGTCCCCAAGGGGAAGGTCTTCGCGCCCATCAGTTCGCTCACCATCACGCAAAATATATATAGAGCCACTAACAAATCGAGCCGTTGAATCTTTAGCATCCGGTCACTAACTCCCGTGTTTATCCGCCCAAACTATACCGTAAGTTGCGTAATATACCTACCCAGACCAGGGTAAGACGTAGTATCCTGGTGAATCATGCGAAATTTCCGGCAATTGTATTTAGGCGCCGCCATCCTGCTGCTGACGGCGGCGGGCGTGTCATTCGCCCTCACGCCCGCGCCCAAGCCGGCCGCCAAGACAGCTTCAGACCTGCCTGCTGCAGGGCTGGCGGCCTCACCCCGGCCGGCCCAGCCCAAACTGCTCGGAGCCGATACATCGCCCACGTCCACCCCAACCCCGGCGCCGGCGCCCCAGCCAACCCCACCACAACCCATCTGGGCCGACGAATTTAACGGCCCGGCCGGCACGCCCGCTGACCCTGCGCGCTGGAACACCGACACGGGGGGATGGGGCTGGGGCAACGACGAGTGGGAGTACTACCTGCCGGGTACCGCCAACGCAGCCCAGGACGGCGCCGGCCACCTCGTGATCACCGCCCGCCGCCCAGCCTCACCGCCCGGGCCTTGTGCCCTCGGCCCCTGCAACATCACCTCGGCCCGCCTCCAGACCCAGGGCCTCTTCGCCGTCCAATACGGCCGCATCGAGACCCGCCTCAAGACCCCGGCCGGCAACGGGCTGTGGCCGGCCTTCTGGATGCTGCCGGCCGACGACTCCGACACCGGCGAAATCGATATCATGGAAAACAACGGCCGCGACCCCGGCATCATTTCGGGTACCCTCCACGGCCCGGGCTTCACCGGCGCCGGCGGCATCGCCCGCGAACTCCAATTTCTTCCCGGCACCGGCGCCGCGAGCAGTTTCCACGTTTACGCCGTCGACTGGTCGCCCCAGGCCATCACCTGGTCGGTCGACGGCACCGCCTACCAAACCGTCCGCCAATCATCGCTCGGCTCCCGCTGGATCTACAACCGCCCGTATTACCTCCTGCTCAACCTGGCCGTCGGCGGCGATGACCCCGGCTACCCCGACGCCACCACTTCCTTCCCGGCCAGCCTCATCGTCGATTACGTCCGCATCTACAAATAGGAAGCTTCGAAACACACGCGACAATTAGCTATCACGTGATTAGTAATCAGCTGATAGCTAAAATGAGGATAATACATATACTGTCTGACAAGACTTGGCGTTTCGTCAGTGGCCGACACCGCCTGCGCATAATATAATCGGCTCAGGAACCGGAGATTCTCTTATGCGTGCGATTTGGAGCGGTGCAATATCATTCGGCCTTATCAACATTCCCGTCAAACTTTTCTCGGGCTCGGAAAACCGGGAGGGGATCGACCTGCGCATGTTACACGAGAAGGATCAATCGCCGATCCGTTATGCGAAAATCTGTAAAGTTGAGGGGATCGAGGTACCGTACGAGGAAATCGTGAAGGGCTTCGAGTATGCCAAGGGCGAATTCGTGATCATTACCGACGAGGATTTCGAAAAAGCCGACGTCAAAAAAACCACCACTATCGACATTAAGGAATTCACCGAAGAAAACCAAATCGACGCGCGTTACCTCGAGCGGCCTTATTATTTAGAGCCAAGCAAGGGCGCCGACAAACCGTACGCGCTCTTGCGCGAGGCGCTTAACAAATCCGGCAAACTCGCCGTTTGCAGCTTCGTGCTCCGGCAACGCGAGCATTTGGCCGTCATCAAACCCGTCGGCCGGGTGCTGGTGCTCAACCAAATGCGCTACCCGGCCGACCTTCGTTCGCCCGGCGGGCTCAACCTGCCCGACAACTCCGAGATCAAGGACTCCGAGCTCAAAATGGCGCTCACCTTCATCGACCAGCTCACCGAACCGTTCATCCCCGAGGACTTCCACGACACCTACACCGAAGAGCTCGAAGCCACCATTGAGGCCAAGGTGAAGGGCCAGCCGGCGCCCAAAGCTTCCACCGCCGCCTCATCGGGCGCCACCAAAGACCTCATGGCCGCCCTCAAAGCCAGCCTGGAAGCCACCAAGAAATGATCATACATCACTGTAAATTTAAGCTCTCTTAAGATACAATCTACTCATGGAACAATCCAATTCCAAAACTACGCCGCCCGAGATCCCGGTCCACGTACCGGAAATATTGCGTGCTGGCAAATATGCCAACATGGCTAACATAAACGTGACACCTGCCGAAGTTGTCCTAAACTTTGTTTATTTCCACCCAGCTGACACACCGCAAGGAACCTTGGTCAGCCGCATTGTCCTTTCCCGTAACCATGCCAAAGAATTCGCAAAAAAGCTAAAGGAAGTTGTCGAAATAGCTGACGAGGTCAACCCCAATGACTAAAGCAGCCACTACACCAGAGAAAGTCCTGCAAACCGCCTCGACCAAAGACCAGTCCGAGGAATTACAGGTCGAACAAACCCAGGAGGTCAAGTTCGTGTACCTTCCACCATCTATCACCCCCCTTGAGCAATACGAAGCCGAGCTCCGCCGCGCAGGTTATTCAGAAGAACTAGTAAATGATATTGTCGAAGGCTTGGCAGATTCCCCACTTTATGAAAGTCAAACCCCACAGTAAGAAAATGGCTGGCAAACTCCAGGCGTTGCAGCTCACAAAAACGTTCGACAAGCAGGTCCGATTTGTTTGAGGCCAATAACCGGCATCCATCCCTACATTATGAAATTCTAAAAAAGGCCAAGCACCTTTCGCCGGTTATCAGATCTTTCCGCCTCAACCAGCGCTACCGGATACTGGGGTATGAGATTGGAGGCGAATTTCAGCCAATCAACGTTTCCGATCATTACGAAGATTAGCGCACTAAACCCGCTACAATGGCGTTATGACACTCGATCAATACGGCGCCAAACGCAAATTCGACTCCACCCCTGAGCCCGAAGGCCGTTCGCACGACGGCAAAGGGGCGCTGCGCTTCGTCGTCCAAAAACATGAGGCCTCTCAATTGCATTACGATTTCCGCCTGGAGATGGGCGGCGTCCTCAAGAGCTGGGCGGTGCCCAAGGGGCCGTCGGTGAACCCCGAAGACAAGCGCCTCGCCATGATGACCGAAGACCACCCTTACGATTACAAGGATTTCGAAGGCACCATCCCGAAAGACAACTACGGCGCAGGCACCGTCATGGTCTGGGACGAAGGCACCTACGAACCGGTGGCCTGGGACAAGAAAACGGGCGAAACCCTCGAGCTCACCCGCGACGAGCAAGACAAAGAGGCGCGGCACATGGTTCATGCCGAGCACATCACCGTCATCCTCAAAGGCCAGAAGCTGAAAGGGGAGTGGGCACTGGTCAGGATAAAGCATTCCGACGACGAGAACGCCTGGCTACTGATTAAGGCCGGCAAGGACAAGTGGGCGCGTAACGACCAGGACATTACGCACCTCGACAAATCGGCCAAAACCGGCCGCACCATGGGCGAAATCGCCGAGCACGACCACAGCAGCGAGGTCGATCATTTACCCAAGAAGGCTATGCCCAAGGAGGTTGCGCCCATGCTGGCCACGCTAGTCGACGAGCCCTTCGACCGCGACGGCTGGCAGTATGAGGTGAAGTGGGACGGGTATCGGATAATTGCTTACGTGGAGCCAAAAAAGATCACTCTCCGATCGCGTAACCAGCAGGATTACACCGAGCGTTACAAGCCGGTGATCCCGGAACTGGAGGCCCTGAGCCACCGGGCGGTTCTGGACGGCGAAATGGTGACAGTGGACGAAAACGGCCGGTCGCGGTTCGAGCTGCTGCAAAATTACCAGCGCACGGGGGAGGGAAGGCTGGTTTACTACGTGTTTGACCTGCTATGGCTCGACGGCCACGACACGACCGGCTTGCCACTCGCCGAACGCCGCGAGCTGCTGCGCGACCTGCTGCCGCAATCGGGGGAGTTCGTGAAATTCAGCGATTCGATCGAGCGCGAAGGCGTAGCCTTCTTCAAAGCCGCAGCGCAACAAAATCTCGAAGGCATCATGGCCAAGGACGCCGCCAGCACATACCAGCCGGGTAAGCGCGGGCAGTCCTGGCTCAAAATCAAAACCCATCTGCGCCAGGAAGCGGTCATAGCGGGTTACACCGAGCCACGCGGCTCCCGCGCCGAATTTGGCGCGCTGGTGCTCGGCCTCTACGAAGGCAAAAAATTCAGATTCATCGGTCATACCGGCACCGGCTTCGACGACGCCACCCTGGCCGCATTCAAAGCCCGGCTCGACCCGCTCGTAACCAAAGATCCGCCATTCGCCGAAAAAATTGAGGTCAACGCACCGGTCACCTGGGTACGCCCCGAGCTGCTATGCGAAGTCCAGTTCACCGAATGGACCGACGACGGCCGCCTGCGCCACCCCGTATTTTTGGGTCTGCGCGAGGACAAGCCGGCCGCAGGCGTGAGCCGCGAGCGGGAACAGCAGTTTTTCGAGAAAAAGCTGGAACCGGCGCCGGACCAGGACCTGGTGACCCACCGCGACAAAATGTTCTGGCACGATTCCGGCTTCACCAAGGGCCAACTGGCCGATTACTACGCGCAGATCGCACCCACCCTCCTGCCTTACCTGCGCGACCGCCCCGAATCATTAAATCGCTTCCCCAACGGCATCAAAGGCGAGAGCTTTTACCAAAAAGACCTCACCCATGCCCCGGACTGGTTGCCCACCGAGATTATCCATTCCGATTCCGAAAACAAAGATATCCGCTTTGCGCTCTGCAATTCCGAGCGCGACCTGGCGTACCTCATTAACCTCGGCTGCATCGACCTCAACCCCTGGAATTCGCGCATCGGCTCGCTCGAAAACCCCGATTGGTGCGTGATCGACCTTGACCCCGAAGACGTCACCTTCGACACCGTCATCGAAACCGCCCAGGCCGTCCACGAAACCCTCGACGCCGCGAACATCCCCAGTTATCCCAAAACCTCCGGCGCCACCGGCATGCACATTTACATCCCCATGGGCGCCCAATACAACTACGACCAGGTCCGCGACTTCGCCCACATCATCGCCACCCTCGTAAATGCCCGGGTCCCCAAAATCACCAGCGTCGAGCGCAGCCCCTCCAAGCGCCAGCAGCGCGTGTACCTAGACTACCTCCAAAACCGCCACGGCCAAACGCTAGCCTCAGTCTATTTGGTGCGCCCCCGCCCGGGCATGCCGGTGTCCACGCCGCTCAAATGGGACGAGGTCAAACCGGGCCTCAAGCCTACCGACTTCACGGTCCTCAATATCAAAGACCGCCTAGCGCAAGTAGGTGATCTCTGGGAGCCCGTACTCGGCCCGGGCATCGACATGCCGGCCGCGCTCGAGCGACTTAGCTAGCAAAGAACTCCTTGAGCACCGGCGCCAGTGCCTTCGGATCCACATCGTGGCCCTGGCCGGCAATCGTGCGGCGCTCGGCGTGCGGCATGGCATCGGCCAGCTTATCGGCCGACACCTGCATAAACGGCATGTACTGCGCGCTATTGCCGCCGTCCAGCACCAACGTATGCGCCTCCACCTCGGCGGCGCGGTCCACCGGCACTTTCCGATCCTTGCCCATTGCGGCCGCGTCGTACGGCAGGGTCGGCGCCACCGCCTCAAAAGCCGGCCACATCGGGGATTGCTTCACACCCGCGATCATCTCCTCGGGCGTGCCCACAAACCGCATAAACAGCTCAGCCGCCCCAGCGCGGTCGCCCTTATCGACCAGCTCTTTCAGCTTAGAGGTGTATTCATGCCAAGCTTCTTTGGCCCCGTCGGCCTCATCGTAAGGCGCTTCGTACAGCGCCAGCTTCGGCACCTTGTAGCCCAATTTGGCCGCCGCTTCCAGGGCCAGACTCGCCCCCGACGATATGCCATACACATAGGCCTTGCCGCCGGCCGCATCTATCAGCGCCTCTATGTCTTCGATCTCGCGCGCCACCGCAAACGGCTGCGTATTGGTGCTTTCCCCGCGCCCGCGCCGGTCATACATGATCACCGTAAAGTCGGGCGCTAGCAGCTCTGCCATATGCTTCGAAAAACCAGCGGCCAGCGAACCCATCGCGCCGTCCACCAGAATCACCGGCGGCCCATCGCCCAGATTTTCATAAGTTATCTTCGAACCGTCTTTGGATTCTACAGATTTCATTATTTGCCCCCTGCTTTCTCGAGCTCAGCAATATCGAGCTTCTTCATTTTCAGCATCGCGTTTACCGCCTGGTTGTTCCACAGCAGCTCGTCCATATTCTTGGGCACTATCTGCCAGCTCAGGCCAAATTTGTCCTTGCACCAGCCACACTGCTCACTCTCTGGCACCGCCGACAACTGCTCCCAGAAGTAATCGATTTCGGCCTGGTCCTCGCAATCCACCAGCAATGACACTGCCTCGGTGAATTTGAAGATCGGGCCGCCGTCGAGCGCCATAAATTGCTGCCCGTCGAGCTCAAATACTCCCGTCAGCACCTTGCCCACCATCTGGTCAATCCCAGGCGTCTCCATGCCTTTTTCGTAGCGCTTGATCGTCACGACCTTTGACTCTAGGCGCTTGCGCGGGCTGCCATTAAACACCTCCACGTAGAACTTCATGGCCTCTTCGGTCTGGTCGTCGAACCATAGAAATGTCGTTATCTTTTGCATACCACTTCCTCCTAATATTTAAGCTAAGCTATCGGCCAGTTTCTCGAGCGACTGGCTCCAGCCCATCTCCATGCCGCTGAGCGGACCGGCGGCCTTTTCGGCGTCGCGAATATTGGTCACCACTACGTGGACCGTCTGCTTGGTCTTGCCGTTGTCTTCCTCAAAAGTCACGGTCACTAAGTTGTCGAACAGCACTTCGTCGTTCATGATCGCCGCCGATGTGTAGACGATTTTCTCCGGCTCCTCCAGCTCCGTAAACTCTCCGGTCATGGGGTAACGGCTGCCCTTGGCAATCAGGCCTTCCGAGTCTTCCATTTCAATATTGATTTTGCCGCCCACGCGCGGGTCCACCTCGCACACCGGGTTGGTGAAGCCATGCGGCCCCCACCACTTCTTCAGCATTTCAGCATCGGTCCAGGCCTTCCACACCAGCTCGCGCGGCGCGTCAAACACGCGCGTTAAGGTCAATTCTTTAGTCGTTGTCTCTGCCATGGGTCTTCTCCTTTTGGTTACGCTGTTCTTCCGCCAGCAGCAGCGCCAAGGCGTCGAGCCGCTCGTTCCACAATCTCTCGAAGCTGCGCAGGTACTGCTCAGCAGTCATTAATGCCATGCCATCTGCCCTCACAATCTGTTGTTTGCCTACCCGGCGTTTAATTATTAGCTTCGCTTTTTCTAAAATCATCAGATGTTTCGACACCGCCGCCAGCGACAAATCGTAGGGGGCCGCAATCTCGGACACCGACAGCTCAACATCCGCTACCCGGCGCAAAATGTCTCGGCGCGTAGAGTCGGCCAGAGAGGCGAATATCGAATTTAGCTGTATGGCTTGTTCATACATTTCATTTAACCCTTTGGTTAAATGTTAATTCACAACAAGCCTCGCGTCAATACCCATAATTCACAAACCCGCTATTTGCCGGTGCAGGTACCGCTGCTCACAGTGCGGGTGAGGAGAGCGGCGCGCTTAATCACCGGAGCAAGCACCTTGGCGGTCAGCGCATAGCCGATGCTGTCCGAGATTTGGGAGCGCGCGATCACCATTCCGGCCACCGTCCCGTCGGCCAACACCACCGGCCCGCCGGAATCACCGGACACGATCTGAGCCTCCAGGGTGTAAATTGGCCGGCTGACTACGCCGCGTCCATAAATATCGTGTCCAGTGATCAAATCCGTACCCATGATACCGGCCGGCTCGGCGGCGAATTGCCCGCCCGCCGGATACACTAGCGCCACCGCCTCGGTGCCGTCAGGCTCATCGTCCGCTGCCAGCGCCAGCGGACGGGCCTTTAGGTCGCTAGACCGCAGCACCGCCACGTCCGTCGCGCTGTCAAACCACACCACCGTCACCGGATGCACCCCCGCCTGGTCGGTCACAAACGGGTACCGCAAGCCGGCCACCACGTGCGCTGCGGTCATCACCTCGCCGGGCGCCGCCACAAAGCCCGACCCGCTCACCAGCCCGCCACAGCTAAAACCATTCACGCGCACGGTCGAGCCGCCGCCCTTGGCCACGGCCCGTTCAACCAGAGCCGCATCGGCCACAGTCACCGGCGGCCGCGGTATCGGCTCCAGATCCACAAACACTTGCGGCGAACCGTTGGGATCAATAAACGACTGGATGTGCGTGACCACATCCGGCACCGGCGGCGCCACCGCATCCAGTACCCGGATTGCCACCGAGCGCTCCAACCCAGCCGCCAGCCAATGGACCGGCGAGGCCAGGAAAATCCCCGAAATAAACCACACCTGAATTATGCACGTGGCGCCACACAGCACGCCGCCCACCATTGCGTCACCATACCGCAGCTTCGGCCACCGGATCCGCTTGGTAGCTTCGAGACCCAAGTTAAACCCGGCAAACCCCACAAACAGCCCCACCGCCAAAATCGTCGCGAAGGTCACAATCACGCGGCCCACCGGCCCCGGCCCGGCTAGCACCGTAAAAGGCACCAACTGCACCCCCAGAAACATCCCCGCGAAAAACCCCAGATCCGACAGCACCAAAGGCGCCGTCCCAATCTTGCGCCCGCGAATCACGTTCAGCAGCACCAACACCGCAATCAGGATGTCGATCCAGGTGCCGACCACGAAACTCTGAGTGTTGAGCAATGGCGTCATTTACAGCCATCATAAACTTGTAACATAAGCCTTACCAGCTAGCGCCCGAGCTTGGCCTCGGTCTTGGCAATATCGATCGTAGTTTTAACGATGGTGTCGGGCGCCAGCGAAATGCTATTGATGCCGCACTCTACCAGGAAGCGCGCGAATTCCGGATAATCCGACGGCGCCTGGCCGCACAGGCCGATCTTTACATGCTTGGCGCGCGCCACCTTCACCACCTGGCTGATCAACGCCTTCACGGCCGCATTGTTCTCGTCGTACACGTGCGCCACGGTATGGTTGTCGCGGTCCACGCCGAGCGTGAGCTGCGTGAGGTCATTACTGCCGATCGAGAAGCCATCGAACAGCTCCGCGAACTGCTCGGCCAGGATCACGTTCGAGGGAATTTCGACCATCATGTAAGCCTCAAACCCATTCACGCCCCGCTTCAGCCCATTGTCAGACATTATCGCCAGCACCTTGTGAGCCTCATCCAGATTCCGGCAGAAGGGGATCATCGCCTTCACATTGGTGATGCCCATGTCGTCGCGGACTTGCTTGAAGGCCTGGCACTCCAGCTCAAAAGCCGCCTTGTACTCGGGAGAGTAATACCGGCTCGCGCCCCGCCAGCCGATCATCGGGTTGTTCTCGACCGGCTCGAACTGCTTGCCGCCAATCAGCCCGGCGTACTCGTTGGTCTTAAAGTCGCTAAACCGGATGATGACGTCGTTCGGGAAGAACGCCGCCCCGATGATCGCAATGCCCTCGGCCAGCCGGTCAATGAAGTACTGCGTCTTGTCATTGTAGCCGGCGGTAAGCTCGTTTATCTGGGCGCGCACGGCCTTGTCCTTCACCTCATCAAACCGCAGCAGCGCCAGCGGATGGATCTTGATATGCGAGTCAATAATGAATTCCTCGCGCGCCAGCCCCACACCGTCGTTGGGAATCTGCGAGTAGGCAAACGCGTGGTCGGGCGAGCCGATGTTCATCATGATCTTGGTCTTGGGCCGCTTGAGGTCCTTGATGTTGGTGCGGTTCACCTTGAATTCCAGCTCGCCGGCATACACGTAGCCCTGGTCACCCTCGCCGCAGCTCACCGTGATCGGCGCTTTGTCGGCGATCTTGGCCGTCGCATCTCCCGTGCCCACCACGCACGGAATCCCCAGCTCTCGGCTCACAATCGCCGCGTGGCATGTACGCCCGCCCTTGTCGGTCACAATCGCGCTGGCCTGCTGCATTATCGGCACCCAGTCGGGATCGGTCATCTCGGTCACCAGCACATCCCCGGCCTTAAACGACGCGATATCCTTGAGATCCACAATCTTGCTGGCCCGCCCCGCTCCAATCCGGTTGCCCACGCTCGTACCCGTAGCCAGCAGCTCGCCCTTGCCCGTCAGTTCGTATTCCTCGATCTCGCTAGTGTCTTTGCGCGACTGCACCGTCTCGCCCCGCGCCTGCACGATATACAGCTGGTCGTCGTCTTCATCGAGCGCCCACTCGATGTCCATCGGCCGCTCGTAATGCTTCTCGATCTCAATGGCCCACTGCGCCAGCGTCTTCACCTGCTCATCCGTGATAGCAAAGCGCTCACGGTCTTCCTTGCTCACCGGCACATTCTTGGTCTTCGACCCCACCACCGGCACCATCTTCTCTTTCTTTTCGCCCACCCGCTTTTTCAAAATCGCCAGCGTCGGCTTAAACACCGTAAATTCGTCGGGGCTCACACGCCCTTGCACAATGTTTTCGCCAAGCCCATATATCGACGTCACAATCACCGCATTCTTGAAACCTGTTTCGGTATCAATCGTAAACATCACGCCCGCCGCCTTGCTCCGCACTGCCACCATCTGCTGCACGCCCACGCTCAGCGCCACGCTCATGTGCGCGAAGCCGTTCTCCACGCGGTACACAATGGCCCGGTCGGTAAACAGCGACGCAATACACGCTTTAGTCGCATGAAGCACCTCCTTTACCCCCGAAATGTTCAGAAACGTCTCTTGCTGGCCGGCAAAGCTGGCATTGGGCAGATCCTCGGCCGTCGCCGACGAGCGGATCGCCACCACCAGATCATCATGCCCGCAAATCCGGCTCAGCTCCCGGTAGCCCTCCACAATCTCGTCCTCAAAATCCTTCGGCAAGTCCGAGTTCATAATGACGGCACGGATTTTAGCTCCCCGCTGCCCCAATTCGCGCACGTCCTTCACATCCAAGCCCTCGAGCACAGCCTCGATCTTGGCCTTCAGTCCGGTCTCTTTCAAAAAGTAATAATAGCTGTCGGCGGTGGTCGCAAACCCATTCGGCAGCCGCACACCCTTGGGCGCCAGGTACTTCACCATCTCACCAAGCGAGGCGTTTTTACCTCCCACCTGAGGCACATCACTAAGCGTTACGTCTTTGAAAAACTTGATGTGTTTGTACATTTTTGACCCAGGTTAATTAACCGCACTCATTATAAGCACAAGCGCATCAAAAACCTAGGATCAAGATCACACCTACGCTAAATTTACCCGGCGCTCGGACAGGTCGCGCGTGGACGCGAAGATTCCGACCACTTCGCCGGCGGCACTTCTCACCGGTAACTTATTCACAAAAGCCGGAAAGCGTTCACCCGATTTGCGGATGCGGGCGGTAACATGGGTTACCCGGTTACCCTTTTTCAATTCGGCAATGTCCGTTCGCAGTTCCTCGAGCTTGTCGCGGGGCACCACGATGTCCACGGGCCTGTCCACAATCTCCTCCGCCGCATAGCCATATACCCGTCTGGCACTGTTATTCCAACCCGTAATGACCCCAGTCGTGGCTGCAGAAAACATCGCTTCAACTGAGCTTTCCATCGCGGCAATGCGGGAATTTTGCTCCTCCTCAAGCCTCACTTGGTCAGTCACATTCGCGCAAATGATCATTATGCCAACGTGCTCGCCCTGGTCGTTTGAAATAGCGCTGGCAGTCCCGTCCCAATATTCAGCTTTGACGTGACCCCGGTCCGGATAAGTAAACGGAAATCTCCGCGCGGTAAACGGCTCTCCGGTCAGTAAAACGTTCGCGAAAATGGCCGTCACCTGACTGTCATTGGTGCCGGGGAATATCGAGAACATTGTCTTCCCCAAAAGATCACGCGCCTGCCGGTCGATCATGCTGGCAAAAGTCTGGTTCGCCATCTGGTACACCAGGTCGGTATTGACCACCGCCACGGCCGCGTCAAGCTTGTCGATCAGCTGCTCAAGATAGCGAATTTGACGATGCAATTCGATATTTTGAGTAATGAGTTCACGCGGCAACCAGTCCATAGGCAAGCTTCCTGTTCCTTGGTGGACAACAACGCATTATGCCCCATCCAGCTACGTGTGCCATCGGGCAATCTGACAGTGCTGACAACCGAGCGTCAGATTACCCCCCCCCGTGACAGGACTTCTACCGATAAACTTCCCGCCGATGGCCAATTCTTATAACCTCGACTACAAGTTGTTGATCTGCGATTGAGTAAATAATCCGATAATCACCAACCCTCATCCGCCACGCTTCAACCCCTGCCATTTTCTTCACGCCACGAGGCCGCGGGTCAATCGCTAACAGATCGATAGTGGTAGCGACTTGCTTTCGAATAGCTTCGGGGAGCTTACGCAGCTCCTTAACGGCACCGGATCGAAGCGTAACAGTATACATTCGCTCTAGAGCAATCCGTCTCGCACCAAATCAGCCTTAACCTTCTCCCAAGACGTCAGGCGCTCAGACTTGCGCTCATCAATTGTCGCCGCATCCTCAGCATCTTCCAGAAGCTCAGTGAGTTGGTCATTTATTAATTCCGAGATCGATTTGTTCTGTTCGACTGCTTCATGCTGCAGATATTTTTTAACATATGGATTGAGGTATACGGTTGTACGCTCAGTTAAAGTCGCCATAATAGTCTCCTTGATTGATCCCATGGTACCTCAACAACGTCTCGACGTCAAGACGTTATGCCATTCGCATCTCGGGTATCGTGCTTGTAAAGACGAACGCCACCGACAAATCGCCGGTGGCGTTCGTCGGTGGCGGCTACTGGTAGCTGGGCAGATCGGGCCGGCCCAAGATAACCAGAATCGTGCAGAGTTGCTCCAGGCTCAGCTGAGACAACCGCTCACGCAGAGTGGAGCCGGTACCTGGGGCGGCGTAGAAGATATCGTCGAACCGCAGTTCGGTCAGTTTCAAATCTTCGTAAACCGACAAGACATGCCGCCGGACAACTTCAGTCAGTTCAATCGCCAAGAGTTCTCCGGAAACCTGCTGTCCGCGCCGGCGATCGTTGGCCTCGTCCCGGCGCAGTCGGTCGGTGATCTTCTGCTTGGACGCTCGCCTCGCCAGGTACAATCCGCCAATCCCGGCATACAGGCCGAGGTACTGCGCTTCCGGCGACCTAGCGTCATGCCCCACGGGCACCATCGCCAGGTAGAGACCCCCGGTGGCCCCAATGTCGAGGTAGGCCTTCTCGGCGAACAGAACCGTCTTCGTACCGCCGGTCAGCTCGCGGACCTGCCGGTCGAGAAATGCCCGTACTGCTTTGGCTTCATCGTCGTCGGGGCTCGTCAGATACGCGTAATAATGCAGCATGCCGTAATCGACCTTGTCGCTCACGGGGCCTTCGACGAGCGCTTTTGCGATCTTCGTCAGGGCATCCCTCAAGCCTTGCGGAAGACTGATTCCAGTAGCGGCGGTCATGATTTCCAACTCCTAACTGTGCGCGGAACGTTCCGATCGCCCAACGATACCACAAAAAGCGGCCCGAAGGCCGTTATTGAGAATAATTGCTGGTACCGCAGAACGTACCGCATCAGGAACTGGCCCGTAACCTGTGGGAGTGGTTCAGCACTGGGAGTTACGCCTCATTACTATCTGATGCCCCTATCAGACTTTGATACAATAACTCCATGAATATAGTAATCACCGGTGCAAGCCGGGGCATTGGTCTTGCGACTGCCAAACAATTTGATAATCCCGATAACCACTTATTCTTGATTGCCACCTCCAAAGAATCCTTTAAAGATACTTTTCAAAACCCCACGCTCATAGCGTGCGATCTGACGAAATCAGCAGAAATCGATAAGCTCATCAACCAAATCGTCGAACAAACAGACAAGATTGACGCGCTTATTAATATCGCCGGCGTCATGACCATGAAGCAATTTGCCGACCTGTCGGTGGATGACATCGATCACATGCTCGATCTCAATTTGCGATCGCACCTGCTCGTCACCCGTTCGCTTCTACCGCTCCTCCGCAAAAGCCCAAATCCCCAGATTATCTTCATGTCCTCGATGGCCGCCAAGTCGAGCATAGTAGGGGAGAGCGTTTACGCGGCCACCAAGAGCGGGATTACGAATTTCGCCAATGTACTACGCAATGAGCTTGAGCCGTCGGTCAGGGTCTCGACGGTCCATGCGTGGGGGGTTGATACCTGGGGCGCCCCGACTCCGGAGGAATTCATACAGCCCGAAGATGTTGCGGCAACAATTGAGTTCATCTCGACACGACCGAGTACGGTCATGGTTGAATCTATTGATCTCAGCAACCCGCACCAATGGCGGGGCGGACAAGCGCCCTGGTCGCCAACCCCACAACAAAAATAAGGCTCCGGAGAGCCTCAGAATAATTACTGGTACCGCTGGTCGGACTCGAACCGACATGAGCTAGTGCTCGAGGGATTTTGAGTCCCTTGTGTCTACCATTCCACCACAGCGGCATATTGCCTAGGATGCTAATTTATGTTTAAATACAGGATTTGAACGCTCACGCTTGGATTTAACACGTAACTCAAGATACCATAGACAATGAACGGTAGACAATCATGGCAGACCGCTCAGACAGTTTAGATATTAGCTCAATCCGACTGCGCAAGGAGTACCCGAAGCGGCCGGTGGAGGTTCATGGCGCCCACACGCCTGAGCACGGTTCCGGTCAGGCCGCGCACGCTGCCGGCCACCGCCCCGATGGCGTGAAGCGCCCGGCAGCCGCCGCGGCCGCCCGCGCCCGCATCGCTGAGATGGGGGATTACCAACCCGTGCCCGAACTGCACCCGGCCGCCGGCGGGCCCACGCTAGCGCCGGCCATCTCCACCGCCGACCTCGTCACCGACAAGGCCAAGCTGGCCGGCACCGACCGCGACAAGCCGCTGGTGCACCGCCGCCGCATTCCGTCGGCCGTGCTGCCGTTTGTGACCGCCGTAGGCGTGTTTTTGCTCGTGCTGCTGCTATTTAAGGCGCCGGTAATTATCAGCCAAATCCAATATTCGCTCTCAAATAAGAACCAGGCCCCGGTGGCTGCCGCACCGGCGGCAGCCGAGGTCGTGCCGGCCGAAAACACCATTACCATTGCCAAGATCAACGTCCATGCGCCGGTCGAATACGAACCAAGTATCCAAGAAGCCGCCATCCAGCGCGCCCTCCAGGACGGGGTAGTGCACTACGGCAACACCGCCACCCCTGGCCAAAACGGCAACGTCGCCATCTTTGGCCATAGCTCCAACGACTGGTGGGAGCCTGGTAATTTCAAATTCGTGTTTGTGCTGCTCGACAAATTGGCGCCCGGCGACCAGGTCACAATCGACTTCCAGTCACACCGCTATGTCTACGAGGTCACCGGCAGCCGGGTCGTGGAGCCTACCGACGTCGGCGTGCTCAATGCCACACCCACACCCACGCTCACACTCATCACCTGCACCCCGCCCGGCACCTCACTTAAGCGCCTGGTGGTGACGGCCAAGCAGGTCAGCCCTGTTCCCGGCACTACCAAGCCGGCCCCGTCCACGCCCACAGCCCAGCCCTCGGCCCCGTCCACCCTCAGCTCGTCGTCGAACTTCCTCGATTCGCTATCGCAAGCCTGGAACGGCATCTTCTCAAGCCTCAGCTCAATTATTAGCGGCAAACCGGCCGCCAGCCCCACGCCCACGCCAGCGGCCACCGGCCAGCTTCCCGCGATTAAATAGCAGAATACCGCTGCAGTTCTAAGTAGGCTGCTATAAGTCCTATCAACTCAGCCCAACTAGGTATTCCAATGACCTACTAGGTGATTAGAATACCTAGTTACGCGAAAATGAACATTGTCTCGAATGAAATTGATTACTGCCTTATCAGTAAACTTGTAAGTTTGACGGCATTTGCCGTCGGCTTAAACATAATCACCGCTTTGCGATCCGCATCCGAGTAGGCGGGTAGGCCACCTGCAGTCTTACCCAAATCCACCGCATTGGCGCCGTCAAATTCACTCCACCACAGCTCGCCGTCCCGGTTTGCCAGCAAATGGTAGTTATCAAACCACGTTAGGCTAGCCAGGTTCCCCGGCGCATTAGTGAAATTATGTATCACAAAAGTGTTTTGAATGTCTGATTGTTCGAGGTCGTACACGCTGGTAGCACTGCCGCTGGTGAGCGCCAAGAGATGGCCGTCCGGCGAAAAGTTCACGCCGCTTACGCCGCGCGTTATCACCTTGGCCACCGGCGTATCGCCAAAAATGCCCGAGTACAGCGTAGCCACGCCGGTCTTGGAAGGCGCCACCGCCAATTCGTCGGTGCCATTGTACCGGCTGAACGCCACTGAGTACGAATCGCTTTCCACCAGCGCCTGGATCAATTCCTGTTTCTTGCCGCGGCTATCCAGGCTCCAGAGCGACCGGCCGAGTTCGGTTTGCTGCACGTATAGCACACGGTCGGGCTGCACCCAAAACTGCGACACCTTGTCGGCCAGCACCCCCGACACGGTCGCTGCCTCCACATCCAGCCGCCGCAAACCGTCCGGCGACACCCAGTACAGCTGGCGCCAGTTGTTGCCCGAAAACTGCAAGCCGGCCAGGTTAAAGCCAAATGTCTGCGTCAGGTTGCCCGGCTCACCGCCCGACGCCGCCGCCAGCCGGTGCGTGGGCGCGCCGCCCATATCGCTCGCGATCAGCAGGTGCGAGGCATCATCGGACCACGTCACGTTCTGCAGTACCTCAGCCGGCGTGGCCGGTGCGGTCGGAGTGGCCGCGACAGCCGCTTTCGGCACATACAATTTCACCACCTTGCGATTACCCAAGTCCAGCGTATACAGTGCCGCATCCGCCCCGCCCGTAATGTAGGCCAGGTGGCGGTGGTCCTTCGATATATCCTGCGCGACAATCTGAGTCTTGGAATCCAACTCACTGCTGGCCGGCGATTTCGGCACCATCACCACATAATTCACCAACGACACGCGGCCTGCCACCACATTCAGCACCTTCTCCCACGGCCAAAAACCATCTTTTTCGAGCTCAAACGTGTGGCCGCCCACTTTGAACGCCACCTGGTACCGGGTCCTGCGCCCGGTCTGCTTGCCATCGGCCGTGACCGAGACTCCCCCCGGGATGCTCTCTATAATTACCGTCCCGCGTTGAATAATGCTATGAGTAGCAAAGTCGTACGAGTAATCGTTGCCGTACGCGACTAACCCAACCGTGAACCCGACTATCGCGAGCGCAACCAAAAGGTAGCCAAATATGATAAAGAGTCGTCGCTGCATGAACCTTGAGCCATAGTATACTACAGTCATGTTTTCCAAGCGCATTGCTATTGACCTGGGTACGGCCAACGTGTTGGTGTATGTCCCAAAACGGGGGATCGTGATCAACGAGCCCAGCGTAGTCGCCATCGATGACCACAACAAAATTGTGGCCATCGGCGCCGAGGCCAAGGAAATGCTGGGCCGCACGCCGGATAGCATCACGGCCAGCCGGCCGCTACGCGACGGCGTAATCGCCGATTACCGCATCACGCAGGCCATGATCCGCCACTACATCAACAAGATTTCCGGCGGCTGGCGGCTCTCGCGGCCCGACGTCATGGTCTGCGTGCCCGCCGGCGCCACCAGCACCGAGCGCCGCGCCGTCATCGACGCCACCCTGGCCGCGGGCGCCCGCGCCGCCTACATCATCCGCGAGCCCGTAGCCGCGGCCATCGGCGCCGGCATCCCCATCGCCAGCGCGGCCGGCAACATGGTCGTGGACATCGGCGGCGGCACCACCGAGATCGCCATCCTCTCGCTCGGCGGCGTGGTGGCGCAGCACAGCATCCGCATCGGCGGCAACCGCCTCGACAACGCCATCGGTGAGTACATCCGCCGCACCTACGGCCTGGCCGTGGGCGACCGCACCGCCGAAATCATCAAGCAGCAGCTCGGCACGGCGCTCAAGCTCACCCGCGACAAAACCATGGAAATCCGCGGCCGCGACATCATCGCCGGCCTCCCCAAAACCATCACCATCCGCGCCAACGAAATTTCCGGCGCCCTCCAGGACGAGCTCGAAAAAATCATCCAGGCCATCCGCGTGGTGCTCGAGCAGACACCGCCCGAGCTTAGCTCCGACATCATCGACCGCGGCATGGTCCTCACCGGCGGCGGCGCCCTCCTCCAAAACCTCGACAAAATGCTCACCCAGGTCACCGGCGTTCCGTGCGTTGTCGCCGAAGAACCGCTGCTGTGCGTGGCCCGCGGCACCGGCATCGCCCTCGACAACCTCGAAGAATACAAACGTAGTTTGGTTGCTGTGAAATAGTGGCCTCACCCGGCACCGCCTGGTGGTGACATTTCGGATCCGCCTGCTGCACGGGTTAGCGAGACGGTCACTATACTCCAAAAGAGTATAGTTTCTTGCATTGCGAAAATATGTCGTGATAATTACTTTGCCTAAGCCATAATTTAGCGCATGTTGGGTAAATTCTGGCCGAAAATGGGGAGGGTATACTCTTTGGGAGTATAGCCGGGCGAACTCTCAATCGCAGCTGGGCTCAAGCCGCTCGCAAAATTTCGATACAAGTTATACTTATCTCAGAAGAAAATGAAAGCCCAAACCACACAAATCGAAAAGCTCATTGAATGGGGGCTGCTCCTAATTGTCGCCGTCATGCCATTCCACGCCTTCCTCAGCGTGTGGCTGGGCAGTTTGTTTGGACACGAAGCCATTATCCAAGCCTGGAAAGAGGCGCTGCTGCTGGTTCTCGCGGCGCTCGCAGCAATCCTCGTGTGGCGGGAGCCGGCGCGGCTGCACCGCCTACAGCAGCCATGGGTCATTGGCGTGGCCGCATTTGCTGGGCTCGCCCTGCTCGTAACGGTTGTCACCCACCCGCCCCTCACGCTCGCGGCCTTCGGGCTCAAAACCGACCTGGAATTCCTGCTGGCGGCCGTGCTCGCAGCGTTCGTCGCCGGCAAACCGTTCGTCGGCCAGCTGGTCCGCGTGGTGCTGATTGGCGCGGCCGTGGTCACCGGCTTCGACCTCCTGCAAATTTTCATGCTGCCGCCGGATTTCCTCACGCATTTCGGCTACGGACCCAGCACCATCCTCCCGTACCAACATATCACCCAAGGCACGTCAGCCCTGCGCTTCCCGGCCACGCTCGGCGGCCCCAACCAGCTCGGCACTTACCTGATATTGCCGCTGTGCCTCACCACCGCGCTTTTCATGCGCCACCGCGCCTGGTGGCAGCCGGTACTCTTCGCCGCCTGCCTTATTAGCCTCGTCTGGACATTCTCGCGCAGCGCCTGGCTAGGGGCAGCGCTGGCCGTGGCGCTCACGGCCCTGGCTAGCCTTCCAGCCCGCGCGCGGCGCCCAGTCACCCTCGCCGCCGGAGGAGTCCTCGCCTGCCTGCTGCTGGCCCTGCCGTTCGCCCTCACCCACGGCGGCCCGCTCCAGTACTACATTCTGCATTCCAGCGTGGCCGCCCACGACCAAAGCAACCTGTCCGATTCCCAGCACTCGCAGTCACTGCATAACGGCGCCGCCGCCGTGCTCGCAAACCCGCTCGGCCACGGCCTGGGCACCGCCGGCCCTGCCACCTTCCACGCCGCTACTCCCAACATCATCGAGAATTACTACCTGCAAGTGGGTTATGAAACCGGCGCGCTCGGAGCCCTGATATTCATCTTCATCTGCGTCGCCCTAATCCTGGCTCTACGGCTTGCCTACCCCACGGTCACCACAGCTTTGCCGGCCGCAGCCGCCATCGTGGGCGTGGGGTTTGTAGCCCTGGTGCTGCCCTCGTGGGCCGATTCCACCACCGCCCTCGTCACCTGGACCGTGGCCGGCGCCGCCGCCGGCGCGGCAGGGGAGGCGAGACGTGTCTAGGCAGCAGGTTTACGACAAAGTCGGAATTCTGGGCGTAGACGTCGACGGCATCGGGCTCACCGAAGCCATCGCCTACATCTGCGATTACGCCGCCGACCATACCAAACCGGCCGGCTATGTCATAAAACCCTACGTGGAATTTCTGGACCGCGCCGCCGCCGACCCCAAACTAGCCGGGCTGCTCAACCACGCCGAGCTGGCCATCGCCGACGGCGTGGCCGTGCTGTGGGCCGCCCATTACCTCTACGCCGGCCCGCGCACACCGCTAAGGTTTTGGGTTACCCTCTGCCAAATTGTGCTCGCCCCCGCCAAGCTAAGCTGGCCCGTTCCCGAGCGCGCCGCCGGCACCAACTTCACCTGGCCGCTCCTGCAAGCCGCCGCCGAAACCCACTTGCGGGTGTTTCTGATCGGCAAGGAAACACCGGAAGAAATCGAAGCAGTCGCGGCCACCATCACTAAGCAAATCCCCGGGCTGCAAGTTGTCGGCACCCTGAGCGGGCGCGACCCGGACGCCCCCCGCGGCCGGGTCAGCGAAGCCTGGACTCAAGCTACCGCCACCCGTCTGCGCGACGCCGGCGCCGACCTTACCCTGGTGGGCATGGGTTTTCCGCTCCAGGAAGGCGTTTGCGCCGAGCTCGCCGCCGGCCTCCCGCACGGCCTGCTCATCGGCGAAGGCGGCACCTTCGACTACGCCAGTTTTGGCGGCGCCAGGCAAAAAGCTCCCGCCTGGCTGCAAAGGGTTGGTCTGGAATGGCTGTGGCGCCTCCTGCTCGAGCCCAGCCGCCTGCGTCGTGCTCTCGCTATCCCGCGCTTCATCTTCCGGGTGTGGCGATCCCGCTAAAGCCTATTCCAAGCATAGCCATTGTGTTGTAACATAAGCACAATATGGCGACAAATTGCCCGATGTGCCAACGCGAAACCCCTCCCGTGAAGATCGGGGGGCAGGTTTACTGCTCGGTCTGCGGCACCGCTCTTACGTCTTCAGACGGCAACCCACCGGCGGCGGCCAGGCGCGTATCGCTCGACCTGTCGCCGCGCTCCCGCACCAACGCCACGCGCCAAACCCCGCCACCCGCCACCCCCAATTCGCCCGCAGCCCCGTCGCCCGCGCCCGCACCTAGCCACCCCCACGGCCACAACGCGGCCGCTGTCCACCAACGCGCCAAACCATCGCAGATACTCGATCTGCGCGGCGCCCCGGCCCATCCCGTCGAACGGCCGGCCGTCACGACCGCCCCCAACCACGTTCCGGCCGCGCCGCCCGCCTCCACTCACGAACGCCACTTTGCCCACGTTAATGCCCGGCTTGAGGCCGCCAAACAGGTGGGCCGCAGCCCCCACATCCAAAAATTCGGCGGCGGCCGGCTGGCCGAACCCATCAACCACGCCGAACCGCCAGCCGCATCCGCCCATGGACCGGCCCACACGCACGACTCGCATTCGGTCAATTATGCCGGCCTCGCGCAGCAGGCAGCCCCGGCGCACGAGCACACCCGGGAGCTGCCGGCCCAAGCCGCCACCCGCCACGAAGCCATGACCCGCCTGACGCCCCTGCCACCGGCCGAAACTCCGTCGCCCAAGAGCTCATCCGTAAATGCCTGGCGGCCCCACCTCGGCCTCAGCCCCCACGCCGGCCGCAACACCGCCACCATCGCCGCGGTCGCCGTGATCACCGGCTACATCTGGCTCCAAAATTACCCGAAATTAGCTTTGCAAAGCGCCAATACCAAGGCCGGCATTTCGGCCTCGCTGCCGGCTTTCATGCCCAGCAGCTACAATCTCACCCGCACCGACGCCAGCCCCGGCCTCATCACCCTGGATTTCACCAGTCCCAGTTCCAGCAGCCCGCTCACCATCGCCCAGCACCGCACCACCTGGGATTCCAGCTCGCTGCTCGATAATTTCGTCGCCAAAAACACCGACGATTACGCCACCGTCCAGGGCCAGGGCCTCACCATCTACCTCTGGGGCAACGACCACGCCACTTGGGTCAACCACGGCCTGTGGTACAGCATTGAGGGCGCCAGCCGCCTCAGCCGCGAGCAAATCCTCAAAATCGCCTACAGCCTGTAGCATGCTATGATAGCCGCATGCAAGACGACCGCGCCTGGGACCGAATAGTGGACGCCATCGACACCAAATTCGGATTGACTAAACACGGCCGCAGCACCCGTCCGGTCGAGGACGCGCCCGGCCTGCTCGAGCACGTGTCGTTCGTGGAATTTCAGCGCGACGGCGAAACGCTCAAGGTCGAGCGCATCCAGGGGCCGGCCATTATCGACCGTAAAACCATGGGCGCCCGCCGCGCCGGCGCGGTCACACGGGTCGAAAACGTTTACGACCCCGACGAGATCAGCTTCCGCACCAACTTGTACCGCCAAGACGGCCCCGACTGGGAGCCCATCGATCCCTCCGAATTAGGCTTCTGATGCTTCGGCCAAACGAAACTCCAGTTGTTGCCGCTTGATATCCAGCGGCGTTTCATCCTCTAGGAGGCCTTGGGTCTCGGCCACCGTGACCGCGTATTTCAGTCGCCGGCACTCGGCCAACAGTACCAGCCGGCCCTCCGACGTTATCCGATAATGCATCCTAAGTTTTCCCGACTTCCCAGCCGGCAATTCCCCAGCTATCTCGATCAACCCTTGATCGGTCATCCAAGTAAGCAGGCGGGATATTCGCCCCTGAGCCAGTTGCACACTTCCAAGCGAGACACCAAAAAGCGAGCCCTTGATCGCGTAAGCATGCAAGCTCCTATCACATAATGACAGCAGGACGTAAAACGCCTGGGTCGGTATTGGCGCCGGTAGAAATTCCATTTCCCTCATTTTAGGTATTATTTATATGGATATAAAGTATACCTATTTTTTGAAAAACGAATACTCGAAAAAAATTCGCATAGGGGAGAGCGTGAAGAATTCCGCCTTAAAAGGTATAATCTACCCGATGTCAAACCAAATACGAGTCCGCTTTGCCCCCAGCCCCACCGGCTTTTTGCACGTCGGCGGGGTGCGCTCGGCCCTATTTAACTGGCTCTGGGCCAAACACAACGACGGCCAGTTTATTTTGCGCATCGAGGACACCGACCGCGCCAGGTTTGTCGACGGCGCCATCGACCAGATTAACGCATCGCTCGAGGCCCTCAGCATTATCCCCGACGAAGGCCCCAAGCAGGGCGGGGACACGGCCCGTATTTGCAATCGCAGCGCCTGGACATTTACCGCGAACACGCCCACAAATTGCTCGAAACCGGCGCACTCTACCGCTGCTGGTGTTCGCCCGAACGCTTGGCCAAATTGCGCGAAGCGGCGCAGAAGGCCGGGGTTGCCTTTAAGTACGACCGCCACTGCCTCATCCCCGAAAACCAGGGCCCCGAAACTCATCCGCATGTGCTTCGTTTCCGCATTCCCGACCAACCCGAATCCATCGGCTGGGACGACGCCGTGCGCGGCCGCCTGGAGTTCAAACTCGCCGACCTGGACGACTTCGTAGCCGTCAAGGCCGACGGCTACCCGACCTACCAGTTCGCCAACATCGTCGACGACCACCTCATGGCCATCAGCCACGTTCTGCGCGCCGATGAGTGGATCCCCAGTACCCCTAAGCACCTTCTGCTGTTTGAGGCCTTCAGCTGGAAGCCGCCAGTCTACGCCCACCTCCCGGCCGTACAAAGCCCCACCGGCGGCAAGAAGCTCAGCAAACGCGACGGCGCCCAGTCGGTGCAGGAATATATCGACGAAGGCTATTTGCCCGAGGCCCTCATAAGCTTCCTCGCCACCCTTGGCTGGAACGACGGCACCACCGACGAGGTCTACGCCGCCGGCACCCTCATCGAACGCTTCACCCTCGACCGCATCCAAAAAAGCCCCGCCCGGTTCGACAGAGAGCGCCTCACCTGGGTCAACGGCGTAATGATCCGCCATATGCCGCTGGAATCGCTGGCGGAGCGCTGTGACGGCTTCTGGCCCGCGTCGGCAGCCAAGACAACCCCGGACCACCGGCAGGCCGTTCTGGCTCTCGTGCAGGAGCGCCTCAAAACTCTGAGCGAATTGCCCGAGCTCACTGGCTTCTTTTTCTCCGACCCCCCGGCACACCCAGCGCTGCTGGCCAACGCAAAATTCGCCCACGACACACTTACGCAAGTAATCAGTCACCTGCCGAAGAAATGGACCGAGGCTACCCTGGAGGAAGCTATTCGTCCACTAGCCGCAGAACTCGGTTTGAAGACCGGACAGCTCTTCGGCCTCCTCCGCATCGCCGTCACCGGCCGCACCGCTGCACCCGGCCTGTTTGAGACCCTGGCCGTGCTCGGGCGCGATACGACCGTGCGCCGCCTCAAAGCCGCCCGGTCGGCCCTCATGTTTGACAAGCTACACCCGCCTAGCCTATAGTTCAAACACTTAAGCTAAGTGAGGTCAGAAAGTCATGAGTGTTTCCTTTTACGACGTTAAAACCCGCCAGTCTGTCGACGTGCAGGACAGCGACGTTTCCAAGACCAAGTACGAGCGCACCACTAAGGACGGCAAGACCCAGGTCCGGTACGCCCTCCGCGGTAGCTACCAGGGCCGCAACCTGACCAAGTTCGTCAGCCAGGCTACCTGGGACGGCTTCGACGGTCCCGTAGTCTAGTTTCCGCTCACGCACAAAAATGGGCCCCAGCGGCCCTTTTTTGTTGCCTGATTAAGCATAAGCGCGTAGTGCTATAATGCGGGTATGACCGAAGACCCTACGCCCGAGACGGTTGTAGCCGAGCCGCCCAAGCCGCCGGCCAAACCGCTTACCAAGCCGCTAGCAGCCGGCTCATCCTGGATCGCGGATCACCGGAAGCTGGCGTTATGGATCGCGGGCGGCGTCGTGGCGGTAGTCGCCGCGGGCGTGCTGGGCTTGACGCTGTCCAGGTCCAAACCGCCTTTGGCCGGCACGCCCGCGCCCAAGGCCTCGCCCACGCCCAGCCCCACGCCGTCCACCCGGCTGTCGCCGCTCACCGGCCTGCCGGTGTCGCCGGAGCTTGCCGCCCGCCCGATCACCGGCATAGTCATCGAAAACCACCCCGACGCCCGGCCGCAGTCCGGCCTCAGCGACGCCGGCGTCGTGTATGAGGCCAACGCCGAGGGCGGTATTACCCGCTTCGTAGCGTTCTTCCTCGACAACCGTCCGGCTAGCATCGGCCCCGTGCGCAGCCTCCGCACCTACTTCATCGACTGGGCCCTCGAATTCAACTCGCCGGTAGCCCACGCGGGCGGCAACGCCGACGCCCTGGACCTGGTGAGCCCGCTAGGTATGAAAGACATGAACGCGCTCAGCTTTGCCGCCGACGCTTTCTTCCGCACCGGCGACCGCCTCGCCCCGCACAACCTCTACACCACCTCAGACAAGCTCGACGCCCTCGAGAAGCGCCTCGGTTTCTTCAAACCCTCGAGCTTCACCGTCAGCCCGCGCAAACCCGACGCCCCCAACGCCAACCCGCCGCACCCCAATATCCACATTGATTACTCCTACGCCGGCTACCAGGTCGATTACAAATACGATTCCACCACCAATGATTACGCGCGGTTCCTGTCCGGCGCGCCCCACATAGACCGCAACACCGGCAAACAAATCCACGTCAAGAACGTGGTGGTCGAAATGATGCCCACCAGCTACGGCTTCACCCGCATCGGCGAATCCACCGTCATCATGCAAACCGTCGGCACCGGGCAGGGCTGGGTGATGCGCGACGGCGACGTGGTGCCGGTAACCTGGTCCAAAGATTCACACACCTCCCGCACTAAGCTCCTCGACGCCAATGGCAACGACGTCCCCCTCGACCCCGGTAACACCTGGTACTCGATCGTTCCGATCGGCAAAAGCGTTACTTATTAACGTATAATTCCGGCATGAACATCCGCTCCGCCACTCCGGCCGACGCTCCTGGGCTCCAGCAGTTACTGCTCGAGTTTAATGACTACACCCAAAAAATGCTGCCCGCTACAGGCGCCGCTTTCCGGGCCTACCAAAACCTTGCGGCCGCCACTCGACGAGTAAGCCTATTTACAGCGTATACCTTTCCGCGTAACTATATGCATTCTGCATATATGCGAAGTGCATATAGTTACCGCCTTGTTAATATACGGTACCGTAATAGAGAGGGCCGCATTCGCATTAATAACCCGCTTATGCTAAAGTAATCTCACACAGCACCAAAACAAACACATGAAAGCCAAAACCAAACGGCGCGTCATCCACGTGCTCACCAAGAAGAAGCTCGTCAAACGCAAAACCTCAAAGCACGTCTTGCGGTCGTTTTTGGTATTGCTGGCCACCGTTTCCATGGGCTCGCTGGCCTACGCCATCACGCTCAGCAAACCGCTGGTCGGCGTGGCCGTGCACACCACCGGCCCCGGCGGCGTCAAGATTGAGGCGCCGGTAATCGCCGGACCGCCCACGCCGCAGCCCGCTTCCGGGCCGCCCGCCATGACCGGCCGCGGCTCCTGGTACGCGCTCGGCCTGCCCGCGCCCGACTCCCTTACCTGCGCCAGCCGCACCTTCCCGCGCGGCACGTACCTTCTAGTCACCGACCTCTACAACGGCCACACCGTGGTCTGCCGCGTCAACGATTACGGCCCCGAGATCTGGACCGGCCGCATCATTGACCTGTCGCGCGGCAGTTTCAGCGCGGTCGACAGCCTCGGCCGCGGCACCATCCCCGTGGAATTGCGTGTCGCCTCCGGACCCTCCGGCTACTACGCCCCCGCCGGCGACATCCTAGCCGTCGTGGGTTACAACCTCTGCTCCAAGCAGCACGACCCGGCCTACTGCGAAGCCCACCGCCAAGACTAGCTATTTAACCGCCAGCAATTCCACTTCAAACGTCAGCGTCGAGTTCGGCGGAATCTTGCCCTGCGCCTGGCTGCCGTAACCCAGGTCAGGCGGGATCACCAACTTGCGCTTGCCGCCCACCTTCATGCCCGCCACGCCCTGATCCCAGCCCTTGATCACCTGGCCTTGGCCGAGCACGAAATCAAACGGCTGGTTGCGGTCGTAAGACGAATCAAATTTGGTGCCGTCGTCCAGCGTGCCCACGTAATTGACCGTGACGGTTTTACCTGCCACCGCCTCGTCTCCCGTGCCCACGACCTCATCGGTAACCTTGAGACCGGCCGGCGGTGAGGCCGACGCTGCCGCCGAGGTCGTCGGCTTCGGTGAACCCGGCGCATTCGCCCCACCTTGCAATACAAACACCGCCCCCACAATTACGGCAATTACCGCCAAAGCTGCTATTACGACCAGCGCGCGAGTTGCCACGAAATCCACCCTTTCATCAATGTGAGCAAATTGTATCACGAGCTGGCCAACGGGAAGGTTAAGCATTAGAATTAACCCATGCAGCCTACCCGGTTCCTCCGCCAAACCCTGGCCTTGTTTTTTATTGTTTCGCTGATCCCGGCGCTGGTGGTGGCGGCCATTTGGTATCTCAATACCCAAAATGGCGACCACAATATCCTCGACTTCACCTCCTACGTGCTGCCGGTGATGGTGCTGGGGGTGCTGCCGGCCATGGCCCTGAGTTTTGCGTTCGCCGAGCTTCTGGCCCGGCCGGTCCGGCGCATCCACCTGGCAGTCCTCGAGCTGGCCAAGGGCAACTTCAAGGCCCAGTTCCAAAACCACGACGCCGGTGAATTTCAGGAAATCGGCCGCTCGCTCGACCAAGTTTCAGCCAAGCTTCAGGAGATCCTATCCCAAGCCGCGAGCGAAACCGCCGTCATTGAGGCCGAACGGGGCAAGCTCCACACTGTCCTCAACACCATGACCGACGGCGTCTTCGCGCTCGACCGCGCCGGCCGTATTATTTTGTTTAACAAAGCCGCCTGCGAGCTCACGGGCCGCACCGTCCAGGAGGTGGCCGGCCAGCTGGCCGAAAAGGTGATGCCGTTCCGCCAAAACGGCGAGCTGGTAATGACCCGGCTGCTCGCTTCCGGTACCGGCACCGATATGCACAAGGCCGGCGTGTGGGAAGGCCTCGAGCTCTACCGCGCCGACGGCCACAGCCTGCACGTCAACGTCCAGGCCGTCGTGCTCAAGGACGATCCCAATGGCATCGCCGCGCTCGTGACTTTCCATGACCTCACCAAGGCCCACCAGCTCGAGGAAATGAAGATCGACTTTGTGGCTCTGGCAGCGCACGAACTGCGCACACCCCTGACCGAAATCAAAGGCTACCTCGACATATTGCGCACCGAAAGCAAGGGCCTCAACAAGTCCCAGCAGGCCTTCCTCACCCAGGCCGTGGCCAGCGCCACCCAGCTTGGCAGCCTCATGCACAACCTGCTTAATGTGTCACGCATCGAGCATGGCGAGCTCAGTTACCAGCCGGAGCTCATCGATTACCGCAGCCTGGTTGTGGAAACTGTCGAGGCTCTCCAGGAACGCGCCGTGCAACAAAACCGCACCCTCACCCTCAATGCCCCCAAGCAGCCCCTGCCGGTCATGGCCGACCCGTCCGCCATCCGCGAAGTCATCGACAACCTGGTGAGTAATGCCATCAACCACACCCAGCCCGGCGCCGGCACGATCCAGGTGGAAGTGGTGCCGCGCCGCTCAAGCATCGAAACCACCATCACCGACAACGGCTCGGGCATCCCCGCCGACGCCATCCCGCACCTCTTCACCAAATTCTTCCGCGTCGATGAACTCAAATCGCCCACCCGCGGCACCGGCCTCGGCCTCTATATCTGCCGGTCAATCCTGGACGCCCACGGGGGCACCATCATTGTGGAATCCAAACTGGGCGAGGGGAGCTCGTTCACGTTCATCCTGCCGCGGCGGGTGGTTGCCACAAAGGCCGGCGCAATGGATAATAATAAACATACAGTTACCAGAGGAGCCCATGGCTGGATCAAAAACAATCCTGTTCGTTGAAGACGACAAGCCCATAGCGGAGATGTATTCGCGCGTCCTGGAGCGAGAAGGGTATCAAGTTGAATTTGCTTACAACGGTGTGGAAGGGCTTAAGAAAGCCCAAAACAAGCACTACGACCTCATCCTGCTCGACATTATGATGCCCGAAAAAACCGGTATCGAAGTCCTCAACGAACTACGGGGCGAAAACGGCCAGGGCAACACCGGCACCAAGATCGTCATCCTCACCAACCTGGCTCAAGACAAAACCAGCCAGGAGGCACTCAAGGCCCAAGCCGACGGCTACATCATTAAGGCCGATATCGTTCCCAGCCAGCTCGCCGGCATCATCAACAAGCTGCTCTAGCCGCCGCTACGTCCGCCGCTAGGCCACCCGCCGCGACTCCTGCAAGCTCGACACCAACGACAATCCAATAAACACGATCCCCACCAGCCCCGTCACCAAGTCGGGGATTTCGTGGGCTAAGCTCAACGCCAGCAACAACGCCAGCGCCCCCACGGCGTAGTGCGCCCCGTGCTCCAGGTAAATAAACTCAGCTAACGTGTTGTGCCTCACCAGCCATACCGTCAGCTCCCGCACGAAAAACGCGCCCACGCCCAGACCAATGGCAATCGTCAGGACGTCGCTGGTGATGGCAAACGCGCCCACCACGCCATCAAATGAGAACGAGGCGTCGAGCACCTCCAGGTACACAAACAGGGCCAGCGCGGCCCGGCCCGCCAGTTTCACCACCTGGCCCTTGGGCGCGGGCTTTCCGGCCGCCGCCTCATCAACGCCGCCCAGCCGCTCAAACAGCCGGCTGAACCCGCGCACAGCCAGATAGGTCACTAGACCCGTGAGGCCGGCCGTCACCACCCGCGATTGCTCCTCCACGCCCCACGTCACCGCCACCGCCCACAGCGCCGCCAGCGCGATCAGCACCGACAGCAATTTCAGCCGCCCGCCCTTGGCCAGCGGCCGCTCGATCACGGCTACCCAATGCACATTTTTGGCCTCGTCCAATATAAAGTCCAGGAAAATCATCAGCAGGAACATCCCGCCAAACGCCGCTATCGACGGATGCGCCGCCTGCAATTGCAGCGCGTACTCGGCCGGGTGGTTAAAAATCAGGTCGGTGACCGCCGCAAAGCTCAACCCCGATGAGACCATTACGATCAAGATCGGAAACAACAGACGCATCCCGAACACGGCAATCACCACGCCGACCGTCAGAAAGATCATTTGCCAAAAATCGTTCATCCGGCGCAGCACCGTAGCATTGATGACGGCATTATCAAACGACAGCGAGATTTCGAGCACCGCCAAAATCGCCACCACCAGGGCCTGCTCGAAGCCGCCGATGATGCCGCCCAACAAAACCCCGCCCACCAACACAATGAGCGGGTACTTCAATGATGCCAATAACGAGATGAACCTGGTCACCGCTCAATCATACCGTAAGCACAGGCTCAATCACAAAATGTAAGTTCGCACAAAAGGCTTGTCTACGCATGCAGGAAATGGTATTGTTCAGCCGAACGAGGAGCCAAAAATCCTCTTATTTGTGATGTGGCCCTGTAGATTTGAACTAACCCGGAACCGTCCCTCAAGCATGAGCTATTTCTTAGCATTGAAGCGTTTTGCCACCGGCAACCCCATAGCCCTAGCGCTCAGCGCTGCGATTATCGCCAGCGTAATAATTTTAGCTTTCCAAAAATCACTTACTCAAGCCTTAATATCAACATTCGAAACTAAGTCACAGCCGCTCACGGAGCTGTATTTCGACAACCCATCCGAACTGCCCAAAGAAATCTTCGCGGGCGAGCCGGCCAAATTTTCCTACACCATCGTCAACCGCGATAGTGCCGATAAGTCATACCGGATTCATGTCTCGCAGGTGACAAACGGGAAGATCAGAAGTCTCGACGACGAACTGGTCACTATCTCGGGTGGCCGGGCGTTAACACTTACCCAGCTTTTCGATACCTCTGCCGACTCCCAGCAACTTGAGCTCATCGTAGACCTGCCAGATCTCGGACAAAACATACATTTCCAGAGCAAATCATGAAAAAAGTCATAGCTCTTATCCCGTGCTATAACGAGGAGGAGGGGATAGCCGATGTTATCAAAGGGTTTCCTCGCGGACAGCTCATTGCTCACGGATATTCGCTCGAAATTGTGGTGATCGACAATAATAGTACCGATAACACCGCAGCTGTCGCCCGGGCCGCTGGAGCTCACGTAATCTTCGAACCCAAACAGGGCAAAGGCAACGCCATCCGCGCCGGATTCTACTACGTGCCCGGCGACACCGATTACGTTGTGATGCTCGACGGCGACTACACTTACCGGCCCCAAGAAATCGTGCGGCTGCTCGAGCCCATCAGCTCCGGATTCTGCAACGTGGTCATCGGCTCCCGGCTTGGCGGCCGCATCACCAACGGCTCCATGACAGCCCTAAACCGTTTCGGCAACTGGATTTTCTCGCACCTGGTCCGATATTCTTACCGGGTAAATGTTACCGACGTGCTCACCGGTTATTTTGCCTGGGATAAAAACGCTATTAGCCTGCTCCGGCCTCACCTCAAGTCGAATGGATTCGCCATCGAGATGGAAATGATCACCAAGATGGCGAGGCTTGGAGAACAGATTTATTCAGTTCCAATCAGCTATAAATCCCGCGCCGGGAATTCCAGCCTCCGCCCGGTGCGCGACGGGCTGCGAATCCTCTTGATGTACTTTGGCAACCTGCGCTGGATGCCCAAGCCAAAGCGGCCGCGCCGTATCGTCTTCGTATCCGACGCCGTATTGCCATACCATCGCGGCGGAAAAGAAAAACGGCTCTACGAAGTATCGCGCCGCCTCGCCGCTGCCGGCCTCGACGTCCACATCTACACCATGAAATGGTGGGACGGCCCTCGCCAGGTCGAGCACGACGGCGTAACCTACCACGCCATCTCACGCCTGTACCCGCTCTACAAAAACGGCCGCCGCTCCACCCGCGAGGCGGTGATGTTTGGCTTCGCCACCTACCGCATGCTGTTCAAGCGCTTCGACATCATGGACGTCGACTCCATGCCGTTTTTCCCACTGTTTAGCGCCCGCATCGTCACCTGGCTTCGCCGCAAGCCGCTCTACGCCACCTGGCACGAGGTTACGGACCTACAAAGCTGGCAAAAGTACATCGGCACGGCCGCCGGTCTCGCTGCCTGGTGTATCGAACGTGTGTCAATGCGCGCCAGTGACGCCATCATCTCGGTCTCCAAGCAAACCACCGGACGGCTGCGCGCCAACGGCGTCAAGCGCCCGGTGATTACGGTCCCGCTCGGCGTCGACCTGAACGAGATCTATCACACCAAGCCCTCAGCGCAAACCAGCGACGTAATCTTCGCTGGCCGGCTGGTGGCTCACAAAAACGTCGACCTGCTAATCCAAGCGATCGCTTCGGTCCGCAAAGTGCGGCCGGATATCACCGCCACCATCGTGGGCAACGGCCCAGAGAAGGCCAACCTCGCGCAGCTGGTCGAAGACTTGGGCCTCCAAAATAACGTCCGCCTGGTCGGTTTTATCGAGGAAGACGCCGACGTCTACAGCCTCCTGAAAGCCTCCAAGATGTTCGTGTTGCCTTCCATCCGCGAGGGCTTCAGCGCGGCCGCCATCGAGGCCAATGCCGCGGGCATCCCTGTCATCACTACCACTCACCCCGACAACGCTGCCCGCGAACTTATCGTTGAGAAGGTCAATGGATACCTCGTTGAACCGCTGGCCGAGTCAATCGCCAGCGCCATATTGGAAGTTCTCAAGCACAAAGACCCAATGCAGCCGGGACAGGGGATTAACCAATACGACTGGGATCACGTAGCAGAGAACATCAAGAAAGCGCTCGCAATTTAGTATGCCCGCCATGAAACATGTCATTATCACGTTTGATTTTGAGGGCAGCTGGGGCATGCCTTTCTCCAGCAGCTACGACCTGGCTATGACAACCCAAAAATTGCTCGCCCTGCTGGACCGGGCCAATGCTAAGGCTGTGTTTTTTGTCACCGGTAAGCTGGTCGAGGAGCACCCCGAAATAGTTCGTGCGATCCACAGCCGCGAACACGAAATCGGCATCCACGGATACCTCCACGAACATATGCATAACCTCAGCGTTTCAGAAATTAACACCTTAGCCACACAGCTGGACCAGATCTCGGAGGCGGTCAAACTCATCACTGGTTACCGGCCACACGGCTTTCGCGCACCATACCTCATGGGCCCTCGTTTTTACGACCCCAAGGTTTATCAAATGCTTGCCCACCTGGACTTCAATTGGGTCAGCAACCGCGAAATCCGATATCCCGAAGAGCTCTTTCGCCCCGGCCGCCTGTCGGTCGGCAGCGGACTCCTGCGCTGGACGCCGCTGCGTTCTACCTTGCTGCTGGCCCTCAATGCCAACCTGATCCGCACCGAGCGGCCGGCCGGCAAAAGCCTATGGGCAACGACTCGTTGGCTCCTCCAAAATCCCCGGCCTTACCGGCGCCCGGAGGGCCTCACTGAATACCCGCTGACATCGCCTCTCGACTGCGACCTCGTGGGGATGCCGGACCCTAACACCCCATCTCCCGAGGCCGTCATTCGTTATGCCAAAAAAGTGATCTGGACATGTAACCATTTTTCCGGCGATACGCTCACTATTAATTCTCATGACTGGATCACCGGAACCGCGAACCGCCCGCAAATCCTCGAAACAACCTTAGCCGATATCAATACCGGCCCTGTGCGCTACTTCCGCCCCGGCCTCGATGGAGCCGCCAGATGAACCGGCCCGGCTCTATCCGCGCCTCGGGACTACGGCCCCTGCTCGCCAGCCTCTGGCACACTCTGCACACCGACACCGCCCTCCGCAACTCACTGTTTCTAATCACGAGCACGGGCGTAATGGCTTTGTCGGGCTTTTCTTTCTGGTTCGTCGGCGCCCGGCTATATACCACCAGCCAGCTTGGCCTGTCCTCCACGCTTATGGCCACTGCCACCGCGCTGGCCTTCTTTGCCTTGCTGGGGCTCGACAATGTGCTCATCCGCTATTTGCCCGGCTCTCGCACACCCAACCGCATCATCAACACGAGCATCGTCGCCACCACCCTTGCCTCGGTGGTTCTCTCAATCATTTTTCTGTGCCTATTGCCGCTTATTTCACCGCCGTTGTACCAAGTTCTAGCCAACCCGCTCCACCAGCTCTTCTTCGTCACGGCCATGATCTTCGTGAGCGCCAACACCCTTACCGACAATATTTTTATCAGCTTCCGCTCGGCTAAATACGTCTTGTACGCCAATTCCGGCCAAAGTCTCGCCAAAATCGTACTGCCAATCCTGCTCGTAACCTATGGCGCCTTCGGGTTATTCATGGCTTTCGCGCTCGCCATCACGGTCGCTACTTGTCTAAGCCTGGCCTTTCTGGCCCGTTATTTCAATTATCGGTTCCGGCCGGTAGCCGATATTACCACCCTGCGCCAAGTCCGGAAATTTTCCGCCGGCGTCTACACGTCAAACATCATGGGCATGCTGCCGTTCATGATCTTGCCTATCATCATCACCGACACAGCCGGCTCCGACCAAGCCGCCTTTTATAACCTCGCCATGGCAATTGCCGCCATGCTATATATTGTGCCACGCTCCACCGCCAACGCCCTCTTCGCCGAAATCGCCAAAAACCCCGGCTCGTTTGCGGGACAGACCTATCGCATCTCCAGGCAAACTGCGGCAATTACCATCCCCTCCGGTATTATCCTGCTGATACTGTCGCACCCGCTGTTAACATTGTTTGGCAGCTCCTACGCCCACGGAGCAACTGCCGCCCTCCAGGTAATGGTGCTGTCCGCGCCCGCACTAGGCATAAACGTCATAATCCAAACCGTTCTCAAGGTCCACCACCGGCTGGTTTCGCTGTCCTTAGTCCAAATCACCGGCACCATCCTCATGGTTGCCCTTTGCTGGCCGTTGGCCGCCCGCTATGGCGCTGCCGGCGGAACCTGGGCCTGGTTCATTGGCCAGACGGTCATGGCACTGCTTAGCCTCATCGCAATCAATCCTCTGACAAACAAACCTCTTCCCGGAGCCCAGACATGAGCGCAATGACACTTGCTTATCGCCTCTATTTTGCCGTCGCGTATAACACGACGGTCGGTGTCAACATGCTTTTGGCTCTGGGGGCGATCGCCCCTTATGTCGTCCTAAGACTGGCCACCGACGGCATTTCGCCTGGCGGCGTGGCCCTGGCTATCTCCCTGACACTGCTGGTAACTTATTGCTACACCCTCGTGTACGTGGTCAACGACTACCTCGACTGCGATAAGGACCTAATGCTTGGCATCCCGAAACACACCGCCCGGCATGTACTCGGCCGGCACTACCTGCTAGCCACTCTCGGCTGCTTTACGGCCATCCTTGGTGTAAGCCTTCTAATTTGGCCCCAGCTCGCGCCGCTTCTTATCGGCTACTGTGCACTGCTTGCCTGCCTCTCCGTCTTGCACTCCCGCCTCCAGACCGCCAAAGGGCTAACTCTTTTCGCCGAGCGACTACTAAAGTTCGTCATGCCACTGGTAGCTGTGTATGCCGCCACAGGCAAAACGATGCTAGCACCGTACATTATTGCGGCCCTGATCATATTTCCCTGGTCATTCATGGCCCACTACGGCTATAAGGGCTATTTTCGGGACCGGCTTGGCCAACCCGACTACCTGCGGTTTATCATCTACATCGGTTACTACTCACTGCTGGCCATCTGTCTCGGGGCTGGGATCGATTACCTGTTGGATTCAGACCAAAGCGCCGTTCTGCTGGTAAACTATATCCTACCGGCGATGGAATATATCTTCGTGTACACGGTATTTGCCTGGCTGTCACTGTGGCTGGCAGCCCACCTGCCCCTGCGCGCCCTCGACAAATCGTACCCCAAATCAGTTGCGACCGAGAAAAGATGGCTCGTTACTTACGGCCTGGTCCAGACATCGGCACTGCTTTTAGGAGGTATTTACGATCTTTTACGAAATTGAGTCCCAGATTTGCAAAAGGGGACAGTGGCTAATAGCATAAGTGAATAGATGAACTCACAACAGCAAACAGTGATTGGCAGGTGAGGTGGTTAATTGGCATATTCGAAAGACAGTTTTGCTCGCGCTCTGCGTATTTGTAGCTGAACTCACAATCTATCAGCCCATCCATGAAACCATGCCCCAGGGTACTGCATTGGCAATTGAAACGGTCTCACCATCGCCATCCGCTAGCCCCACACCCTCAGCTACCCCTACGCCCCAACCCCGTGCAACTTCCACCGCCCAAATCCCCGGCCCCGATACGTTTGGAATCGCGGCCGGTCTGGCTGACCTGTCGCCAGGCGAACTAAACCGCTCGCTGGACGATATCAAATCCATTGGCGTCACCTGGGTCCGGTTTGATATTGAATGGAACAATATCGAGCACGATGGCCCCGGCCAATATAATTGGGCCGATTATGACAACGTCGCCCACGGCATCACCGCCCGCGGAATGCACGCCCTGGGCATCATCGATTACACCCCACCTTGGGCACGCCCGGCCGATTGCACCGATAACTCCAAGTGTGCTCCTACCAATCCTGCAGACTTCTCACACTTTGCCGCCATCGCAGTAGCGCGCTATACACCGCTCGGAATACACTCCTGGGAAATCTGGAACGAGCCAAACGTCGACGATTACTACAAGCCGACACCCAATATCGGTGCCTACACCAAACTGCTCCGGGCGGCATATTCCGCCATCAAAAATGTTGATCCGGGCGCTATCGTACTCACCGGTGGGACTGCCCCGGCCCGAAGCAACGGTACAAATATAAGGGCCAATGACTTCCTCGCCGGCATCTACGCATCAGGAGGGAAGGGCGCATTCGACGCCGTCGCTCACCACCCGTACACATTTCCTTACACCGTCGACAATGCCTATCCGGGAGGGGCCTGGAGCGACTTAACCGCGCTGCACGGCATCATGACAGCCCATGGGGACGGCACTAAAAAGATCTGGGCCACCGAGTACGGCGCTCCCACCGGCGGCCCCGGACCGATGATATCCGGCGGAAGCGGCCCGTTCGGGGACTCGGCTTACGTTTCTGAAGTATTGCAAGCCACTATGGCCACCACTGCCCTCAACGTATACCGGACCTACCCGTGGGCAGGGCCAATATTTTGGTACACCTACCAGGATCCAAGCACCGATCCGTCCACAATCGAGAACTTTTTTGGCCTCCTACGGGCTAATGGCAGCCGCAAGCCGGCCTATGATGCATTTCGCGCGGCCATCCATTAGCCCAAAACGCTTTTTTGCCGTCCGGTTATGCTTGCATATTAAGCGTGTACGTTATTTAATCAAGCGTGTTGCGTAATCGTTTCGTTTTTAATGTTTCGTCAAAACCCAATTCCTAGATTTTGCTATTCCAGCGCCTTAGGGGGCGTTTTTCGCATATGAAGATCGCCGTAGTAGCACCCTATTTTTACCCCCGCATCGGGGGGCTCGAAAACTACGCCCTGGGCATCGCCAAGGGCCTGCGTGAAAACGGACATGAAGTCCTGGTCATCACCAGTAACGACACGTCCCGCAAGCGCATCGAGGAATCTATTGACGGCATCAGGGTAATCCGGCTGGCTCCGTTGCTGGTCTTATCGAACACCCCGGTCCACCCTCTATGGTATTTCCAGATAAAAGCGATTTTTCGGCAAGAAAAACCCGACGTAATCTTAGGCCACACTCCTGTGCCGTTCATCGCCGACATGGCAGCCCGGGCTGCCGGACGCACCCCGTTTGTTTTGACTTACCACAATGATTTGTCCAAGGACAATAAGATTCTCAAGATGGCGGCTTCGCTGTTTTGGCACCTGCTCGGAAAAGGCACCCTACGCCGGGCCGGCCGTATCGTTGCGACGTCGCAATTTTATGCCGACTCATCACCATATTTACGGCCATTTGCCGACAAGACGGTAATTATACCGCCTGGGGTCGACGCCAGCCGTTTCAACACCCGGGTGGATGCGTCTGCGGTCAAGCACAAATTTATAGGTAAGCAAATCGTGCTGTTTGTAGGCTCACTCTCCAGGACCCACGCTCACAAGGGCCTTGATTTGCTGATTAATTCAGTTGCCGGGCTCCGCCGTGACAATCCCAGCCTTCATCTCGTAGTTGTCGGCCAGGGCAACAACCTCGAAAGCTACCGGCGGCAGGCGCAATTACTCGGAATCCAAGGGGACGTGACGTTCACGGGATTCGTCACCGACGATGATCTGCCGGCCTATTATGCCTCGGCAGCCGCATTTGTCTTGCCCTCAACCAACCCCGCCGAAGGGTTCGGGATGGTGCTGCTAGAAGCTGCCGCCTGTGGCACCCCGGTCGTTGGCACCAATGTCGGCGGCATACCTGCCGCGCTGGAGTTAGCTGGATCGGCCAATCTGGCAGAGCCCAACGTGGCCTCCATCACAACTGTGCTCAATACCGTTCTCGCCTCCGCCCGCCGCTCCTCACCTGCCAAAAACCCTCACTCCTGGTCAAGCGCAGCCGCCATGACAGAAGCTGCCCTTGAAGCCGCCCGGCGCCCAAGGGTCGCCTTGATCCATAACGTTATCGCTCCATACCGCCTGCCCATGTTCGAGCAACTATCTGCGTCGACCAACTTAGAAGTGCTCTTTACCCAAACCACAATCAAAGACCGGGAGTGGCAAAACCAACTTGGTAAATACAGCTTCTCCAGCCGACTGCTTCCGTCGTTCGCCCTGGGACCGTTAGCCTTCAACAGGGGCGCACTTCGAACCCTGTTGCGATCTAGATTCGACGTGTTAATCACCAACACCGATCCCGACACCGCACCGCTTTCAATCACCAGCCTTGTGGTAGCCAAGCTGCGCCGCCGGCCAATCATCGTGTGGTCGGAAGTGACCGAAGAGAAAATCCAGTCTGTACCCGCGCTCACCTTTGCTACTAGTAAGCCACTAGCCGCTCTCGGCCGGTTTGTGAGCTGGGGAGTTCTGTGTTACCGCAAGGTATTCTTCCGCAACGCCAGCTCGTGTTTGGCATTTAGCGAAGAGGCCAGGCAATTTTTAGTCCGGAACGGAGTGCCGGAATCCCGAATATTACGCACATTCGAGATTATGCCGGAAGAATTATTGCCGCCGCCCCAAGCCAACCCCAACCGAAACGGAAAAAGCCTGCTATTTGTCGGGTACCTAAGTAAGCACAAAAACGCCGCCCTGCTCATCAACGCATTTCTTACCATCGCGGATCCCAAGGCTAAGCTCACTATCGTCGGGACTGGCGAAGAGGAGCCGAATTTGCGCGAGCTCGCAGCGGGAGACGTTCGCATTGAATTTGCCGGTTTTACCGATGGCCAACCCAAAGCAGAACTATACAGGAGCCACGACATTTTAGTTCTGCCGACCCGTCGGGACTGCTGGGGGCTGGTGGTAAACGAAGCCATTCATTACGGATTAGCCGTCATTGTCTCCGACGCGGCCGCTGCCAAAGAAATTGTGGACCCAGCCTCGGGCATTGTGTTCCCGTCAGACAACATCCAAAGTCTCGCCGCCGCAATCGGCGAGCTTCTTACGAACCCACAAAAGCTGCGCCGCATTCAACGCCATAACGCTTCGCTCTTGGCCGTCTCTGATACCGCAATGGCCGTAGAACCCTTCACCGCCGCCATCGCCGAGGCTGCCGGCTGATGCTCCGCCTCAAGACGAATCTCAACCGCCTGTTGTTTGTTCTTGGATTACTACTCCTATGGAATCTGGCGCTCCTCCTTCCCTGGCCGCTGAGCAACCTTGCACTGCTTTTAGGTCTACCCGTGACGCTTCTATTGCCGGGGCTATTTATTGCCTTCAGCCTGGGCGCAAGAAGGTTGTCGGCCGTCACTCTCGCATTCGCCGGCGGCCTGAGCGTTCTCCTGCTTATATTCATCGCGCTGCTGGCCAACTACTTGCCCCAGATGGTTGGAGTACACCGCCCGCTCGATACGCCCACTCTGTTCTGGTTGTTTAATGCAGGATACGTGGCGCTCGCAATATTGGCCGCAACCAGAGTGCCCCATAAGAAGAACTTGGTCAAATTTTTCGGCCAACTGCGGCGTCAGGATCAATTAATTATCGCCGCCACCACACTCATACCCGTTCTCGCTGCCCTGGGCGCTGTGAGCTTAAACGACGCCGGCTCCAATTTTTTCAGTTTGAGCGCACTCACCGCCACAACCATCATCATACCCACGACATACCTCCTGAGGAGGAGGCTCCATACTGCCTCGCTATTCTGGGTGATTGCGACTACTACGTTAGGCCTCCTGCTCGCTTCATCGCTTCGCAGCTGGTACATCAGTGGGCAAGATATGCAGCACGAATTTCAGGTCTTCAACCTTGCCCTGCAGCAGGGCCGCTGGGACATAGCCTCGTACCGGGAGCCGTATAACGCCTGCCTCAGCATTACACTTCTGCCGGTGGCATTGCACAAACTCATACACATCGATGGGACTCTGGTATTCAAGCTCATAGACCAGCTGATATTCATCATCGCTCCGCTAACTGTGTTTTTGACCAGCCGGGAATTTTTGGGCAGGGGAAAGGCCTTCATTGCCGCAGTACTCCTTATTGGCTTGCCGACATTTAGCATCGACGTCCCATTCATTTCCCGCCAGGAAATTGCGTTCGTGTTTGTCACTCTGGCCATAGGAGCAATATTTATTCGAACGGAACCGTGGCTCAAACGTCATCGCAACGCTCTGTTCGTAGCCATGGCGCTGGGCGTAGTGCTTTCGCACTACTCAACAGCCTATTTATTTATTGGACCGCTCGTATTGGCGTATGGGTCGATCCAACTGTTCGTGCTACTCAATCAGAAACCCAATCGGATGCGCCGGCGCCTATCACGTGGCAACATATCTACCTGGACCGTTCTCATCATTTGTCTCTGTTCTTACATCTGGTTCGGGCAAGTCACAAAAGTCGGCGGGGATTTACAGCAGAAACTCGCAAGTTCAGTTGCCAAAATGGGCCAGCTCGTGAAAGACCCATCGATTATCATCAAAACTATTACCTCCCCTAATGCCGACAGCCAACAGGTGTCTATCCGTCATTATGTAGACAATACTAAGGTTGCAGCCGCTACCAGCACGGCTGACATTCAAAAGAATCTCACCGTTGTGAGCAGCGACCTGCCGGCCACGCCGGTGAGTAAATGGATTATTTTTAACCTGGGCTTGAACGCCCCCCAGATCGTATCGACGTTGTATTACGGACTCGCGACCAAGCTATACCTGTTATTCATCGCCATCGGCACATTCCATCTATTTCGGCCATCAGTCCGGGAAAAACTAGGCAAAATGCCGATACTATACCCAATTTGGTGCGCAGCAACCGCCGTAGTCCTCGGTTCACAATTATTTTTGCCTGGACTCGCTGAAAATTACGGCATCACCCGCGCATTCATGCAGGCATTCCTGGTGTTATGCTTGCCCATGGTCTTTGGGGTAGGCGTGTTAGTCACAAAATGGAAGCGGTTCGAAAACGGCCTCCTCATCTCCCTGGCCACTGGGCTATTTGTACTGTATTCGGGCTTCTTGCCCTATATTACCGGCGGTATCCACAAACAGCTAAGCCTCCAGAACAGCGGTCAATACTATGGAACCGTCTACCCTCAGACTCCCGATTTGGCCGCCTATAGCTGGATGCAGGACAACCTGCCGGCCGGTTCCAAGATTAATTTGGCCGATTACGCCGCTGTCTATGCCTACTATCCGCAAAGCACGTTCGACACCACCAACGCCGGAATATTCCCATTCCAGGTGAAAGCCGGCAATTATGCCTTACTTTCTGAGTCCCAAACAACAGACCACATGGTTTACACTTTCGATAACCTAATTGGCCTCAAAATTGACCCTTTCGTCTACGACGATGCCGATCTTCTTTACTCGTCCGGAAGCGTACAGCTATTTCGGAAAAACAAAAACTAATACAATGATGTCATGAAGATCATAACCGTCTGGAAATCATTACTGTTCACAACGGCGATTTTTGGATTCGCCGGCTGGTTCTACATCGCCGAAAACGCCGTCTTCCACCCTGAGACCCTCGCGTTACCATTAACGCATTTGGCTAATTTTCCGCGCGAAGACACCTTCGGCGTTATCTGCTTTGTGATCTCGTTTCTCTCGCTTTTTTCCTACATGCTGATTAAAGACATTCGCTAGGCCAAAACCGGCCAACAATCAGCGACTTTTGGCATACCCATGCGGGTTGCGGCTTTGCCAGCGCCAAGCGTCGGCGCACATATCATCGAGGGATTTTTCGGCCCGCCATCCCAGCTCTTTCTCGGCCAAAGCCGGGTCGGCATAATAAATATCGATATCACCTGGGCGCCGGACCAACACCCGGTAGGGGAGGGTTTTACCGGCAGCCTTCTCATAAGCCCGGATCACCTCCATTACCGAATGTGGCTTTCCAGAGCCCAAATTGTATACCGCCACCCCCGACCGGCCGGCCCCGTGCTCCAGCGCCTTCACATGGGCCCTGGCCAGGTCCACCACGTGCAGGTAGTCGCGCACGCCGGTGCCATCCGGGGTGTCGTAGTCGTTGCCAAACACCCGCACAAACTCGTGTTTGCCCACCGCCACCTGAGATACAAACGGCATGAGGTTGTTCGGGATGTCCGCCGGGTCCTCACCGATCAGTGCGCTCTCGTGCGCCCCCACCGGGTTGAAGTACCGCAGCAGGGTCACGCCCAGCTCAGGGTCAGCATCCGCAGCGTCCTGCAAAATCTGCTCGCTCATCAGCTTGGTGCGGCCATACACGTTAGCCGGCGCGCACGGAAAATCTTCGCGAATCGGGTTGGTCCTGGGCACCCCATATACCGTCGCGGTCGAGCTAAACACAATCCGCTTCACATCGTGGCGCGCCATCACTTCAGCCAGCGCAATCGTCGACAGTAAGTTGTTGCGGTAATACTTGAGCGGCTGCTCCATCGATTCGCCAACAGCCTTAAAACCCGCGAAGTGAATCACCGCCTCCGGCCGCACCCGCGCGAAGACCTTGTCCAAGGCGCCGGCATCGGCCACATCGCATTCGTGAAACTCGACCGGCCGGCCCACGATCTGCTCGATCCGCGCCAACACCTCCGGCCGGCTGTTACTGAAATTATCGACGATCACCGGTTCCATGCCAGCCGCCGCGAGCTCTACTACTGTGTGGCTGCCGATATAGCCGGCGCCGCCTGTTACGAGTACTTTCATAGAGGTTACAGTAACATCGTTATCGAGATAATGCAACTCATACCGCTACCAGCTGCCTCGCCTGAGCCGGCGACAGGGGAGTAACCGCCCGGCGGTGGCTCGGGTCCTGCAGAAATTGCCGGATAATCTTGTAGCGGTCGAGGTCAAAACGCCGGGCCTCCGGCTCGGTTTCCACCGTACCGTCTTCGAGCTCCCGCAGCCGGGCGGTCAGACACCAACCGTCCACGACAAAGCCCACTGAACCCTCCAGATCCCGCCGCTGCTCCCGGATGAGCACCGGCCCCGCATACGGCCACACCGCCACCTTCTGCCGCTCAAACGCAAATTCAAACCGCTCATTATAAGCCTCGGCCGGCTCCGCGCCCTCGCACGCCCGATCACATTTGCCCAACTGGGCCAAAAAGCACTCCCGGTTGGTTTTCTCGAGCCCCAGCAGTTTCGGGCACAGGCGGAACCGCGCCGACAGCGCCACCAGCGAACTCTTGGCCCGCGTCCTGGTCGCATACACCGCCAGCAGCCGCTGCGCCTCATCCGGATCAATCTCGGCCACGTCAGCCACCCGCACCCCCGCGTACCCGGCGTCATCATGCGTCTCCAGCAGCAGCGTCATCTGCTTGCGCCGGCGCAACATGCGGTTGTATTGCGGCTGCAAATCCTTCACCATGTCGCTCTCCAGCAGCAGCGCGCTCAGCTCGCCGTGCGTCGCCACCGCCCGCAGCCGCCGCACCGCCTGCGCCAGCTTCAGCTCCGAGCCGCTCCCATAATCAGCCGCAAAGTGGCTCAGCACCCGCTTGCGCACCGTCACGCTCTTGCCCACGTACAGCGGCACCCCATCCTCGTCCTCAAACACGTACACCCCCGGCCCCTCCGGCAGCGCCGCTACCTGCTCGGGATCGAGCTGGCTCGGCACCGCCTGCGCCCCCAATTGCGCCTTCACCGCCGCCTCAATCGTGTCCAGGTCAAACTCCCGCAAGCACAGCTGGTAAAACTGCCACAGGCAATGCGCATCATCGTACGCCCTGTGCCGGGCCGGCGCACTCAAACTATGCCGAGTAATCAAGTCGGCCAGCTTGTGTGTGCGGTATTGCGGAAACAACCGCCGCGAGAGCCGCACCGTGCACAACAATTGCGGCCTAAACGTCGCCCCCAGCCGCTCAAATTCCATCTTCAAAAACGCATAATCAAACCGCACGTTATGCGCCACAAACACCGCGCCGTCTAAGATTTCCGCCAGCTCGCCGGCCACCAGCTCAAACCGCGGCGCCTCGGCGACATCCGCATCAGTAATGCCCGTAAGTCCGGTAATGAAGCTCGGTATCCGCTCATCCGGGTGTATCAGTGTCTTGAAACTAGACACCACCCGGTTATTCTCCACGCGCACCACCGCCACCTCAAGCACCCGGCTCGTAAAATGACTACCCCCGGTAGTCTCAATATCCACAAATGCTAACGGTTGGTCGAGTACACCCCTCATAAGCGTTATCATAACCCAACATACAAAAACCGAACAGAGGGTTATCTACAGGTCGGGCAGCTCAGGGAACACCCCGCGCATCAGCCCATACACATGGTCGCGCACCGATTCGGGCGTGTGCTCGTTGGTGGGCAGCACCTTCACGCCCGCACCGGGGTCGTCCGGGTGCTTCAGCGGACTATGCTGGCGGCTACGGTCGCGCTCGTCGCGGGCCTTAATCTCTTCGATCGTGTGCTCCCGGGACCGCTGCGCCGCCACCTCCGGCGACACCGTCAGCAGCAATTTCAACGGCGCCTCCGGCACGGTCACATGAGTGATATCGCGGCCGTCGATCAATGCATAGCCGTCAAACTCATTAATCTGCCGGCGCACAATCCCGCGCTCCCACTGCCGCACGTCCGGCAGTAGCCCCACGATCGAGGCCCCTGTACCCACGCCGGGACCCTTGAGCTGCTCGTCGGTGGCCGCCACGCCGTCGATCCATACCTGGCCTCCGTGCATCTCGATCTGACGTTCAACAGCCAGCCGTAGCAAGTCGTGCGCCTCCATGCCCCGCAATACTTCCAGCGACTGCCTCACAACCTCTTCCGGCGTCATGCCAGCCCGGCCCACCACCTGCTCGGCCGCCTCATCCAGCCCCGCCAGCGCCACCGCCCGGTAAATCGATCCGGTCGAAATATGGATCACCGGCACCCCTTTACTGCGCAACAGCTGCGCCAATTCATCAATCAACCGGCCTTTGCCGGTCGCCGTGCCGCCGTCCACCGCCACCACCCGCAAATTGTGCAGTTCTACGTCCATTCGATGTTATTTTGCCATGTCTCCACACCCTCGTCAAAAAATGGCATAATACATTGTATGAAAATTGGTATCTTTGATTCCGGCCTTGGCGGCTTACTCATCACCCATAGCCTTACGTCCGCACTACCCGAATACGATTTTATATATCTCGGGGACACCGCCCGAGTCCCATACGGTAACCGGTCACAAGCGATCATATACGAGTTTACCCGTGACGCGATTGAATATTTGTTCCGGCAAGACTGCGCTCTAATAATAGTAGCGTGCAACACTGCGTCGGCCGAGGCTCTCCGCAAAATCCAGCGCGAATACCTGCCCAAGCGTTACCCGGACCGCCGGGTGCTAGGCGTGCTAATTCCTGCCGCCGAGGCAGCTGTGGCCGCTACCAAATCAGGACACATCGGCATTCTGGCCACCATGAGCACCATCAACTCCGGCGCATTTGAACGCGAGATTCTCAAGCTCCGTCCCGACGCCCAGATCGCGGCACAACCCGCACCGCTACTTGTACCGCTTCTCGAGAACGACGGCCTCAAATGGGCCCCTCCGATCCTGAACGAGTATTTGCAAACATTGTCCGGAGTGGACACCCTGATACTCGGCTGCACGCATTACCCCTACATGAAGCAAATGATCCGCAGTCAGGTGGGCGATGGGACAACCGTCATTTGTCAGGATGAGATCATTCCGGATAAATTCCGCGATTACCTCAAGCGCCACCCAGAGATCGAGGACAAGCTGTCAAAGAACGGCACTGGACAATACTTGGTCACTGATATTACCGACCAAGCCCAAGTGATGGCCGAAAGGCTGTACCGCCAGAAGATCAGCATCGAATTAGTCGACCTTCCACAAGTTCGCTAGTAGCAAGTGTTCGGCCAGGGGCTGCAGCCGCGGCGGTCGAAGAGCATCTGCGCCCGCATGTCCTGCTCGGCGGGGGAGGCGTTCGAGGGCAATCCCGTACCACCCACGCCCTGCCAGGTGCCCAGGCTAAACTGGTAGGCGCCGTAGTAGCCGTTGCCGGTGTTGGTGGCGTAGTTGCCGCCCGACTCGCGCGCCCGGATGCGGGCCAGGACACCGCCGGCACCGGCCGAGTAGTTTGCCGGAGCCGCCGGGTGATTCACAGTGTGTATCACGGGCGCTGCCGTAGCTGCCACCGGCTGCACCGCTACGCCCTCGGGCAGTGGACGGTCGGTCGTGGGGCCGGCCGGTACAACCAGCTTTTGGCCGGCATACACCAGGTCCGGGTTTTGCAGGTCGGGGTTGGCATTCCACAGCGGCCGCCAGCTCCCGAGCTTCTCGGCATCGGCGATCGATGACAAACTATCGCCCTCGGCCACCACATGCGTCTTCGGAGGCGGGGGACCGGCCGGCTTCACCGCTGCCACTGTTACAACCTTCGCGGTGGGTTGCGGCGTTTTAGAGGACGTTTGAGCGGACGGAGAACCAAACAGAGACAGGGCCAGCCCCAAACCGGTTAGGGCCGAAAACAAACTGATATGCATGCATTACTTCCCTCATTAAAGGCACAATCTTTCCACACAAACGGGTACGCTACAGCAAAATAAAGCACTGCGCTTAGGGGATTCTCACAAAAATTACGCTTTTGCTATGCCGGAGTACTTGTGATTAAGCACAAGTATTAGCCTATTCCGCTTATGCTTAATAATATTTAATTATTCTCATAAATCTGGTGTTAATATCTAGCTTTTTGGACGTCCAAATTTCCTAGTAACAAATAGTGGGTAAAACGCTTGTCTTTTTACGGCGGTGGGTAGATGGGAGATATTTCTTTTAAAGGAAATGTCCGGTTTATCATTTCCGGCAACACCTCTCAACGGTGTATGCCGTTTTTTATACCTTATATGGGTTCCCGGGGATACCATATGTGATATAAAAATGCGGATACATGCCGGCCCAGCAGGGCCCTCGTACCGTTCGGACTTGCCAGATGCCGCTTGATTTGGTAACCTTCATAAAGTGTGAATAAGCCGGCACAGACAATTCGAAACTCAAACGCAAGCGGTCGTCCCGATGGGGGCGATTTTTTTGTGCCCGGACGCCTGGTTCTCAAGGGTGGCGCGAGCTTCGCCGGCCGCATTCCCAAAGGCCAGTCCGACAGCCTGGCGGCAGAGGTGGTTTTCAACACCGGCATGACCGGTTATGTCGAAACCCTCACCGACCCCTCATATGCCGGCCAGATTCTCGTCTTTACGTACCCGCTCCTGGGCAATTACGGCGTACCCGGCCCGGAAACCTGGGAGAGCGCAAAGATCCACCTGCGCGGCGTCGTGGTGAGCGAACTGACCGAACAATGGAGCCACGCCGGCAGCCATCAGTCGCTCGGCGAGTGGCTGCGCGAGCAGGGCGTGCCCGTGATCACCGGCGTCGATACCCGCGCCCTCACTAAATACCTGCGCACCCGGGGTGTAATGCCCGGCGCCATCGCGACCGGCCCCCACCCGGATCTCAAACTCCCGGCACCCGTCAAGTCTTGGTGACCGAGCCGGAAATTATTAACCCGGGCCAACCCAAGACCATCATCGCGGTCGATTGCGGGATGAAGCAAAACATCATCCGGCACCTGGTGGCGCTCGGCCTCACGGTCAAGCGCGTGCCCCACGATTACGATTACACCGGCGAGGCGTATGACGGCGTGTTCGTCTCCAACGGCCCCGGCGACCCCACCGATTATCCCGCCACCATCGCGGTGTTGCGGCGGGCCATACGCGGCCACAAGCCGGTATTTGGCATTTGCCTCGGCACGCAGCTCATGGCGCTGGCCGCGGGCGGCCGCACCTACAAGCTCAAATTCGGCCACCGCGGCCACAACCAGCCCGTAATTGCCAACCGCCGCCTGTCCGTCTTGGCCACGGAGGGGCAGGGCTACATCACCAGCCAAAACCACGGCTACGCCGTCGACGCCGGCTCCCTCCCACGCGACTGGCAGGTAACCTTCCGCAACCTCAACGACGATTCGGTCGAGGGCATCGCGCACCACACCTTGCCGTTCTTCGCCGTGCAATTCCACCCCGAAGCCGCGCCCGGCCCCACCGACACCGCCTGGCTGTTTAGCGAATTCGCGAGGAAGCTATGAGCTCACATGTGACCCAGCGCGATTTGCCCATAAAGGTGCTCATTCTTGGCTCTGGAGGGCTAAAAATCGGCCAGGCGGGGGAATTCGATTATTCCGGCTCGCAAGCCATCATGGCCCTGCGTGAAGAGGGGATTAAAACGGTCCTCATTAACCCCAATATCGCCACCGTCCAGACCGACGGCGACGTCGCCGACACGGTTTACTTCCAGCCGCTCACTAAAGAGGTCGTGACGCGCATCATCGCCACTGAACGGCCCGACGCCATCACCCTGAGTTTCGGCGGCCAAACCGCCCTCAACCTAGGTTTGAGCCTCCACCACAGCGGCGTACTCAAAAAGTACGGGGTGCGGATCCTCGGTACGCCCATCACCGCCGTCGAAATCACCGAAGACCGGGAGCAGTTCAAGCAAGCGCTGGCCGAAATCAGCGTCCACACGGCCCGCAGCCTCACCGCCTACAACGTCAAGGAGGCGCTCACGGCAGCCGAAGCCATCGGCTACCCGGTGATGATGCGCGCTGGCTTCGCCCTGGGCGGTCTGGGATCCGGGCGGGTCACCTCGCCGGAGAACTCGCCCGCCGAACCGCGGAGGCCTTCCAAGCCACCAGCCAAATCCTCATCGAAGAATACCTCGGCGGCTGGAAAGAAATTGAATACGAAGTGGTGCGCGACCGCCTCGGCAACACCATCACCGTCTGCAACATGGAAAACTTCGACCCCATGGGCATCCACACCGGCGAGTCGATCGTAGTAGCCCCCAGCCAGACCCTCACCAATGCCGAATACCACGGCCTGCGCGAGGTCGCCATCAAAACCATCAAGCACCTCGGCATAGTCGGGGAATGCAATATCCAGTACGCGCTCAACCCCGCCACGTCCGAGTACCGCGTAATCGAGGTCAACGCCCGCCTCAGCCGCTCCAGCGCCCTGGCCAGCAAGGCCACTGGTTACCCGCTGGCCTTCGTGGCCGCCAAACTCATGCTCGGCTACTCGCTAATCGAACTCAAAAACGCCGTCACCGGCAGCACCAGCGCGTTTTACGAACCTGCCCTCGACTACCTGGCCGTCAAAATGCCGCGCTGGGACCTCACCAAACTCGGGGCGTCGGACCGCAGCATCGGCTCGGAGATGAAGAGCGTGGGGGAGGTGATGGCTCTCGGCCGCTCATTCACCGAAGCCATCCAAAAAGCCGTCCGCATGACCAACACCGGCGCCTCCGGCCTCAGCGACCATCCGTACGAATTTGCCGATCCTGAAGCCGAAATCGCCTCTGCCACCGACCACCGCCTGTATGCCCTGTACGATTACTTGCGAGCGGCCGGCGACACCGCCAAGGCCCATGACCTCACTGGTATCGACCCCTGGTTTTTGGACCAACTCGGCCGCATCGCCGGTATAGAAGCCGAACTAGGCACGTCCAAACTCGACACCAGCCTCTTGCGCCGCGCCAAGCAAAACGGCTTCGCCGACAAAACCATCGCTAAAATCACCGGCTCCACCGAGGCCGCAGTCCGCACCCTCCGCCTGAAGCTCGGCGTAAAGCCGGTCGTTAAGCTCATCGACACCCTCGCGGGCGAGTTCGACGCCGCCACGAATTACCTCTACACCACCTACCACGGCACCGACCACGACGTGCAGCCGCTGGGCCATGAGAAGGCAGGGGCCAATCCGGTCATCGTGCTCGGCTCCGGCCCGTACTGCATCGGCAGCTCCGTGGAGTTCGACTGGTGCGCCGTGGGCGTGGCCGGCACCCTGCGCCGCAGCGGCCACCGCACCATCATCGTCAACTCCAACCCCGAAACCGTCTCCACCGACTTCAACCGCTCCGACCGCCTCTACTTCGAAGAGCTCACCCTCGAGCGCATGCAGGACATCGCCGACTTCGAAGCCCCCGCCGACATCGTGATCTCGGTGGGCGGCCAAATCGCCAACAACCTGGCCGTACCGCTCGCCAATGCCGGCTACCACATCCTCGGCACCCCCGCCGCAAGTATCGACCAGGCCGAAAACCGCCGCCACTTCTCGGCACTCCTTAACCAGCTCGGCATCGACCAACCCGAGTGGCAGGAGGTCACCACGCTGGCCCGCGCCAAGGCCTTCGCCACCAAGGCCGGCTACCCGGTGCTCATCCGCCCCAGCTACGTGCTCTCGGGCGGCGCCATGAGCGTGGTCACCACGCCCGAAGAGCTGGCGGGCTACCTTGCCCGCGCCACCAAACTCTCGCCCGACCACCCGGTAGTCATTTCGCGCTTCATCGAGGGCGCCAAAGAGCTCGAGATCGACGGTGTAGCCGACCACGGCCGCATCGTGATATCGGCCATCTCCGAGCACATCGAAAACGCCGGCATCCACTCGGGCGACGCCACCGTCGTGCTCCCGCCCCAGCGCCTGTATCTGGAAACCATCCGGCGGGCCAAGAAAATCACGGCCGAAATTATCCAGGCCCTCGGCGTCACCGGCCCGTTCAACATCCAATTCATCGCCAAAGATAATGACCTCGGCGTCATCGAAACCAACGTCCGTGCCAGCCGCAGCTTCCCGTTCGTGTCGAAAGTTACCGGCCACAATTTCATCACCATCGCCACGCAGGTAATGCTCGGCACCTACGAGCCTGAGTCATACAACACCCTCGAGCTTGACTACGTCGGCGTCAAGAGCCCGCAATTCTCGTACAATCGTCTCAAAGGCGCCGACCCGGTCGCGGGCGTCGAAATGGCCAGTACCGGCGAAGTCGCCAGCATCGGCCGCAACCTCCTCGAAGCCTTCTACGCCTCGTGGCTGTCCACGGACCAGCCATTAAACGGCAAGCACATCTACATTTCCGTACCCGACGACCAGAAACCCAAGATCACCGAGGCAGCTGTCCGGCTCCACGAAGAAGGCTGGAAAATTTTCTCCACCATAGGCACCCACCTTTACCTCAAGCAGCACGGCATTCCGTCGACCCCGCTCAACAAACTCCGCGATGACAAAGAACCCACGGTCCACACCGCCATCACCTCGGCCCACCTCACCCTCATGATCAACGTGCCGTCGAGCACCGACGACGACGCCGACGCCGCCGAGGTCCGCCGCCTGGCCATCGACAACCACATCCCGCTCGTCACCAACGCCGAAATCGGCGTCGTGCTGCTCCGCGCCCTCGGCGAGGTCAAATTCGGCGAAGTGCCTATCAAGTCCTGGCAGCAGTACGTTCAGTCGGACAAACCCTAAATCCGATACGTTATTTCAGGTTGACCGATCATAAGAATTATTCTATAATAAATTCTGGCTGACCCCAAATTCGACCCTCAAGAAATGAGGAACGTCCATGAACGGCAAGCCGATCGTTTCCATGACCGTGCTGTCCGCGTTTCTCAATGATTCGCTGGACCTCGATATCACCAAGTTCCTGGCATTCGTCGAACTCATGCAACGGTTCCAGCGAGTTATCAGGCACTCCTCGGTCCCGGGTAGGGACCACTATGAAAACGACGTCGAGCACAGCTATCAACTCGCAGTGATCGCGCTTTACCTCGTTTCGGCCTACCCCGAAGAGTTCGAGGCGTATGACCGGTTCAAGCTGGTAATATACGCGCTATTTCACGACTTTGTGGAGGTGCATGCCGGCGATCCCTTCTGGGGCGATGGAACTCCCAAGAGCGAAAAGGAGGCTCGAGAAGCCGAGGCGCTCAAGCTCATTCGGGATGAGTTTCCCGAGTTTCCTGAGCTTGCCGCCTGGATCGAGGAATACGAAAGCCTGGAAAACGAGGAGGCGTGGTTCATCAACCAGCTCGACAAAGTCCTCGCCGTAGTCGTGATCTACCAATCCGAAGGCAAGAGCTGGCAAGAGCTCGGCCAGACGCACGAAGCCATCGCGGAGACGCTGCTGAGCAAGATGAAGGACCGTCCACCGGCCCCCATCCTACAGCAACTCCTGGTCGAAGTGATCCGGCTGTTCGAGACCCGGCCCGACTTGTTCGCAGCGCCACCTGAGACACCACCAGTCAGCTAACCCCCGCCCTTTCGTCGACACGGGCATACTCCCAGATTGGAGGCAACGACGACCTCTGGCGCTTCTGCATCCCCACCTGGGATGTGGTTATCGCCAGAGGGCACCACCCGAACGCTCAAGTTCAACGTTTGAGCACTCAGGTAGTGTTCATCTAACTGGAATTAGCTCAACGCCCGGATTTGGCCGTGGTCGAGGCCGAAATAATGGGCCACCTCGTGCCATACCGTCTCGTGTACAGCCTTGCGCAAATCGGCCTCGTCGCGGGAGGTCAATTCGTGGGCGCGCTTAAACACCGTGATCACATCCGGCAGCACACCCGAATAGCCGCTGTTGCGAGCGGGCAGGGGAATGCCCTCGTACAACCCCAAAAGCAGAGTGCGGCCATGCAGCCTCCCACTCTTGCGCTGCTGCTCCGGCGTCGGCACGTCGGCCACCATGAAGGCCACGTTGTCCAGATGGTCGGCAAACCGGGGCGGGATTTGCTTCACCGCCTCTTGCACCATGTCGTAGAATTCCTCGTCGGTTACATGAATCATGCTCCACTCCGCTGCCACCGGCCCAATACCCGGCACACCACGTAAATACCAAAGCTGATGAAGGTTACGAACACGCTCGGCTTCACGTTGCCGCTGGCCAGGCTCAGGAGCACCCCGCCGGCGCTGGCTGCCACCGCGAACATCACCGACGTCGCCAGCACCACCCCCGGGCGGGCAGTGAGGCGCAGAGCACTAGCCGCCGGCGTGATCGCCAGGCTCAGCACCAGAAGCGTCCCCACAACCTGCGCGGCGGCGGTCACCGTCAGCGCCAGTACCAGCAAAAACACCAGGCCCAGCGCCCGCACCGGCACACCCTTAGCCGCGGCCACCTCAGCATCAATCGACGCGAACAGCAACGGGCGGTAAATGATGCTCATGGCCAGCATTACCCCCACGCAAATCGCCACCAAAACCACCAGCTGTCCCGGGCTCACCCCAAAAATATTGCCAAATAATATGTTGGTCGCCTGGGTGGCGAAGCCGTGGTAAAAGCTCAGCAACAACACACCCACGCCCAGCCCAAACGCCAGCACCACGCCAATCGCCGAATCGCGCTCTCGCTCCCGCACCCCCAGCGCGCCAATCACCCCCGCCACGATCACCGAACCCGCCAGCGCACCAGCCAGAGGGTTGCCGCCCACCAGCAATCCGGCCGCCGCACCCGTAAACGCCAGCTCGCTGGTGCCATGCACCGCGAACGCCATGCTGCGCATAATCACAAACGGCCCGATCAACCCGCACGCCACCGCCACCAATGTCGCGCCCAGCAACGCGTTCTGCGCGAACGGCTGGCCCAAATACGTCAATAAATCGGTCATTCGCGCCGCCCCGAAGCGTGGTGGTGCCCGCCGGCTTCTTGCAGGGCTGCCTCGCCGGAGCCCACCACTACCACCCGGCCGCGCACGTGCAGCACGTCCACCGGCGCGCCGTACAGCTCGCTCAGACGCTCGGTGGTCAGCACCTCCGGCGGCTTGCCAATCGCCCAACGGCCGCCAACCAGATACAGCACCCGGTCCACCAGTGGCAATATCGGGTTGATTTCGTGCGTCACAAACACCACCGCCGCCCCGGCCTCGCGCCGCTTATTAATCACCGCCGTCATGGCCTGTTGCCGCGACAGGTCCAAGCTGAGGAGCGGCTCGTCGCACAGCAGCACCTTCGGGTTGCCCACGATGGCCTGCGCGATCCGCAGCCGCTGTTGCTCGCCGCCGCTCAGCAGGCCCACCGGCTTATCGGCGTAGGGCTCGGCGCCCACCTCGCGGATCGCGCGCTGCACCGGCTCGTCGGCATCGAACCGGCCAAACGGCAAGCCAAAACGTCCGCCGTCATAGCCAAACCGCACCACGTCCCGTCCGCGCACCGGCAAATCCGCGTCAAACGACCGCTGCTGGGGCACGTACCCCACCACCCCGCGCGCCCGCACCGGCTCGCGTCCGTCCACCTCCACGCTCCCGCCGGACAGGGCATTCAGGCCCAGCATCGCCCGCAGCAGGCTGGTTTTACCCGACCCGTTCGGCCCCAGCACAGCCAAAAATTCGCCCGGCTTCACCTCCAGATCCAGATCGCGCCACACCGTCCGGCCACCCAGCTCGAGCGTGGCTTTGCGCAGACGGATTAGAGGAGTGTTACTGGCCATTCAGGGCATTATACAGCGCCGTCACCTGCTCTAGCTGCCAACTCTGGAAATCCTTGGCGCCGGGCGGCATCGTCTCAGTCACCGGCACCACCGGCACCCCCGCCGCCTTCGCCAGGTCCTGGATGTGCTGCGTCACCGCGCTCGTCGCCTGAGAATTGTAGAGCAGCACCCGGACCTGTTTACCGGTCATGAGGCCCGCCATCGTAGCCGCATCGGCGGGGGATGGTTCGTTGCCCTCCTCAATCGCCGCCGCAAAGCCCTCAGGCGTCTTCACGCTCAAACCGGCATTTGCGAGCATGTACCCAGGCACGGGCTCGGTGTAGGCCACCGGCGCCCCCGGAAATTGCGTGTTAATCTGCGATATTTTATCAAGCACCGGCTGCAACCCATCATTAAACTTCCCCAAATTACGTTCATATTCGGCTTTGTGCACGGGGTCCTTATCGGCTATGGCTTTCTCAATCGCCCCCGCCATCAGCTTCACCTTGGGCGTGTCGTACCACAAATGCGGATTCGCACCGTCGCTCGCGCCATACTCCTTGGCAGCACTCACCACCACCCGGCCGCTCTTGTTCGATCCCGCCAGCAATTTGTCCATAAAATCGTCGTAGCCGAGACCGTTTTCGATCACCACATCCGCGCCCGATACTGCCGCCGCATTATTGGCATTCGACTCATATAGGTGCGGATCGGCCGACGGATCCGACAAAATCGACGTCACCTCCACGCTGTCACCGCCAATCTGCGACGCGATGTTCCCCCAGAAATTCTCAGCCGCCACCACCTTGATCCGCCCGGACGACTGTTTTGGGCTTTGGCGCGCGACCACCAGCGCGGTCAGCGCCAGCCCGCCCACGATGATAACGGCCATTATTATATACACGATTGATGAGCTAATGGACCCTGAGTTGCTAATAGTTTTTTTCATACCGGGCATTTTACCCGGGCGCGAGGCTTATTGCAAAAATGTTGCATATGCAATAACATAAGTCGCATGATAACTCAGAAACTCGAATCCGAATTCATCAGTCGTCTCAAAAACCACGGCGAGCGCCTCACCAGCCCGCGCCTGGCCATCTTCCGGCTGCTGGCCCGCCACAGCCCGGTGGCCATGCGCAAGCTCACCGAACGCGCCGCAGCCGATGGGGTCGACACGGTCACGGTTTACCGCACCATCGCCCTGTTCCAAAAGCTCGGCCTGGTGCGCGAGATCGGCGTGGGCAGTCACCGCCTGCTCGAGCTCACCGACGACTTCGGCGGACACCACCACCATTTTTGGTGCTCAAGTTGCGGCCGCATCACCAACTTCGACGACCCGGCCCTTGAGCAGGCCATCCATGCCGCCAGTCGGACCCTGGGCCTCACCGCCCGCGCCCACCAGCTCGAAATCACCGGCCTCTGCGCCGATTGCCGCAGTGACCAAACTCACAGCCAACAGTCTGGGCATTAGTAGTAAACTATCAGAGATGTCTACCGCCTTCCCGACCAAATTCTATGCCTGGCTGCTCACCGTGGGCGGTACCCTTGGCCTCATCGCCTCGGCCGCCATCACCGAAGACAAACTCAAACTCCTCGAGAACCCCAATTTCGTCCCTGGCTGCAGCCTCAACCCGGTCATCAGCTGCGGCAGCGTCATGAAAACCGCCCAGGCCTCGGCCTTTGGCTTTCCCAATTCGTGGCTCGGCCTCGTTGCCTTCGCCGTCGTCATCACCGTCGGAGTCAGCCTGCTGGCCGGCGCCAACTTCAAGCCCTGGTACTGGCGGCTGTTCAACCTCGGCTCGTTCCTCGGCGTCATTTTCGTCCACTGGCTGTTCACCCAATCCGTATACTCAATCCACGCCCTCTGTCTGTGGTGCATGCTGGTGTGGGCCGTCACCATCGCCATCTTCTGGTACACCACCCTGCACAACCTGGTCACCGGCATGATCCCCACGCACCCGCGCCTCAGCCGCCCCGTCCAGATCGCCCACGAGTACAAAAACCTGGCCCTCGTGCTGTGGTATATCCTGATCATTATCCCGATCTTGTACCACTTCTGGTATTACTTCAAAACGGTCCTATGACTTGTCGAATCACAAAAGTTCCCGGGGCCTCTATCGCGTAGACGTACAACGTGCGATCCCGGAAGTAATCTCCCATCTCGAGCTCGTAGCCCCGGACATTATCCCCCAGGAGGTAGGAAATATCCCGGGAGGTGAAATTGAGCTGCATCCTCAGCAGCGCTGCTGTCTCCCGAAGGCCCATGCCGTCCGCGTAATCGAGGGCGTCAAGAAGCTCTTCGAGGTAAACGTCTGGCCTGCCGGCCTCGTACCAAATCAGCGCCTTGGCGACCAGGTAACCGACCTCAGCCCGGGAGTGCGCGTCCCGTTCATCCGGCAGCGCTTCTACCAATGCCTCGGCCGGCTCGTTGTAAGCCAACCAGGCCGGCCGCACATCAGCGAGCTCCATACTGCGCCGGATTGCCCGCACCAACTTCCGGTGCGCCCGGCGCATCTCCCGGGTTTCTTTGTACCCGAGCGCCGCGGGCATCAGGCCGATAATGCGCGGCATCGGCACCCACCGTACTACCCTCCAGAAGAGGGCATTGAGCTGTGGCCCTCTCATCTGGAATCTCCCTCACGTTGGGTCGAATATTTCAGGGTACATCTGTTATATCACGTATCGCGAGTACCACAGCACCTTGAAGGGGTTTGGAGTTGACATTCAATATACTTTGTCATATTCTCGACTTGTGAAACACATCGATTGGGATGAAGCTAAAAACATTAAGTTGAAGGCAGAGCGTGGCGTCAGTTTTGATGATATCCTCACTGCTTTAGAAACCGGCAACCTGCTTGATAGAATTGCTCATCCCAATCAAAAACTCTATCCAGGCCAGCAAATCCTGGTGGTCAGCCTAAACGAATACGTGTTCCTAGTGCCATTCGTTGAAGACAACGAGAAGCTATTCCTAAAGACCATATATCCCAGTAGAAAATTCACTAAAGCTTACTTGCAAGAGAGGAGGAAACAATGAACTACTACCAACTTGACGATAACGAGCAGCACGAATTAGAGGAGATCGAAACAGCCCTAGAAACCGGCAAGATTCAAACCAACCCTAATCTCGCGGCCGAGCGCAAGCGCTTGCAGCAAATCGCTAGACACACACTTAACAAGACCCGCAACATAAACATACGACTTAGCGAGAGAGACCTGCACCGACTTAAGGCAAAGGCATCGGAAGAGGGGATTCCATACCAGACTCTTGCCTCATCAATCCTCCACAAGGCTGCAAAGTAGCTCTCCCTTACGTAATTACTGATGTGTAACAGATAACGGCTCGTGAAAGCCATTATTAAGCATAAGCATATTGGTAGACCAGACGAGACGAAATTCGAACTCTATCTGGAAGACCTCATATATCCGTGTCAAGTGCATTTTACCCAGTTTGCTGAACGACTCTTGACAAATTAAACTTGTTATGCTAATATAGTGAACATTCAATCGTGAGGTTGAATTTTGACATGGAGTCCTGGCCGGATCATTGCCACTTGTATAGGTGGTAGCGACCCGGCCAAGGATATCAGGATCTGAGGCCAGCGCTCAAGAATAGGAGAACTATGATGAGCGCAAAGTACGGCAAGACCACCGACCGTGAGATCCTCGACGACGTCGCCCAGCGACTCATCGAGCGGTACACGATCTGCGCCTACCAGCTCGTCACCGACTTCCAGGGGCACATCGTCCCTGCGAACGAGGGCTGGGGTGGTCGCGTGGAGCAGCTGGCGCTCGCTGAGACGAAGAAGATGTCGGCCGAATTGCTCGGCCGACTCATCTACGCTGAGCCGGACGCCGATCTGTACGGAGTGCACTGTGGCACCTGGCTCGGTAAGTACGAGTCGGGTCCATACCTGCTCCAGCAGATCGCGGCGACGGCCATCGTCTGCCGCATCCGGGCCAAGCTGGGCGTCACTTCCGGTGTCACGGAGCACGCTCCGCACCAGAAGGGCCTCAACCGCGGCCTCATGCCCACCGCCTGACCTTCATGTCCACCCCACCCCCGCGCCCCATTGCGCGCGGGGGTGGCCTACCCCGAGTTATTAACCGTCGGTTAATGGTTCAGGATAGGTTCTTATTGAAATCCACGTCATAGCTCATTTGGCCTAGCCAAAGCGCGCGTATGACAACGAGCAGCTTCCTGGCAACAATGCAAACCGCAACGGTGTAGGTTTTGCCTTCAGCACGCTTCTTCTCGTACAAAGCCTTAAATATCGGGTCGTGCTGTCTGGCGACACTGGCGGCCAGAAACAGGCTGTGCCGCAAGTATTTTGAGCCTCGTTTGGTTAGCCTACCAGTAACATTGAGGGTATGCCCACTTTGCTTAATGCGAGGGTCAAGCCCGGCAAAGGCAATGAGCTGTTTGCTGGTGCGAAAACGAGTCATATCCTGGATCTCGCCTATTAGGCAGGCGGCGTGGAATGGACCGATACCTGGGATGGTCTGGAGGCGCTTGGATAGCTCAGCTGGCGCAGCGGCGGCTAAGTCGCGGTCAAATTGCCGCTGAACTTTCTCGAAGGCGAGCTTGGCGTCTTTGAGTGTTTCGGCCAATTGCGGGCTGAGCTGCTGGTTTAAGAGATCATCCAGATGGTTGCAATAGCGTTCGAGTGACCCCTTCAAAACACTGAGCCGGGAACGCCCGCGCACATAGGCTTTGGTAGCCGGATACAGCTCGGGAGTAAAAGGTAGCCCCTCGCCACGCAAACCAAGCCGGGCGATCATGAGCGCGTCGGTGCGGTCGGTTTTCTTGCCGCGAATTGAGGTCTTAATTTGTTGCTTGGTAAGGATTGGGTTGAAAACCAGGCATGTAAGACCAAGACTGTACCCCGTTTCGGCAAAGGCTACATGGTAGCGGTTGGTTGCCTCGACCACGCAGGTGAGCGCCGGGTAAGCACCGGATACGGCCAAGAGCAGCTCCACAATATCGAGCTCGTTATTGAGGCATTGGTCGGTCCACAATTCGGCTCCGTTTGAATCAATAAGGGACAAGTCTAATTTACGCATGCTGACATCGCAGCCAAGAACGTAAGCCATATCAAACACCCTCCTCCGGCCAAAGCTGGCCCCAGGTCAGAATTAGTTACTAACGGGTATGGGGCGCTGCTTCCGAAAAGGTACCAGATGGTACAATAGTCTTGTTCGTTATAGATAGTCGCATATCCCCGAGCCACCTTGCCTTATACCGGTACAAACGTTTAAGCAAGCCTAAAACTCGGGGGTTGTGCTATAACCTCATAATTGATTGTTACTCATCCAGGTTTGGAAGCGATACTCTTCCAGCAGAGATACCACCCGGTTGGGCGATTCCCAAAATCGATTAGATCGTCCTCCATACCTATTTTATTGTAGCCCCAACTGATTAGAGGGCTGAGGGGAATATACAAAAGCGTAATAAAAATCAGCGAGCGTCTAGAAACTCTGGGGGTAACAATCGAGGAGTATCATTAAGCTATGAAAATTGCCTCCACCAACCCATCCCGCAACTTTGAAACTATCGGCGAGGTTGATATATCAACTGAACAAGACGTCAAAGATGCCGTTGAACGAGCCCAAAAAGCCCAAGCTGACTGGGCAGCTCTTTCGGTTGCCGGGCGCATCAGTGCATTGGCCACATTTGTAGAAATCAGTAAGCAACGAGCCGAAGAAATCGCAAGCCTAATCGCAAAAGAAACCAGCCGTCCAATCCGGAGCGCACGCGGCAATGTGGCCGGCGGGATCAAATATTTTGAGTGTTACTTCGAGCTTGCCGAGAGATACCTTGCCCCCCAGATTACAAGCGAATCCGACACTGAAATTACCCGAGTATTTCACGAACCATATGGCGTCATAGCAGCAATTTGCCCCTGGAATTACCCTTTTCAAAACGTTGCCTGGCAATGCGGTCAGGCGCTACTAGCCGGCAACACCATCGCCTACAAGAACTCTGAAGAAAATCCGCTATTCGCAAAACTGCTCGCCGAACTATTCGAACAGTCCGACGTGCCAGCAGGTGTTTTCAACGTCATCTACGGCGACGGAACCGTCGGAGAGATGCTAGTGCACCAGGAGATCGACATGATTTCCTTCACGGGCAGTACACAAACGGGTAAAGCTCTCACCAAGATCGCTGCCGAAAAATTCATCCCAATTCATACCGAGCTCGGAGGCTCGTCACCATGCATAGTGTTCGAAGATGCCGTAACGACTGAAAACCTTGAGTACATCGCGGGCTTACGCTTTAAAAACGCGGGGCAGGCCTGCGACGCCATAAAGCGTTTAATTGTCCATGAAAGCAAATTTGACGAAGTCGTAGACCGGCTAAGTAAGCTTATTTCGAACATGAACGTTGGAGATGCCCTGGAGGAAGATACAGATGTCGGACCTCTGGTTTCTAAAAGGCAACTCGAGAAGATTGAATCTCAGGTGCAGGACGCCTTGAATGGAGGTGCTACAGCTGTAGTAGGAGGCAAACGACCCCCTGGCTTAGAAGGGGCATATTACGAGCCAACCCTGCTGACCGGAGTAACGCGAAAGATGCGGGTATGGCATGAAGAAACATTCGGCCCTGTATTACCAGTAGTCTTTTTCAAAACAGAAGACGAGGCGATAGCGCTCGCTAACGACACTACATATGGGCTCAGCGCTCACGTTATGACAGGCGACCGAAAGCAATTTGAGCGGCTGGCCCGTCTGCTAAAGGCGGGGATGATTGCTCATAACCGCGTGCCGTTCTGGGGACCAAACAATCCATTTGGCGGATTCAAAAGCTCCGGCATGGGCCGGACTCACGGCGAGTACGGATTTCACGAGGTCACTCAGCCAAAAGTAGTCGCTGAAAGCAAATAATGGCTCGTGAAAGCCATTATTTAAGCATAAATACTTTGGTAGTCCCGAGGGGATTCGAACCCCTGATCTCCTCCGTGAGAGGGAGGCATCCTAGGCCGCTAGACGACGGGACCTCATTCGCAGCACACCGGCTGCGAAACCATGCGAGTGTAGCATTTATCAAGCGTTTTGTCACGCCCAATCTACCATGACGAAACTTGGAGATGTGCCTATAATCAACACATGCCCACTCCTCCAACTTCCCCCAAAATCTTCTTCAGCTACGCGACTGTTGCCCGGATGGGGGAGCCGGCCTACGAGGCCAGCAAGCAATTCCTGGAAGAATTCTATCGCGTCGGCCCGCCCGAGGTGCTCTATAAATACGACCCGCTCACGCAGGAGATGGCCGCCGAAGCCGCAAAATTGATCAACTGCGACCCCGGCGAAGTAACGTACGTCAAAAACACCACCGAAGGTATTTTCATTGCCTCGGAAGCGTTGCCGCTCGAGCCCGGCGATGAAATATTGGTGCAGGCCACGGAGTACCCGGCCAATTTCTTGCCCTGGCTCAAGAAGCGCAAGGACGGACTCACAGTCACGGTCATCACCGCGGCCGACAACGCTACCTCGTTTGAACAGCTGCTGGAAGCCATTTCTTCGCGGACCAAAGCCATTGCCATTTCTTCCATCCAGTCCTACGACGGCTACATGGCCGATCTGGGCCGCCTTTCAGCTGTGTGCCGAGAAATGGGGATATTCCTGGCAGTCGACGCCGCCCAGCACGTCGGCGTGCGCCGGATCGACCTTAAGGCTACGCCGGTCGATTTTTTGCTTTGCGGCGGCCAAAAGTACCTCCGTGCGGGCACCGGCAGCGGATTAATGTATGTAAACAAAGACCTCTTGCCACGACTGCGCGACATCAAGGTCGGCATACGCGGCATGGAGCGGTTCGACAGCAACTCGTACACCCTCAAGCCCACGGCCGACCGCTTCCTGGACGGCACCCAAAACCTCGTGGGCATCGTGGCGCTTCATGCCGCCCTGAAGCATGTCAACGCCATCGGCATGGACGTCATCGAGGCCAAAAACCTTGAACTACTTCACGATGCAAAGGATATTCTGCGCGAGGCCGGCATCGACTTTATCGATCACGGAGACGCTCAGGGCAATATCGTTTCGATGATAGTCGCCGACCCCAAGGAGCTATGCGACTACTTGTACGGACGCGGCATTTATATCCGCTGGCTCCGGGACGCTGCCAGGCTGTCGTTTATCCACGAATCACGCGTTGAAGATCTGCGTCAGCTCGCCGATCTTACCAGTCAGTGGCTCAAGAGCAACTCGTAGCCGGGGCTTAGACTTGGGCTTGCGCTCCGAGACGGACCACTCCACGGTCGGCATGATGATCGACCGGTCGATATTGTCCTTGTGGCGCTTGGCAAATTCGATAATGTTGGCCACTTCAAGCTGCAGCTTCCGCTCTTTGTCGATATGGCGTGGCTTCGTAGCCGGATGCACCTCCACGGTTTTATCAAGCTTGCCCTTCGGCTCTTTGCGCGGGTTTTTGATGTAATTAATCACAGCCGCCGGATCCGCGATCGCGATCCGCTGCGCGATTTCTTCGATCGACAGCCGGTGGGTGTAGTTGTGCACCACTTTGTGTTCACCGGGCTTCACGTCCATAACCGCAAACTCCATGAAGTTATCGACCGTGTCTGCAAGACTGATAATGCCGGTCTTCTGCTTGCCATCGCCATAAACAGTTAGCGGGTGCCCAATTGCCACCTGACACACAAACCGGTTCATCACCGTACTAAAGACAGCGTCGTAATTAAAGCGGGCCGACAATCCAGCGTACTTCTCGTCGTGATTTTCGGGAATAGTAGCACCAAAAATGGTCGACTGCTGCACCGTAATCACCTTCAGGCCCCACATCCGGGCACACAGGTCGTCTATCAGGAAGTCGCTAATCTTGGACTGGTGATAAAAGTCGGTCGCCTGCATAGGCAGGAAGCTGCTCAGCACCTTGTGCTGCTTGCCGCGGTGCGTAAACGTAAGGTCTTTCTTGCCCAGCGGCAGGTAATCCGTATCGGTGTCCATATAGGTACCGGCCGAACCCAGCTTAATGTAGTTGATGCTCTTATCGACTTCGGCTATCGCCCACAGTGCATTCAAGTGGCCGTTGATGTTGTTATTAAACGTCGCGGCCGCATTCTGCGGGCTCATCATCGAAAACGGCGCCGACGGCTGCTGCGCGGCATTGATCACCACGCTCGGCCGGTGCTTGCGCAGCACGCGCGCGACGGCCGGCTGATCGAGCAGCTCCACCTTCTCAAACTCCATATTCGACTTGCCATACAGCCGTTTATACTCGGCAATGCGAGCCTTCGGCTTCGCGAGCGGCACGAGCAATTTCGCGTCGGCGGCCTTCTCCCACCGGCGCTTCACAAGGTTGTCCACGAGGACCACGTGCATGTCGGTACGGTTGGCAAACGCCAGGCCCAGGCTCCAGCCCAGATAGCCGTCGCCGCCCAAAATCATAATGGTGCCTTGATTCGAATTCCTCACAGAAATACCTTCCTCACATTGCCAATTTAGTCACAATGTATTCTGGTGAATCATGATACCACTTATGCATTATTTTGTCAACATAATGGGGCAGGCCCTCGCAAAACATAAGCTCAATTGCCGATGATTTGGAATGAGATCGACGTGCTCGGTTGCGATTATGAAGCTAGACGGGCATAATTAACCTTAAGCGTAATGCGCGAAAGGCTCGCCCGACATGACCCAATGACCGATCAACGCCTCCGCAGTTTAACCACCCTCGCCCGGCTCCAGGCAGTCCTGGGGGCAGGGCTTGCTATCGTGGTTTTCGCACTGTACTTTATCGAGCCCGCCACCCTGGCCAATGTCACGCTGTCGCTCACGGCGGCTATTTTGGGCGCCGTATCCGCCGCCTACTACGTGACCATACACCAGGTGCTCAAGATGACGCGGCTGTCGCTGTTGGTGCTGGGACTCAGCCTCATCTCGTGCGTCAACCTGGTACTGGTGATCACCTCCACGGGGGGGCTTGATTCACCGTTTTACGCCTTTTGGATTTTGGCCATCGTGGTGGCGGGCATTTTCGGGCCCGCCGAAACCGTGGCCGTGCTCAGCCTCACGATCGGGTATTACGCCTACTGGCTGGTGCTCGGGGGCGTAAGCGCGCCCTACCTTAGCGACCACCTCATCCAGTTCGCCCTCACGCTGGGCGCCGGCGGGCTGGCCGAATGGGTGCACTCCCGCAGCCGCAGCGCTAGCGTCGCCAATTCCAAGCTCGAGAAGCTCTCGGGTCAACTGTCGGCCGAGCAACTCAAGGCCGACGCCATTGTGTCGAGCATCGGCGAGGGCGTGATGGTGATCGACAGCTCCCGCCGCATCCAATTGTTTAACAAGGCCGCCCAAGAGCTCACCGGCTGGGACGAATCCAGCGCCCAAAACATTGACTATCAACTCGTGATGCAGCTCAAAACCGCCGACGACCAGGCCATCGACCCGGCCGCCGACCCATTTGCCCAAGCCTGGACCAAGCACGGGGAGCTCGTGATCGACAACCTGGTGATGACCACCCGCTCGGGGCGCAAAGTGCAGCTCAACATCTCGATCTCGCCGGTGTTCGACACCGAAAACCAGCCCTCGGGCGCCATCGCGCTGTTCCGCGACATCTCCAAAGAAAAGGAAGTGGAGCGGCAAAAAGACGAGTTCATCAGCACCGCCAGCCACGAAATGCGCACACCCGTAGCCGCCATCGAAGGCTACATTTCGCTGGCCATGAACTCCAACGTCGCCACCATCGACGACCGCGCCAAGAAGTACCTCGAGAAGGCCCACGACACCATCGCCCACCTCGGCGAGCTGTTCAAGGACCTGCTGTCGGTAACGAAGGCCGAGGAGGGCCAGCTCGGGGGCGCCATGGAGGCCGTGAACCTCGGTTCTCTCCTCCAGAGCACCGTCGACGACATGCAGTTCACCATCCGCAAAAAAGGCCTCACCATGGTCTACCAGATCGGCGGGCAATCCGGCAAAGCCATCGCGCCACTGTATTACGTGGCCGCCAACACCGAGCGGCTGCGTGAAGTCATTATGAACCTTATCGACAACGCCGCTAAATTCACCCCCGAAGGCGGCCTCAAAGTGGTACTGGAAGGCGACGAAAAGGAGGTAACGGTGGGCATCAGCGACACCGGCGTCGGCATCGCCAAGGAAGACATGGCGCACTTGTTCCAAAAGTTCTACCGCATCGACAACACCGCCACCCGCACTATCGGCGGCACCGGGCTCGGGCTGTACCTGTGCCGCCGCCTGATCGAGGCGTTTAATGGCCGCATTTGGGTGGAATCAAAGATCGGGGAGGGAAGCACTTTCAAATTTACGCTGCCGCGGCTCAGCCAGGCTGAGGTCACCCGCCTCCAGGCCCAATCCGCCACACCCGCGCCCCAAACCAATCCCGGCGCCACGCCCGCAGCCGGCGCCCCGGCCCCCGACACCGCTGCTTCCGGGCCGGCCGCGGCGCCGGTACCGGCAATGGCCCCCACCTCGGCCGCGGCACCCATCGCCACTCCCGTGCCCCAGGAGCACGAAATGAGCGAAACCTTGCAAAGCATAAGACAGATACGCTAGACTACATTCAATGGCAAAAATCCTCCTAGTCGAAGATGACGTCAACCTGCGGGAGATCTACTCTGCCCGGTTCGCAGCCGAATCCTACGAAGTAATTACCGCCTCTGACGGCGAAGAAGCGTTGGCCACCGCCGTGCGCGAGCGCCCCGACCTGATCGTGCTCGACGTGATGATGCCCAAAATTTCCGGTTTCGACGTGCTCGACATATTGCGCTCCACCCCCGAAACCAAAGAGACCAAGGTCATCATGATGACCGCCCTCAGCCAGGAATCCGACCGCCAGCGCGGCGAATCGCTCGGTGCCAACAAGTATTTGATCAAGTCCCAAGTGACGCTCGAAGACGTCGTTAATTCGGTTCGAGAGACGCTCGGCGCTGCCAAGTAAATCTATGAGCCACACCGTCGCCGTCGGTGAATTCGAGGGCCCGCTGGGTGTGCTGCTCGATTTGGTGGAACGCGGCAACCTCGAAGTGTCGCAGGTATCAGTGGGGCAAATAACGGCCGACTACCTGGAACACATCGGCGGCCTCAGCGGCGTATCGGCCGAGGAGCTGAGCGACTTTTTGCAGCTCGGCGCGCGCCTGCTCTACATCAAAAGCCTGGCCCTGTTGCCACAATCCGGTTCCGAAGATGAGCAGGCCCGCGAGCTCGCCCAGCTCAACTTGGAACTCACGGAGTACCGGCGCTTCCAGGCGGCAGCCAAGGAACTAGCCGCGCGCGGCGCCGCCCGGACTTTCGGGCGCCCGGCGCCGCCCCGACGCATCGCCGCCTCCGCCGCGCCACCGCCGGGCGTCAGCCTCGACCGGCTCGCGGAGGCCTTCGTACGGGCGCTGAAATTCGCGCCGCCGGCCGCCCCCAGCGGTGTCATAAAACATCACCTCGGCCTCGAAACCGTACTGGGCGGCCTCCGCGAACGGTTGCCCGCCGGCTTCGAGCTGCACACCGTTATCGAGCGCTGCCGCGACCGGCTGGAGATCGTGGTGACATTCCTGGCGGTATTGGAGCTGGTGCGCTCGGGAGAGGCCCGGGCGACCCAGACCGGCCAATTTGAAGCCATCCGGATTGAGGCCGCGCGTGACTGAGCCCACGCTCGACGTCACCATCGAGGCCATCTTGTTTGTGGCCGGCGAGCCGTTGTCGGCCGCCCGCCTCAGCCAAATCCTGGAGGCGCCCGGGGAGGACGTGGAGGCCGCCCTTGCCACCCTCAAGACCCGGCTAGGGGAAGGCGGCGTGCGCCTGGCCGAAAACCACGGTACCTTCCGCCTGGTGACCGCCCCCGATACCGCCGCCACCGTGGCCAAATTCCTCGACGACAGCGGGCGCCAAGACCTGTCGCGGCCGGCCCTCGAGACGCTGGCTATCGTGGCTTACCGCGGGCCGCTCACCAAAAGCGCCGTCGAGCAAATCCGTGGCGTGGACTCGGCCGCCATGCTGCGCAACCTCATCGCCCGCGGCCTGGTGACCGAGGCCGGCCGCAGCCCCGAAGCCGGCCGCCCGCAGCTCTATGCCGTCAGCCACAGCTTCCTGGCACACTTCGGCCTCACCGGCGCCGCTGACCTGCCCCCGCTGCCAGACCCGCCGCCGCACCCCCAGCCACCGGAGGCCGGCAGTGAGAATTAACCAATTCGTGGCCTCAGCCTCCGGACTGTCGCGGCGCGCCGCCGATACGGCCATCACGGCCGGACGCGTTAAACTCAACGGCCGGCCCGCCACCCTCGGTCAAATAATCGCACCGACCGACCATCTCACCCTCGACGAGCAACCGCTCACACCCCGCACCGCCCACACTTACGTCATGCTCAACAAGCCCGCCGGCTACATCTCCAGCCGCGCCCGGCAAGGCGGGGGCCCCACGCTCTACGAATTGCTGCCGGCCAAATTCGGCCGCCTGCGCATCGCCGGCCGCCTCGACCGCGACTCGTCAGGCCTCATTTTGCTGTCCGATGACGGCCCATTCATCAACCGGCTCACCCATCCGTCGCTCGGCAAAACTAAGCGTTACGAACTCACGCTCACCACCGCCCTCAAGCCCAGTGACCAACCCAAACTCAGCCACGGCATCCAGCTCCCGGACGGTCCTAGTAGGGTAGCAATTATCTCAGTCCAGGGACCCCACGTGACCGTCGAGCTCGAAGAAGGCCGCAACCGCCAACTCCGCCGCACCTTCGGCGCCCTCGGCTACGGCATTACGCGGCTGCACCGTACCCACGCCGGCAGTTTCATCCTCGGCAACCTCCCGCCTAGCCACTGGATCGAAACCGACAGCTCCGGCCACGTCCCAGGGAAAACGCAACCATGAAAACTATATGCAATCTGCATATATGCGAAATGCATATAGTTTCGTGGAATAGACGTATTCTCATAAAGCCCAGAGGGTTACCCTTTAGATGAAAACACTAGCATTACTAGTTGTCCTCGCCCTCCACTCAACCGGCCTCTGGTCCCACCTTGCCTCAGATACCCGGGCGCACCTCTCCGCCCGCGCCACCGGCGTTACGGCGGTTGCCAACGCAGCCACCAACCCCAACGTCATCACCACCAACGCGCCGCTCGAGCCATCCGCGCTGCCCATCCAGGCCTCCACCGAGCCATTGGCTCTAAACGCCACCGCGGCCATCGCCATCGACCGCTCCACCGCCACGGTGCTGTATTCCAAAAACGCCTCGGCCAAGCTGCCCATTGCCAGTGTCACAAAAATTGTGACAGCGTTGGTGATCTTGTCGCGCCACAGCCCGGGCGATACCGTCACCATTCCCACGCTCCCGGATTACCCCACGGCCGCCGAAACCGCCGGCCTGTTCCCGGGCGACAATTTCCGGCTGTCGAGCCTGCTCGAAGCCATGCTCGTGCCCTCCGCCAACGACGCCGCCGACGCCCTCGCTATCTGGGACGCCGGCTCAGTCACCAAATTTGCCGCCCGCATGAACGCCAAGATGAGCGAATGGGGGATAGTGGGCGCCCGATTCTCCAATGCCAGCGGCCTCCAGGACGAAGGCAACTACGCCTCGGCCTCGGCCCTGGCCAAAATTGCCGGCCTGCTGCTCGCAAACCGCGACCTGGCTACCATCGTTACCCACACATCCATAAGCCTCACCAGCGGACAGGGCCGCACATACAATCTCAAAACCACCAACGACCTCTTGGCATCGGGTACGTTTTATGGTATAAAAACGGGGTACACCCCAGCTGCCGGCGAATGCTTCGTCGGCCTTACTCGTACTGGCGGGCACGATGTGATCACAGTGGTTCTCGGCGCCGGCGACCGCTTCGGCGCCACCACCACCCTCACCAACTGGATTTCCCGTACCTGGCAATGGTTATAACAAAGTTTACGTATTATGAGCTCAGCATTAGTTGCGATCGTAGGCCGGCCTAATGTCGGCAAATCGAGCCTGTTTAACAGGCTTATCGGCACGCGCCAAGCCATCACGCACGAAACCTCCGGCACCACCCGCAACGCCAACTACGGCACCGCCCACTGGGCCGGCAAAAGCTTCACGCTGGTTGACACCGCCGGCCTCTCCAAGGCTGAAAGTGCGCCGGGGCGTGCCGGCGGCGGCATCGAACTCCAGGCCCAAGACCAAATCCGCGAAATCGCCGCAGCCGCGAGCGTGATCGTGGTGGTGGTGGACGCTGCCACCATGATCACCGCCGAAGACCAGACCGCCGCGCGCCTGGCGCTCAAAACCGGCAAGCCGGTCATCCTGGCGCTCGGCAAAATCGACACCGCCGCCGGCGCCGATCTGGAATCCTGGCGCCGCCTCGGCATTCCCGCCATCGTCGGCGTGTCGGCTATCCACGGCCGCGGCACCGGCGACCTGCTCGACGCCATCACCACCACCATCGCCAACGCCCCCGCCACCGAGGCCGAAGCCAACCCCCCCCTGCGCCTGGCGCTCATCGGCCGGCCCAACGTCGGCAAATCGAGTCTGCTCAACAGCCTCATCGGCAAGCAAAAGGCCCTGGTATCGTCCACCCCCGGCACCACCCGCGACACCGCCACCGAAACCATCAAATACAAGGGCCGCGCCATCGAGCTGCTCGACACCGCCGGCCTGCGCCGCCGCGGCCGCATCGAGCGCGGCATCGAGAAATTCAGCGCCCTGCGCACGCTCAGCGCCATCCACGAAGCCGACGTTTGCGTGCTCGTGCTCGACGGCGTCGAAGGCCATGTGGCCGGCGACCTGAACCTGGCCGGCCAAATCATCGAAGCCGGCAAGGGCCTCATCATTGCCTACAACAAATGGGACGCGGTCGTAAAAGACGAAAAAACCCAGGACCGCCTCACCGTATTACTCAAAAACGAGTTCCAATTTGCCTGGTGGGCGCCGCTCGTGTTCACCTCGGCCACCCACGGCCTGCACGTAGGCCAGCTCATGGAGCTGGCCGTCCAGATCGACGAGCGCCGCGCTACCCTCGTCCCCACCGGCCCCTTCAACCGCCTCATCGAGAAGCTGGTGCTCAAACAACCCCCGGCCGGCCTCAAAGGCCGCCTGCCCAAGATCAACTACGGCACCCAAACCGGCACCGAGCCGCCCAGCTTCACGTTCTTCTGCACCTACCCGGACCTCATTCACTTCGGCTACCGGCGCTATCTCGAAAACAACATCCGCGACACCTGGGACTTCATCGGCACCCCCATCCGGCTCGAATTCCGCCACAAGCACGGCAAGGATGTGCGACGCACCAAAAGCAAGTAGAATAAGGGCATGTTAAGCGGAATCGACTTCATCGGTGTATCAGCGTCGTTCATAGTCCACGACGCCCAAGGCCGGGTATTGCTGCAAAAACGCGGCCACGGCGCCCGCGACGAGCGCGGCCGTTGGGACGTTGGCGGCGGCGCGATTGAATTCAACGAAACCATTAACGACGCTGTCCGTCGCGAAGTCAAAGAGGAGCTCAAAACCACCCCTCTCGACATCCGCTTCCTCAACGTCTACGACGCCCACCGCACCCTCCCCAACGGCACGCCCACGCACTGGGTCACCGTGATGCACGCCGTCCTGGTAGACCCGGACACAATTTCCATCGGCGAGCCCGGCAAAATCGCTGAGGTCGGCTGGTTCACCAGCGACAACCTGCCCGAGCCCCTGCATTCGCAATTTTGGAAAAGCTACCAGCCGGCGCTCGAACGGGGGCTAGTGAAATGAAATTGGTCGTAGGCCTCGGCAATATCGGCGCCCGCTACGCCCACACCCGGCACAATATCGGCTTCATGGTGGCCGACCGCCTCGCCGCGTCGCTCAGCGCCACCTGGAAACCCGAGCCCAAGCTCAAATCCGATGTTGCCACCGCCAGTCTCGACGGCGAGCAGATCGTGCTGGCCAAGCCCCAAAACATGATGAATCTCTCGGGCGAGGCCATTCAGCGCCTCCTGCAGCACTACAAACTCACCCCGGCCGACGTCTGGGTGATATTCGACGACGTCGACGTACCGTTCGGCCGGCTCCGCCTGCGCACGGATGGCATCTCGGGCAGCGGCCACCAGGGCGTAAATTCCACAATCGCCCACATCGGCAATAAATTCATGCGCGTAAAGGTCGGCATCAGCCTCAACGACCGCTCCGTGGAGCCCAGCGAAGTTTACGTGCTCAAGTCTTTTAACGAAGAAGAGCAGGCAAAGCTCCCGCAAGTCATCGCTACCTCCGCAGCCGTCGTTTTGCAGCAACTCGCGCACCCCTCACCCCAAGACACCACGTTCGAACTCATCTGATTGTCGTGCATGCCAGCCGCCGGCTGATGCAACAGACCGTAACTATATGCATTTCGCATATATGCAAAGTGCATATAACTCCGCCGCTTTAAATATCCTTATGTGCGCTCTAGCACAAACATGCTCGCGGGCCGGCCTAAAACCTCAATCCCAGCAACCACGCGAATCGGCTTCAAGTTAGAATTACCCTTAAAAGCCCTCTCCAGCACCCCCGGCTCACCAGTGAGCAGCACGACCCGCCCGCCGGGGCGCACGACCCGCACAGCCTCAGCCAACACGCCGGCATACAACGCCGGCAATCCAGCCGGATCACCAATTTGGCGTCCCCAAGGCAAATTCGTCACCAATTTATCGACCGAGCCGTCCTCCAGGGGCAATTTCCGCGCGTCCATGCGCTCAATGCGGACCGGCTTGTGCCGCGGCCCAAAATTCTCCTGGGTAGCCCGCACGGCCGCCGGATCAATATCACCGCCAATCAGCAGCGCATGCCGGCCGGCCAGCGCCCGCTCCAGCAGTATCGTCCCGGTGCCGCACATCGGGTCCAGGAACACGTCATTCTCGGCCGGCTCAGAGGCCTGCACCATCGCGGCAGCAATCGTCGGCCGCAGCGCCGCACTGCGCTCCACCTCACGGCCACCCCGCGCGCGGTGCTCAGCCGTAGTCAGCCTCAGGCTCGCGTGCAGCGTCCATCCCACCTGGTGCAGCCAAATCTCCACCGGAGCCTCCTGTGCCGACAATCGCCAGCCGGCATGCGACCGCAGCAGGCCCGCTTCGGCCGCCCGCTGCATATCCACGCGCCGGTACCCGCGCCAGCGCGCGTCGTCGGCCTGCACCACCACCCGGTATTTCACCCGCGCCGGCAGACCGGCAGCCTTGCCCAGTGCAGCCGCAATATTCTTCAAATCCGCCGGCTTCCCGGTCAATTTGACCTCCGCGAGCCGCCGAAAAACATCCTCAGCCAGCCGCAGCTCCAGCAGCCCGGCATCACCACGCGCCTCCACGCTCACCAGCTCGCTCCCGCGCACCCGGCCCAGCAATTGCCCATGCAAGCCAGTCCGCCCGCTCAGCTCCTCGCCAAGCAATCCGCTCAGACCCGGAAATACCGCCATCAAATAATTCATAATCCAATCCTACATTAAACAAATAAAGACCCGAGCAACTACGCGGTGGGTGGTCACCGCGAAGCGTCGGGTCTTTATTACACCCTTCAACCTCACCTCACGGGCGTTTTGTGCGAAACGCATATAGCGTAACGGGTGTGAAGGGACTAATCCGCCTGTAGCAAATACCTAAAGGAGGGTGCATTTAGATATTTTTACAGGCGAATTAGTGGTATGTTAGTGTGGTTCTTACCTCTGCAAAGAGGTATGATCACGATGTTAACACACTTTACGGAATCTGTCAATAAAATATATGCAAATTTCTAAGATTTCTTCCAAATCAAGTAAGTTTCCAGATCAGCTGCGCCAGGCCGGCCCGCCCGTCAAAAGCATTAACGTTTTAGGAGAATTGCCCAAAGATTCGCTCGTCGCCATTGTTGGCTCGCGCAAGCCCACCATTTACGGAGAGAAAGCGACCTACCAAATCGCGAAGGAATTGTCGCGTGCGGGCGCTGTCATCGTGAGTGGCCTGGCCATCGGCATTGATTCCATCGCCCACCGCGCCGCCCTCGACGCCGGCGGCAAGACCGTAGCAGTGCTGGCCCACGGGCTCGACCGCATCTACCCTCCGCGGCACCGGGGACTGGCCGCCGAGATTTTGGCCAAAGGCGGCGCCTTGGTTTCCGAATACGAAGTTGGGATTCCCCCCTACAAAGAAAATTTCGTGGAGCGCAACCGCATTATCGCGGCGCTTAGTTTCGCTACCATCGTCACCGAAGCCGCCACCAAAAGCGGTGCGCTCATCACAGCCCACCGCGCTTTGGGCCTCGGCCGGCAGGTGATGGCGGTGCCCGGCAGCATCTACTCCGAGTTCTCGGCGGGACCGAACAATCTCCTGCGCAGCGGCGCCACGCCCGTCACATCGTCCGCCGACGTCATCAATGCGCTCGGCTTCAACGCCCGCGAAGCCGTACCCGTCCCGGCGCAAAGCCCCGATGAAAAGCTCATCGTCAAACTGCTCGAGGAAGGCGCTACCTCCAGCGAAGAGCTGATTGAAAAGGGCCGGTTCAGCGCGGCCCAGTTCGCCAACATCATCAGCCTCATGGAGATCACCGGCAAGGTCCGCAACCTCGGCGCCGGCAACTGGGTTATCCGGTAGCTGGTTACATGTTAAAATACCAAAATGAACTTTTGGCAACAGCTTGAGCGGCCGTTTTTTGTGCTCGCCCCGATGGATGACGTCACCAACGTGGTTTTTCGGCAACTCGTAGCCGAAATCGCCCCGCCCGACGTGTTTATGACCGAATTCGTGTCGGTCGATGGCCTGCAATCGGCCGGGCGCGAGCATACCCTGGAGCGCCTGCGCATCGCGCCGGGCAGCGCCGGCAATCTGGTAGCCCAGATCTGGGGCAACGACCCAGAGCTGTTCCGCCGCTCGGCCGAAGATATCGCGCAGCTCGGCTTTGCCGGCATCGACATCAACCTCGGCTGCCCGGAGCGGGGGATTGTGGCGCGCGGCTGCGGCGGCGGCCTCATTGGCCAAAACGAGCGCGTAGCCGGCATCATCGCCGCCGTGCGTCAGGGCGCCCCCGGCCTGCCCGTGAGCGTGAAAACCCGGCTTGGCATAGGCAAAATCATCACCAAAGAATGGGCCGGGTTCCTGCTCACCCAGGATCTCGCCGCCCTTACCATTCATGCCCGCACAGTCCGTGAAATGAGCCGTGTTCCGGCGCACTGGGACGAAATCACCAAAGTCGCAAAGCTGCGCGACCAAGCCGGCTCCCAAACCCTCATCATCGGCAATGGCGACATCGAATCCCGCGCCCAGGGCCTGGAGCTGGCCGCCCGTACCGGCGCCGACGGCCTCATGATCGGCCGCGGCATTTTCCACGACCCGTTCATTTTCGACCCGGCCCAAACCACCCACGACCCCGAGCGGCGCCTGGCGGTCCTCCTGCGCCACCTCGACCTCTATGAGCAGTGGGGGAGCAGCAAATCGTTTCAGACGCTCAAGAAATTCTTCAAGATCTACGTTAATTCCTGGCCGGGCGCCGCCGAACTTCGGTCTGAACTAATGGAAGCTACCACGCCCGCGCAGGTCAGAGACATCGTTGCCTCGTCCAAAATCCCGTCCCTGACTGTTCCGGTTTAGTGGACAGAACCTGCCAATTATGCCATAGACAAAATGCTTGAAAGCATGCTAAAATCTGCGATTGGCTGTGCGGAGAGGAAATCCTCGTGCAGTTGATACTTTGACATGTCAGATCGCACATTTTTGGGAACGCACCCCAGCTTATTGCCCTGCGCAGTAGGCTGAAATGCGTTCCCAAATGGGATGCCCGGCAGCCAGCCGGAATTCGCGAACAACCCAAGAAGGGACCAACATGTCCTACTTGCACAGGGCCTTCTACGAGGGCCGCCACCACCAGCAAACCACCGAGCCGGAAATCCCCGCTCCCCGTGCCCACCGGCACCAGCCGGCCAGGCCGGCCGCGCGCTTCGTGCGGCCGTTCGCCGCACTGGTGGCCCTGCTCGCCGCCCTCGTCCTCAGTCTCGCACTCGCTGGCAGCGCCAGCGCGTGGGACAACCATGGCAACCACGGCAACGGCCGCGACGGCCACGCCACAGCGACCAGCGACCACGGCCGCAAGGACGACCACGGCAAGGGTGTCATCGGCCAGGGCAACGACAAGGACCGCAAGGACGGCGACCACCCCAAGGGCGACCGCGACAAGGGTGAGCACCCCAAGGCGACCGAGCACCCGAAGCCGACGGAACACCCGAGACCGATTGATCACCGCGGCAAGACCCCTTGCCCGACCAAGCCGCCGGCCACAACCCCGCCGCCGCCGCCGACCACGACCCCGCCGGCTCCCACACCAACCACCACTCCGCCGGCCCATCAGCCACCGACCGTCACGCGGACGGTCGTCGTCGAGAAGCCGGCTCCCAAGCCCGTCACGAAGACGGTCTTCGTGAACCGGCCTGGCCACCAGCCCCCGCCCGTCACCGTCGTGGTGCATGTCCCGGCCCCCGCGCCGGTGCAGGCCCCGGTTGAGGTGGTCACTGGTGGTGCCCCGCCCGGCTACACCGGCGACTTCTGAGCCGCAATGGGCCGCTGGAGAGTTACGCAGTCGCTTGCAGGTTTTGCGGCTGCAATGGTCGCGGTGCTGCTCACATCGTGCACCAGTTCCGCGACCACCGAAGGCTCACTGCCTGCCGGTCCTCCAATCGCAACGACGACGTCAGCGGCGGCTACCTCCCGACCGCCAAGTACGCCGCCGCTGGTCATCGCAGCCCCGGACCGCAAGAAGGTTTATGACCCCCAGTATGACCCGTATTACCTTGAGGTGATCCATAGCGGTCACAAGCTGATCGAGGCCGGAGTCGATGATATAGCGTCCCGGAAAGAAGCTGTCATCGACCCGCCAATCTGGGGACGGGCGGTCTTCTGGACAAGTTCTGTTCAGCCGCAATATCCCTCAAAAGGCACTTCGATCATGTACGGGCACACCTGCATACATCACACCTGCCCGTTCACGCGGCTGAATCTCGCCGTCCCGGGAGACACAGCGGTTGTTCAGAGCCTCAAAGGCTCTTTCACCTACCGCATCGACGCGGTAGTGCACCAGCCCAAAGCTCGCATGCCCCATTTCAACTTCGGGCACTACGACGCCGCGCTTGTATCATGCATCCTCCCTGGAGAGGGATCACACGAAGACAACCGCATCGTACTAGGCACGCTGATATCGGCCACTGCAGGGCCGAGCGGCGCCGGCTAATAGCCGGGGGAGGCGGACGAACGTTCGTACGGCGCTCATCCGCCTCCCTGCCCCACCAAGACCAGCCCCCGCGATCTGACATGTCCACCCGGCCCGCTCATTACGAGCGGGCCCTTCTTCTTTTCTGGGCCCACCCATTCCAAGTTAGACTTGCCATCCGGAGTTGCTTGCCTTATCAGCAGTCTCCAGATATGGTAGCCAATACTATGAAAAAAGCCCTCGTGTTAGTCGGTGGCGTTCTGGTATACCTCTGGACCCTGCAGCTCGGCCGGGACGCGGCCATGGCCCAGCTCGATTACCTTAACCATCTCTATGCCAGCGCCCAAACCGCCGGCATACAAAAAATGACCCCTCAGCCGTAAAGCTTTGGGGTCATTTTGTTGCTGGTTACCAGCTGTGGCGGGCGAGCCAGTGGCCATAAGCCGCAGCCCACGAGCCGTAGCGGCCCACCGCGTAGGCGTTAGCCCAACGCAGCTGGGTGACCGGGTTGGTCATGTAGTCTGAGCCGTAGGCCGCCATTTTACCGGCCGGCATGGCTTGACCCAAACCATAAGCACCCGAGCCACGGTAGTTCCACTTTGTGCACACCCAACCACTTTCGTGGTCGATGATGTAGCTCACATAACCGAAATCGCTTGCAGCGATCCCGGCCGCACGCATCCAGTCGGCGTGGCTTCCAGGAATCTGGACGGCCACCACCGGGCGGACGGTCACAGTCCGGCGGCGTTTGACAGCCGCCTTCTTGGCCGCAGCCGCAGCAGCCTGGGCTTGCGCGTTGTGCAGCGGAACCAGCACGTCGGCGTCGTAGTCAGGCTTTTTGGGGCCAACTACTTCAATCGCCGCAGCGCTATTAGTGTTAAGTTTCACCTCGTAAACTCCAGCGGCTGCCTGGTTATCAGGCGTCGCCGTGGCGGCCACATCACCCAAGAAGGGGATGTGAACCTGAGAAGCCAACAGTACCGTAGATACTGACAGCTGTAAGATGTTACGCATAAGGGCTGCGGCGAGCGCAGCTCATATACCTTTCGTTTACTAAACTCCACAAAAAATGACCCCGTAAAGGGCCCTTTTCAGTGAACGCAACGTAGTATACACGCATATGCTAATTTTGTCAATAGCATAAGCGGTGTTTCGGCCAGAAAATGCTACAATACTCTTATGCTTCTGGTGGCGTTTGTGCAGTGGTGGTACGGACCCGGATGGCGCGACGCCGCCAACCGGCTGAGCTCACGCATCCGCGATACTTACCTGATGTTTAGCGTGCCAATGCTGCTGCCGACCATGTTCGCACCCTGGCGGCGGATAATTTCATACCCGGGGCGGGGGATTGAAGCCAAATTACGGGCCGCGCTCGACAACCTCATTTCGCGCGTGGTCGGGTTTATGGTGCGGCTGATGGCGCTGCTGGCCGCCATCACCATCATGGGCCTATACGCGATCATCGGCGGCACGCTGCTGATCCTGTGGCCGGTGATCCCGGTACTCGGGCCGGCCTTCATCGTGGGGGGGCTGTTATGAGCGCCTACACGTTTAACAGCCTGTCGGGCCGTATCGCCAAGGCCCGCAGCGCCAAGCTCTTCCCGGACGCCCTCAAAACCCTCCTGGGTGCGGCCGCCGGGTTGCTGCTTCTATCCGGCGCCGTCCTGGTGCTGTTTGGACGCCACCAGGGCCTCAGCCTGGCGGGCCTGGCCATCATGCTGCTCACCACCCTCACCTGGGTACGGCGCGACCTCGGCGTACTACCCCCGGCTCCCATCGGCACCACCAAGCAACTCGACGCCCTGCTCCCCCTCGAACTCGCCACCAACTACCGCGAACCGCTCACTGCCGCCGAGCTATGGCAAATGCTCACGCGAACCTTTGACGGGCGCTTCATAACCTTGCGCTTCGAGCTCGACGCCAATTTCGTAGCCGGGACGCTGGCCTCCGCCCAGATCGATTTTGACCAACTCTGGACCGAAACCGAAGCCGTCAGCACCCGGCTGGGTTTCGCCAACATCGAGGCCGGCGCCGTGCTGGCCGCGTTGTTTGCGCTCACACCGGCGCTCTCGGCCTACCTCACCAAGCACAAACTGGCGCCGGCCGACCTCGAGATCGGCGCGCTCTGGGCCCGCCGCGTCATCCAGCTCAGCCACATCAAGCGGCCTATCTACGGCGGCATCGCCCGCGACTGGGCCTCGGGCTTCACGCCCCAGCTAGCGCAGTTCGGCACCAACCTCAGCCTCGACGTGGAATCGGCCGCCGGCAATATGGCTACGCAAGAGCGCACCGCCCAGCTCGACGACCTCATCACCGCCCTCGACAGCGCCACCGGGAGCGTCGTGCTGGTGGGGGAGCCGGGCGTGGGCAAATCCGCCCTGCTCCTGGGCCTGGCCGAGCGCCTGCTCCAGGGCCGCGCCAGCCGCAGCCTCGCGCATTACCAGATTTACTCGCTCAATGCCTCAAGCATCCTGTCGGCCGCCCAGGGTACCGGCGACATTGAGCGCATCGTCACCGGATTGCTATCTGAGGCCGGCCATGCGGGCAACATCATTGTAGCGCTCGACGAGGCCCAGCTGTTCTTCGGCCAGGGCACCGGCGCCGTCAACCTCAGCCAGGTCCTGCTGCCGCTGCTGCAATCCCGCAGCTTCAAGCTGGTGCTGGCCCTCACCCCCGGCGACTGGCAGCGGCTCAAGGCCACCAACAGCGCCATGGCCAGCCTGGTGACTCCGCTCGTGCTCACAGAAACCGACCAGGCCGGCGTAGTGCGCCAACTCGCCGACCGGGCGCTGTATCTGGAGCGCGGCAAACTCGTCACCACCTATTCGGCCCTGCTCGAAGCCTACCGGCTGTCCGGACGCTACTTCCAGGACGAAGCCTACCCCGGCAAAGCCCTCAAGCTGCTCGAAACCGCCACCAGCCACCCCGACGGCTCATTCGTGACCGAGAAATCCGTCCAAGTTGCCGTGGAAGGACAATTCGGAGTGAAGGTCCAAACTGCCTCCAGCGCCGAATCCGACGTATTACTCCACCTGGAAGACAAAATTCACCAGCGCATGATCAACCAAACCCGCGCCGTCAGCGTGGTCGCCAACGCCCTGCGCCGCGCCCGCGCCGGCGTCGCCAACCCCAAACGGCCCATCGGCTCGTTCCTGTTCCTGGGCCCCACCGGCGTCGGTAAGACCGAGCTCGCCCGCAGCATTGCCGCGCTCTATTTCGGCGACGAAAACAACATTATCCGCCTCGACATGTCCGAATACCAACAAGTCCCTGACGTTGACCGCATTCTCATGACCGCGGCCGAAAACCCCGAAGGCCTGCTCCCGCGCGTGCGCCAAAAACCGTTTAGCGTGGTGTTGTTCGACGAAATCGAGAAAGCCCACCCCAACATCCTCAACTTGCTCCTGCAACTCCTCGACGAAGGCAACCTCACCGATACCTCCAGCCACCCCGCCAGTTTCAAGGACGCCATCATTATTGCCACCAGTAATGCCGGCTCCGAGGATATCCGGGCCCGCATCCAGGCCGGGGAGGCGCTCGAGAACTTCGAGCAGGAATTTACCAACCAACTGATTGATTCCGGCGCCTTCCGCCCGGAACTGCTCAACCGCTTCGACGAAATAGTGTTGTTCCGCCCTCTCAACGAAGCCGAGCTCGGCCAGGTCGTTAAACTCATGATCACTGAGGTCAACAAAACCCTCGCCAACCAAAAAATCGCCGTCACCCTCACCGACGCGGCCGCCGCCGAGCTCGTGAAGGCCGGCTACGACCCGCGCCTGGGCGCCCGCCCTATGCGCCGCATGGTGCAGCGCCGCGTGGAAGACACCGTAGCCGCCATGATCCTGCGCGGCGAAGCCCAGCCCGGCGACACCGTCTCCCTCGACGCCGGCCAGCTCGGCCCCTCCACCGGAGACGAGGCGACAGCCCCCAAGCAACCCACGCCCGAACCTGAAACTCCAGCCGATCAGCCACTGCCCCCAAACAACTGATGTGATAGTACAATCACACAAAATGCGCACATAACATCACCCAGATAACTACCTGTAGCCAGAAATAGCACTTCAGCCAATTGCGGCTGGCACTCCGGCCAACTTAGAATAAGCTAAATATCATCAATGAAGCTGGAGGGCGGCTTATGTTTGAGTACGTGAGTAGGTATTTGTTTCGGCTCGGATGCGTTTACGCACCCTAACCAATCCATGTGGTATTATTGCGACTGGATTGCACCGAAATCTATGGATGACAAGAATGAAGCCACATTTTTACAATTTGCTTGAGGACGGAATCAGATGGACGAAGGCCTCGCTAGAGGCCGGCGGCCAATTATCACATGCCGCATTAGCATCACTAGACTTTAACAAGGGGGTCACGAGGGTAGTACTGGCTTTTCCTCAACACGAAAAGGCTGCGCAAGACCATATAAATCTAAGTACAGGGGCGTTGGCAGATCCAAAAATCTCATTTGAAAGGCAAGCGGAAATTCTACTCGAGAAGCTACGCGACATTGAAAAGTCTGAGCAACCACTCGCAGTTGTTGTTGAAGACGACCTGGCGAGAAAGGGCGATCTGGTGCTAGAAAGACAGCTACCTGCTCAGCTCTTGTTTTTTGACGACAAGCCCCTGCACGTAAAAGAGCTGGGCGAAATTCATACTAGCGAGGAAATGGCAGCGCATCTTAGCCAGTCCAGCGGGTACCCACTAAATGCCTTTATTGTGCCAATAGCCACAATAAAGAGGCGGCAAGAACTTTCAGAAAACGATCTTAACGATATGGCCTCAGCCACTAAAGCGGTCGTAAACGCCGCATATGACTATGAGACGTATTCACTTTGGGAGAGGGGCTAAATCGCAGCTTATGAACGAACATGATACCGCCTATCAGTCCGGCTAAATGGTACCACCTCCACTAGCCGCCAGTACTACCTCGATGACGGCCTTGGCAACGTCCGGGCAGTCGTAGACAGCACCGGTAGTAACGTCCAGTCCTACTCCTTCGATCCCTATGGCAACCAGGTCACCGGTAACAACACCTCTGACTTCAAGTACGAAAACCAGCAGACCGACAGTGAAACCGGCCTCTACAACCTCCGTGCCCGTACCTACGATCCAACTCTCGGCAGCTTCACATCACGGGACCCTGTTAGTGGATCTCTAAGCGATCCACAATCTCAAAACGGCTATGCGTACGCTAATGGAAACCCATTGATATACACCGATCCGTCCTGCCAGTTCATCCAGATCGGAGTTGCCATAGTAATCGCTGGCCTCTTCTGGGCCGCGGATAGCGCAATACATGCGTACCAGGATTACAAGGCTGGCGACTGTGTGGGCGCTGCATGGAGTGCTCTAGGAGTGCTACCGGGTGGCGGCAAAGTCGGCTCCATCATTGGCCGTGGCCATGCCCTGCAGCACCTATCAGAATTTGCCAACCTCGGCATACATAGTGAGGCACAATTCAGTAGTCACATACAGAATGTCATTGAAAATCCGACTGCGTACAAGTTGCTATCTAATGGACGAACAGGATTTCTAGACGCTTCATCAGGAACCGTGGTAATATACGATCCGCTTAACCCAGACTTGGGTACGGCGTTTAGGCCCGCCAACCCTACGCAGTATTACAACAACCTAAGATAGGCGCTTAATGAATGAAGACAATAAGCATCACAAAAGACGAACTAGTCATCAGCTTGGCTAAGGAAGAAGCAACGCTCTTGAACAACGCACTAAATGAAGTGTGTCACGGTATCAAGCTCGATGAACCTGAGTTTAAGACTAGATTAGGCGTCTCAAAGGAGCGCGCAAACCAGTTGCTACATGAATTAGCAGGAAGCATTAATAGCTCCGATTCCTAGTCAAAACCCGCCTATCAAGTTCTCGAGTCCTGATGACCAAAAACGTCCCAGCCGGCGCCAACCTCGTCAGCCAGGATGGTACCACTTCCACTAGCCGCCAGTACTACCTCGACGCCGGCCAGCTCGGCCCCTCTACCGGCGACGAGAAAGCCGCCCCGCAATCGGCCCCCGAACCCGAAATCCCCGCCGACCAGCCAAGACCCCCAACGCCAAACTAGCTATCTCCGCTACCTAATAGATAGTGGAGATGCCTAGTTACGCGTTTTAGCTATCAGCTGATTACTAATACGTGATAGCTAATTTTGCAAAAAGGGCATGCACCACAATACGAACTGGAATGAACCCTTATAAGTAAGAGTTAATTAGCGCCGGCCGCCGCGGTAACCACCACCGCCACCGTTGCCGCGGTATCCGCCGCCACCACCGGCCGAAGACCGCGTAGCCTCAGCAAACGCCACCGGACCGGTCGCCACAAACGTCAGCGCCTTGCCCATGGATCCGGCGCGGCCGGTGCGGCCGATGCGGTGCACGTAGTCCTCATATTGCTTGGGCGGGTCGAAGTTGATCACGTGCGACACATTCGGGATGTCGAGGCCGCGCGCCGCCACGTCGGTGGCTATCAGCGCCTGCACCCGCTCGAGCTTGAAATCGTTTAGAGCCTTCTGGCGCTGCGGCTGGCTCTTGTTGCCGTGAATGGCCGCTACCCGCAGGCCGCGGCGCTCCAGCCGGTCGGCCAGCTTCTGCACGCCCCACTTGGTTTCGCCAAAGATCAGCACTTTCTTAAATTCAGGGTCGCCCAGCAATTCCACCAGCTTGGCTTCCTTGGCCTCTTTGCCACCCTCCACATGCACCACATCCTGCTCCACGTGGTCGCTCGTTTCGCCCTTGCGCACGCTCACGGTGTGCGGGTCTTTGAGAATAGTGTCGAGTAGTTGCTCAATATCAGGCGTAATGGTGGCGCTGAAAAACAGCGTTTGGCGGTCTTCGCGCAGGTAGCCCATGATCGCGCGGATGTCGCGGATGAAGCCCATGTCGAGCATGCGGTCAGCCTCATCGAGCACCAGGACGTCAAAATCAGAAATTTTGAGGCCATAATTTTCGAGCAGGTCCTTCAGCCGGCCGGGCGTGGCAATAATAAACTGCGGCCGCCGCGACAGTTGCGACTGCTGCCTGCCCACCGAGGCGCCGCCCACCACGAGGGTCGAGTACAGATTGAGGCCCTTGGCAAAAATCCTAAACTCTTCCTCGATCTGGATCGCCAGCTCACGCGTGGGCACCAGCACCAGGCAGCGGCCGGCCATGCCGTGCAGCATGCGCTGCAAAATCGGCAGCAAAAACGCCGCCGTTTTACCGGTGCCGGTATTGGCCAGGCCAATCAGGTCACGGCCGGCCAGCACGTACGGAATCGCCCCGTCCTGAATGGGCGTGGGGGTCACATATCCGTGCTGCTCCACGTTGAATTGGATGCGGTCGTCGAGCTTGAAGTCCACAAATTTGTGGACCGGCTCAAACACTTCCTCGTCGAGCGGCGCTACGGCCTTATTAATGAATTTATTGGGGTCGATATTTTTAACTTTTGGCTGGCGCAAGTTCTTCGACGAAAACATGGGGCGGCCACCGCGACGGCGACCGGCGCTTGATTGTGGGTACAAACAGATCTCCTAATTACTTGAAACTGCCTCGCAAATTCGCAGTTCCAGTAATTCGGCGCGCTATTCACGATCAACAACTATCAGCACTCTATCATAAATCCTTTCGCTTGTCCAATCCTCTAATGGTTGGGAGCAGCCGGGGGTCAAAAATCTGACCCCCGGCCACACCGTCAAACGGGGAGTTTGCACCCCGGGTTGGCCAGCCCATGACGGTCGAATGCCCATTTGATCTGGAGGCACTCCTGCTGCTCGGCATGCGTGAGGCTGCGCCACCAGTAGGCCCTCTTAATGGACACGCCTTTTCCGTGCTCGTCCGACGTGTTACCGCCCAGAATTTCCACAAAGTCGAGCACGGCGCGCTCAACAGCCTCGAGAGCCGGCCCGGTGTCGAGAATGTTCGCGTGGCCGTTGTCTTGACCGAGGTGGCCAAACAGCACCGCCCTGGCGTTAGGCGCCTCGGCGGCCACAACCGCGCCCAGTCCGTTCGCGAACTCGGCGTAGCGCGCGAGCGGGACGCGCACGTCCAGCTTGAGTACCGGTGAGTCCTCGCGAGAGAGCTCGTTGCAGACCAGCGGGAAGGCCTCGCGGACCCACCACAGGTCCTCCGAGACAGCCGCATCGATCACGCGCCCGAGTCCGTGCTGGAGGCCAATAAACGCCTCCAGCTCGGCAGACGGATCGGTGTCCGCCGACAGCTCCACCAGCAGGTAAGCCGGAGCAGGAACGGTCGGCAAACTGCGAGACCGCGCCCGGCACACGAACTCCATGCTGTCACCCAGCATGAACTCCAGAGCCGTGCAGGACGGGTTTGGCCTCAACTCCCGCGCTATCGACACCGCATCTTCGACCGATTTTACGGCCAGGATGGCAACCGCCCGCTTCGGCCGGGCCCGAACGTACTGGACCTGCGCCTCGGCTATGATGCCCAGGGTGCCTTCGCTGCCCACCACCACCTTGGCCAGATCGCCGAGGTTGGGCGGCAGGCCCGGCACTTCGGCCAGATGTTTCACCACCTGGCCGGTCGGGAGCACAAAAGTCACCCCCCGCAGCTGATCGCGCATCCGCCTATACCGCAGACCCAGGCGACCGCCGGCATTAGTACCGCCGGCGCCGCCGACCATGGCGGCTCCCTTCGACCCGATGTCCAGGCCAAAGGCGTAGCCGGGAGGGCAGACTTCATCGAGCCTGTATAGCGGCACCCCCGCGCCCACCGTTATCAATCCGGTAGGTGAGGGTTCGCCGATCCAATTAAGCCGGTCGACGCTAATGATCACCGGCGCCGGGGCTCCCCGCCGCGGGACTTGTCCCCCCACGGAGCCTGTGCCGCCGGCCACGGGTATGTTCGGAATCAAGCGACCATTGTCGCCCAGGTACCCCAGCACCGCCGCCAGCTCGCCGACTGTGCCCGGATGCACGACCACGTCAATCGAGCCGTCGTAGGTAAACCGGCCGGTTGGCTCAAACCCGAAGGTCCGGTTAATTTGCGCGTCGTCTTGGACATAGCCTTTCCGGACCCGCCGGCGAAGGTCCCTGACCAAATTTGGGGTTTTCAAAGTTCGCCTCCTTGGCGACTCGTAAGAAAGTGCACCAGGAAGGCGCAATCTGGTTATCCCACATCTACACTACGCTTGCAAACCTGCTAGTTCCAATCTTGACAACCCAGCAACTTTGTTCCACAATTACATGCGGCCTACGCTTTACCCGATCTTTCCCAACCCCAAAGGAGCGTCATGAGCGCTAACGTGACAGTCACATTCGACGATGTAACCGGCGACTACACCGCCACTGCCAGCCCCGCAAGCATGGCGAAGGCAAACTGGCTCGGCAGCGTTATCCAGGAACTTATCTGGAGCAGTGCTTTTGCCGAACCGCACAAGCCCACCTCTGCCGCCGAAAGTAGCATGGCCTCTTTCCGTCCCGGTGCGCTGCTACACCACTGGTTCTTCGGACGCGCCTTTACCGGCAACCGGACTCGGTATTGCGAAATGCTCGAGGAATTGATCGAGGGCGCGAGGGCCAGCCACGGAACCGTACCCCGCAACGCGCTACTCGTGGACGGCGCCTCAAGCACGCTCAAGGCCTGGGGCGATATATTCCTCGGAGGCTGGAGCCATGGCGCCTACACAAACGCCCACGACGCGCTCAAGAGTCTGCGCAACTTCCTGACAAGGGACATGGGGCTATCGTACCTCAGGCTGATCGTGATCGGCGACAGCAGCCTCGGCCTTGAAACTGAAGGCCAATTCCCGGCCAGCGCAGTCGACATCATCAGGCTCGCTCGCTCCTGGGGCTTCACGGGCAGCATCGTCGGCGTATCCGACAATCCCGAATTCCGAGAGGCAATGCAGACCGCAGGGTGCAACGCCACGACCGGCAGGCGCAACGCCGTACCGTTCGTTCGTGGTTTCATCCACCTCATGTGAGCCCAGGGCTCGAAGGAGAGGACATTATTGTCCGCGGCTTTCGGGCCCTCCTTCGTTTGTGTACACATTACGTCTTGACTTGCCACCTGTGCACCTGTTAACGTCGGCTCCCAGTGCATAACTGCCCGCCAAATATTGCCCTAGACGTTAAAGCGTAAGAACTGATACCTTATTCACCATGAGCAAAAATCTCGTCATCGTTGAGAGCCCCGCCAAGGGCAAGACCATCGCCCAATTCCTGGGCAAAGATTACCAGGTTGAGGCTTCGTATGGCCACATTCGCGACCTGCCCAAATCGGGCATGTCGATCGACATCGAGCATGATTTCACGCCCACCTACGAGATCAGTCCCGACAAACGCAAGCGCGTAAACGAGCTTAAGAAATTAGCGAAAACCGCCGACACCGTCTGGCTGGCCTCCGATGAAGACCGCGAAGGGGAGGCCATTAGTTGGCACCTGTGCGTGGCGCTCGGCCTCGACCCCAAGGTCACCAAGCGCATCGTATTTCACGAAATCACCAAGCCGGCCATAGAGCGGGCCATCGCCAACCCACGCACCGTCGACCAGCACCTGGTAGACGCCCAGCAGGCCCGCCGGGTGCTCGACCGGCTGGTGGGCTACGAACTCTCGCCGGTGCTGTGGAAAAAGGTGCAAGGCGGGTTGAGCGCCGGCCGGGTGCAGAGCGTGGCCGTACGCCTGATAGTGGAGCGCGAACGCGAAATCGAAAACTTCACCACCGGCTTCGCGTTTAGGGTTACCGGCGAGTTCGACGCCGACGGCAACCAATTTATGGCCGAGCTGCCCACCCGCTTCAAAACCCCCGAGGAAGCTCGCAAATTCCTCGAGGACGCCATCCCCGCGAAATTCAGCATTGCCGGCGTCGAGACCAAGCCCGGTGAGCGCAAGCCGGCCGCACCGTTCACCACCTCCACGCTCCAGCAGGAAGCCGCCCGCAAATTAGGCTTCAGCGTGAAGCAAACCATGGTGCTGGCCCAGCGGCTGTACGAGGCCGGCCGCATTACCTACATGCGCACCGACTCGGTCCACCTTTCGGACCAAGCCATCGACGGCGCGGCCGCTGCCATAAAAGACAAATTTGGCAAACAGTATTATATGAAACGCCAATACACCACCAAAACGGCCGGCGCCCAGGAGGCCCACGAGGCCATCCGGCCGTCGGATTTCATGCGCGATGCGATCACCGGCGAATCCGGTGAGGTGAAGCTCTACGACCTCATCTGGAAGCGCGCCGTGGCTTCCCAGATGGCCGACGCCATTCTGGAGCGCACCACCGCCATTGTCGCCGTCTCTACCCGGCCCGAGACCCTCACAGCCAAGGGCGAGGTTGTGAAATTCGACGGTTTCCTCAAACTCTATCTGGCCCACGACTCCGACGAAACCCCGGAAGAGCAGGGGATACTGCCCCCGCTTGAGGCCGGCCAGGAGCTCGGTCTGCACTCCATGCAGGCCGTGCAGGTGTATGACCGCCCCAAGCCCCGCTACACCGAGGCCAGCCTGGTTAAAAACCTGGAAGAAATGGGCATTGGCCGGCCCTCGACCTACGCTCCCACCATTTCCACCATCCAGGACCGCGAATACATTATTAAGGGCGACCTTGAGGGCCGTGACCGTCCGGTGAAGAAATTCGAGCTCGCAAACGGCACCGTTACCGCCACCGACACCGCCGAAACCTACGGCGCCGACCGCAACAAACTCCTGCCCACGTCGGTCGGCATGCTGGTGAGCGACTTCCTGGTGGCCCATTTCGCCGGCATTGTCGACTACGACTTCACCCGCCGGGTCGAAGAAGAGTTCGACGACATCGAAGACGGCAAGCAAGCCTGGAACAAAATGATCGCCGAATTCTACGGCCCCTTCCACCAGACCATCGAGGCCGCCGATTCCATCACCCGGCTAGAAGCCGCCGGCGCCCGTGAGCTCGGCGCCGACCCCAAAACCGGCAAGCCCATCATCGCCCGGCTCGGCCGCTACGGCCCCATGCTGCAGCTCGGCGAGGCCGAAGACAAAGACAAGGATGGTAAAGAGGTGAAGCCCAAGTTCGCCCCACTGCCTTCGGGCCGCCGCCTCGACGAAGTCACCCTCGACGAAGCCCTGGAGCTCTTCCGGCTGCCGCGCATCATCGGCCAAACCGCGGAGGGCGTCGACATCGGCGTAAATTTCGGCCGCTTTGGTCCTTATGCCAAATGGGGCAGCAGCTACGTCTCCATCAAGCCCGACGACCCCTTCACCATCACCCTCGACCGCGCCCGCCGACTCATAGCCGAAAAAGCCGCCGCCGACGCCGCCAAACGCATCAAGGCCTTCGACGGCACCACCATTGTGATTCTCAACGGCCGTTTCGGCCCCTACGTCACCGACGGCAAGAAAAATGCCAAAATTCCCAAAGGCACCGACCCGGCAGGCATCGAAATTGATCAAGCCAAGGCCATGCTCGACGCCGCCCCGGCCAAATCCCGCCGCCGGCGCATTGTAAAATCGTAATCTTGTAATATCTCCCAATACTAGTTACGATATTTGTCTAATATTACAACTAACGTGGGCCTGTTTCGGCATGGCGAAACCTAAACGCAAAAACCGCAAACCCCAGCGCAATGACTTCTACGAAGCCATCCCGGCGGCGTTCGTGCCCACAGCCGGAGTCGGCGATGTCCCAAGCACGCTGAAGGTAGCCGGCCAAACTCTCACCGAAGCCTGGCAGGCGGCCCGCCAACTTGCTGGGCCGGCTTGGCGCCTCATCGCGTCACAAATCCGGCAAGCCGGGCTGGCCGCTACGCGGGCCATGGCGGACTGGGCCTGGTCTGGCCTCATGGCCGCCCGCTACGCCGGCAGCGCTACCCTGCATTACACGCCGGCCATGGCCACCGACGCCGCAATTTACGCCGACCGCATCGGACACCGGCTGCGCAGCCCCCAGGCCCGCAGCCTCTATCTCATGACAGCCGCCGGCGCCGGCCTGGCCCTGGTCGTGGTTACCGGCGTCACCGCCACCACCACCCTGCACAACTACGCCGCCGATATCTCCAGCCCCGCCTCAATTCTCGCCAAGAAGAAAACCGGCACCACCATTCTCGACCGCAACGGCCAAGTGTTGTTCGAGGGTTACGGCGCTCAGGACACCCAACTGGTTGACTTAAAAGACGTCCCCATGACTCTGCGCAATGCCACCCTAGCAGCCGAAGACCCGGGTTTTTACGACCATCAGGGCTTCTCGTTGCGCGGGACCGCCCGGGCCGCCATCAACGACATTACCCACCAAAACACCGCCGAAGGCGGCTCCACCCTCACTCAACAGCTCATTAAAAATGCCCTCCTCACTTCCGACAAAAATTTCCAGCGCAAATACCAGGAGATCCTGCTTTCGGTCGAGCTCGAACACCGCTACACCAAAGACCAGATTTTCCAGATGTACCTCAATGAAACCTTCTACGGCGAGGGCTCATCGGGCGTCGCGGCGGCGAGTGCAACTTACTTCCACAAGCCGTTCGGGCAATTAACCCTCGGGGAGTCCGCATTGCTAGCCGGACTGCCGCTCGGCCCCACCCGCTTCGACCCCAACTTTGATATCGCCAGCGCCACGGGGCGGCGGGATTATGTCCTCAGCCGCATGGCCGACATTGGGAAAATCACCCAGGCTCAGGCCAAAGCCGCCAAGGCCCAGCCCATAGTGCTAGCTGGCACTCCTGCCGAGGCCACCCCGAACGCGATGGTGGTTTATCCCAAAACCATCACCATCCGTGCGCCGCACTTCGTGTTCTACGTGCTCGACCAACTCCGCAGTCAATACGGCGAAGACATGGTCGAAAACGGCGGCATTACCGTCCGCACCACGCTCGACCTCAGCAAGCAACAGCTGGCCGAGAGCACCGTGTCGGCCCAGATTAACCGTTTGAGCGACCACCACGTCACCAACGGCGGCCTCATCTCCATCGAACCCAAAACCGGCGACATTGTGGCCATGGTGGGCAGTGCCGACTACAACGCCCCCGGTTTTGGCAACGTCAACGTCACCCTGTCCGATCTCCAGCCCGGGTCCAGCTTCAAGCCCATCGCCTATGCCACCGCCTTCAAAAAAGGCTGGACCGGCGCCACCACCATCCTGGATGCGCCCGTAGCCTTCCCCGGCGGCGACGGCACCATTTACGCCCCCCAAAACTACGACCTGCGCTTCCACGGCACCATCACGCTGCGCCACGCCCTCGACAACTCGCTCAACGTCCCGGCGGTCAAAGTGCTGCAGTTTGCCGGCCTCCCCGATACCCTCCAGACCGCCCACGACCTGGGTATCACTACCCTCAACGAGCCCAGCCGTTACGGCCTCAGCCTGGTGCTGGGCGGCGGGGAAGTGCGCCCCATCGATATGGCAACCGTCTACGGCACCTTCGCCAACGGCGGCGTCCGCGTGGAGCCCCGCTCTATCCTGCAGGTCACCAGCCGCTCCGGCGCCGACGTCACCAAGCCCGCGGCCGCCCCGAAAGCCGTGCTCGACCCGCGCATCGCCTATATGATCACCAACATCCTGTCCGACGACAGCGCCCGCCAGCCCGAATTCCCGGCCAACGGCCCGCTCACGCTTGGCGGCCGGCCGGTCGCCGCCAAAACCGGTACCACCAACGACTTCCGCGACAACTGGACCGTCGGCTACACCCCTCAGCTCGTCACGGCCGTTTGGGTCGGCAACAACGATCACACCCCCATGTACAACGTCGACGGTATCACCGGCGCGGCGCCCATCTGGCACGACTACATGGAAGCAGCCCTGGCAGACCAACCGTCCATCAGCTTCACTGTGCCGCCGGGTATCACGATGGCCAAGGTCTGCGCCGCCGACGGCGGACTCGCCAACCCTTGGGACACCGGCTACAACGAATTCTTCATGAGCGATTCCATGCCGGGCAAAAAATGTGCCAGCTATGCGCCCAAGCCGTCGCCATCACCCAGCAATACCCCGGGGCCCGAAAACATCCCGTTGCCCACCACCCAGCCGATCGTCATCCCCAACCTGCCTCCGGGCCAACTTAGACACCTCCCGCCCAGCCCAATTCCCAACCCGTTCAGCAACTGACCGGCGGGCAAGCTATAATGCCTAGCATGCAGGAACTCATCCGCCAACTTGAAGAGTTGTCCGCCGCCATCCGGCAGGCCACAGCCAAAATCGGGCTCGGGGCCGACATCCGGCGCGCCCGCGAGTTGGAAGCCCAAACCCAGGCCCCGGATTTCTGGACTGATTCCCAGGCCGCCGCGGCCACCAGCCGCCGGCTCGCCGAGCTAAGCCGCCACATTGCCGGCTGGACCGGCCTGCAGACCGAGGTCGATGAGGCGCTGGAGCTGGCCCGGCTTGAGCAATCCGGCGCCGACGAATCCACCACCGAGCAGGTCCGCGGGTTGTACGCCCACGCCCACGCCGACATCGAGCACCGCCAGTTTGAACTCAAGCTATCGGGCCCGCACGACCGCGCCGCCGCCATCGTCGAAATCCACGCCGGCACCGGCGGCACCGACGCCCAGGATTGGGCCCAGATGCTGCAGCGCATGTACCTGCGCTGGGCGGAGCATGAGGGCTTCGCGGTCGAAATCCTATCCACCAGCCCGGGCGAGGAGGCCGGCCTCAAGAGCACCACCTTCGAGGTCAACGGCCCCTATGTCTACGGCAAGCTCAAGGGCGAGGCCGGCGTCCACCGGCTGGTGCGGCTGAGCCCCTTCAACTCCGACAACCTCCGCCAAACCAGCTTCGCCCTCGTGGAAGTCCTCCCGCAGATCGAGCCCCAGGCCGAGCTCGAAATCGCCCCCGAAGACCTGCGCATCGACGTTTACCGCTCGGGCGGCCACGGCGGCCAGAGCGTCAACACCACCGACTCCGCCGTGCGCATCACGCACCTGCCCACCGGCACCGTCGTCGCCATCCAAAACGAGCGCTCGCAGCTGCAGAACCGCGAAAAAGCCATGGCGGTGCTCAAATCCCGCCTGGCCGCCCTCATGGAGGCCGAGCACAAACAAAGCCTCACCGAGCTGCGCGCCAGCGACAAAGCCGCCGAATGGGGGAGCCAGATCCGCAATTACGTCCTCCACCCCTACACTAAGGTCAAAGACGTACGCACCGGCGCCGAAACCGCCGACGCCCAGGCCGTGCTCGACGGCGACCTCAGCCTCTTCATCGAGGCCTACCTACAAGCCCAAATCGGCACCGGCGACTAAACTGTGACCTAATCGCTGCTATACATGGGCATTTGACCAAATAATAATCATTTAGGCGGTACAATCTTTGTAGCACCTTCATAAAACAACTAGCCCGGATCCGGGAGAGAGAGGTTGGTCATGTCCTATGCACCGATCCTCCGCCCAGCAATCTCATTGGCCGGGCTTGTGAGCGCTGCACTCGTCGGGGAATACACCCAGCCGCGCCTGGCAAGGCAAGCCTTGCCGTCGTTCCGCTTTGTCAACCCAAAACGCTACTCGCATCTGCTAATCGCTACATTTCACGGAATGCAGGGCGATGAAACGCAGTTCGACCCAATCGTGCCTTACCTGACCACGCAGGGCGAGGTCGTGCACACACTCAACGGCGGCTTGGTGAGAGACACGCCGCAGACATTTGCGCTTTCATACGTCATCGAGATGCAAAAGAACCTTCGAGGTCCCGGACCGGTCATCCCCGTGGGGCTGTCTCTGGGCACAAACACAGCCGTGCGTTGCCTGAGATTGCTCCTGATGGGGGACACCCATGTCCCGGGAATCATCTTGATGATGGGTCCGGCAACTCCGGATGACGTAATTTGGCCGAGCCGGACGATCCACCTGGCAACTCATCTTCTTGCCGGCGGACCGATCAGCGTTCTCGTTTGGCGCTGGATGAACCACCGCGAAGCGAAAGCAATTGTGGCTAGATTCGCTTCTGGGGAGATGGGCAAACTCGACGCGGTCACCGCACTGCGCGAAATCGAAAGGGTTAGAAGTATTCCGGCCGCCAATATCGCGAACTCCGCGGCACTTCTCCGGGAGGGCCCGCAGCTTAAGCCAGGGGAGTTCCCAACTCCCGCGCTGATCATTCAAAGACCAGGCGACACACTTGTCCGGCCTTGCCTGGATAAATGGCTGGCAGCGTTCCCAAACAAAAAGAGCCGGACCGCTATGCTATCAACGCCAGGCCACGCGGTTCTAGGGGAGTGTCGAGACGAATTGGTAGCCGTAATCGAAAACTGGATGACTGAAATAAGGCAGTCCTTCGGCTCACCCAGTTGAGGTGCTTATGGTCCCGGTACAGCGCTGTACCGGGACCGTCTCATGTAAACCAACCATGTTACACTGAATGCAAATGATTCTCTTCGACCGAGTCACTAAAGTCTACCCGAATCAGATGGTTGCACTTAGTGGCCTTAACCTCCATATCCAGCCCAAAGAATTTGTGACCATCGTCGGCTCCAGCGGGGCAGGGAAGTCCACGCTCATCAAACTGCTCACCCGCGAAGAGGTCCACAGCTCCGGCAAAATCATCGTGGGCGGCCTCGACTACGACACCATCACACCCCGCGACGTGCCGCTGGTGCGCCGCCGCATCGGCGTGGTGTTCCAGGATTTCAAGCTACTGCCCGGCCGCCGCGTGAGCGAAAACGTGGCCTTCGCGCTCGAGGTCTCCGGCGCCCGCGGCCGCGAGATCAAGCGCGCAGTACCCAAGATGCTCACCCTCGTGGGACTCACCAGTAAGTCCAACAATTATCCCGCCGAACTCTCCGGCGGCGAGCGCCAGCGTGTCGCCATCGCCCGCGCCCTCATCCGCCAGCCCAAAATCCTCATCGCCGACGAGCCCACCGGCAACCTCGACCCCAAAAACGCCTGGGAAATCATCGAGCTGCTGCTCAAAATTAACCGTTTCGGTACCACCGTGCTGCTCACCACCCACAACAAAGAGATCGTCAACGCCCTCAAGCGCCGCGTCATCACCATCAACCGCGGCCGCATCATCAAGGACGAAGAGCAGGGCCGCTACACCCTGGAGGGCGGCAAGCAATGATTCAGCTCTGGAGGGTGCTCATCGCCGGCGCGCGCAACTTCATGCGCAATGCCTGGCTGTCCACCGCCGCCACCGCGGTGATGACGATCACGTTGTCCATCATCATCGTGTCGTTCATTTCAAATTCCGCCCTCACCAGTACCATCAAGGGCGTCACCGACAAAATCGATATCTCAATTTATCTCAAAACCGACATTACCCCGGCGCAAGTACAAAGCCTCAAGTCCAAGCTCGAAGCCAACAGCAACGTCGAATCGGTGACATACAAATCCCGCGATGAGGTATTGGCCCAATACCGCCGTGACCACGCCAACGACACCACCCTCATCAAGGGCCTGGACATCACCGGCAACCCGCTCGACCCGGAGCTCCACGTTCAAGCCCGCGATCCCAAGAAATTCAGCACCATCATCGACCTCGTCAACCAGCCCGACAACAAAGTCTATCTCGACCCCGATCCCAAGGCCGCTCCCAGCTACTCGGGCCAAAACAAGGTCACTATCGACCGCATCGTCAAGATCTCCAACTTCTTCAAATCCACCGGCCTCATTGCCAGTGTTATCTTCGTGATCATATCCACTCTCATCATCTTCAACACCATCCGGATGGCGATCTTCACGCGCAAGGAAGAAATTGAAATCATGAAACTTGTTGGCGCCACGAAATGGTTTATCCGCGGGCCGTTTGTGTTCGAGGCCGCCCTCTATGGCATTGTCGCGGCCGTAATCGCGGCCTCGCTGACCTATGCGTTGCTGCTCGGCGCCGGTCCAAAACTATCAAGCTACATCGACGTCAAATCAACCATCGCATTCTTCCGCGACTACCCGGCACTGGTAATCATCGGCGAGCTTGTGATCGGCATTTGCATCGGCGCTTTTTCCTCACTACTGGCCATGAGCCGTTACCTCAAGCTCTAACGCTGGTCGAAGTTCCAGAATATTCGCGAAAGTTAACCAATGAAATTGGAAGCTCGTCAATAGCACAACCAGTTTGACAGATACCATACCTGGGCCTACTATGAACGTACCTTGGAGGGGCAAGACCATTCGTTTCAATCTGAATCACAACCTTAAAACAAAAAAGTTCGGGACCATACTCAGTCTCGCGGTTGTCCTGTCATCATTTTCGGGTATTGCCTCCGCCGACTCTTTCGACGATCAAATTTCCTCGCTCCGCGCCCAGGTCGCCGCGCAGCAGGCCCAGGCCGCCAGCCTGCACGCCCAGGCCAACGACGCCGCCACCCGCGTAGCCCAGCTCCGGGCCCAAAGCGCCGCCCTCCAGAGCCAAATCGACCTAAACCAAGCCAAGTACAACAAAATTAGCGCGGCCATCGCCGACAACCAGGTCAAGCTCGACCAGCAAAAAGTGGTGCTGGCGGCCAACATCAAGACGATGTACTTCGACTCAACCGTCACTCCGCTGGAAATGCTGGCCAGTAGCCACAACTTCTCGGACTTTCTCGATGCTCAACAGCACCAGGACAAGATCAAGTCCAAGATCCAGGACGCCATGGCTGAAATCCAGGCGATTCAGCAGCAGCTCACCACCCAGCAGGCCCAGGTCAGCCAGATTCTGGCCGACCAAAAGGGCCAGCAGCAACAGCTAGTCGCCATGACGGCCGAGGCCAACCAGCTGGCCGCGCTGGCCGCCCAAAACGCCGCCGCCGCCGACCAGCAGGTGAAAGCGGGCAACGGCCAAATTGCCAGCCTCAAGGCACAGCAGCAGGCCATCCTGCTGGCGCGCTTCGGCAGCAAGTTTTCGGGCGGCGCGGCTTGCGGCGGCGGTTACCCCGGCTACCTCTGCAACGCCGCCCAAGACACCGTTGTCGACCCCTGGGGCATGTACAACCGTGAATGTGTCAGTTACACAGCCTTCAAAGTGGCCGCCAGTGGCCGCCACATGCCCTACTGGGGCGGCGCCGGCAACGCCAACCAGTGGCCCAGTAACGCCCGCTCGTCCGGCATCCCGGTCGACGGCAGCCCCCGGGCCGGCGACGTCGCCATCTCCATGGCCGGCCCCTACGGCCACGCCATGTACGTGGAGGCTGTGAGCGGCGGCAACATCTTCGTGAGCCAGTACAACTACGGCACCCCAGGCACCTTCAGCACCATGACCATCCCGTCCGGCGGCCTCAGCTTTATCCACTTTTAATCGCAATCCAAAACAATTACAGAAAGGTCATTAGGTTTGAAAAAAGTCGAGCTCAACCCCCTTGTTCTCGGAGGCGCGGCCATATTAATAGCTTTCGCGGGCTTCTACGCCGGAGACGCCAGCGGCGGTGTGGTGCCGCTGCCGCTACTCAAGCCGGTCCGTCAGGCAGACTTCTCCAGCCTCAACTCGCTCTACGGCCTCATGCAGCGCAATTTCGACGGCACCATCACCGACCAAAAGGCCGTTGACGGCGCCAAAGCCGGCCTGGTAGCCGCCGGCGGCGATCCTTACACCGTCTACCTCACCCCCGCCGAAGCCAAAGACCTCTCCAACGACCTCACCGGCAAGCTGTCCGGCATTGGCGCCGAAATTGGCATCAAAAGCAACCTGCTCACCGTCATCGCGCCCATCGCCGATACGCCGGCCGCTGCCGCCGGCCTCAAAACCGGTGACATCATCGCCCGCATTAACGGCGAGGACACCTCCGGCATGAGCGTGGATACCGCCGTCTCCAAAATCCGGGGCCAGGCGGGAACCAAGGTCACGCTCAAGATCGCCCGCTCCGGCGCCGACCCGTTTGACGTCACCATCACCCGGGCCGACATTACCGTCCCCAGCGTCAAATCCAGCCTTAAAAACGGCAACGTGGCCTACATCGACATCACCCGGTTCGGGCCCGACACGGCCGACCTGGTCGACCAAGCCGCCACCAGTCTCAAGGCCCAAGGCGCCACCAAGGTCATTCTCGACCTGCGCAACGACGGCGGCGGCTATCTTGATGCCGGTGTGGCCGTAGCCAGCCAGTTCCTGGACGAGGGCAAAACCGTCGTCTCGGAACGCACCAACGGGAAAACCACCAGCACGCTCGCCGCTAGTGCTGGGGGCAAGCTCCATGGCCTGCCCACGGTCGTGCTCATAAACGGCGGGTCCGCCAGTGCCTCCGAAATCGTCGCCGGCGCCCTGCACGACAACCACGCCGCCCGCCTCGTAGGCGAAACCAGCTTCGGCAAGGGCAGCGTCCAGGAGATCAAAGACCTGCCCGGCGGCGCTCAGCTCAAAGTCACCGTAGCCCACTGGTACACCCCCGCCGGCGTCAACATCAACAAAGAGGGAATCAAGCCCGACGTTGAAACCAAACTCACCACCGACGACTTCAACGCCAATCGCGACCCCCAACTCGACAAAGCCCTGGAACTACTCAAGTAAATATGTTATAATATCTTAGCTCGTATCGAACTCAACCCTCGAAGGGAGATGTCCGCACATGATAAGCCGCCTGGTATTGTCCGACGTAGACAGCACCGTACTCGATATCCCGGCCTTCATCGAAGCCCTCCCGATCGCTGCGATCGAGGCCTTCCCTGAAATCAGCATAACGCCCGAGGAATTTCGCAGCCAGCTCAAGCCGCATTACAACGCGGCCGGCTGGGACATTATGGGGCATTTCGCCGACCTGGGGATAGATCTGACCGACCGCGCAAAGTGGCGCAAGTTGGTCGAGGCAACCACAGCCGTCCACAAACGGCTGACCAGCCGCAACAGTTTCCTGTACCCCGAAGTAGCCACCGCATTCAAGCGTCTCCGGGCCACTCCCGGCACTACCGTTGCCCTCATGTCGCGTAACCCGGACGAAAACTTCCAGTTCAAACTCGACCTGTGCGAGGACGAGCTCAGTGACATTCCGTACCGCGTCGTGCAACGCAACAAGGGCACCGTCATCAACAAGGACTGGGCCGAGAGTATCGTATTTCTCGGTGTCGTTTACGACGAAGCGACAGTGGTCGACGATGATCCGTCCCAGATTGAGGCCGTAAATCCACGCCCCAACATCCGCCGGGTCCAGGTCGTCCGCCCCGGGCAGCGCTACCCCGGGTCCACCAACCCGGCAATCCGCAAGATCACTTCGTTCGACGAGCTACGTTAAGCGAAATTACTCGCTGCGCCCAGGGCCCCGGATGCTTTGAGTCCGGGGCCCTGATCCATATTGACCATCCAGCCCAAAACATCCTGACCACGCCACACCAACTATGTAGACGAACTACATACCAAACACGCGAATGGCTTGCTTAAGCTAAAAATAATGGCTTCGTAAAGCCTTTTATGGATACCTATGTAGTTGATCTACATGGTAGGCTATCCGAATGTGCGAAAAGCTCGTGATCCTTACAGAGGAACATTTCCTTTATATAAGAAAATATTTCCGGACATCCTCTTAACAAGTATATCCAAGCATAAAAGTTTTACTTGCCCTCCTATCAAGACTCAGGTACAATCTGAACCAATTGGTGCATGGCACCGAGTTGTGAGTGGGTAAAGAAAGGTTAAGTGTGGCGGGAAAAAGCCAGACTAAATTCATTTTTGTAACAGGGGGAGTACTTTCCGGCCTAGGAAAAGGCATCACCGCAGCTTCGATCGGGACCATCCTCAAAGCTCGCGGTTTTTCAGTTAACATCCAAAAATGCGACCCCTACCTCAATACCGACGCCGGCACCATGAACCCGGCGGAGCACGGCGAGGTGTTCGTCACCAAGGACGGCGCCGAAACCGACCTCGACCTCGGCCACTACGAGCGCTTCCTGGACGAAGAGCTCACGCGCGGCAGTTCGCTCATGAACGGCCGCATCTACGCCTCCGTCATCGCCGATGAACGGGCCGGCAAGTATCTTGGCAAAACCGTCCAGATCGTTCCGCACGTCACCAACGAAATCGTTAAGCGCATCCTCGAAGCCGGCCACGGCCACGACTTCCACATCGTCGAGATCGGCGGCACCGTCGGCGACATCGAATCCCTGGCCTTCCTGGAAGCCATCCGCCAGCTGCGCCGGCGCGTGGGCCACGAGAACACACTCTACGTCCACGTGGTCTACCTGCCCTACCTTGAGGCCAGCCACGAACTCAAGACCAAGCCGGCCCAAAACACCGTCCGCGACCTGCGCGAGGCGGGCATTCAGCCCGATATCATCGTGGCCCGCGCCGAAAAACCCGTAAATGCCAACGTCATCCACAAGCTCAGCCTGTTCTGCGACGTCGAGGAGGAGGGGATTGTGCCTATGCAGACGGTTAAAACGGTCTACGAGGTACCGCTATTGCTCGAAGAAGCCAGCATTGGCAGCTACATCACGCGCAAGCTCGGTCTCAAGTCGCACCGCGCCAAATTAGCTGATTGGCACCGTCTGGTCGAGCTCATTAAGCACCCCGACCACCGCACCATCAAGATCGGCGTAGTCGCCAAATACATGGACAACGAAGATACGTACCTGTGTGTCTTCGAAGCCATTAAAGCCGCCGGCTGGGCCAACCGCATCCAGCCCGAAATTCACTGGATTGACGCCGAAAAAATCAACACCGATCCGGCGCTGCTGGCCGGTTACGACGGCCTGGTGGTACCCGGCGGCTTTGGCAGCCGCGGCGTGGAGGGCAAAATCACCGCCGGCCGCTACGCCATGGACCACGGCGTGCCATACCTGGGGCTCTGCCTGGGCATGCAAACGGCGGTCATCGCCCTGGCCCGCAAAACCGGCCTCACCGATGCCAACACCACCGAAATCGATGAAGATACCAAGCACCCGGTGATAGACATCATGGCCGACCAGCGGGATATCTCCGACAAAGGCGGCACCATGCGGCTAGGCAATTACCCCTGCGTGATCACCAAGCACACCCACACGGCCAAAGCCTACGGCCGGGGGCAAATCCAAGAACGCCACCGCCACCGCTTCGAATTCAACAACGCCTACCGCGAGCGCCTCACCAAAGCCGGCCTGGTGATCGCCGGACTCAGTCCCGACAAGCGCCTGGTGGAAATCATCGAAATCGCCGGCCACCCCTACTTTGTGGGGTCACAGTTCCACCCCGAGTTCAAGTCGCGGCCCAACCGCCCGCACCCGCTGTTCGACGGCTTCATCAAAGCCGCCGGCCAGGTCCACAACCTGCAGACTGCTCAAAGCGCTTCCAAACGTAGTATAGTTGAGCTATGACCAACAAAAAGCCTCGCATCTTGCTCGTGGAAGACGACCTAGCCTTAGCCACGGCCTACCGCGTGCGCATGGAAGCGGAGGGCTTCGACGTCCGCCACTGCCCCAACGGTGAGGAGGCCATGCAAGAGGCCCTTGAGTATCACCCCGATCTGATTTTGCTCGACATCATGATGCCCAAAATTTCCGGCTTCGACGTGCTCGACATTTTGCGCAACACCAAAGAAACAGCGCACACTAAGATAATCATCCTCACAGCGCTCTCGCAGCCGGCCGACAAGCAGCGCGCCAAAGACCTCGGCGCCGACGAATTCCTCGTGAAGTCCCAAGCCGTCATCGCCGACGTCATGAAGCGCATCCGCTTCCACCTCGGCCTGAAGGAGCCCCAAGCCACCGAATAAGGCCTAACCCGTTTTTTAGCCAGCTGGCCCTCCCTCGGAGGGAGCAGCGTTTCACAAAATTATGGCATAGCTACATTTTCGACTCAGGTGAGTAGAGAACCCTCGCCCATGCCAAGAATTTTGATCGCAGAGCGGTCCCTGAACGCCCCCAACTTTTGACATCAAACCCAAAGTACTGCCTCGTTGAACCTAAGGCATATTACGACACATTTTTCAGGAACAACGGTCCCTCCGAGCAGATCCTGCAACAAGATCGGGGAACGCTGTGTCCTCTCTTTCTAGCAGAAAATTATTGCGTATGATTACGTTACGCTCATCGACATGCCCACCAAACCTATGCCACTCCGCCAAACCTATCCCACCCGCGAAAGGGGGAACGACCATGGACGAACTGTGCGTTTACACGGCAAAGGAGCTGGCCCAGCTGCCAAACTTGCCCGGCTATCGCTATCCTGCCCGCCTCCCGGAGATCGTCGAGCACGGAGTGGATTGGCAGCCGGTCGGATCGCTCTCAATCTTCCGCCACCTACCTGGGACGCGCAAGCTGCAGACGCTCACTGGACTCCGGCACTCCTCGACCCACGAAGGAGTCGTCAGTACATTTACATGTCAGATCCCGCGAGGGCTCCAGCCAGCACTAATTGCTGAGGCGCAATGCTCACAGCAGCACTACCCTAAAGTAATGATTGGGGCGCGCGGTCCAAGCGCCAGGAACTCGGCCGAATCGGCCAGATTCCGACCTTTCCCGCGGCTCTTTCCCGACAATCAGCGCGTGTTGCCATTTTTGTGCGCTGACATCATCGCGCGCAAACTCGGGCTGCCCGAGCTGATCGGCATGAGGTACGGGGAGGGCCATCTGGGCACGGTTTCCTTAAGCCGCGTCCTCATTGGTGTTAGCGGGGTGGGCGAGGAAGATAACGCGACCGTCTGGGAGCCGCTCATCATGTACTGCGCCACGCTCATGCTGGACCCGGCTTATGCGGACGCCATTCCGGCTGAAACCAAGCGCTACAGTCCACTCGGCTGGACGGACAACGCGCTCACATTCCCGGAAGACTTAGAAAGTCCGAACCGGGTGATGCGACTGGCGCCATACTTGAGCGATGATGAAACCATAATGTCCTGTGCTTACGGACAATGTCTCAGAGCGACAGCAGCGGTCATCGCCGGACCAGACCTCTTGGGTCACCTCGGTCTGACAGCGTAACAGAGCCCCACGACTTTGAGCTTTTCGGCCACGGTCGGGGGCTCATAGTTGTTTGGTGTAGTTATTTGTCGTCGACAACCGAGACAAACGTCCGGCGCACCCTGGTGCCCGAAAACTTCTGGACCTTCTTAGTCGAAAACTCCACCGTGCCGTCGGTGAGGGCGAATAGAGTGTGGTCGTTGCCCATGCCCACTCCCACGCCGGCTTCCATGCGGCTGCCGCGCTGGCGCACCAGCACACCGCCCGAGCGCACAAACTGGCCGCCGAAGAGCTTAACTCCGAGGCGCTTGGATTGACTATCGCGGCCAGTCTTGACTGAACCGCCGGCTTTTGTGTGTGACATAGCTTAATTCTTCCTTAGTAACAATAATTGACGCCCGACCGTCTGATCATCCCGGGCATAGAGCAGAGGGGTCCGGACGTGCTCAAAACTCCTAGGAGTGTAGCCTAATCTGGGCAATTCGTCAACCAATCCCAGGTACTGCCACCCCTTGCCATTCCGCCAGGCCGGCACGCACAAACTCACCTCAGCGCCGGCGGGTAGCTGCTTGCCCCAGTTGGTCAAAGATTCCTTATACAAAGCCAAAAGCTCAACCCGAATGGCCCCCAGCTGCCCGGCCCCTGGAGCAGCCGACAAATTCGGCCCCAGATACCCCTCGCTCACCACGGCGCAGCCGGCCGGCAGCTTCACCGTGCGGGCGTCGGCAGCCTGGACGTGCCAACCAATCAAATCACCATTTACCTGCCGCGCTAACCACTTCATATTCATGTGCGTAGCCGCCACCATCTCGGGTGCAATATCCGAACCCACCACCTTCCGGCCCATCAGCAGCGCCTCCTGCAATATCACTCCGGTGCCGCAAAAGGGATCGCAAATCAGCTGCGCCTGCACAGAGTTCACCAGCACCTGCGCCAGCTTCGGCGGCAGCATTCCCACCTTGGCGCTGCGGGCCGGGCGGTCGTAGTCGCGCTTGGAGTACCAATCAATGTCTTGAACGGCTGTCGTTACTGCCAGAACTGCCTCATTGCCCGCATACACTACCAGCAGCTCGAAACCACGCTCTATTACACGGTTAAATTTCAGTTGTGCGGCAGTCAAGACGGTGCTCCGCGCGTCCGGCCTCACGTAGCGAACCGAGCCCGCCCGTATAGCAAAATGCGGTTTCAGTTGAATACCGGCCGAATTCACCTCAGATTGACGGCGTTTGCCTCCGTATACAGATATGCCAAACACCAGTTTGCCCTCTCGGGCACCCATTTCCATAAGCTCATCAAAAACCCCCGGACTAAACACCAGGCCCTCGGGATCGTCCGCTGGCAGGCGCCCAATTACCCGTCCCAGCTTCACTGATGCGCCAAGCCGGCTCATGTCGGGTTCACGATCAACCAGCGCCGCCTGGCGCCCAAACGGCTGCACCTCGGCGGGCCCGAGCAAGGATTCCAGCTCCACCAAGCCCAGCTCCGGCTGGCGTCCCAGTACTGCGATGTAATTAAGTGACGACATAATTCTACAATTATATCAATAGTTTGCCTGATCGCGCAACACCGCCTATGAGATATAATGCGCACATGAACCCGCAAGTCATTTCGGTCAGCGAATTTCTCACTATCATCAACGAAACCCTGGCGTTTGCTTACCCGCAAGTGGTCGTGGAAGGGGAAGTGTCGGGTTTTAAGATCAGCCAGGGCAAATTCGCGTTTTTTGACCTCAAGGACGAAAAAGGCCAGCTCGGGTGCTTCATGATGGCCCGCGACCTCAAATTGCCCATCGAAGACGGCATGAAAGTGCGGGCGACCGGCTCACCCAAGGTATTTCCGAAATCGAGCCGGTTTTCGCTGACGGTCCGCGACATCGAGCTGGCGGGGGAGGGCGAACTGCGCCGGGCTATGGAGCTGCTGCGCAAAAAGCTCGAGGCCGAAGGCCTGTTCGACGTCAGCCGCAAGCGCCCCGTCCCGAAATTCCCGGTGCGGCTCGGCCTCATTACCTCCGGCAGCTCCGCCGCCTACGCCGACTTCGTGAAAATCCTGAGCGCCCGGTGGGGCGGCGTGGAGATCCTGCTGGCCGACGTCAGCGTGCAGGGGGTGCAGGCGCCCGACCAAATCGTCGGCGCCATCGAGTACTTCAACCACCTCAGCCCGCCGGCCGACGTCCTGGTGCTGGCGCGCGGCGGCGGCTCGCTCGAGGACCTCAGCGCCTTTTCCACCGAGCCGGTCGCCCGCGCGGTCGCTGCCAGCCGCACTCCCATCATTGTCGGCGTGGGGCACGAGGTGGACACGTCGCTAGCCGACTACGCCGCCGACCTGCGTGCCGCCACGCCCACCGACGCCGCCCGCCTGGCCGTACCCGACCGCACCGAGGTCGCGGCGCGCATCAGCCATCTCAGCGCCCGCCAGCGCGCCGCTCTAGCCGGCCTGGCAAGCCGTTACCACCGCCGCACCGACCAGGCCTTAAACCGGCTCGAGTCGGCCCTGCGCGGTCCCCAGGAGCGCGTGTCGGCGGCGGTTGCCCGGCTCGAGCGCGGCCTTGACCGCCTGCTGGCCACCGGCCGCGCCCAGGCGCAGCTCGCCGCCGCCCTGGAGCACCGCCTGGGCGACCGGCTCACACACCTCATCGCGGCCCGCAGCCAGCGCACACTGAGCCTCGAGCGCCTGCTGCGCGGGTTCGACCCGCAGGCGGTCCTGAAGCGCGGCTACTCGATAGTCCGGACCGGCGAGCACCGCGTACTCAAACGCGCCGCCGACACCCGGCCCGGTGCCGCGCTCATGATACAATTGGCCGAAGGTCATATCAAAACATTGGTCACAGACAGTCATGACAAAACCATTTGAATTCGAGAAATCACTCAAAGAATTAGAAGAAATTACGGGCTGGTTTGAATCGCCCGACGTCGACCTCGACGCCGGGCTGGCGAAGTTCGAGCGGGGGATGGAGCTGGCCAGTGAACTCAAATCCCACCTGGCTTCGGTCGAAAACCGCGTCGAAAAAATCCGCGAGCGCTTTGCCACTGCCCGCCCCGAAATGTCGGCCGAACCCGCCGAGCCCCCCGAACCAGCCGGCGAACCGCCTCTGGAGTCGCGCGAACCATCAGACCAGGCCGGCCTCTTTGGATCCTAATGTCGTCACGCTAGTCCTGTTGGTCATCGTGCTCCCGTTCGGGGTCGCGGCGCTCATCGGGGCCCCGTACGTGCCGATCCTCAAGCGCGACAGCACCCGCTTGCTGCATCTCACCGGCCTCAAGTCCGGCCAAACCCTGATTGACCTCGGCTCCGGCGACGGCCGGCTGCTACGGGCGGCGGCCAGCCAGGGCATCCGCTGCATCGGCTACGAGGTCAACCCCTTCCTGGTGCTCATCTCGCGCCTCGTCTGTTGGCGCTACCGCCGGCTGGTCACCATCCACGCCGCCGATATCTGGGGCATCAAGCTCCCGCCGGCCGACGCCATCTACATTTTTATCCTCGATAAATACATGGCCCGCCTCGACGCCAAATTTTCCGCCGAGATCACCCGCCCCACCCGCGTCATCTCATACGTCTTCAAACTCCCGGGCCGCACCCCCATCCGGGAAAACAACAACACCTACGTTTATGAGTACCCGGTAAAGTCCTGAACTTGAATTAAGCTCACTCTCGGTATAGCATAAGCAGTAAGCATGAATGACCAGACCCTTACGCCAGGTAGTGCCGGGCCGTTTAACTCCACCGTTCCCAGTGGGGGTGTCGGCGGCGGCGGTCGCAGTGGTGGTTCGCTACTGCCCATACTCGTAGTGCTCCTGGGATTAGGCACCCTCGTCTTTGGGGTTCTCACCATCACGTTCGCGACCAAGGCCAACACCGCCACCAAAACCCTCAGCGCCGAAAAGACCGCCAGCGCCAAAGCCGCCGCCGACGCCCAGAAAAAGTTCGACGACGCGGCCTACATTAAGGCCGGCGAATCACCGTTCCGAGCCTACACTGCACCCGAAACCGATGGCTCTTTCGTGATCAACTTCCCCAAGACCTGGAGCTCGAGCGTCGATGAAGAAGCTTACGGAAACCAGGTCGTGCTCGTGATGAATCCTGACTTCGTTCGCAAAACCGGAGGCACCGAAAATGTGGTAGCCGCCCGCGTAACCCTCCTGGCTACGCCCCAGACCCAGTACCTCAAGCAATACGACGCCGCCGTTAAAAAAGGCACCCTCAAGCGAGCCAATACGATTGTGTCTGGACAGCCGGCCTACGACTTCACCGGCACGTTTAACGACAAGAAAACCGTGCGGCTGGTGGTGGTCCCGATTCGCGACAAAGTCCTGCTTTTTGCCACTGAAGACCCGAAATTCGCCACCCAATATAATGAAATTCTAGCTCAGGCCAAGGTCAATCCCTAGCCCCGCATTCCATCCGTCTCATGCTTGAGTGTTATGAGCACGAGATGCTAACTTGGGGATAGAAAGGCGGCTCGAACGACTAGTGCCAACTTCGAAACCCCCGGCTACCATCGCGGCCCTGTCCCTGTCCGAGATCAACCAGCTCGTGACCGGGGTGGCCGCCGCCAAATCACCCCAAGCGTTTATGACCCAGGCCTGCAAAAATCTCAGCGGCCTGCTGGGGGTACCTGTCAGCGGCTTTGCTTCGGACGCCGAGGGCCAGCCGGTGGTGGCAGAGCTTGCCCTCCCGGCCGCTGTCCGCGGCGCCATAACCTACCCCGGCGGGCTGACGCCGGAGGGCCGCGTCACCGGCTGGCCGGACGGCCCCGAAGCCAGGCTCTACGATCTGGTCTGGCGCGGCGGGCACCTCGGCGGCATCGTGGTCTGGGGCGGGGAAGTCACACCCGAAGCCCAGGCCGCGCTCCAGAATACGGCTAACCAGCTAGCGGCCCACCTCAAGGCCAACATGCTTGAGCAGACCACCAAGAGCAGCTTAGCCGAGGCCATCACCCTCCAACGCATCACCCAGGTGATCACCGGCTCGCTCGACTTCGATAAGGTTTCGGCCACCTTGCTTACTCAGGCCCGCAAATTCTTCCGGGCCGATGCAGCCGCTCTAGCCCTGACGGCGCCGGGCGGACGCGAGTATTTCATCGACCAAGCCGTTGGCCTGTCGCCCGAGTACATCAGCCAAATGCGCATTGCCAAGGATTCATCCCTCATCCGGCGGCTCGCTAAGGAGCGCGAACCGATCCAGCTCCACAATCTCGACCAGACGCCGGTCATCGGCGGCGACCAGGCGCTAGCCAAACGCGAAGGCGTGAAATGCGCCCTCGTGACCCCGGTCTTTTCCGGCGACCGCCTCATCGGCGTACTCGTGTTAATCTCCAAAACACCGCGCACTTTTACCTACGCCGAGCTGCGTTTCGGACAGAGCCTGGCCGAGCACACCGGCATCGCCATCACCAACGCCAACCTTCACGCCGGCTTGCGCAAAGCCAGTAACGAAATCGAGCAAACCCGCAACCTCATGCGCGACGGCCTGCTGGTATTCGACCTCGACCACCGGCTCCACTACTACAATGCGGCTGCCGGCAGCGTGTTGCGACTGCGGCCGGAGCACCTCATGAAACGCCTGGCCTTGCGCCGGTTCAAGTCTATCCCCGAGCTCAAAATCGACGCGGGTGAGCTCGACCGCACGCTGGGCCTGGCGCTCCAGGGTGCTCTCGGACGCACGCAGTTTTCGGTCGAGGGCGAGATCAGCTCTCAATATTACGAGGCCATTTTCTCTCCCTACCTCGACACCAAGGGCACCCGCATCGGCGCGCTCGTCAACATCCGCGACATCACCCCGCTCTATCTGGAAAAAGAAAAACTCCAGGCTGTGCAAAACGGCATCTCCGACGGTCTCATCCTGATCGGCGAAGACGGCAATACCATCGAGCTCAACCAGGAATGGATCCGGCTATTTGACGTGGAAGGGGACATGCACGGCCAGCCGTTCTTCGAAATGCTAGCCAAACGCAAAAACATCATTTGCGACCACAATCCCGCCGACATGATCCGCGCCGTGCTCAAGGGCAAGCGCACCACCTGCTATGCCCATGACCTGGTCCACAGCCGCCACGTGCAGCTGTCGATCAATCCCATCATCATCGGCAACCACATCACCGGCGCCGTCGCCACCGCCCGCGACATCACCGCTCTCATCGAAAAAACCGTGGAGGCCAACGAGATGGCCGCCAAGGCCCACCGCCACTTGCGCGAGTTGTCGCAACTAGCCGAGCTCTCCGGCATCGTCGGCTTCAACGTATCGAGCATCTACCAGCGCTACCTGTCCAAGACCGCCACCCTGCTCGAATCCACGTTGGTGTCGCTGTACCTGTACAGCCCCGGCAAGCAACGGCTCACTGCGGACCAGACTACCGGCCCGGCCACCGGCGACCCGCCCACCCTCGAGCTCGGCGCCAAGCATATCGCCGCCCGGGCTTTCACCACCCGGCAGACCATCTCGGCCGGCGGCGCCGCTGGCGAGCCGCACCGCATCGCCCTGCCGATCACGCACCACTCCAAGACACTGGGCGTACTGCTGGTGAGCCGCACCGCCGGCAAGTACGGCGAACACGAAGCCAAGCTGCTGCGCATGGTCGGCACCCGGCTGGCCGTCTTGGTCGAAAACGCCGCGCTCTACCACGACGTCAACGCCCGCCGCGAGCGCTGGGAAGCCGTATTCCGCTTCACCGAGGAGGGGATTGTGATTTTCGACCGCGGCGGCACCATCGTCGGCTTCAACCCGGCTTGCACCCAAATCACCCAATATCCGCCGTCCGAAGCCATCGGCAAGCCATTCACGAAGATCATTAAAAATGTCGGCCCCGATTCCATCACCGGCACCAGCATCGGCTCCATCGAGCGCGTGCTCGACGAGGGCGTTACCATCGCCAAGAGCGAGCAGCTCATCGAAAACCGCGGCGGCACGCGGGTATGGACCGAAATCAGCTACTCGCCGATTTTCGACGACGCCGGCCGCGTGACCTCCGGCATCGCCATCATCCGCAACACCACCAAAGACCGCGAGGTCGAAGAAATCAAGAGCGACTTCATCTCGATCGTCAGCCACGAGCTCCGCACGCCCCTCACCGCCATCAAGGGCTTCCTCTCCATGACGCTCAAGCACGACTTCGGATCGCTGACCGAAAAGCAGTACCACTACCTCAGCCGCGTCTACCAAAGTAACCAACGCATGATCGACCTGGTCGAAGACCTCATGGATGCCACCTACATCGAGTCTGGCAAAATCACCCTCAACATTACCCCGGTAGCCCTCGACTCCGTGGTGGCCGGCGTGGTCTCCGAGGTGGCCGGCAAGGGAGCCGCGGGCGGCATCATGGTCAACGTCCGGCGCCGCCAGCGCCTGCCGCTCGTGCTGGCCGACGAAACCCGCCTCCACCAGATTGTGCTCAACCTGGTCGACAACGCCATCAAATACTCCATGCCCGGCACCGAGGTCGAGGTCGGCTTCCGCGTGGCCGGCGACGAGCTCGTCACCACCGTCACCGACCACGGCGTGGGCATCGGCAAGTCCCAGATCGAGCGCCTGTTCACCAAATTCGGCCGCATCTTCAACCCCCTTAGCGTCCAGGCCGGCGGCACCGGGTTGGGGCTCTACATCGTCAAAAACCTGGTGGAGTCCCACAACGGCCGGATCTGGGTGGCCAGCGTGGAAGGCAAGGGCAGCAAATTTAATTTCAGCCTGCCGATTGCAAAGCAACTTCCGTTGATCGAGTAAAGTCTGGTAAACTAGTTTAAGAGGTACTCATTTATGGCGAAAATTCTGCTAGTTGAGGACGACACCATCCTGGTAGAAATGTACCAGGCCAAATTTGAACTCGAAGGACACGACGTCAAAGTAGCCACCAACGGCGAGGAGTGTCTGCGCATCCTGGGCGAATTCCAACCCGACCTTATCCTGCTCGATATCCTAATGCCCAAGCTCAACGGCTTCCACGTCCTCAAAGAAATCAAGAAGCAGCCCGACCTGCGCCAAATCCCCGTAATTCTGCTCACCAACCTCGGGCAGGCCGAAGTCGACATGAACCAGGAGCTGGCCAAGGCCCTCGGCGTCAACGACTACCTGATCAAAAGCCACCACACCCCCGACGAAGTCGTCCAAAAAGCCGTGAAGGTTCTCGGCAACTCCGGCCACAAGGCCCACTCAGGCGACAAATAGGGAGGTGGACTGGCGCATCCTAGCCGTCTCTGTCCCAATTTTCTTCGTCAGTTTCCAATCTCTCTCCCGGTTGCTCCCCAAGGACGCACCGATTTTCCTCATTAACGCGTACGCGTCTGCCATCGGCGTTTTACTGATGCTGACTTTGCATCTCTCGACCCATCCGCAAAAAAACGTCCAGCTTACCGGGAAATCATTACTCCTCGCTCTCGGAATTGGCACACTCATTAGCCTCGGCAACTTCGGTGTCATCAAGACACTGTCCCTCGGCGCGCCGCAGTCACAGTTCACACCACTCTTCTATATCACGTTAATAATCTACGGCCTGCTAGCCGGGTTCCTCATCTGGAATGAGCGCCTCAGTCCCGTCCAAATTCTCGGCATCGGCTTGGCCTGCTTCGGCATTTTCATCGCCTTCACCTATAAAAAGTAGATGGAAATCATCCAACTCCTCGTAATATTTCTGGGCGGCCTGGCCGGGGGATTTTACGGCTCGACGGTGGGCGGTGGCGCCCTGGTCTCGCTTCCGCTCCTCATTCTGATGGGCTTACCGACGCCGGTTGCCCTAGGAACACAGCGCTTGGGTGCTGTAATCCTAGAACTCACCAGCTCACTTCGGTTCTACCGTGCCGGCAAACTCAACCTCCGGCTCGGGTTAATCCTGGGTCTCATCGGCATGATCGGTACGATCATCGGCGTCAATGTTCTCATCAGCCTTGATCCAAAGGTCCTAAACTTAATAATCGCCGTCTTGCTCGTCCTGGTCGCTATTGTGCTCCTGAACAAAGAGCGTCTAGGCATTAAGGAGCGGGCCCTTACCCGCCGCCACACCGTGTGGCTCGGCATCGCAACCGCCTTCATGGGCTTTTACGCCGGCTTTTTTGGGGCAGGGGCGGGAGTGTTTTGGACGCTGCTGCTTGTCCTATTCGGTTTTAGCTTCATCGACAGTGCTGGGATCGCGCGTGTAATTGGCACTTGCACATCCCTCGTCGCGGCGGTAATTTTTGCCGCCCACGGCCTCATTAACTACCGATTGGGCCTCGCCCTAGGCGCTGGTTTCGCCATTGGCAGCTGGGTAGGCATTGGGGTGGCGCTCAAGCGAGGGGACGCGTACATCAAGGCGATACTCGTCCTAGTAGTAGCTTTCTCAGTCCTGAAGCTAATCCTAAACAGCCTCGGTATCCACGCCATATAAACCCCATTCCTTGCAATATTCCGAAACCCGCAACGATGGGTGGGCATGGCATTGCGCCGTGCTCACCCCTGATTTTTTCAAGCATGACTTAGCTCGACTATACTCACAAAGGGCGTATAGTTTTGACGAAGTACGGACGTATGTCTTAATATTCACTAGTTTTTGGCTCTCTGAAGCCCAAAGTTATACAATAATTTAGTATAAATTGTAGGTATACCCCTTTGGAGTATAGTTGCGCACACGTTAGCGCCCAATATGCCACAACCCGTCGCTCGCGCTCATGCCCAGGGCAAACAGAGGACACCCTATACTTATAAGAACATGCCATCCAAACCCTCCTACCAAGCCACCGGCATCGTCATCGGCCGCACCAACTTCGGCGAGGCCGATAGGGTAGTGCGGTTTCTCACCCCCGACCAGGGCAAACTCAGCGCGGTCGCCAAGGGCGTGCGCCGGATCAAATCGCGCTCCGGCGGCCACCTGGAGCTGTTCGGCGAGGTCAGCCTCATGCTGCACGCGGGGCGGGGGAGTCTGGAGACCATCACCTCGGCGCGGCTCGCATGGTACCCGCACCAACTCGCCGCCGATTACGCCCGCATGCAACTGGCCTTCACCATGGCCGCCATGGCCAATCACATCGCCCAGGAGCGCCAGCCCCAGCCGGAGCTCTACAGGCACCTGTCCGAGGCCCTGCACGCCGTCGACGCCGGCGCATCCGGCTCGCTGCCCGAATTGTGGTACAAGCTCCGCCTGCTGCAAATCGCGGGCCTGCGCCCGGAGCTCGGCGCTTGCGTGGTTTGCGGCCGCCACGACGAGGCCACCAGTTACCGCATCGACCCGGCTCGCGGCGGTATCACCTGCGACGCCGACTCCGACCCGCTATCGCGCCCCATAGATGCCCAGACCATCAAATTGTGGCGACTGCTCTGCGATTACCCCTATGCCACCATTAGCCAAATCTCAAACGCCCCCGCCCTGGCCGCCGCCAGCCTCGCCGCCGCCAACGAATTCTGTGAACACCATCTAGGCAAGTCATTTTAATTATGTTATTATATGCGCCGTGAACGCGTTTCATTCTGAACTTAGCTGGGTCCTGGCCGACTATCGCCAGCAGGACATCGACCCGCCGGCCCGCATTGTCAGCCACCCTGACTCAACAGAGGGGGAGATGATGAGCGACGACGAGATCGAGGAGTTCATCCGCGACTCCATCGCCACCTGCCGCATCCTGCTCGACAAGCGCTCACCGCACTACGAACGGGTCGTGGGCAACTACGTCGCCGACCTCGCATACCTCCTAAGTCTTGGCCGAATCAGCGAGGACGACTATAATGACCTCACCGAACCGGATAACCTCAGGTTTTAATTTATGCCCAAATCCACCACTACATCCCTCGACACCATCGTTGCCCTCGCCAAACGGCGCGGTTTTATCTTTCAAGGCTCCGAAATCTACGGCGGCCTGGCCGGCACCTGGGACTACGGCCCCTACGGAGTGTTGCTCAAAAACAACATCAAAGCCCTGTGGTGGTCTCATTTCGTCACCGAGCGCGATGACATGTACGGCCTCGATACTGCCATCCTCATGAACGCCAAAGTCTGGGAGGCCAGTGGCCACACCGGCGCGGGCTTCGCCGACCCGCTGGTGGAAGACAAAGTCACGCACATCCGCTACCGCGCCGACCACCTGCTCGAAGACAACGGGGTCGACAACGCCGCCGAGCTCACCATCCCCGAAATGGACGCCAAGCTCGAAGAGCTCAAACTCAAGAGCCCCGAAGGCAACGAGCTCACTCCCGTGCGCCTGTTTAACATGATGTTCCGCACCCAGATCGGCCCCATCGACGACACCTCGGCCCTGGTCTACCTGCGCCCCGAGACCGCCCAGGGCATGTTCGTAAATTTCAAGAACGTCCTCGATACCCTTCACCCCAAATTGCCCTTCGGCCTGGCTCAAATCGGCAAGAATTTCCGGAACGAAATTACCCCCAAAGACTTCATTTTCCGCGTGCGCGAGCTCGAAATTATGGAATTTGAATACTTCATCCGGGAAGGGGAGTGGAAAGCGCAATTCGAACTGCTCCACAAATCCATCCGCGACTGGTACCGCCGCATTGGCCTGGCCGACGCTGATATCAAGGAGGTAGAGGTCCCCGAGGCCGACCGCGCCCATTACTCCAAGCGCACCGTGGATTACCATTTCCGGTTCCCGCACAAATTCGACGAAATCGGCGGGTTTGCCTACCGCACCGACTTCGACCTCTCAAACCACACCAAGCACTCCGGCACCAACATGAGCTACCTCGATCCCGAAACCGGCAAGAAATTCATCCCGCACGTCCTCGAGCCCACCTTCGGCCTCGACCGCCACGTGCTGGCCGTCATGAGCGCCGCCTACCACGAGGAGAAAGTGGGGGAGGACGATACGCGAGTCGTACTCAAGTTCAAACCCGAGCTGGCGCCGGTCAAGATCGCTGTGAGCCCACTCCTGCGCAACAAACCCGAGCTGGTAGAGCAAGCTCGAGCCGTTTACCGCACCCTGAAGGCCAAATTCGGCAACGTCGTGTACGACGACAACGGCAACATTGGCAAACGCTACCGCCGCCAGGACGAAATCGGCACCCCGCTGTGCGTGGTCATCGATTTCGACACCCTTACCGACCACGCCGTCACCATCCGCCACCGCGACACCATGGAGCAGACCCGCGTCAAAATCGCTGAACTGCCCGAGCAAGCTGCAAAATTATTGGAGGCCTTCTAATGGCAAATGTTACCGGCCCCCGGGTCGTCGTCATTGGCGCCGGCACCGGCACGTTCACCATCCTCACCGCGCTCAAGTATTACGCCCGCGATATCACCGCCATCGTCAATATGAGCGACGACGGTGGCAGTACCGGCATCCTGCGCGACGAACTCGGCGCCTTACCGCCCGGCGACGTCCGCCAGTGCCTGGTCGCCCTCTCGGAATCAGACCAGTCCCTGCGCGATCTGTTCAATTACCGCTTCGACGAAGGCACCTTCGGCGGCCACTCGTTTGGCAACATTTTCCTGACCGCCCTCGAGAAAACCACCGGCAGCTTCGCACAGGCCGTCAAAACCGCCGGTGACATCCTCAAAATCACCGGCCACGTGGTTCCGGTGACCCTCGAGAACGTCAAACTGGTGTATACCATGCACAGCGGCGAGGTCGTGAAGGGGGAGTACCAGATCGTGCAGCACCATTTCGACTCCAAGGAGCCCAACCTCTCACTCGAACCCAACGCCGAGCTTAACCCCGAAGCCCGCGCCGCCATCGAAGCCGCCGACATCGTGGTCATCGCCCCTGGCAACCTCTACACTTCGCTGGCGCCCACCCTGATGGTCTCGGGCATCAGCGAGGCCCTGGACAAAACCAAGGCCACTCTCGTTTACGTGTCCAATCTGGTAACCAAGCCCGGCCAAACCGACGGCTTCAAAGTCCACGATTATGTGCGCGAGATCGAGCGGTTTATCGGCAGCAAAACCGTCGATTACGTCATCTACAACAACCACAAGCCCTCCGACGAGCTCCTGCACCGCTACGCCAAAGCCGGTGAATTCGCGGTCGAATATGATCCTAAAGCATTCGAGCACCACCATGCCTTACCCATCGGCGAAAACCTTGTGAGCTCAAATATCCCCAAGCTCAAGCCGTCCGAGCAGCTGATACCGCGCACCCTCATCCGCCACGACTCCGACAAGGTCGCGCGGCTAATTATGCGGATTTATTTTAGTTAATGAAGCCCACAACCGCCGTCATTCTGGCCGCCGGCACCGGCACCCGGTTGCTACCGGTCACCAGCGCTGTCCAAAAAGAGCTGCTGCCGGTGCTCAACCGGCCGGTAGTCGACTACGTCGTGGCCGATCTGATAGCTGCCGGCATTGAGCGCATAGTGTTCGTGGTCCGGCCGGATCAAACCGGCCTCCAGGATTATTACGCGGGTAACCCCGGATATGAGGACACTCTCAAGCGCCTGGGCAAAACCACGGAGCTCGCCGCCCTGCAGCGAATCCATTACCAAGCCAAGTTTGAATTTGTAGCGCAAACCCCTGAAGACGGTTACGGCACAGCCGCCGGAGCCTGGGCCGGCCTGCGCCACATCTCCAACGACCGGCCGGTTGTGGTTTGCTCGGGCGATGATTTTATCTGGAACCACGGCGCCAGCGTGTTTGAGCCCTTTTTCGCCGCGTTCGCCAATTCCGAAGCCACCAGTGCGCTCATGACCACCGAGCTCGACGACGCCACCATCAGCCGCTTGGCCGCCCTCGATGTCCGCCGCCGCGGCACCCGCGACTACCTGTCGGCCATCGCCGAAAAACCGGCGGTAGGGGAGGCCCCTTCAAATCTCGCCAATATATCCAAATATATTCTCAGTCCGGCCTTGCAGCAGATGGTTGCCAAGGTCGAACCCCGCCCCGAAAACACTGAGAAATACATCACGGATGCCCTTACCGACGCCGCCCAAAGTGAAGATATCCTGGTTTACAAGGCGAAAGGGCAGTACCTCGACACCGGCACAGTCGGCGCTTGGCTGCACGCCAACCAGGTCATAGCCGGCGCCCAAACGCCAGATTTGAGCTCCTGACCAAAAAATAGCGCGACTGCTATTTACATGTGTCGCCAAATATTATAATATGTGGAGGTCTTTTCGCCCTCAAGGGCGACACTCGTCGCAATACAATATGTGTTGACACTGCATATCATATGTTTTATAATCTCTACGATGACTAATGTTATGACCACGAAGACCCCAATTAAATACGACTACAAAGCAGCCGTTGAGCAAATACTTACCGAGTTGCGGCGCGACCGCGACCGGCAGATAATTGCCCGCCGGTTTGGCTTTGGTTTGACCCGCCGCCTCACTCTCGAAAAAATCGGGAGTGACTTCGAAATCACCCGGGAACGCGTCCGCCAAATCGAGAAGGCTGCCATCACGAAAATGCGTGCTTCCGGCGCGGCCGAAATCGCCGGCGCCGGCGAGTTACTGCGCGAAATTGCCGCGGCCGAAGGCGGCATCTTGCCGGTAGCCGACGTGGCCGAAATCCTCGGCGCCCCCGAAACCGACATTCCTTACATCGTGTTTCTGGCTTTGCTTAGCCCCAACGTTGACCTCATCGAGGAGGACGACGACGTCCGCCAGGCCATCGGCCTCGCCCAGATTTACTCCCGCAGCCAAGTCAGCCAGCTCCTCACCGAGATCATCAAGACCGTCAAAGACTACGCCAAGCCGATCACTCTGGCCAAGCTGAAGGTTAAGCTGCCCTCCGAGCTCGACGGCGCCACCATCGAGCAACTCATGCGCATCTCCAAGAAGCTGGCTTACTTCGACGGCAAGTGGGGCCTTATCAGCTGGCCGGAGGTCAATCCCAAGAGCATTCGCGACAAGACCTACCTGGTGCTCAGCCGCCACGGCCGCCCGCTGCATTTCTCCGAGATCGCCAAGCACGTGCGAGGCCTCGGTGTCACGAAGCGCAATGTCACCGTGCAGGCTGTCCACAACGAGCTCATCAAGGACGCCCGCTTCATCCTCATTGGCCGCGGCATTTATGCCCTCGCCGAGTGGGGCTACACCCCCGGCACCGTCGCCGAGATTATTGCCAGCGTACTGCGCGAGGAGCAGCCGCTCCACAAAGACGAAATCGTCCGCCGCGTCCTCCTGAAGCGCCAGGTCAAAACCACCACCATCATCCTCAACCTCCAGGAAAAGGACCAGTTCCAGCGCACGGCCAAAGCGACGTACAAGCTTAAAGATTAGCTTTTACTTATAAGCAAACGAGGTAATCTCCCCGGGCGTACCATCCCGGCGGGATGCCGTGTCCCGAGTGCATAGCGTTTTTAATACCTTATATGATATCTGCCTAATACCATATATGATCTAAAAAACGCCATAGTACCAGAATATGATGCGCTCCGGCTAATGCCGCGGAAGTCACTCATTAAAAGTAAATTTTGTCCAAACCTCCCGCAGGGGTAAAATTGTACCAGAGGGCGCCCACAGCATGAACATCCAAACACTTCTCAGCCCCATCACGGCGATCTTCCAGATCATCGGTCTGGTGATGTTTCGTTTTTACGGGTGGGTGATAGTGGTAGCCGTACTCGGTTACCTGTTTTGGCAAAACCGCCGCCGGGAACGCTGGCTTGGCACCACCGAAAATATCCTGCTGCTAATCGAAGTCCCCAAAGACAACGAGAAAAAAGAGCTGTCGGCAGAGCAGATGTTTGCTTCGCTGCACGGCATTTTGCGTCCCAAGTCCGAGCTCAACCGCGAAGGCTCCGTCCAGGAACACATCAGCTTCGAAATTGTCTCCAAGCTCAATTCGATCCAGTTCTATATCTGGACACCCAAGCACCTCAAGGACTTCGTGGAAAGCCAGGTGTATGCCCAGTACCCGACCGTCCAGATCAAGGAGGGGCCGCTGGACTATGCCGCCGTGGAGGTCGCCGACCGCACCATCTACGGCACCGAACTCGGCCTCACCAAAGACACGCACCTGCCCATCAAGACCTTCGCCAGCTTCGAGGTCGACCCGCTGGCCGGCATCACCGGCGTACTGGCCAAGCTCGAGCAAACGGGGGAGGAGGTCTGGATCCAAATCCTGGCCCGGCCTACCGACGACACCTGGCAAGACGAAGGTAAACGCTACGTGGAAGCCATCAAAGGGGGGACTAGCACCGGCGGGCTCGGCTCCCTGTTTAGCAAAGGCCTGCTCGAGCTGCCGGCCTACATCGTCAGCAATTTCTTCCTGGCCCTCTTCCAGCCTCCGAGCGCCAAAGAAAAGCCCAATGCCGGTAAAGTGGAGCTCGGCACCGGTCAGCAAGCCGTTATGAAGGCCGTGGAAGAGAAGATCACCAAACTCGGTTACGAGGTCAAAATCCGCATCGCCTACCTCGGCCCCGACGAGCCCTCCGCCCGCCAGCGCCTGCAAGCCATCGTCGGCGGCTTCAAGCAGTTCAATACCACCAACCTCAACGGTTTCACCAACGCCAAAATGTACAACTCCAAGGAGTTCCTGGGCGATTACCAAGCCCGCCTGTTCTTCGACAGCGGCTACATTCTCAACATCGAAGAGCTCGCCAGCCTGTACCACCTGCCGCACAAGTCGGTGGAAACGCCCAACATGGTCTGGACCACCGCCAAAACCTCCGAGCCGCCCTCAAATATCCCCGTGGAGGGCATCAGCGAGCCGGGCGACATCAGCCTGTTTGGCCTCACCAACTTCCGCGGCCGTCACCTCAAGTTCGGCATTAAGCGCCGCGACCGCGGCCGGCACATGTACATCATCGGCCAAACCGGCGCCGGTAAGTCATTCTTGCTCCAACTACTGACGCTCTCCGACATTTACCACGACGTGGGCTTCGCCATCGTCGACCCGCACGGCGATTTCGCGACCGATATCATGAAGTACATCCCCGAACACCGCCTAAACGATGTGGTCTACCTCAACCCGGCCGACCGCGAATTCCCAATGGCTTTCAATCCCATGGAGATGACAGACCCAGCCATGAAAGACCATATCAGCTCCGAGCTCGTGGGCGTACTCAAGCGCATGTTCGACTCCTGGGGACCCCGGCTGGAGTACATCTTGCGCTACACCATCCTCGGCCTGCTCGACTACGAAGGGGCCACCATGCTCGACATCCCGCGCATGCTCAACGAAAAAACCTTCCGCAAAGAGGTAATCTCCCACATCCAAGACCCGATCGTCAAGAGCTTCTGGGTGACTGAGTTTGCCAGCTGGAACGAGAAATTCGCCTCCGAAGCCGTTGCTCCGGTGCTCAACAAGGTGGGCGCGTTCGTGGCCAACCCGCTGGTGCGCAACATCGTCGGCCAGAAGAAATCGGCCTTCAACATCCGCCAAATCATGGACGAAGGCAAAATCCTGCTCGTCAACCTCAGCCGCGGCCAGGTCGGGGAAGACAACGCCGCCATCCTGGGCGCGCTCATGGTCACCAAGATCCAGCTGGCAGCCATGTCCCGCGCCGACATGCCCCTCGAAGACCGCCGCCCCTTCTACCTCTACGTCGACGAGTTCCAGAATTTTGCCACCGACTCGTTCGCCGTCATCCTGTCTGAGGCCCGCAAGTACGGCCTCAACCTCACCGTGGCGAACCAGTACGTCTCCCAGATGCCCGAAGTGGTCCGCGACGCCGTCTTCGGCAACGTCGGCACTATGGTGAGCTTCCGCATCGGTCCCAACGACGCCACAGTACTCGGCAAATACTACGAGCCGGTCTTTGAAGCTATCGACCTTACCAAGCTCCACAACCAAAACATCTTCATCTCCATGATCATCGACGGCGAGAAGGCCCCGCCCTTCTCCGCCAGCACCCTGCGCATGCCCGATCCCGAAAACGACCTCACGGCCAGTATCGTCCAAATGACGCGCGAGAAGCTGGCCAGTACCCGCGACCTGGTAGATGCCGATATCCGCAGCCGCACCGCCGGCGCCCATGATGAGGGCAACCGGGCGGTCGGCGCCGGTCAGCCTGAACAAAGACCGAACAAAGACTTACTCAACGCGCTCAAGAATCCCTCTGCACCGGCTAACCCCCGCCGAGATTTCCACCCACCCGAGCGCCGGGCAGGGGATAGGCCAAGCGAACAAGGGAGCGGCCGCCGCTTCGAGCAGGGAAGCGGCCGTGACAACCGCGGCGGAGGCGGACGTCCAGGCGGGGGAGACCGCCCCGACCATCGGGGAGGCGAGGGGAGAGCCACCCGAAACCCCGAGCCGGGCGTCCCCTACCGCCCTTCGGCGCCTCAGGCGCCCGCAGAAACGCGTGAGCCGGCCGTACACCGCACACAGACCGCGCCAAATCCGATTGAACCCGGCCAGCCAATTAGCTTCCGCTAAACGGAAGTGTCCAGACTTCATTTGCGCCGTTTTAGCTATCAGCTGATTACTAATCACGTGATAGCTAATCACGATACGTGCATAACCGCGAGAAGTGGCAAGCAATTCATGACCTTACAAGCTCTTCTAGGCTCCACAAAGCCCAAAGTAGAGGTAGAAGTAGTCATCTCAGAGCAATAAATAGCAGTGTCGCACAATGTATATTTTACGGCCTAAACCAGCTAAATCGTCGTTTTAGCACCAAAACCGGTTTAAACCCGGATATTCATAAATTTCATTTTTTGCGCGCTTCACCCTATTATCCATAGATATTTTTTCCCGAAAATCCCCGGCGTGCACCCGTGCGAAAACTTCCTCAAAACAGGTGGTACAAAAACCGAACTTAATCAGGGGAGAGTGGGAGACTCTGAGGCTATTTATAGTAGGCCTTGCCGGCGATGCGCAGGTCGATGTATTCGGCCGGAGTGCGCTTTTGGCTCACCAGCAACCGTTGTACGGCCGCCAAGTCACCCACCTCCTCCTGAGCGTCCCGGCCGGTGTCAAACAGCAACCGGTAGCCCTTGTTGGTCGTGGCTGTAAGATCGAGCGTGGTTTCCTTGATATCCAGGCGGGTTACCCCTATCCCCTGCGCCGCCAGGGCCGGCATAATCTGCGTCACAAACCCCACAAAATGTTCGTTCGCCGCCCGCTGCCCAAGCTGGACCGGCAGGTTACTGCCGTCGTATACCACCGGCAAGCCCGGCGTGGCTCCCCCCTGCCCTATCACCGTCCCGTCCCGGTCGAGCACGTAGGTAACGTTGCCGGTGCTCCAACCCAAACTCGGCTGTTTGAGAACGGCTGTCACCACGATCGTATGCAACCATTTCCGCCTCACGGTCACGTTGCGCAGCAAGGGGTCGGCCTGTTGTAATTTTGACACGAATGCCCCATTATCAAACGTCACCAGGTTCCCCCATTGCCAATTGCTGGCTGCCACCTTGCGGGCCTCGGATTCGATTTCGGCTTTCCGCGAGGGCGCCTGCACGGCCACGGTACGCAGCGCGAACAACTGCCCTATCCCCCACCCCGCCAGCGCCATCACCACAACCACCACCAGAAGCCGGCGCTGCAGCGGCGACATACTCCCCCGCTTCATGCCGGGTCTTCTCGGCGGCCGGCCGGGTGGCTGCACCCGGCCGTAGGTCGGACGGCCCGAAACGTGTACCCGGCGCTCGCTCACTCGTCGTCCTCAGTGTTCGGTTTTTGTTTGCTATGGGCTTGCGCCCGTTCCGCAATGAGCTTGGCCAGAGCCTCAGCCGCGTCCGGCCGGCCAAACTTCCGGATAGCCGCCGACAACCGGGCTTGCTCGGCATCGTCACCCAAAACCGCCTTGATCTCGGCCACCAGCCCGGCCGGAGTCAGCTTATCCCCGTCCAGCACCCGCACCGCCCCCTGCCGCGACAGCACCTTGGCGTTCTCCACCTGGTGGCCGGCCATTTCGGTGTTCGGGATCAATATGGTTGGCCTCCCCAGAATGGCTGAATCGTTAATAGTGTTCACGCCGGCCCGGCCCACGACCAAATCGGCCGCGGCCAGCGCCAGGCCCATATCGCCCATGAGAAAACCAAACGGATGGTAGCGATCCATATGCGGCTCTTTCATATGCCCGCGCAATTCAAACTGGATCCGGGCGATCTCCCGGTCGCCGGTTTGGTGGATAATCTGGTAATCGGCCACCAGCTCCGGCAGCGCCCCGAGCACAATGTTATTAATTTGCGCCGCGCCCTGGGAGCCGCCGGTAATCAAGACCACGGGCACACTTTCGTCCAAATCAAAATGCGCCAGGCCCTCCAGCCGGTGACTGGCCGAAATATCCGCGCGCGCCGGGTTACCCACGTACACCAGCTTGGCCGGGTCGAGCATGCGGTAGGCCTTCACCGGAAACCCAACCGCAATTTTGTCCGCCCAACGGCTCAGTATCCGGTTCGTCAGCCCCGGCGTGGCGTCAGATTCGTGGATCACAAACGGTATGCCCAGCATTTTGGCAGCACACCCCACCGGCAGGCACACGAAACCACCCTTCAAAAACACCACATCCGGCTTGAAGCTGCGCAGGATCGTTAATGCCTGGCCCACGCCCTGAACGGTCTTAAGGCTGTCACGGGCATTCGGGCCGAGAGTAGTTAAGTTAAAGACCTTGCTGAGGCCCGAGTCAAAGTGGTTGCGCCGGAACTTACCCGCCGCGATCGGCGCGAATTTCAAGCCCGAAGCCGCCACAATCTTGGCCTCCATGCCGCCGGCCTGGCCCACGTACAGCAGCTCGAGATCGCTATCGAGCGACTTTAACGCGTCGCTGGTTGCCAAGGTCGGCAAAATGTGGCCGGCTGACCCCCCGCCGCTCACTACTACTCGCATCGCTTACCTCTCTTACAGTGTACTTCGAAATATTGAGTAAAATCCCCACTGCAAACAGTGTCACCACCAGGCTTGTGCCGCCGTAGGAAATAAATGGCAGAGGAATACCGGTCAGCGGCACCAGTGACAGCATCGCCCCTATATTAATAACGGCCTGAAACAGCAGCCACACCGAAATGCCCGTGGCCACAAGCCGGGCGAACATATCCGGCGCCGACCGGGCCACTTTGAATCCGCGATACACCAAAAGCCCAAATAGTCCAATAACCACCAGCGAGCCAATGAGGCCGAACTCCTCGGCGATAATGGCAAAAATCGAGTCGTTGGCAGCCTCGGGCAAATAGCCGTAAACCTGAATGCTGTGACCCAAGCCCAAGCCCAAAATACCCCCCGAGCCCACGCCCAGCAGCGCCTGGCAGACGTGCAGCGAACTATCGAGCGCGTATTTGGGGTCATTGCAGTGCGGATCGAGGAAGGTCGCCAAGCGGCTCACCCGGTGCGGAAACATGGCGATGGCCGCCCAGCCCAACGCCCCGCCGGCGGCCAGCAGCGCGCCCAGGTGCGTGAGGCGCATACCGGCGGCGTAGAACATAGCCAGCACCGCCGCCAGCAGCACCACCATGGTTCCCATGTCACGCTGCAGCACCACAATCACAAAGCACGCCGCGCCCACCATGATGCTAAACGGCACCACACCGTCCCACCACGAGCGCAACTCGCTCTCCCGGCGCTCAAACCAAGCCGCCAAATACAAGATCAGTGCCAGCTTGAGCAACTCCGCCGGCTGCACGCTCACCGGCCCAATCTGCAGCCAGCGCGTGGCGCCATGCGAGTTCTGCGCCAGCCCCGGCACCATCAGCGCCACTACCGCCACCGCCGCCACGCCTAGGACCTTTGGTGCATGCCGCCGCCACACCGTGTACGGGATGGCCGTGGCCGCGATCCAGCCCGCAAGACCCAGCACCACATACCGGATTTGATTGACGAAGTAATAATTGCGGTCGGCGCTGCCCGTGAGTTTATGGCTCAGGATGGGGCTAATCGAGTACATCATCACCAGGCCGACCGCGAGCAGCACCGTCACCACCAACGCAATCGTGTAGTCAATGCGGTGAACCCTAGCCGGTGACACTCCCGCTTTGGTCACGAAAGTTTATTCCCCAGCAGGGCCAGCACCAGCCCCAAAGCCCCGACCACTTGCCCAATCACCCACAGCCGCATCGTTACCTTGGTCTCGGGCCAGCCGATCGCCTCCAGGTGATGGTGCAAAGGCGCCGACAAAAATATTTTCTTGTGCCGGATTTTCTTCGACAGGATCTGGAGCGCGCTCGACCCTGCCTCCACCACAAACACTGCCGCGATGATCGGGAATACCGCCACCGTATTGGTCAGCATCACGATCACGCCCAGCGCCGTCCCCAACCCAAAAGCCCCCGAATCGCCCATGAAGAACCGCGCCGGGTAAATGTTAAACCAGGTAAACGTCAGCAACGCTCCCACCACCGTCGCGCAAAACCCGGCGATACCGTAGTTGCCCTGGAAATACGCGATCACGGTGTACACTCCGAACGCGGTAGACAGCAGCCCGCCCGACAGCCCATCGAGGCCGTCGGTAATGTTCACGGCATTAGCCGTCGATACTACCAGCCCGATAAACAACGGAATGTACAGCCACCCGATGTTATAATCGCCTACCGCCGGAATGTGAATCAGGTTGTAATCAAGCTTAAAGTAAAAGTACAGCGCCCCAATGATGGCGATGCTCGAAATAAGGCTGAATTTGATCTTGGCCCGCAGGCCGGCCACGCCCAACCCCACGCCCTCAGCCCGGATATTCAGGTAATCGTCAAACAAGCCCACCAGTCCGGCCGCTACCAGCACAAACAACGGCAGCCAGGTTTGGTTGCGCGACAAGTTAAATAAGAGCGTAATCACGGCAATTGCCACAATGGTCACCACCCCGCCCATGGTCGGGATGTTGCCTTTGTGCTTAGCGGCATGCAGCTTGGCGTACACCGGCGCTTTTTCCCCGGTCACCGCCTCGGTCCGCTGCTGTTTCCAGAGCTTGTGTTTGAACGCCAGCCGGGTATACACCGGGGTCAGCAGCATCGACAACCCAAACGCCCCGAACGCCAATATCCCCACCCGTGACAGCGAAGTTACCTGGTGTGCGTGAATGAAGTTGATAGGTGGTAGAAATGACATTTTTGCAGGTTTTCCGGATCTTAATTAGTTTAGCATATCTGAGCTCAGCGGCCGGGTACGGCGCTACGACGACGGCGGAATGCCGTAATATTTGAACAGCCATCGGCAAACGTCGCCAAACACCGGCACCGTCGTCGTCTCGGCATAGCCCGGCACGCCTGGCTCGTTGATGCGCACCATCACCACAAATTTAGGGCTCTCTGCCGGCGCGAAGCCCAAAAACGAGCCGATGTTGGCGCCATCGATGTAGCCCGTGCCGTCGGGCTTTGGAATCTGTGCTGTCCCGGTCTTACCCGCGATCTTGTAGCCCGGGTTCATGCCGCCGGCGATGTAGCCTGAACCATGCTGCACCACCACCTGCAGCATGCCGTTCAGGTCGGCCGCGGCCTGCGGATTTATCACCGAGTCCTTTAGTGACTTATAGGTCTTGGCGGCCACGGTCCCATCGGGCTTAATCGTCCCTTCCACCAGATGCGGCTGGTACAAATGCCCGCCGTTGGCCATTGCCGCCATGGCCGCCGTCATCTGGATCATGGTCACGCTCAGACCCTGGCCAAAGGCCATGTTGGCGTAGGTCACATTATTACCGGCGGCGTTGCTCGGCTTGGTTATGGAGCCCGCAGCCTCATTTGACTGCTCGATACCGGTTCGCTCGCCAAACCCGAAATGAGCAGTGAAGTAGCTGTAAAGCGTCTTCTTACCGGCCAGCGTAAATTTATTCGGATCCCCGCCCAACAGCCTCAAAACGAACATAATGCCGGTGTTGAGCGAATCCCGCAGCACCACGGTCATGGTTTTGCCCTTGCCGGGCTTGTCGCCGCTGGCATTACACACCTGCCGGTCGTCCACCTTAAAGCACCCCGGGTCGTCATAGGTGGTATCGGGCTTCACCTTGCCCTGGTCGAGGCCGGTCGCCATGGTGAATGCCTTCATGCCCGACCCCGGCTCAAACTGGTTCGACACCGCCTGGTTCACAAACACGCCATAATCGCTCACTCTGCTATAGGCATTGGGGTCAAAGGTGGGAAAATTCGCCATCGCCCGCACCGCCCCGTTCGAGGGGTCGAGCACAATGATACTGCCGGATTTGGCCTTCACCTTCTGTACCTGCGCGGCCAGCTCCTGCTCGGCCATCGCCTGGATGTTGCGGTCAATCGTGAGCAAATAGCTCGTGCCGTCCACCGGCTGCTTCGGCACATCGGCCGCCGACGTATAGATCGGCAAACCGTGAGCGTCGGTTTTGCCCGACAATTGCCCCGCTGTGCCGGCCAGCGAATCATCCAGATACCCCTCAATGCCGTACTGCCCCTGCCCGTCGGCGTTCACAAACCCCAAGGCCTGGGCCGCCAGCTGCCCCTCCGGGTATGTGCGGTAATCGCGGTCCACCGCCGTTACCCCGGCGATCCCCAGCGCCTTCACCTTATTGGCCTGGTCCCGGGGCACGCGGGTAGCCAGCACGGCGTACTCGATACCGTTATTCAACTTCTGCAGATACGATTGCGGGGTCCCGCCCAGTACTCCGGCCAGCTTGCCTGCGGCGTCGTTCTTGTCCGTCACATAGCGCGGATCCGCATACACCAAAGCCAGCGTCTGATTTAGCGCCACGGCACTCATAGCGTCTGCGTCGTGCACGTATAATTCGCCCCGCCGGGCCGGCACTTCATATTTGCGCGTGTGCTCGTTAGCCGCCTGCGTCAAATAACGCCCGTGTTGCAGCACCTGCAAATACGTCAGCCGCGCGCTTAAGCCCACCCCAAACACAATCAGCAGCACCGTGAGGGTGCTGATGCGCCGGCGCTGACGGATTCGGTCGAAGGTGCTAGTCATTGGCTTATTCTAGTGTCCCTCATGTGCCACCGCCCAGCGGTACCGCCACTCCTGCAACCGTTCGGTGCAACAAAAAGCACACGACCGGCCGGCTAGGGTTGCTATTATTATGATCGATGGAACGTGCATGGAATTACTTCGCGTACGAGACCTGGGTCGTCGGCACCATGGCCGCCACCGCCGCCGAACTCTTGGTGGCCTGAATCGATTGCAGCCTGGCCGCTTCCACGCTCAGGTCCTGGCGCTCATGCAGGACTTTGTCGCGGGTCGCCGCCAAATCAGTCACGCGGTAACCCAGCGTGCCGGTCTTAGTAATCTGATGCAAATACAGCAAAGCAAGCACACTGATAAGTGCGATCACCACGAAGGTCGCCGAAGTCGGGCCAAGCACAATGCTGGTCGGCTGGCGATACAAATTTTGGTTACGGCGCGCCGTAAGAGTAGCGGTAGACATTTTTTGTGTTTCTTTTTTTATTTTTGGGTGCGTTTGGTGCGTTTTTTTGGTGCGGTTACTGGCGGCTGTGCGCGGCCCAGATATATTGTGGCCACGCACAGCCAATAGGCCTACGTTATTTCTTAACGCGGACCTTGATTGCGACGCGTCGTGAGCGTCCTTCGACCTTGATGGACATTTAGTCCCTCCTTTTGTTTTTGTTTATTTTTTCGGCGGCCCGGAGCTTTGCACTCCTGGCGCGCGGATTGATAGCAATTTCGGTGGAATCCGGGACTAGCGGCTTGGTGGTAATTTTACGCAAGCTGGCCACGTGGTCGCAAGTACACACGGGCTGCTTTGGGGGGCAGATACAGTCACGGGATTCATATTCAAAGAACTGTTTGACGATGCGGTCTTCTAGGGAATGGAAGCTTATTGTAACAAGTCTTCCGCCAAAGCTCAAGAGCTTTGCTAATTTTGGCAGAGCCTCGCGCAATTGGTCGAGCTCGCCGTTGACTTCGATCCGGATCGCCTGAAACGTACGCGTCGCGGCGTCGATGTCGCCTTGCACGGCCACGCGGCGTACGACTTTGGCCAATTCGCCCGTGGTTCGCAGCGGCCTGGCCGCCACGATGGCCCGGGCCACAGCGCGGGCTTTCGGCTCCTCGCCATACGCCTTGATGATCTCGGCCAGCCGGCGTTCCGGCAGGCGGTTGACCACATCGGCCGCCGTGTATGATTGCGAGCGGTCCATGCGCATGTCGAGCGGCACATCAGCCTTAAAGCTGAATCCCCTCTCCGCATTGTCAAATTGTGGTGACGACACCCCCAGATCTAGCAGGATCCTATCCACCCGCATCCCCTCATCACACAGCCGGCCGGCCGCCTCCAGGAAATCCGCGTGGATCACATCCACTTCACCGCCAAACCGCTCGTCCAACGCCCTCGTGGCATTGGCGTCCCGGTCCACCAGTATCGCCTGTCCGCTGGGCCCGACACGCTCAAGAACCGAAGCGGCGTGCCCACCGTATCCGGCTGTGCAATCAAGGTAGGTGTCGCCTGTTTTGGGCTCGAGCACCTCGAGTACCTGCCTAAGCATTACTGGTGTGTGATCTGGGGTATTCATTTTCAAGGTCACCTATTCAGCAGCCAGCTGTTTGTGTAAAAGTTTTTGTTTTTTTACCGCGGTTTTAACTCTGGCGGTGCTGAGTGGAGTTGCTAGGCCGAGGAAGACCTAGCAGTGCGGTAAGGAATTATCGCTCGTGAGAGTTGATAATTCCTAAAAAGAGTGTGTTGTGAGGTGGAGTTTACGATCGGAGGTTCAAGGCTGAGTTTGGTTAACGGGAGCCTAATGGCCGTCTTGCTGACTGCCGAATAGCTGCCTTTAAAATGTTTGTATTTGTATTTGAAGGTTCTTTTTTTGGTAAAAAATCGAATATATTATTTTGCGGTAATGCGCCAGTATTTTCCGGCCCTTACCGCCACCACCTCCTTGCCAATTCCAGCGTATTCCAAAAGGTGATGCTCGATGGTAATCCGGCCCTGCTTGGCATCCATGCCCGCGACCGTCTTACCGCTTCTGAACTGAACGTTGAGGTCGGCGGTGTGCTCGTCGAGGATATTGCCTCCGAGAGCCACTTCCATTTCTTCGTTCCAGACTTTTTCAGTGTACAGATGCAGGTACTTGGCAAATCCCCTGGTGAGCACCACTTGGCCGCCTTCGAACTCGTGACGCAGCTCTGACGGAATCGTCAGACGGTTCTTGTCGTCCAGTTTTCGTTCGAAGTAATCCAATTTGTGATTCCTACCGTGGTTGTGCTACCCACTGCAACCCACTGAAGCCAGTATAATCCCCACTTTAACCCACTGTCCAGTGCAATGTTATCCACAACCTGAGGGCGCCGTTTTGTCTAGTTCTGTACCCAAAAACCTCCCCGGTTTTGAGGAGGTTTTTGACCGTCCTTAAGATTTGTTCGTCCGGTCGCTCCGATGCAGCTGATGCAATGACTGGCGCGATCGCAGGTACGCCCGGGCGGCATAGCCGATCGCCGTCAGCCCAAGTGCCCCGGCCAGCATTGCTGCGGGGCCAGTGTCCGGCAGTGACGCCGACCCCAACACCTGGCCCTGACCCTGGCCCTGACCCTGGCCGCCCTGCCCCTGGCCGCCCTGCCCCGGTGACTGCGCCGAGACCGGCTGTGACGCCGGACTCGTGCCCACGGGCATGGTCGTTATCACCGAGCATTTTTGGCTCACGGCCGTGATTCCGGATGTGGTCATGATTTGTCCGGTCACCAGCCAAGTGCCAGGTCCAAATGTAAACTCGATAAAGTTCGTGGCGGCGTCGGTGTCGAAAACCTCGGTTGGGGTAGTATCCTCCCCTTCTTGATGACGCGTAAACCGGTAGCCTGTCACCGTCACTCCCTCGGCGATATGCGGGCTCACGGTGAAACGCCACCGGCTTGGGTTACCCACAAAATCGGGCTGGACCGGCACCAGGGCCACGCACGAGAAAGTGCCGATCGGACCGGGAGCCGGCTTCGAACCGGGAGCAGGCGTTGAAGAACCTGCGGCTGCCAGGACAGGCAAGCACAAGCAGCCACCCACTAAAATAGCCGCAATAACCCGCAACGGCCGTTTATGTACCAAAAAATTATACATAACCGGCCCCTCCCTCTGTCACTCAAATAAAAAGTCATAACACATTACCATAAAAATAACAACCTGTCAATGTACACAATGTCAATATGCAAACATAAAAACCTCCCGCATTTGGGGAGGTTTTTAGCCTATGCGCGCCATGTGCGCGAAGGGCGTCAATTACACGTTCCGGGGCCGGAGCCCCGCGGACGCGCGGTTAGGATTTGTTGGTGCGGTCGGTGCGCATAGCCGCCAGCAGCGACTTACGCGAGCGCAGGTAGGCCCGGCCGGCATAACCGATAGCCGTGAGGCCCGCGGCTCCACCCAACAACACTTCCGGGCCGGTGGCCGGTAGCGTCGCGGCACCCAGCACCTCACCTGTGGGCTTCGGCGCCGGCGACGGCGAGGTCGAAGGCGCAACCGGCACGGTCACCATAGCGGTGCAGTCATCATTGATGGCGGTAATGCCGGCACTCGTCTTTACCTGCGCCTGCACCACCCAAGTCCCCGAAGCAAACGAGTAGTCTTTAAAATTCGTGCCGGCGTCGGTGTCGCTCACATCCGCAGCGTTATCGGAGCCTTCCTGCTGCGCAGTGAAGCGGAAGCCCGTGAGCGTCACTCCATCCACATTGCTGTCCACGGTGAACCTAAACACATCCGGCTGGTCCGCGGGCTTGAATTCGCGCAATGAGAGGCACTTAAATGACAGCACCGGGGCCGGCGTGGGTTTAGGAGTGGGGCTAATCTTGGGGGCCGGCTTTGGCGTCGGGGCAGGCGTGGGCTTCGCCACCGCCATGCCCACCCCGGCATTACCGCAAGACTTCAAGATAAACCAGTGAAATTGGCCGCCGCACATATCCACCCAGGCCGAAATTGAACCCGACAAAAACGCATTTTGGTTCGGAGTCATCCAGACGCTGCCGCTGCGCACCGCCCCCGGCTGCTGGGCGCGGCCAATACTTTTCGCGCCGGTCGCGACGGTTTTGCCGCCCACAACCACGCGGCCGTCCTTATAAGCCACCCCGTCAACCGTGCACGAGCTCTTGAAGTCCGCCTCGGTAATGCCGCGGCCTTCCTTAAAATAAATCTGTTGGATATTGGCGGCCGAATTGTGGCCGTCACCGGCGTGGACCTTATTCACCCACTCGGTTTTAGTGAGGGCGCCGCACCACATTATTGAGTTGGCCACACAGTCCCGGCCCCCATCAGCATTGGCTGCCACCGGCAGGCCCACCGTGACCACAATTAAACTAGCCGCCAAAACGCGGGCAAATTTCGTTACTACGGTCAACAGTTTGTTCAAAACGGGCCTCCCTTAACACTCAAAAATAGCGTTAAGGCAGGATACCATAAATAAAGCTGGCTGTCAATCGTAACGGTTACGCTTTTGAAGATCAGGCGCTTTGCAGCACCTCATTGTACCCGGCCGCTTCACTTGTATTGAGCCGTCCTAGCAGGCTCACGCCCCGCCGGCGGGAACTCGCGACCGTCCCCATTAGCTCCACTATTTCGTCTACCGTCACCGTTCCTATCCGCTTAAGCCCTTGATCAAAGTCGTGAATTACCCCCTCATCGTCGTACCGGTCCACGTACCATTGCAAAATATCGGAGGCGGTTTGGGTTGAGCGCATCACCGAACCTACCAGGAGGTCTTTGGCGGCCTTCAGCTCTGGTCCGGTCACCTGGCCGTCTGCGACCCCGGCCACATTTCGGGCCATCACCTCAAACAACGGCCCGGCGTTTTTTGGCGTCACATAGCCCGAAAACCCAAAGGCGCTATTGCCCGGCTCACTGTAGGCCACGCCGCCCACCCCATAGGCCAAGCCGCGCCGCCGGGCCTCGCCCAGCACGCGCGAGCCCATGCCCCCCACCAGCAGCATCCGCAGCAGCGAGAACACGGCCCTCCCCTGCTCATCCAGCTCGCCAAAATATACACCAGTCCGGTAGTACAGCTGGTCGATGTCACGATGCGTTACTATCGGCGCCGAGTTACCGAGCCCAATGTCATGGACCAAACCCAGGCGCCGGCCGCGCGGGAGCCGGCCAAACAGCCCCTCAAACCGCGCCGCCAGCTCCTTCCCGCCGTCCGGGAAATGCCCGGCCGCATAAAACCGGGCGTTGGCCGCGGTGTGCGTAGCCCCATAATGTTCCTGGAGCTCCTCCAGCTTTATGCTGTCGAGCTGCTTTATCCGGTCGGGGTAATCCAGCCACAGCTTCGGAGCGGCCTGCTCCGCCAGCTTGATCGCACACACCGAGCCGTGCTGCGTAGTATTGCGCGTAAGCTCCTCCCGCACGTTGCTTCGCTCAGCCTCAAACGGCGCCTCGGCAAACAGCGGCTCGCAAATCTGCTCCTCTATCAGGCCCAAGATCCGCTCCAGCTCAAAGGCGGCACATTCGTATATATACTCATTGGTCTCGGCGCTCGTGGAGGCATTAACGTACGCACCGTTACGTTGCGCGTCAATAATAAACGCGTTCGGCCTTGAGTGACGCTTCGTAACCGTTGCCAGCAAGTGCTCCATAATATGAGGAACTTCATAGCTGCCGGTCTTGGCAAACTGGAAACCTGAATGGAACGTCACGCGAAGATTTACCACCGCGCTGCCCGGCACGTCGACCACCAAACCGCTTGCCCCCGAGCTCAATTTGTGTTCAAAAACCTTGTGCTTCATGGTGCTCTCCTGGCTTAATTACCTGTCACAATCCGGCGCATCAGCCTCAAAAACCATCGCTCGGGCAACACTCGCCGGCCCAGGTTGAGCAGCCGCGTTTGGCCCAACGGATAACGCAGCCGGTTGCTGCGGTCCAAAGCCGCCCGCACCACCGTCGCCGCCACGGCGCTCGCCGGCAAGCCCTTGCCATGCCCGCTTCCAAACCCATGATCAACCCCGCTTTGCTGCCCCCGCCCGTATTGCAAATTAGTCCAAAAGCTGGTCTCGACCGAGCTCGGCTCAATCAGTTTCACCCGCACACCGCTCGGCGCCAGCTCCATGTGCAAGGCTTCAAACAAACCCTCCAGAGCGTACTTCGAAGCCGAATACAGGCTGTAGCCGCTAAACCCCATGCGCCCGGCCATACTCGACATCCCGATAATTACGCCGCTGCGCTGGCGGCGCATCAGCGGCACAACTTGCCGCGCCAACTCGGCCTGCGCCACCACGTTGACCTTAATTTCCTCCTCCATTTGGGCGTAATCCAGCGTGTCAATCGACCCCAGCAGCCCGTAGCCGGCATTGCACACCAGCGCGTCAAGGCGGCCGTACGTACGCCAAGCCGTTTTCACCACCCGCTCCAAGTCGCGCGGCTTGAGCATGTCGGCCGCCTGCAAATCCAAAGCCGCCCCGCGCAACGCCGCCGGGCGCGACCGGCCCCGCACAGTTCCCACCACTATCCACCCGCGCGCCGCAAACGCTCTCGCCGTCGCCAGGCCAATACCCCCGGACACCCCCGTCACCAGCGCCACCGGCTTTGCGGCCTTCGCCATCTCAGGCCCTGCGCTTCACTGCCGCCTTGAACTGGTCACCACGGTCTTTATAGTTGCGGAACATATCAAACGACGCGCACGCCGGCGATAACAGCACCACGTCACCCGGCCGCGCGGCAATCTTTACATCATCCATAATTTCATCCATCGTACTGCCACCGCGCCTGATAGCAGTGAAGCCGGACGCAGTCAGGGCCTCGCGCAGTTTGCCGGCCATCTGCCCCGCCAGCACCACCTCGCGGACGTTCCCGCGCGCCACCGCCCGTCCCAGCTCCGTGTAGTTCGATTTCTTGTCCGACCCGCCCAGTATCAGCACCTTCGGTCCGGCAAACGACGCGATGGCCGCCATAGCCGTCTCGGGCGTCGTCGAAAACGAATCGTCGTAATACTTCGCGCCGTCAATCTCGCCGGCGTACTCCAGCCGGTGCTCCAGGCCCCTAAAGTCGCGCACCGCCCGCCGCACCGGGTCCAGGTTGTCGCCCAGGATCTCGTGGGCCGCGGTCACCGCCGCGCACACATTCTCCAGGTTGTGCGGGCCAATCAGCCCCACCTCGCTGGTCCGGCAAATCTGGGCGCCTGCAATCACAATCTTGCCGCTTTCAATCCTGGCCCCGGGCGCTTTGAGGTACGGCACTTTATTCCCCGGCGACAGTTGGGCAATTTGGGTTGAATAATCATTCTCGGCATCGTAAATGGCCACGTCACCTGGCTGCTGATGCCAAAACAAATTGCCCTTGGCCGCCACGTATTCACGGATATTCTTATGCCAATCGAGGTGCTCCGGCGCGATCATCAAACACACCGCGATATGCGGGCTGACGTCCAGGTCCATCAACTGAAAACTCGATAATTCCAGCACCACCAGCTCGCTGGCCTTCACTTTGCCCAAAAAATCCAGCGGCGAGCGGCCAATGTTGCCGCCCAGCCACACCCGCCACCCGGCCTCGCCCAATATGCGCGCGATCAGCGATGCGGTCGTGCCCTTGCCCTTGGTGCCGGTAATACCGATAATGCGCGCCGGGCAGTGCTCAAAAAACTCCCGCACGCCCGAAGTCACCGGCGCCGACGTCTTAATGCTGCTTGGTTTAACGCCCGGCGAGCGCACCACCAGGTCGTACTTGCCCAGGCCCTTGAGGTAATCCTCACCCAGTACTGTTTTGGTCCCCTCGGGCACCCGCAGCTGTGGGTTCTGGTCGTGCACCGTTACCTCAGCGCCTTTGGCTGTCCAATACCGTATTGCCGCTTGCCCCTCGACCCCGCCACCGATCACTGCGACTTTCATACTCACCTGCGCTTTTTGTGTTTTTTAGTGGCGCTGTTGCTTCCGATCGGCCGGGTTTTGGCCCGCCGCTCCTGCCGCGAGGGCCCGCCGGCCAATCCTGGAGCCTGGACCCCATCGGCGCCGGCGTTGGTGGAGGCCTGCTCCGCCGCCCGCGTGAGCGCCGTTTCCACCGGCGCCGCTACCGGAGGCGCGTTGGTGCTAATGCTCACCTTAAAGATCATCGTCGCCACTTCGGCATCAAGCAGCGCAATCAGTTGTTTAAACATCCTAAAGCCCTCACGCTTGTACTCCACCAGCGGTTCCTTCTGCCCAATCGCCCGTAGCCCTATCCCCGACCTCAGACTGTCCATCGCCTCCAAATGTTCAATCCAAAGCCGGTCTAGAGCGTTAATATAGGTAAACCGCTCCACCATCCGCATCACCGGCTCACTGAATGATTCGGTGCGCGCATCGTACACCGCCGTTGCCTCATCCATCACCAGGCCGGTTATTTCGCTTTCGTGCGCTCCCTCGAGCTTCCGCGACAATTCATCCAGCACCGGCACAATGCTCGAAATTGCCTCGCGCAAGGCCTCGTTATCAAGCTCGCCGGTGCGGGCGTTCGTGTGCGCCACCACCATCGCCGCCACTTCTTTGCGCATCATTTCCATTATGTCTTCGCGCAGAGTCTCGGCCGCCAAAGCTTTGCGCCGCCGCGCATAGATCACCTCGCGATGCCGGTTCATGACATCGTCATACTCCACCAGTTGCTTGCGGGTATCGAAGTTGTGCCCCTCCACCTTCTTCTGCGCGCTCTCGAGACTGCGGCTCACCAGCTTGTTCTCTATCGGCGTCTCGTCGTCGAGTCCCAGCGAGTCCATAATTCCGGCAATGCGCTCGCAGCCGAATATGCGCATCAGGTCGTCTTCCAGGCTCACATAAAACTGGCTCGAACCCGGGTCGCCCTGGCGTCCGGTCCGGCCGCGCAGCTGGTTATCAATCCGCCGGCTCTCGTGGCGCTCAGTACCCAGCACGTGCAACCCGCCCAGTTTGTCCACCCCCGCTCCAGCATAATGTCGGTACCGCGGCCGGCAATGTTGGTCGCCAGCGTCACCGCCCCGCGCCGCCCGGCCGACGCGATGGTCTCGGCTTCTGTCTCGTTGTTCTTGGCATTTAGCACCTGGTGCGGCACGCCCAGCTCGTTCAAATACTGGCTCAGCAGCTCGTTCTTGGCGATGCTGACGGTACCTATCAGCACCGGCTGGCCCTTCTCGTGCATCGCCGCCACCTCCCTGGCCACCGACCGGAATTTGCCGGCCTCGCTCTTATATATCCGGTCGGGCATGTCGTTACGCACCATCGGCCGGTGCGTCGGGATTGTCACCACATCCAGTTTGTAAATCTTGTGAAACTCCTCCTTTTCCGTTGCCGCCGTACCGGTCATTCCAGATAGTTTTTCGTACAGCCGGAAATAGTTTTGAAATGTTATCGTGGCCAGCGTCAGCGACTCCTGCTGGATCTCAACGCCCTCTTTGGCCTCCATAGCCTGGTGCAACCCTTCGTTCCAGCGCCGGCCCGGCATCAGGCGGCCGGTAAATTCATCCACGATGATAATTTCGCCTTCGCGCACCACGTAATCCTTGTCGCGCAGGTACAGCGCCTGCGCCCGCACCGCTTGCTCAATTGATGCACATCGTCGATGCGGCCGGCTTCATACACGTTGTCTATGCCCAGCGCCCGCTCAATCTTCTCCACCCCTTCGTCAGTGAGGCTTACGGCCTTTAGTTTCTCATCGAGCGTATAATCGGTTTCCGGCGTCAGTGTGCCGGCCAGCCGCGCGAAGTCATAATACTTGTCGGTGGCCTCATTGGCCGGCGCTGAAATAATCAGCGGCGTCCGGGCCTCATCGATCAATATCGAGTCCACCTCGTCCACGATGGCGAAGTGTAACGGCCGCTGCACCATCTTGCTCAGGTCGTCCACCATATTGTCGCGCAGGTAATCAAAGCCGAATTCATTGTTGGTGCCGTAGGTGATGTCGGCCTGGTAGGCCTCCTGCCGGCTCACTGCCCGCAGGTGGTTCATACGGTCATCGGAGTGCTCCTGGCTATTGAACTCGGGGTCGTACACGTAGGCAGCATCGTGCACGATCACGCCGGTCGTCAGGCCCAGCGCGTAGTACACCGAACCCATCCAGCCGCCGTGCAAACTCGCCAGGTAATCGTTGACGGTCACCACATGCACGCCCTTGCCGGTCAATGCGTTCAGATACGACGGCGCCGTAGCCACCAGCGTCTTGCCTTCACCGGTCCGCATCTCAGCGATTTTGCCTTGGTGAAGCACAATTCCGCCCACAAACTGCACGTCATAATGCCTTTGTCCTATCACCCGGCCGGCCGCCTCGCGCACCGCCGCGAACGCCTCCGGCAGCAGCTTGTCCAGCGCTTCGCCCTTCTCCAGGCGTTTCTTAAACTTCGCCGTCTGCTCCTTGAGCGCTTCATCACCGAGCTTCTTCATGGCGGCCTCATGGGCGCCCGCCCGCTCCACCTGCGCCCGCGCCCGCTTGACTTCGCGGACGTTGGGGTCACCTAAGATTTTTGTTAGCAGTTTATAGGCCATAAAGTTCTATTCTACTCCGCTGTGTCCGGACTTGTCGGGGTCTCGGCCTTCCCGGTCCGCCGCCCCAGCCATTTGGGCAGCATGCGGCCGCGCCGCGGCTCCAGCGTGTGCTTGTCCTTGTACTTCGCCAGCTGAGCGTGCAGCTTAGCCTCCACTATGTCCACCGCCGCGTATACGTTCACCGTCCCCTCCCGGCTCACGAGCTGGGCGCCGCGCACCGTCAGCACGGCGTCGCAGACGTAACGGTTGTCCTCGCGCCCGCTCGGGTCATCCTCCAGCACCACCGCGCAGCTGGCGGTTTCGCGGACCTGCCGCGGCAGGTATTTCTCCAACCCGCCAATTTTCTCATCAATGTAAGCCCGCATTTTGTCGTCGACCCCGAAATTCCGCCCGGTCACATCGCACTTCATCATACCCACTCCTTCCCGTAATACTTCACCAAAGCTTCCGGGACCTTTACCTTCCCGTCGGCCTGCTGGAAATTCTCAATTATGGCGATCGGCATCCGGCTAAACGCCGCCGCCGTGCCATTTAGCGTATGCACATATTGGACTTTGCCCTCAGCGTCGCGGTATCTGATATTCAGCCTCCGCGCCTGGTAATCCGTAACGTTCGAAACACTCATTAGCTCTCGATAAGTTTGCTCCAATGGCGACCAATACTCCACGTCAAATTTTTTATAGGCCGGCGCGCCCATGTCACCCGCCGCTATCCGGACCACCCGGTACGGCAGCTCCAGCGTGTGGCAGATTTTTTCCTCCAATGCCAGCAGCTTTTCGTGCCATTGGGCGCTGTCATCCGGCCGGCAAAACACGTACATTTCCAGCTTGTTAAACTGGTGCACCCGGTACAAACCCTTCGAGTACTTGCCATAAGCCCCCGCCTCCATCCGGTACGACGGGCTGTAACCCACGAATGTCTTGGGCAACTGCGCCTGCTCCAGAATTTCATCGGCGTACAATCCGGTGAGAGCCATCTCCGAGGTGGCGATCAGGTTGAGATCCTCCCCCTCGATTTTGTAAATTTGCCGCTCCTCCCCTCTCGGCAAATACCCGGACCCGGCCGCCACGCGCGAGGTCACCAGGTTGGGCACTATGGCCGGCACAAAACCCTGATACTCGAGCATATCCACAACCATATTAGTAATGGCCAGTTCCAGCTTCACCAGCGGCCCAAACAGGTAATAAAACTTACTGCCCGCCACCTTGGCTCCGCGCTCAAAATCCAACCAACCGTGCGCCTCGGCCAGCTCCTGGTGGTCCTTGGGCGCGAACTCAAACTTCGGGTGCTCGCCCCACGTCCGCTCCTCGCGGTTGGCTTCTTCACCGCCCTCCGGCGTGCCCGGCGCCAGCAAATTCGGGATTCGGGCTATGGCATCCTCAAATTGAGTATTTATTTTGTTCAATTTGCCCTCGAGATCTGCCAGTTCGGCCTTCACTTCTTGGAGTTGCTTGAGCTGGGCGGGAGTCGGCTTGCCCTTGACGTTGAGCTGGCTGCGAAGCTGCTCGACCTCGGTCAGGAGCTTGCGCCGGTGCTCATCGCAGGCCAGGGTCTCGTCGACATAGCGCTCGCCGATTCCCTTCGATTTAGCGGCTTCTCGGTACACGTCAGGCTTAGCGCGAAGCTCGCGGATATCTATCATTTTGCCTCCATTGTGCCTCAATTATACGTCGGCGAGCTCAGCTCCACAAACGTGAGCGTTAAGATAAAAACTTTTGCGAAACGGATAATTTATATCGAGCATGATCCGCGGCTCGCCGTAGCCGTCGAGCTTCCAGTTCGAGATGCCGGCGCCAGCTTTCGGTCAGTCTATATCGAATAGTTACTTTTGAACGTTCACCTAGCGAATTCACTCGCTCGACCCATCTCTTACTGACCAGCCTTTTAAGCAAGCTGTATACAGTCCCCGTCGCCATTATTACGGAACTCTCAGAAATGAATGCAACTTCATCCCGAATCCCGTAGCCATGCAGGGTTTTATCGGTCAAAGCCAGCAGCGTATAAAACTCCTGCGGGCTGGCGCGGGAAAGCTAAAAATTCCAAGACGGGCAGGCGCCCTGACTTTCACTTAGAAGCCTAATCATCACTATCAAACCAAACTTTGCCGGTCTGGTAGGCCTCAATATTCCACGCTGACGGCTCGTATAGCGGTCTCGGCAGCGCATCAAGCTCATACCACCCCCACGCCCCCATTTTATAGGGCTCCATTTGCTTTGGTTCACCCTCCACTAGGCGAGCAAACCCGCCAAATCCCAGCCATTGGTCGCGCCCGGGCCGGCGCCAGTTAATCACGCTGATTTTGCGCAAACCCTCAATGCGCAGATGATCCCCGCATTCCTCCGCCAGCTCCCTGCGCATCGCGGCCTCAAAGCTCTCCCCATATTCAATTTGCCCTCCCGGCATCGCAAATTCTCCCGGCCCGTTCTCGGCGTGCTTGCGCCGCCCCAGCAGCACCTGCCCGGCCTCGTTCAGCAACATAATGCCCACCCCAAGCTTTATTGCCTTCCCCGCCAACTAGGCCTCCAGCCGCAGCCGCCGCACCAGCCACTCGCGGTCCAGCGAAGCCAAAAACCACCCGGCCTTAGGCCCGGAGTCCTGCCCCAAAATTACCCTGTACAAAGCCATAAACGCCTGACTAGGCTTAATCCCCGCCACCTCTGACGCCGCATAAATCGCGTCATGCATCCCCTGCCCGTTCAAGTCTTTCTCGGCTTCCATCGTAGCGGCCAATTTGGCCAAGAATGTCCTCGCCTCGGCAGTCAGCTCTGCCTCCGGCAGCTTATCCTGCACCCGGAATTTCACACTGTCAGGCGCGTATTTTTCCAGCCAGTTCTTCACAAACCCCAGCTCCCGCTCGACCACCGGCCACTCGTCACGAACAGCATCGGCATAACCCGTGCGTTCAAGAATTGCCCGCACCTCTTCCGGCCGCTCGCGCGCCGCCTGAAACACTGCCACCAAATGGTTAAACGGAACCCGGGCGATCATCCCGGCCTTCGAACCGGCCCGGGCGTATTCCATCGCCGTGGTCGGCGCGGACGCATCGGCCCGGGAAAATCCATCGATCAGAGTGTACAGACCCAAGCCGGAATCAAAATTCAGCGTCCGCCCGGGCCGGGCCGATATCACGAAGTAGCGCAAAATCTCCGGCGGCATTACCTCGAGCGCATCCTGGGGCGTGAGCACATTGCCCACCGACTTGCTCATTTTCTTGGTCTCGCCTATCGAATTAATAAACTCATACGGCACCGGATAGGGCGCTGTGCCGCCGAATATCCGCTCCACGAGCACCTTGCCGGTATCGTACGACCCGCCCTTGGTAGCATGGTCGCGCCCAAACGGCTCCACCCGCACGCCCCACTTCGCCCACCGCGCCGGCCAATCCAGCCGCCAGTCCAGCTTCACCAGCCCGCTGCCGGCCGCCACCACGCCGGACTCCCCCTGGTTGCCGCGCCAGGTCACCTCGCGCTTGGCACTGTCCCAGCCGGCAAATTTCCGCGTGCGCAGATTATTATTCTCATCCAGAATCTGCACCGGCGACCAATGTTCGTCGAGCTGCCTCCCGCCAACCTCCGTCAAAATTTGGCGGGCTTCATCCAGCTTATCGAGCGCCGCCACGATCTGGTCGGCCAACACCCCGCTGGGGTACGTATCGTGCCCATACACCGTCTCATCGGGCATGGCGCCGAGTGCCATCAATCCCTCATGCAGCTGGGTCACGAAATGCTCGCTGTAATTACCGTGGCAGCCGAACGGATCCGGCACCACGCTCACCGGCTGCCCGACATACTTGGCCCATTCCTCTGGAACAAATTTCGGAACCTTCCGAAACGCGTCGAAGTCGTCGATAAAATCGATGTGCTTGGCGTCACGCCCGGCCTTCTTCAGCGCCCAGGTGATGGCGTTGGCCGTCATTATTTCGCGCAGCGTGCCCACATGGTAGGTTCCGGACGGCGAGTGCCCGCTCGACACCACAATCTCCCCCTGTGGGTAACGCTCCGTCACCTGCTCCGCCAGCTGGTCTAGCCAATCCCGATTATTTTGCTCAGTCATGCCGCTCATTCTAACGGAATTTCCCCGATCGCGAAATAAAAGTCTTACGCCCACTTGGGTAGTGTTCCAGTATATGGAATTTGCTCAAAATCCTGAGCGTAAAATCAGTCAAAAATTCCATATACTGGAACACCCCTGCAAAGGGTGCGCCTTGAAAAAATGCATCGGGCAAAAAAAGAAAAAGCCCCCAGAGGGGACTTTCCTTTATTAGCGATGATTAACCGACGTTCTTAATCCGGTACTTAATCGTTCCCGAAGGCACTTCCACCTCCACCTCGTCGCCTTTTTTGCGGCCCAAAAGCGCCTTGCCAATCGGCGATTGGTCCGAAATGTAGCCCTTGTCCGGGTTGGCTTCGGTGGAGCCTACGATCACGTACTCCTGCTCGCCGTCTTCCAGCTGCACGTGCACCTTGGAGCCCAGCGCCACCGAGCTGCTGCTCTTGTTCGAAATTACCGCCGCGTGCTTCAGAATGTGCTCAATTTCCGCGATCCGCCCCTCCACGAAGCTCTGCTCGTCGCGGGCAGCGTCATACATGGCGTTCTCGCTCAGGTCACCATCGGCTTTGGCCTCTTTGAGGCGGCCGGCAATTTCCCCGCGCTTGGCCGTCGTGAGCTCGTGAAGCTCATCCTTGAGCGCCTGAAGGCCTTCCGCGGTCAGGTGAAATTCGTTTTTGACTGCTGGGGTCATAATGTCCACTCCTTCTCCTCCCGTGCGGCCCAATGGGTTAAAAAATACCCCGGGGGGTTAGCCCCGAGCCCTGAGAGTAGTATTTTGTCCTAATATACTCGCTCAACGTCCCCCTGGCGTCAAGTGCGAAATAACAGCTTGACGTGTGGATAACCGCTAGTGTTTCGCGCCTGCGCCCTGTGTGAAATACCAGGCCAAGGTCTCACGCGTGGCCGGCACGGCATATTGCGCGCCCTCCCCCGCCTTCTCGAGCAGCACTACGGTCACAATTTGAGGGTCATCGTACGGCGCAAACGCTTCGAACCACGAGTGCGGCGGAATGTTGTTGGCCGGATCGGTTTCGGCCGAACCCGTCTTGCCGGCCACCGCCACCGGGACGTCGCGGTCCATAAAGCAGCAGGCCGTCCCATATGATTCGTGCACCGCCGCCCTCATACCTTGACGCACCAGGCTGAGATATTGCGGAGAAATGAAATCCTTGCGCGCCACCTCGGGCTTCGCAGAGCTCACTACTTTGCCCGCCGCATCCTGCACCTGCGACACAAAGTGCGGCACGAGCAGTGTTCCGCCGTTGGCAATAGCCGCGATCGAGGTGGCCATCTGCAGAGGCGACACCAGGATGTCACCCTGCCCCACCGCGATGTTGTACGTATCGCCGGTGTACCACGGCAATCCCGAAAACTTCTTCTTCCACTCGGGCGTCGGCACCCGGCCCGCCGTCTCGCCCGGAATGTCCACGCCCGTGCGCTTGCCCAAGCCAAATTTCTGATAATAAGCCGTCAGCTTTTCCACCCCCAGGTAATGCGTGAAGTTCGTGAACCCGCCCGCGATCGTGTAAAAGTAAATGTCCGAACTGCGCGCGATCGCCGAAAACAAGTTCACCACCCCCAATCCGCTATGTTCCCAGCCTTTGTAAATGTAGTGAGTCGAATTGTCGTAGGGGTTCACAACGTCGAGCTGGCCGGTGTCATTAATAGTGGTGCTGGGCGTAATTATGCCTTCCTGCAGCGCCGCGCTCGCACCCAGCGGCTTAATAATCGACCCCGACGGGTACGCCCCCGATATCACTTTGTTAAACAACGGCTGCCCCGGATCACTAGTGAGTTTCTGGTAGTCGGACTGGGATATCCCCCGGCTAAATTCGTTATTGTCGTAGCTGGGCAGGCTCACCGCCGCCAGCACCTCGCCGGTCTTGGGATTGATCGCCACCCCGGCCGCCCGCTTGGCGCCGGAGGCTTGCATCTGCTTGGAAATCGCGGCCGCGAATGTCCGCTCCAGCCCCATGTCGACCGACAGCACGAGGTTGTTGCCGGGCACCGGATCCACGTTCTCCAGCACCCGGATGGGCCGGCCGGTGGCGTCCACCTCGGTCCGTTCGCCGCCGTTGGTGCCGCGCAACTGCGCCTCATATTGCTTCTCGAGCCCCAGCTTGCCAATCAGGTCCGTGGGGCCATAGCTCGAATCTCCGGCCACCTCGTCGGGGCTCACGCGCCCGGTGTAGCCCAAAAACACACTCAGCAGGTTATCATCGCCATACTCGCGGATCGGGTTAACGTCGAGGGCAAACCCCGGCAGCATATCCGCCGACTGCTCCACCACCAGTGAGCTGTCGCGCGGCACGCCGCTGGCCACCAGCTCAGCCACCGGGCTGCGCATGCAAGCCGGGTCGTGGGTTTTGCACACCGCTTCGGCTTTGGCCTGCACGTCGGCCGCGCTCATCCCGATCATGCCCCCGAGTTTGGCGTACTCCGCCGCCCGTACGGCCGGGTTTTCGGGGAGCAGCTGCGGCACCACGGTCACGTCGTAGCTCGCCTGGTTGCGGGCCAGCACCATCTTGTTGCGGTCATAGATCATGCCGCGCGGCGCCCGGGCCACGCGTTCCCGGATCCGGTTGCCGTTGGCCAGCGCCAGGTTGTCGCTGCCGGCCAGGACCTGGAGGCTAAACAACCGTAGCCCCAACACGGCCAGCGCCAGCAAGCCCACCGCCGCAAATACCATTAGCGGCCGGCGGTTGGTGTCGCCCTCCGGCGCGTCCATTTGCACATCGGCCGGCAAAATCGCCTCGCTCCACTCCTCGTGGCGCGCCACCTCCCGGCTGAGCCTCAGCCCATCCTGCCCCGAAACTCCCTCAAGATAGCCAAAAATCGATCGCCGCACCTAGCCCCCCGCGCTCGCCTGCCGCCCCATCCCCATCAGCCACCCCAGCGGCCCGCGCAGCAACATCGTTAAGCTCAAGTTTATCACGAGTTCGACCAGGAGCCGCCCGCCGGGCGACAGGCCCGGCCACGGCCCGCCCGACTTCAGCAGCCCAATCCACACCCCCACCGCGATCAAAATTGTCCCTACCGCCACCAGCGCCGGCGCCACCGGTGCCCGGTCGAGCTCAATCCCGGCCCGGTGCAGCACACCTCCGACCAGTGCCACCAGCATTAATACGCCGGTCCACAGCCCGAAGTTCGCACCACTGCCCAGGTCAAGCACCAGCCCCCCGGCCGCGGCGGCCACCAGCACTTCGCTGGTCGGCAGGCTCAGGCACACCAACACAATCACCACCAACAGCAAGTTTGGCACCACCCCAAACGGCCGCAGCGCCGGCAGCAGGCTGAGCTGGATGAGGACCGCCGCCGCCACCACCAAGGCTGCCGCCAGCCGTCTCATTGACCCGTCACCACAAACACAAACCGCAATCCGGCCACCCTAAATTCCGTTTCCACCTGCGCCGACTGAAACACCACATTCGAACGCGTGTTCACCGACTGCAGCTTGCCGATCAGCAGCCCCGGCGTAATTTGCCCGCCCAGCCCGGCAGTGGTCACGGAATCTCCGGGTTTCACGGTGTCGGTTTGGCCGATTTCGTCGAGTTCCAGGCCATTGCCGACCTGCCCGCGCAAAATGCCGGTGGCGCCGGTGTCCTGATCCTTGGCAGCCAGCTTAAATTCCGGGTCCGTTACCAACGTTATACGGCTCGTGTCTTTCTGGACATCGGCAATTGTGCCGATCAGTACCCCTCTCGACGTCACCGCCATACCCGGCGCGATCCCCGACGACGATCCCCGGTTAATCGTCACGAATTGCCGGTACGAATCCGGCGCGAACAGCACCACCTCGGCAGCCACCTGCTTGGGCGCCCCCGCCACCTGCAAGCCCAATTGCTCGCGCAGCAGCTCGTTGTCGTGGCGGGTTTCGGCGTCGGACGCCAGCCGCTGGCGCAGGTCGGCATTCTCGTTTTGCAGCCGCGAGTTATCTTTCGCCAGCGAGCTTATCCGCGACAGGTTGCTTATGGCCTCGCCGGCCGTCGAGCCTGCCGCGCTCAAACCCGACGCCACCGGCACCACCGTGTGGTCAAACAGCCACCGCACCGGCCCCAGCCGGCCGCTCACGCCGAGGGCCACGAGCAGTGCGCCCACCGCCACCACGATGATGATCCGGCGGTTTGCCTTCGATCTATTCATTCGGCCACTTCATGAAATGCGCCCTCTCCTGCGTTTACCCTAACCCCGGGGTATTTTGCCGTACTGTGTTGGAACAAGCACTTCTTTGAGCGCGTCAATGTCTTCCAGCACCAACCCCGTCCCTCGTGCCACCGCCGTCAACGGGTCCTCGGCCACATGCACCGGCATCTTGGTTTCCCGTGCCAGCATCGTGTCGAGGCCTTTGAGCAACGCCCCGCCGCCGGCTAGGAACACGCCCCGCTCCATAATGTCGGCCACCAGCTCGGGCGGCGTCTCCTCGATCGTGATCTTCACCGCCTCCACAATTTCCCGCACGCTCTTGTTCAACGCCGCCCGCACCTGCTCGCTTGTCACCGCGATTTCCTTCGGCAGGCCCGTCACCAAGTCCCGGCCCCGCATCGGCATTTCTTTCGGCCCGTCAGACGCATACGCCGACCCGATCGCGATCTTAATGTTCTCCGCCGTCCGCTCCCCGATCTGCAGGTTAAACTGCTCCCGCGCGTATTGAATAATGTCGTCACTCAGTTCGTCCCCGGCGATTCTAAGGCTCCTCGAAGCCACAATTCCGCCCAGCGAAATAATCGCCACCTCAGTCGTGCCCCCGCCGATGTCCACAATCATGCTCCCCGCCGCGTCCTGGATTGGCAGGCGGCTGCCAATCGCCGCCGCCATCGGCTCCTCGATCAAAAAGGTCTGCCGCGCGCCGGCATTCGTGGCCGCATCCTCCACGGCCCGCTTCTCCACCTCGGTCACCCCGCTCGGAATGCCTACCACCACGCGCGGCCGCGGAAAAATCGCATAGGTCTCGTTATGCACCTTATTAATAAAGTACTTGAGCATCTGCTCGGTGACCTCGAAGTCGCTCACCACCCCGTCCACCAGCGGCCGCGTGGCCACAATGCTGGCCGGGGTTTTGCCCACCATCTTCTTGGCCTCGTCGCCGATCGCCAGCACTTGCTTGGTCTTCACGTTTACCGCCACCACGCTCGGCTCGTTGATCACAATCCCCTTCCCGCGCACATACACCAACGTATTGGCGGTGCCAAGGTCGATACCGATGTCGTGGGACAACAGTCCCAATACCCGGTTGATCATAGGGCGAGTACTTTCATCCCTACCAGTTTACCGTGCCGTCAGATGGGCGGCAAGGCAGCCGGGTGAGCAGCGGGGGCGAAAGATATTTAGAGCATAGTTTTTTCCGAGACCGCCTTGCTCGGAGGGCCTTTGTTCCGCAAAAATGATGGCATAATAGGCTCAACAGATAGAGACTACTCGCGCACTCAGATCCGCCGATACTTCCAGGCCGGCCTATGCCAGGCATCAAGGCAAATTCACCCGTTCCTCCTCACTAATTGAGGGTAAAACATTACTAAACCATAATTTTCTCAACCCAGACTTCCTCCGAGCGCCCCCTTATTCCGCCTGCGCTTTACTCCAGCACGTATAAATTGTATTATTTGCACCGTTCAACGGCCTCAGGGCCTCAGAATGCACACCCATCCAGCACCCCTGCCCAGCTGCGTCCAAGAGAGAGGTACACCGCATGAGGCTCATCACCTTTATCCTGGCCGCACTAGTGGCCGCCGCGCTGGCCACGGGCTGCACGAACCCGGGTTTTGACACCAACCAGCCGAACCCGCCGGCCGCCAATTGCGTCATGCCCAGTACTCCGCCGGTCCGGCAGCTCGTGGACCTGGCCAAGCTGCCCCAGGCCTGCCTCACAGCGGCCAATCCTCCGGGGCAGTGGATCAGCCCCGCCAACCTGCGCCAGACCAAAGTGGTCACTGGCAGCGCCGGCTACCAAGTGCGGGAGGTCTATCTCGACCTGTCTGCCCCCGCCACCCCCCGGCGCGACGCCAGTCACACGGTCAAAGTCACTCACTGGCAAGGCCAATACGAATGGCTTGTCCAGACAGATTGCGCCGGCGTCATCGCCGGTCTCAAGCCGCTGGCCAGCCGGATGATGCCGGGCTGGACCATCGTCACCCCCACCGGGACCAGCTACGCGCTGGATTGCCCCGGTGCAAGTCCCGGCCCGCAAGCCGCCCCCCAGCGGGGGCCCTACCGAAAGGTTCGCTCATGAATCCACTGATCATTGCTTTGATCGCCGGCGCAGGCGTTGTTGGCCTCTACCTCCTCGGCCTCTGGCTGTACGCCCAACACGTGGCAAAGACAATGGCCACGGCTGAGGCCGCCCAGCAGGCCAGCGAAGCCCAGCAACTGAGCGATTTCGGCGAGCTGCTCGACCACGCCCTCGCCGGCGACCAGGCCGCCCAAAACGACATCGCGCGGTCTTACAATGCCTACCTCCACCCGAAGGGCAAGTTGTCGCCGGCAACCATGGCCGATCGTCTTGACCGCAACGGTGATCTCGATCAAGCCATCCGCCTGTTCAGCATCCGAGCGCAAGTAGAGCGTGAAGGCGCAGGCATTCGCGAACAGCTGCGAATCTGGAAGAGCCTCCATTCGGACGACACTCCCCCGTCTACTAGCGAGCTGATCACGGTCGAGCGCCGGCTGTGGCAGTCCCTGGAACGCGTCACCTTGCCCGAGGCCCGCGCGCAAATCCTCGCCGGCTCCGGATACGTCCCCGACAAGGAACGACTGTGGGGGCTCGGGCAGCAACTGTTCGCCGAGCTGCTCGCCAAGTTCCGGGAGGGACCGGAGCCGCTCGAGGTAATCCAGAAGATGGTCTCTGGCTCTCGCTCAAGCTCGCATTGGCCCCGGCCGCTCGAACTCCAGTACCCGCCCGATTGGAACGACCTGGTGGCCGAGTACTTCCCGGTGTCCACGCTCGAGATCTTCAGCGTCGAGCGCCGGGAGCTCAGTGACGAGGAGCTCGGCATCCTCGTGAGGCGGACCCTCGACGCCCACGACCGCGAGATCGGCGACTTCGCGTCACGACGCACCAGGATCAAGCTCACGCTGGCCTACGTGATATCCAACGTGAACCACCGCGGCTACGTCAGCCAGGCCGCCCTCGACAGGCTGGGCGACCTGGCAATCAACACCTATTCACCGCTCGAGGACGATGAGCTGGAAGCGCTCATGGCCAGAGCAACCCGCCCGGCGCTCACTGCCGGCGCCGCGTCCTAGCCAAGGCGGCTGAACGCACCAACGGCGGAACGGGGGCACTGTCCCCCGTTCCGCCGTCCCCAACGCAATTATTTTGACAAGCCCCTCGCAATGTGTTAATTTCGGACCATGACCGTTACCCGCGCAATCCTTACCACTCGGCAAGCCGCCCAGTTCGGCTGTGCCTGTGTGTGTATGGAGATATACGAGCGGTAGCTGGTTCGAACGTTCACGATTAGGTAGAGAGAAACACCCGGCACCGCTCCCATGAGCGGGCTTTTTGTGTTTAGTTCCTGTCCGGCTCCCATGAAAGGTTAGGCCATGTTTCAAGAGGGTGCCATCGCGCAAGCGGCCCAGGCGGCTGGTCTGACGATCGACGGCTGGCTGGACCAGATCTGGACCAATGTCGAGAAAGCCTCCGGGGGCAATCTGACCCGGCCGTCACCGGCCGACCGGCCTCAGGTCACGGCCGTGCCTCTCCCGGAACACCCCAACCCGCCCCCAGTGCAGTAACCCCCGCGTCACCCCAACGTCAGGCTGCCGCCCGGCGGCCGGAAACGGAGTTACAAATGGCAGGTAAACGACGCCGGATTCTAGCCCCGGCTCAGAGCGACGACCAAACCCCGTCCGAAAGCGGCAATGTCGCCACTCTCCCCGCCAGAACCGAAGTCTGTATACGGTACAAGATCACGGCGTCGAATAAGGGCTTCGGAATAGCCCTCGGTATCCTTCTAAATGAAGGAATCACCAGGCGCGGGAGCAGCCGGATCAACACCGGCAGACCGCTCACACTCGTTGTCACCGAGGCACTGCTGGTCTCGCCCCGCGGCCAAACCCGATTCGGTGAACTCACGAAGTATGGCGCGTTCACCAACCTCAACGGCAAACCCGTCGACCTGGCCTGGGTCGTCAAGCAGCTGGCCCGGAAAACTTCTCTGCCCAACCGCCAAAGCGCGTAACTGGCCTCGCGGCCGGTTATCCGCTACTGTCCCTGTCCGCGGGTGCAGGAGGGCCACGCCGGCCCTTCTGTACCCCCTCACTCAAACCCAACGCATTTTTTGACTTATTCGCCCGATATTGCTAACCTTTGCCCATGACTAACACCGCCCAAATCGGCGCCAACCCCATCAACAGCTTCTTCCTGCTGCTGGTTGTCCTGATTATTCGCCCGGCGGTGCCTGGTCGTAGCAGCTAGAAGCTAGCAAAAACCAACCAGACACCGCTCCCTCGCCGGAGCGATTTTTCGTTTGAGCCTGAATTGTGCGGCGCACCTTCAACCGTCCGCCGCACAGCCACAGGTCCAAAACAGACCTTCGACAACTAGGACCGATTCAGGTTAATCCGACCCGAGAGGGATTGCTGTGACCAGACTTTTGATCGCATCCGACGTCAGCCAAGACCGGATCAATGCCGCGCTCCGAGGCGTTACTTACTCTGGCAAACCTAAACCCGGGCGCAAAGTGACCATCATCAGCAAGCTCACTGGTGATCAACGCCGTAAACTCGACTCGCTCGGCCGAATTATCCGGAACTAACCGGCCACTCACCCGGCAAATCGGTACCCAGTGTCCATTCCCGGACCGCCAACAGCGGCCCTCGCACCTCGACAGAACGGAGACTCACGTGCAAACCTCATCGACGCGTCCTCGCCCGGCGATCCAGGCGTCCAGCCCCATCGACGGCGGTTACTTCCGCATCCATGACTTGTCCGCCTTCCCCGACTTACAAGTGGACGGACTCGGGACATACCCGGACCGCGCGGCCGTTCTTCCCGGAACCTGTGTGGTTCAGGAGGGCGTACCACGAAGCTGGCTGCAGTACCTGCAAGCCGTCGGTATCGGCGCCCGGAGGATAATAGAGGTCCGCACTCCTGTGCACCCGGGCGAAGGCCTGGCCGGGTGCTTCTCACTGAATGATCTGCGAGACCTGCGCCTGTCGGTCATAGCCGGCCACCGCCTGGAGTTCTTCCTTCCCACCCAATGGCAACATCACTACGTGGAGCGGCTCGGCTACGATTACCGCAGCCTGGTCTGGGGTCCGAATCCGGAACTGGCAACGCAGGTCAACGACAAAATCTGGTTGCGCCGTACCCTGCCGGACCAGCCCTACCCGGAGTATCGGATCGTGAATTTGAGCGATCCCGAATCCGCCGGAACCATCCGCGACAGGGTAGGCCGCATGATCATTCGCCACGGCGGGGCCGTACTCAAGCACCCCAACCTTGCATCAGGGGATGGTATAAAGTTCGTCCGGCCCACATCGGATGCCCCGGACTGGACCCAGCAGCTCACCGCCGCCCTCACGTCTTTCGAGGAACGCGGCTACAAAGGTGATATCATCATCGACGCCTTCTACAAGGACCATGTGCCACTTTCGGCCCAGATGGAGATCGGCGCGAACGGCCCACGCTACATCTGCGCCACCGTGCAACAGATATCCAATGGCACAGTGCACTCGGGCAACTTCATCAGCTCCCGCGCGCTGCCCGGCATTGATCCCGGGATTGTCGCAACGATGAAACTGCGAGCGCTCGAGATCGGCTGGGAGTTACACGCCCTCGGCTACCACGGCTACTTCGGCGCGGACTTCCTGTACACACTGGGGCTAAAGGAAAACCGTCTGCTCCTGCTGGAAACCAACGGCCGCGTCACCGGGGCCATGTACCCGCTGAGCGTCGCGCTCCAGGCACATGCCAACGGCCTCAGCAAGTGGGGCGTCGGCTCGGACAACATCGCGTTGGAGGCGCCAAGCTCGTTCGAACGGCTCTCAACACAGCTCGGTCCGCTCATGTTCAACGGCACTACAGGCGTCGTCCCAGCCTGCCCCAGGCTGCTCGTATTTCGCAAGGCCATGCTCTACGCTGTCGGGCGCGATGTTGCTGAAGCCAAGAGCATGCTCGCCGAATCCGCGGAACGGCTCGCCGCCTGAAGTCTCCATCTGCACCATCCCGCATCACCCACTGCGGGCAATAAACTGCAGCCAGCGGAAGATCCCGCCACGCTGCCCGGAGGGTAGGCACGCCCAGCGCCACCAGCGCCGTGCCTACCCTCCGTAGAACCCTTCGACGCACCTGTTACAATAATGGAAACCGATTATGCCTACCTCTCCTCCTGCTACCACCAAAACTCTCATTGAATTGCTCTCCCACCTCATCCGTATGCCCACGGTCAGCGGCGACCACGCCACCAACCGCGGTGGCCTGGATTGGATCGAAGCGCAACTCCATGGTCTCCCCCTAAATTTCAAGCACCTGAGCCACAACGGAGTCCCGTCGCTCATCGCCACCACGCCGGCCGTCAAAGATGGCAAAAACCCGCGGCTGTGGCTAGCCGGCCACCTCGATGTCGTGCCGGCCCCGCCGGCCGAATTTGCGCCACGGGTGAAAAACGACCGGCTTATTGGCCGGGGCGTTTACGACATGAAGTTCGCCATTGCCGGCTTTATCGCTCTCCTCGCCGAACTCGGCCCTGATCTTAAGAATTACAGCCTCGGCTTGATGATTACCACCGACGAAGAGCACGGCGGCCTGGACGGCACCGGCCGGCTAGTCGCCGATGGCTACCGCGGTGAGGCCGCCATCATCCCCGACGGCGGCTTCAACTGGGAGCTCGAAAGCTCCGCCAAGGGCGTAGCGTGGTGGGAATTGACCGCCACCGGCCAATCCACTCACGCCTCTACCAATTGGCGCGGCACCAATGCCCTCGACCGTCTCGTCGATTTTATTCGCGACGTCCAGTCAAACGCCGTCCCTGAACCCTGCGGCGACCCCTCGCACGCTCACCACACCATCACCCTCACCAAAATCAGCGGCGGCAGCGCCGCCAACCAGGTACCAGATTCCGCCACCGCCGAAATGGACTTCCGCCTGGCGCCTGGGCAGTCCCACGAAATCATCCGGGGCTGGATGCGCCAAAGCACGGCCGCTGTGCCGGGAGTTGAGGCTCGCGAAAGAGTTTCCGCCGACCCCTACACCGTCAGTCAGGACGGCGCCGTATCGCTTTTCCGCCGCCTCGCAATGGAGCTCACCGGCCACGACCTCCCCAATGTCATGTCCAACGGCGCCTCCGACGCCCGCTTCTTTGCCGCCCACAAGATCCCGGTGGTGTCGGTGCGCCCGACCGGCGGCAACCCCCACGGCGCCGGCGAATGGATCGGCCTCGTCGACTTCGCCAAATACTACGAGATTACCCGCCGCTTCGTGCGGGAATGGTGCAAGGCCAAATGAAACCCTTCCCTACATCCAAACCCTTCCTGCTCCTCCAATCCCGCCCCGAACCCGAAGCCTCCGACAACGAATATGAGGCCTTCTGCAAATTTGGCGGCCTCAAGCCCAACCAGCTTATCCGCGTAGCCATGGACCGCGGCGAGCTCGGCAAGGTTAATCTCGGCGATTACTCCGGCGTCATTCTCGGCGGCGGCCCCAGCAATGTCACCGACCCGCCCGCCAAAAAATCCCCCGCCCAGCGCGCCTTCGAGCCCCAGCTCCAAACCCTGCTCACCGAGATTATCCGCCGCGACCACCCGTTTCTCGGCGCCTGCCTGGGCATTGGCTTCGTGACGGCCAACCTCGGCGGCGTCATGTCCAAAAAATACGCCGAACCAGTCGGCCCCGCCGTCATCCATCTCACCCCGGCCGCCCAAGACGACCCGCTCACGACCGGTCTTCCGGACACGTTCACGGCCTTCCTGGGCCACAAGGAGGCCTGCGAAGTCCTGCCGCCCGGCGCCGTTCTGCTGGCCGGCTCCAAGGATTGCCCCGTCCAAATGTTCCGCGTCGGCCGCAATGTCTACGCCACCCAATTCCACCCCGAGCTTGACGCCCCCGGAATGGCCCTGCGCATACAGATTTACAAGCACGCCGGGTACTTCGACCCCCGTGAGGCCGGCCGCCTCACCGCCGTCGCCCACTCCGCTACCGTCACCGAGCCCGAGCGCATCCTCCGCCGGTTCGTGGAGCGCTACGCCCAAAAAACCGCTCCGGTTAGTTTGCCTCGTAGGTATTAATCACATATAATTATGGCAACCAAGCCCACCATGGACCCAACCCCAACTAGTTAGGAGGGCGCCATACGTCCGGTTGTTCTTCTCACAGCAATTGGCGTGCCCTTGGCCGCCAACCGACAACGGGGCTGTCCTGCCCCATCCGAATGATTGGAGAATCCCAATGGGAGGATCTAGTGGAGCCTGCAGTGCCAATATCGACAGGCTAGTCGCGGCTTTGAGCGACGCAAAGACCCCCGAAGAAGCGGATGCCGCTCGCGAAGCCTATCGCCTCGAGCACAACCGTCTTGTTCTGACGGGGACGCACGAGGATTGCCCTGTCACCCGATAGGGTAACACCAACAGCAAGGCGGTCGGCCCAGCATTCCGGCTGATCGCGCATAGGGCTTGGTCTGCACCACGGCCTGTCCGGAGTAACCCTCCGGACAGGCCACCCTACGTTTTACCCGAAATTATTTGCCCAGCGCCTTTAGCACCCCCGTCAGCTTCAATTGCCTAGCCTCGCTCTCATCGCGGCGCTTCCACTCCACGCCGTCCTCAGCCAAGGTCCGCTTGCTCACCGTCAGACGCACCGGCACGCCGATCAAATCCGCGTCGGCAAACTTAGCCCCGGCCGACTCGTCGCGGTCATCGTAGAGCACTTCCACCTCGGCCTTCAACAACTCCGCATACAGCTTATCGGCCGCCTTCACCACGGCCTCGTCATCACCAAGCCGCACCAGGTGCACCTCAAACGGCGCCACGCCGTCCGGCCACACAATCCCCTTATCATCGGCCAGAAGTTCCACGATTGTCCCCAGAACCCTACTCGGCCCAATGCCGTAGCAGCCCATGGTCACCGGCTTCACCTTCCCCTCCTCATCCGTAAAGGTCAGGTCCAATGCATCCGAAAACTTGGTCCCGAGCGAAAAGATATTGCCCACCTCAATCGCCTTGCGCTCCACCAACTCACTCTTTTTAAGCCCCAGATCCTTCAAAATCTCGTCATTAAACACCTCGTCATTCACCGCCAGCCGCTTCAGCTCATCCAAGTAGATTGTATCCTCGCCGGCCTCCGTCAGCGTCTGGAACTCGTGCGAATACTTACTAAAGCTCCCGCCCGAAGCAAAGGTCACATAGGTTCTGTCGCCAATGCCCAACCGGTCATAAATCTTCAGGTACGCACTCTTAGCCTGCTCATAAAATTCATCGTGCTCCTGCTGAGTCCGGCAAAACGAGTACATGTCCTTCATTAAAAATTCGCGTCCGCGCATAATCCCCGACTTCGCCCGCAGCTCATTACGAAACTTGGTCTGAATCTGGTACGGATAGATCGGCAGGTCCCGGTATGAGCTCACATACTCGCGCAGCAGATTAGTCAAGGGCTCCTCATGCGAAAAGCCCATGCCCACCTCGAGCCCATTCTTCAGCTTGGTCTTAAACCAGTCGTCCACCACCTCGTCACTCCAGCGGCCGCTGCGTTCCCACAGCTCCTTGTTTACAAGCACGCTCATCTGGACTTCCTGCCCGCCGATGGCGTTCATTTCCTCGCGGATCACCTGGTTAATTTTCCCCAGCACGCGCAACCCCAAGGGCAAAAACACGTACACGCCGGCCATTTCCTTATATATGAAACCCGCCCGGATCAGCAACTGGGCGTTTTTCGACACCTCGTCCCGCGGCGCTTCCTTGCGGGTCTTGGTAAATAATTGCGACATTTTCATAGCGTTTCTCCTCACTCATTATTGCTCCACGAAAAATCCCCATCCCCGCCAAACGCAAAAAACGCTTGGCAAGAACGAGGTGTCTCGTGGTACCATCTTGCCTTCGCCGAAGCGCACTTCGGCCTCAATTCCCCGGTAACGTCGGGTTACGGCTCGGCTCATCGCCGGCAGCTCCAGGGCGGGAAACCCCTTCACGGCTTTGCAAGTCAGTATACATTACTTATAAATATCGGGCCACGCCCATTCGAGTACTAGTCTTAAATTAAGACCATAAGCGAATTCCCACGCTCAACTTTTTCGAAAGAAGTCTAAAGTTAAGACTACCATGTAAAGAGCAGTCATTCGAAAAATGCAATAGGAGCCCCACATCCCGTTATAAGTCAGCCTATTTAGGCGAAGTTATCGCCAGAAACGCCAAATAGTTATTCACCATGTGCAGCAGTATCCCCGGCACGATGCTCTTGGTCCGCACGTACATGAAGCACAGCAGCAAGCCGAGGATGGTGGTGTACACAAACAGGTTCGGCTGGCCGTGCGCGATCCCGAAAATCATCGACGACAGCACCGCCCCCCACACCAAACCCGTGCGCTTGGCGATCGCCGGGAACATGAACCCGCGGAAAATGGTTTCTTCAAACACCGGCGGCAGCAGCACCAGCGCAATGATGGCCAGGTTCGGGTTGGTACCGGCCCCAGTCGTAAACTCGTTGGCCTGCGGCTGGTTGGGGTCAAAGCCCGGCACCAGCAACTTCACCACCACGAAGGCCAACTGCGCCAGCACCAAAAACGCCACCAGGATACCGATCAGGTAACCGATGGTCTTGAGCACGCTCACCCGCCGCCAGCCCACAGCCTTCCAGCCCACGTTGTATTTGCGCAAAAATAGCCATACCAAGCCAAAACCAAGCAACACACCGGTCGTGTCGAGCGCGAAGTTGGCCGCCACGTTGCCGCCCTTAGCCTGGTCCAAAAACCGCGCTACCGCCGGCGTGCTCCGAGCCGTGATGGCCAGGAATATCCCCATCACCACCTGCAACCCGAACCACACCAGCACCATCACCAATACGTCGCGCACCCCCCACGGCACCTGCAAGTTTTCGGGGAGCTCGCGCCGGCTCATGGATTAGTGCGGCTTTCGCAAGTCGTAAACCGTTATCAACACCATCAACGCGATCAGCGCGATAAACCCAATCGAGTGAATCCGGGCCTCCAGGTCCGCCGAAATCTGCCGCTTCTTCACAAACCGCCGCAGCGTAATAATTGCCAGCCGCCCGCCGTCGAGCGCCGGCAAAGGCAGCACGTTAAACGCCGCCAGCGCCACCGCGATGTTGGCCATAAACAGGTAAATGTAGGCGTAACCCAGCGACGACAGGCTCTGCAAAATCAGGAAAATGCCTACCGGCCCGGAGGCAGAGGCCGCCGCTTCCGGCACTTTCGTCGAAAACAGTCCCAACACCAGTGCCGGTATGTGCACCAGCAGCATCACCACGCCCACGATCGTGCCCACAAACAGCGCACCGGCGATATACACCGCCGCCGCCAGCGCCGTCAGCGGGTCATAGCGCAGCCGGTACACTTGCTGGCTGCCCACCCCCAGGTAGCCGGAGCTCGACGCCTGGTCGCGCAGTTTCACCGCCACATCGCGCACCACACCATCATGCTTCACGCTCAAGCTGACCTCTTGGCCGGCATGGGCCTTCGTGAACGCCCGCAAGGCCGCCTCATCCTCGAGCGGGGCGCCGTTCGCGCTCAACAGAAAATCCCCGCGCACCAGCCCGGCCGCCGCCGCCGGCGACCCCGGCACCACCTCAGCCATTATCAACTGCCTCGACTGGGAATAGGTCGACGGCAAAAATTTCGGCTCAAAAGCGCCGCCCAGCGCCGGGATACCGGTCACACACAGCGCGTACAAGATCACCACGGCTGTCAGCATGTTCATGCCCACGCCCGCCAGCAGAATCTTGGCCTTCACACTGTAGCTGGCGCCCCCAAACGTCCCGGGGCCGGTCTGGCCGGTGTCCTCACCCTTCAGACGCACAAAGCCGCCCAGCGGCAGCCAGTTCACCGAATACAACGTGCCGCCCACCTTCTTGCCCCAGACCTTTGGCGGAAAACCGACGCCAAACTCCTCCACCTCCACGCCTCCGCGGCGGGCGGCCAGGAAGTGGCCCCATTCGTGTAAGATCACCAAGAGCGAAAATAAAACGATAATGACAATAGCTATCAGCACATCAGCTATTGTAACTTATTTTCCGTACCGGCGGTGCCGGCCGGCGTATTCGAAGAGCGCGGCATCTAAATCCGCAACGCTAAAAGCCGGCCACGGCACGGGGCTAAAATACAGTTCCGCGTATGCCGTGCGCCACATCATGAACCCGGATGTCCGCAGCTCGCCGGAGCTCCGGATCAGCAAATCCACCGGCGGCACTTCCGGATGGTACAAATATTCGGATAGCTTGCCGGGCGTCACCTCGGCTGACTTCACGCCGTCGTCCACCATCCGGGCCACCGCCTCGGCGACCTCAACCTGGCCGCCATAATTGAAACACAATGCCACCACCGCCCGGGTGCAGCCGGCCGTTCTGTCCTCGACCGAGCGGATCGCCCGCAGCACCTTGGCGCTCAGGTTTTTCCGCGACCCCAAAAACACCACTTTCATGTCCTCGCGGACAAACTTGTCGATTTCTTTGGTGGCCACCCACACCAGCATATCCATGAGGTAATTCACCTCCTCCTGACTGCGGTTCCAATTCTCAGTCGAAAAAACGTAGGCGGAAATATATTTCACCCCCCGCTCGGCCGCCGCCGTCACAATATTATGCAGGTTATCGTACCCGCGGCGGTGCCCCTCGAGCTGCGGCAGCCCGTGTTCCCGGGCCCAACGCCGGTTGCCGTCCAGAATCAGGCCGAGGTGCAGGGGCACTTTCGGCTGTGCCATAGCCTCATCGACCACTTAGACCTCCATGATCTCCTTGGACTTGAGGCTCTCAATTTCTTCAATGCGGCGCTGAAATTGCTCAATTTTCTTATTCAATTCGGCCTCGGCGAACTTCACGTCGTCCGTCGTAGCCTCTTTGGCCTTCTCCATCTTCTTGATGTCGTTCATCACATCATGGCGGATATTGCGCAACACTATGCGGCAATCCTCGACCTTCGAGCCCAGGCTCTTCACCACCTCACGGCGGCGCTCCTCGGTCATCGGCGGAATGTTCAGACGGATCACGCTGCCGTCGTTGGCCGGGTTTAGCCCCAGCGACTGGTTCTCGCGGATGGCCTTCTCAATCGGGCCCAGCGCCGTCTTGTCCCACGGCGCCACGGCCAGCGAGCGGGCATCGGGCGTGCTCACTGAGGCCACCGCCTTCAGTGGCTGCGGCACCCCATATAGCTCCACTGTCACGCCGTCGAGCATGGCCACCGACGCCCTGCCGGTGCGCAACGACTTCAGATCTTCCGCGAAATGCTGGACTGCCTTTTCCATTTTCGGACCCGCCGATTCAACCAATGACCTGATCATACGCCTCCTAGTTCCATCCGCTCATATCTACGAATGACAATATTTTCTCCCAATTTCGCGATTAATTCACTGGTCAATTTGCCTACGCTTCGGTCGGGGTCTTTCACGAAGGGCTGGTTCACCAAACACACCTGCTCGTAATATTTGGCTAGCTTGCCGTCCACGATTTTCTCGATAATCTCGGCCGGCTTGCCCTCGACTTCTTTGCGGTAGATAGTCTTCTCGTTCTCCACCACCTCAGCCGGGACCGCTTCTGGGCTCAAATATTCCGGATTGGCCGCCGCCACGTGCATGGCGATGTCGCGCGCGAAATTCTTGAAATCCTCGGTGCGGGCCACAAAGTCGGTCTCGCAGTTGATCTCCACCAACACGCCAATCCGGCCCGAGTGCACGTAACCCTCGATCACGCCGGCGCGGGCCTCACGCTCGCTTTTCTTGGCGGCGCTAGCCTCGCCTTTTTCGCGCAGGTACTTGACGGCCGCGTCAAAGTCGCCGCCCGAAGCCTCCAGCGCCTCCTTGGCCTTCATCATGCCCGCGCCGGTCTTTTCGCGCAGGTTCTTGATGTCTTCAATCGCAATCGCCATTATTTGGCCTCCTCTTCTACCTTCTCCGCCTTCTCGGCAGCCTTGCTGGCGTGCAGCTTAGCGCCTTCCGCCGCCGCCTCGGCCACGGCCTTCGTAATCACGCGCACGCTCTTGATAGCGTCGTCGTTCGCCGGAATCTTGTAGTCCACGAGATCCGGGTCAGCGTTCGAGTCCACGATCGCGATCACCGGAATCCCCAGCCGCCGCGACTCGGCCACCGCGATGCTCTCGCCCGGCACGTCCACTACATACACCGCACCCGGCAGGCCGTCCATGTTTTTAATACCGCCGAAAATGCGGTTCAGCGCCGCCACCTCGTTCGAGAAATCGAGCAACTCTTTCTTGTTGTACTTGTTCGCGTAGTCGCCGCTCTCCAGGCCCGCCTCGAGCTTCTTGAGGCGTTGCACCTGCAGGCGAATGGTGCGGAAGTTGGTCAGCATACCGCCCAGCCAGCGTTCGCTCACGTATGGCAAGCCGTTGGCTTCGGCGATTTCGCGCACCACCGGCGCTGCCTGGCGCTTGGTACCCACTATCAGCACCTTGCCGCCATCGGCAGCGGTCTGCTTAGCAAACTCGGTCGCCTCCTTGAGCATTACGCCCGTCTTGGTCAAGTCAATAATATGCACCCCTCCGCGGGCCCCGTAGATATATTGCTTCATCTTCGGGTTCCACCGGCGGGTCTGGTGCCCAAAATGCGCACCCGCCTCCAGTAGTTCTTTGAGGCTTACGTCAGCCATTAAATTGTGTCCTTTCGCTTCATGCGGCCACCCAAGCGGGAGGATGTCGGCCGCATTGCTTCATTAAATGTTTAAGCCCAGCGAGCATACCAGATTCCAGGCTCAGAGACAACCTCACCCAAGGGAGAATTTGTCATCTCGATTTTAGGTATATTTTATACAGATATATAGTATACCTATTTTGTGAACCGCTATGTTCCGTTAGAAGTTTGTGCCGGCCTACGGCCAGGTTGACCCACCCGCCATTATCAGGTACAATTCCGAAGTTATGAAAACCGGCATTCACCCCGAACTATTCGAAACCACCGTTCATTGCAACGGTTGTAACACCACCTTCACGACCCACGCGACCGTGAAGGAAATTAACGTTGAGATTTGCTCGAACTGCCACCCGTTCTACACGGGCAAGCAGAAGCTCATCGACACCGCCGGCCGCGTCGACAAGTTCAAGGCCCGCCAGGCTCACGCGTCCAAGCTCGCCGAAACCAAGGCCGCCGCCACCAACAAAAAGGATGCCGAGCTGGCCAAAATCCAGGAAGAGCTCCAGACCGAGACCGTCGAAGCCGACGCCAAGCCCGAAGTCTAACTAAGCCAGCGAACGCTCTGATACACTTGTAACAGAGCGTTTTTTGTTACCAAGAGATGATTATGGACCCCACTGAAGCTAAAATCCGCTCCGAATCCGATGAGCTCGCCGGCCGCATGACCGACCCGGCGCTGTTCGGCACGCCCGAAATAGTATCACTGGCCAAGCGCCAGGCCGAGCTCGCGCCGCTGATCGAGCTCTACGACCGCCGCGCCCGCCTGGAGGCCGCGCTGGCCGACAGCCGCGAGGCGCTGGGCGACCCCGAGCTGGCCGAGCTGGCCCGCGAGGAAATCCCGGAGCTCGAGACCCAGCTCGACCAAGCAGGCGACGCCCTGCGCCTGGCACTGGTGCCCAAGGACCCCGCCGACACCAAAAACGCCATCGTGGAAATCCGCGCCGGCGCCGGCGGCGACGAGGCCAGCCTGTTTGGCGGCGAGCTCTACCGCCTGTACGCCCGCTACATCGAAACCCAGCCCGGCTGGCATGTGGAGCTCGTGTCCGAAAGCCCCAGCGAGGTCGGCGGCTACAAGGAAATCATCTTCGAGGTCAATGGCGACGGCGCCTACGGCCTTCTCAAGTACGAATCCGGCGTCCACCGCGTGCAGCGCGTCCCCGAAACCGAATCCCAAGGCCGCGTCCACACCTCTACCGTCACCGTCGCCGTCCTGCCCGAGGCCGAAGAAACCGACCTGGAAATCAAAGACTCCGACCTGCGCATCGACGTTTACCGCTCCGGCGGCCACGGCGGCCAGTCCGTCAACACCACCGACTCCGCCGTGCGCATCACGCACATTCCCTCGGGCCTGGTCGTCACCTGCCAAGACGAAAAATCCCAGCTCAAAAACAAGCTCAAGGCCATGGGCGTGCTCCGTTCCCGCTTGCTCGCCCTCAAGATGGAAGAAGAGCAGCAGGCCAACCGCAACGCCCGCCTCTCCCAGATCGGCACCGGCGACCGCTCCGAGAAAATCCGCACCTACAATTTCCCGCAAGACCGCGTCACCGACCACCGCATCGGCCGCACCCAGCACGGCCTCCCCGGCTTCATGCTCGGTGGCATCGCTGACATGCTCGAAGCCCTCCGCGCCGAAGACCTCCGCCTCAAACTTGAACAGGCCGCGGCATGAGCCAGCCCATTTACCTCATCACCGGGCCGTCCGGCGCAGGCAAGTCCGCCCTGGCTGAGTACCTATCCGCCCAAGGCTACCAAACCATCGACGCCGACAGTACCCAGGGCCTCGGCTACTTCGCCAACAAGAACCACAAGCCCGTCCCCTACCCCGCCGGCGCCGATGCGGCCTGGTGGGAGCGCCACAATTACGTCTGGGAACTGGACCGGCTGCGCAAGCACATCGACAAACTCGAACCCACCGGCAAACCTGTATTCCTGTGCGGCAACGCCGGCAACATCGACCGCGCCCATGACATGTTGAAAGCCATATTCTATCTGGATATTCCCACAAATATCATACGTTCCCGCATTAAAAGCGGCGCCCCGGACACCAGCTTCGGCCAGAGGGTGGAAGAGCGCGACCAATTATTGCGCTGGGCGGCACCGTTTAAGCAGGAAATGCTCGACCTCGGCGCCATCGAAATAGACGCCACCCGCGAGCTCAAATTGGTGGCCAGGGACATCCTGGCCCGGGTGAAGGCCGCCGCGTGAAGCGCGTATTCGTCATCGGCTCCATTAATTTAGATGTGTTCGTCACCACCGAGCGCCTGCCCCGGTTCGGCGAAACCGTCTCCGGCTTCTCCATTAAATTCCTGCCCGGCGGCAAGGGCGCCAATCAGGCAGTTGCCGCCGCCCGGGCCGGTGCCACCGTCCACCTAATCGGTGCTATCGGCAGCGATACCTCCACCCATACCCTGCGCGATTTTCTGGAAGCCGAGTCCGTCAACATTGATGGCGTCATCACAGTCCCTGGCCCTTCCGGCGCAGCCCTTGTTACCGTCGACGCCACCGGCGAAAACGCTATTACAGTCGTCGCCGGAGCCAACGATTCCGTGTCCACGGAGCTTGTCGGCCGTGCTCCGATCAAGCCCAGCGACATCGTAGTGCTTCAAAACGAAATTCCCCGGCCTGTCATCCATCACGCCCTCGAGCGCGCCCATTCGCGCGGCGCCGTCACTATCTACAATCCCGCTCCCTACAAGCCAATTCCACCCGAATTCCTCCCCCTCATTGACTACCTTATCCTCAATGAAACTGAATTTGCCGATTTCAGCGGGACCCCAGCTAACCTAATGACACCGGCACTCTACGAAGAAGAGCTAAACCATGGCCTAGGGCAACCCACTAACATCATCGTCACTCTCGGCAAGCATGGCCTCGTTGCACGTGTTAACGGCTCGACTGCTCAAGTTCTGGGCCACACCGTAAAAAGTGTCGACACTACCGGTGCCGGTGATTGCTTCACTGGCGCTTTTGCTGCCGCGCTGGCCGAAAATCAAACCGCAACTGCGGCCCTTTTCTTCGCCAACGCCGCCGCCGCGCTCTCGGTCCAAGTCCTCGGCGCCGGCCCTGCTATGCCCTATCGTACAGAGGTTGAAAAATTCCTCTCGAAGTCAAAATGACCATCCGCGAGGCCCTAAAGCTCGCCATATCCGAGCTTGAAGAAGCCAAAATCTCCGGCGCCCGCTTCGACGCCGAATTACTCCTCGCCCACGCCCTCAGTCACGACCGCGCCTGGCTGCTGGCCCACGATGACGAAATAATTAGCGCGGATAAGCATAAGCTGTATAATAAATTTATCCAAAAACGAGCCCAACACGTTCCGGTAGTCCACATCACCGGCACGCGCGAATTTTATGGGCTGGAATTTGAAATCACGCCCGACGTGCTTACACCGCGCGTGGAGACCGAGCAGCTGGTCGAATGGGCCATCAAATACGCGCCCAAGAATTCCCGGCTCATCGACATCGGCACCGGCTCGGGCGCCATCGCCATCGCCATTGCCACCCATCGCCCCGACCTGGGCGTCACCGCCACCGACCTCTCCGACCGCGAGCTGGCCGTCGCCCGCCGCAATGCCAAGCGCTTAAATGTCGAAATTCGACATTTAGCCTCAGACCTCTGGTCGGCTCTCGAAGGCGAAACCTTCGATACCGTGGTCACCAACCTGCCGTACCTCGAAGACGGCGCCGACCTCATGCCCGAAGTGAGGCGTGAACCCACCGTCGCCCTCTTCGGCGGCCCGGACGGTCTCGGCCTCTACCGCCGCTTCCTGGCCGGCCTCCCCGGGCATCTCGCGCCGGGCGGCTTCCTCTTCACCGAATGCGACCCCTGGCAGCATGAAGCCCTCATCGCCGAGGCCGCCAAACACGGCCTCTCGCCCATCGAGCAAGGCTACTTCATACTCGGCTTTCAGCAACAATAGTTGTAATTACGCTCAAACAGTGTCATAGTTCGGTCACTCGTTTTCGACCGATCTAGTGGAGGCCAGGAAATGCTGCGAACCCTTGTAAGTGATGTAATCGTGCGACGCACCCGAAACACGCCCTATGAGCTCATGCTCTACGGCCTGCGCCACGGCAAACCAAACGAATCAGAACCGGGCGGACTTGATCAACTAGGGCTAGTCCAAATCCGGCGCGCCGCCCACCGGCTACTCACAGGAAACCAACCGCCTGCGAAGTTCGTCGTGTACATCGGCGGCGACCTCCCCCGGCATATCACCAGCGCGGAGATTCTGGCCCAGTATCTGGAGGCAGGTACCCCAGTACCCGTACTTCTGGAGTCTGTTGCCAAAATGCGAGATCCATTCGCCGTGGACTTCACCGCCCCAGCGCTTGAAGCCCTGGTCCGCGACATGCGGCGGCGAGCCGCCACATCGCACACCACCCACTTCGTGGTCGTTACGAGTGAGCATCTGCTCGTTCCGATATGCCATGTGCGCGAGACCAACTACGGGGGTTTGTACCCGCTCCAGGTCTACAGTCCGAGCGAAGCAGCCCCAACCAGGGTCACTTACCCGGAAGCGAGGTAACTAGTGGCCCGCCCCTCAACAGGGGCGGGCCGCGCCCACATAACCTTTGACTTTTCCAATTAACCCGCCGGCGCAGCTTCGAGCGTAGCCGTGATCGTCTGCGACTTGCCGTCGCGCATTACCGTTATTGTCACCTTGTCGCCCACGTTGTGCTTGCCAATTAGAGATTGCAGGCTGTGGGTAGCATCAATCTTGTCGTTATTCACCTTAATGATAATGTCGCCCTCCTTCACGCCCGCCTTTTCCGCCGGCGAACCCGGCACCACCCCCGGATTGGCGTCGTCGGCCGCCTGCACCCACGCACCGTCGCTCACCCCCAGATTGTTTTCGGTGGCCGTCTGCTTATCTATGGCCACGTACCGCACGCCCAGATACGGCCGCACGATTCGCCCCTTGCTCTTCACGCTCGATATCAGCGCTTTCACCTCGTTTACCGGGATCGCAAAGCCAATATTCTGCGCCTGCCCGGCCACCGCCGTGTTTATGCCGACCACCTGGCCGTCAAGGTTCACCAGCGGCCCGCCCGAGTTGCCAGGGTTTATGGCCGCGTCGGTTTGCAGCAGGTCTTGCAAGTTCTCGCTGGAGCCGTTGCCCAGGGCACTGCCGCTGTCGCCGGCCGTCACGCCGCGCGACAAGCCAGAGATGATACCGGATGTCACGCTATTTTGGAACTGCCCCAGCGCGTTACCGATCGCTATCACCTGCTGCCCCACCTTCACCGCCCCGGAATCACCGAGCTCCACCGGCTTCAGCCCGGTCGCGGATATGCGCACAAACGCCACGTCGTTAATGGTATCGCGCGACACCACCGTCGCCGGATAACTCTTGCCGTCATTAGTCACCACCGTGTAGTTGGCCGTGGTGTCGTCCACCACGTGCCGGTTAGTCATAATCAGCCCGTCGCTGCTCACGACCATGCCGGTGCCGGCTCCCTCCTGCTGCTGGGCGCCAAAAAATCCCTGCGTTATCGCCTTCGAGGTAATCGACACCACACTCGGACTCACCTTCTGGGCCACGTCAATCACTGCCGAACTCTCCTGCACCACCAGCTGCTTGCGATCGGTGGGAATGGAGGCCGCAAAGAACCGCACAAACACAAACGCCCCCAGCATACCGCCGGCCAAACCCAGCAGCAGTCCGGCACCCAACAGCCGTGCCGGCGTCATGTTGCCGCGGCGGTTATGCCCCGCGCCATACCGGTGCCCGGGCGGGCGCGGTACGGTTAACTCCGGCTCGGTATTACCGGTATATTTGTGCTCGTCATTGTTGTGCTCGTCAGTCACTGCTCACCCTCTAACGTTGATATTATAGCCCCTCACTCTACTCTGCGAGAATTAGCTGAGAACCGGCTTAAACGTTCTCCGATCTCCTGCGCCGGAACATTCGCCACTCTACTCAGCGAACGTGGGAGCTCTGCCCTCTGGATTCCGCATCGCACACCCCGCTTCGGTCGTCGGGCAAATATTCCTCCGCAGCGTTAACGCTTAAACGTTGCCGCGCCAGGAAGTCCCGGCCACCACGATCGCCACCAGCACCACCGCTATCACCATATACTCAGCCAGCCGCGCCCGGCTCAGGCTCCCGGCCCGCGCCGAGGTCAGTATGCTGCCAAACAGATACGCCAACGCCGTTAAAATCAACGCCGGCTGTGGCACCAGCACGTATCCGCCGCGCATGGTGTAGGTAATGAGCCACAATTGCAGCACCCACGCCACCTCGGCCGCAATCACGCCCCAGGTGGCCGCCATCACACCGGCCAGGCGGTCGCCGCGCCGCGTGAGATCGGCGTACACACTCAGGTACGCGCCCGCCCACACCAGTAGCAGCACCAGCAGGCTCGAGGTCTGCCAAATAGCCGCCATCAGGAAAATAGCCTCAAACATCACTGCCTGCACTATCAGCAAGTTGGCGTTGCTGGCGGCCTGCCGCTCCGCTGCCACCTCCCGCCACACCAGCCAACCGGCGTACAACACCGCCAACCCCCGCTGCGTCACCAGCCGCGGCACCATGTCGATGATGAGCGCCGTGCTGAGACCCACCAACACTCCGGGTACCCGCTGCCATATCAACCCGCCCCGGCCTGCCGCCGGTCTGGCGGCTCCAGGTCTCAATCCCCACAGCTCCACCGCCAACACCACGGCCGCCGCCAGCCACAGCCAACCCGACCGCCGGCTGAGCCCATACACCGCGGCCAGCTCGATCGCGATCAGTATCCAGCTGGGCGACACCCGCGACCCGAAGCCGCCTACCAGGCTACTGAGACGTTCCCGTTGCTTTGTAATCACTGCCAAGAATAATCCTTATCTGGGGGGCCGGAACCGGCTGACCGTTCGCGTCCACCACAGGCGCCGGGGCGGTCGCCCGCTGCGCCTTCACTTTAAACCGTTGTTCAAGATAATTGATGGTATACGGTTTCTTCCCGCCAGTATAATCATATAACACCGTCTTTGTATAGCGATCGGCAGCGTTTACCGGCGCGCCCACGTTGTAGTGCGCCGCTTGCAAGCTTTGCACCACCCGCGCGGCGATTCCCGGCAATCCTGAACCGTTTTGGACCTCGATTAGAGCATTCTCGTCGATCAAGTAATGGTCGGCAAAGATGTTCTTGACCATATCCTGAATGTCGCTGTAATTGAAGTTGCCAAGCTTCGGCACTTCGATGTACCCGGCGCCGTCAATAATGTTGGTGCCGCCCACCAGCAGCGCGTCTTTGGAGTCGGTATCGAGCACCTTCTGCGGGGTTTTGGCCGGGTCGATGTCCTTGGCCAGCGCCGCGATTTTTTTGATCTCGGCCGGCTGGATGTCCGTCTTCACGTGCGACCCCACCGCATCGATCAGCTGTGTAAGCTTCACCGGATTGGTCAGCGTCGAAAGTTGCAGGGCCTTTTGCCGCACCGCCGCTATCACCAGCTGCTGGCGCGCCGCCCGGTCGAAGTCACTCGTGCTCTTGCGCGACCGGGCATACCGCAGCGCCACCGTGCCGTTCATGTGCTGGGGGCCCGCCGCGATCTTGAACGGGCAGTAACCGCCGCGCTCGTTGTCGCAGGGATATTGCGGGTCGTAAATAGCCGTCGGTACATTAATATCCACCCCGCCCACCGCGTCGACCGCCTGCCGGAAGCCCGAAAAATCGATCAGCACATAATAGTGAATCGGCACGCCGATCACATTGCTCACCGTCTGCGCCGCCAGCTCCGGCCCGCCATAGGCATTGGCCGCGTTAATTTTGCCGTATTGCGTCCGCGTTTTAGCCGATGCCGGAATCTTCACGTACAAGTCGCGCGGTATCGACAGCATGGCCGCGTCTTTGGTCTTGGGGTCGATGCTTATCACCATGATCGTGTCGGTCAAGTTCGGCGCCTCGTGCCCCTGCCCGCCGATGCCCAGAATCAGAATGTTCACCCGCCCGTCACCCTCGCCCTTGAGCTTGGTGACGTCGAGCAGCCCCGCCAGTGCCGGCGCCCCGCCGTGCGACTTCGAAATAATATTGCGGGCAGCGCTCAGCGCCTTATAGCCAAACCAGCCCCCGGTGGCGAGCACCAACACCAGCAACCCCAGCGCAATCGCCCGGGCGGCTTTGAACCAGCCGCCGCGCACCCGCTTATGGACCGGCTTCTTGTAGACAAATATCGGCGCGTCCTGGTACGCAAATTCCGGATTCACCTCGCTGATCGCCGGCTCATCAGCGGCCGGTGCGGGCACCGGAGCCGGCCCGGCTTCGGCCGCGGGGACGGACTGCGCCGGTCCGCCGGATATCGGAGGAATTTTCATGGGCGGGCGCGGGCGCTTGGGGCCATCCAACGACCGGTGCCCGCTGCCTTTGTTCATAGTCATCGTACCCAAGTATAACCAGTATCTGCTCTCAGGTACAACCCACTTGTACCAGCCCACGCGGGCCGATATACTCGTACCAATGGATAACCAAAACCCAACACCGAACCCGGCGCCGCCTCAGCAATTCCCGGGCCAGTCCCCGATGCCAGCACCACCCGCGCCACCCGCGCCCCCCGCGCCAACACCGGATAAACCCAGCGGCCCCCTTAGCAACATTGCGGCCGGTTTTGCTACCGTCTTCGGCGCCATTTTTTCGTGGATCATTTTCCCGATCGCGGTGGTGCTCATCCTCCACAACTTTGTCTTCCAGGCGTACCACGTTATCGGCACGAGCATGGTGCCCACCCTTCACGACGCCGACTACCTCATTATCAGCAAACTCGGCTACACCCAAGGACTCATCGAGCGCACCTTCGGGCAAGATAAAAAATACATCCCCGCCCGCGGCGAAGTCATCGTTTTTCGCTTCCCCAAAGACACTTCCCGGGTATTCGTGAAGCGCGTGATCGGCCTTCCCGGTGACCGCGTGGTCATCAAAAACGGCACCGTCACGCTTTACAATTCTGCCCATCCCAGCGGCTTCAACCCCGACTTGGGCTACGAAAACAAAGACACCACCACCCTGATCGACACCGACGAAGTTGTCCAAAGCGGCAACGTCTTCGTGATGGGCGACAACCGCACGCCCAATGGCAGTTACGACTCCCGCGAGTGGGGCGAATTGCCCTCCAGCTACATCATCGGCAATGCTGTGCTCCGGCTGCTTCCCCTCGACCAGGTTAAGGTTCTCTAGGGATTCTTTATAATGTCACGGGCCGCATTCCGTATTTTTATTGTTCACGCACTTACTAGAGTATGTCCCATTTTGGGAAATAGGTCCCAAAATTAGCCTCGAAATTATTTTCTATCTCCCAATTTGGGCAACCCTCCTAAAAGGGTGCATTCCCAGAAAAAAATTTCCGACGCATGAGCAACCCCCCTCACCACGGGCAATTCCCCTTAAAAGTAACTTATTCTCCCCGCTCGGCCTTAATCGCCCCGATAATCCGGTTGAGCTCCTCGTCGGAGTAATATTCAATCACCAGTCTCCCACCCTTGGCCCTCTGTATCTGTGTAACTTTGGCGCCCAGGTAGTCGCCCAAGTCCATTGTGAGCTGGTTCACCGCCGCGATCCGCGCCGCCGCCGCCTTCTTCGAACCTTTCTTGCCCTTGTAGCCCCGCGCGTATTCCTCAGCCTGCCTCACTCCCCAATTGTTGCGCAAAATCATGCTCAGCAGCTCCAGGCGCTTGGCCTCCTGGCGCTCGGGATTGTCTTCTTTCATCGACAGTAATGTCCGGGCATGGCCTTCGGTGATTTTATTCTCGATCAAGGCCCGTTTAGCCTCCGCCGGCAGCAGCAGCAACCGGGTGGTGTTCGATATGGTTGAAATGTCTTTGCCAATCCGCTCGCTCAGGTCCGCCAGCCTGAGGTTAAACTGGTCAAGCAGCTTGCGGTAAGCCGTAGCCACTTCGAGCGGGTTGAGCTCCGCCCGCATCAAGTTCTCAATCAGCGCCAGCTCCAGCTTCTCTTGCTCGTCGAAACTTCGCACAATCACCGGCACCGTTTCCAGGCCCGCGATCTTGGCCGCGCGCAGCCGCCGCTCGCCCGCGATCAGCTCATACCGCGGGCCCTTCTGCGTCACCACCATCGGCTGCAAAATCCCATGCACCCGGATACTGGCCGCCAGCGCCTCCAGCGCCGCCTCGTCAAAATTCTGGCGCGGCTGGTGCGGGTTGGGGTCTACGAGCCCCGGATCCACTTCGCGCACCTGGTCGCCGCTGGTTCGCTGGCCGGTCTCATCCACATTGGCCGTCACATCAAATTCTGTCTCAATCACCGGCGTCGGTATCAAGGCGTCAAAGCCCCGGCCCAATCCTCGTTTACGCTCCACTCGCTGCCCTTCGCTCATTTCTTCACCCCTGCCCGCTTTTGCACTTCCTTGGCCAGCGCCTTATAGCTCCGCGCTCCTTTGCTCCACCTATCATAATGCATAATCGTCTTCCCGAAGCTCGGCGCCTCCGCCAGCCTCACGTTACGCGGGATCACGGTCTCAAACACCTTGTCCGGAAAATGGCGCTTCACTTCCTCGTGCACCTGGGTGCTCAGCGTAGTCCGGCCATTGTGCATCGTCACCAGCACCCCCATCAGCCCGAGCCCCGGATTGAGGCCCTTGCGCACCCGCTGCACCGTCTGCACCAATTGCCCTAATCCCTCCATGGCATAAAATTCCGCCTGCACCGGGATTATCAACTCGTGCGCCGCCACCAGTCCGTTCACCGTCAAAATCCCCAAGCTCGGCGGGCAATCAATTAGCACATAATCGTAATCCAGCTCTTCGAGCGCCTTGCGCAGCTTAAATTCGCGCTGCGGCACGGCCACCAGCTCCACCTCGGCCGCGGCCAGCACCGGGCTGGCCGGCAGTAAGTGCAGCCCCTTCACCGCCGTCTCGCGCGCTACAGCCGCCGCCGCCACACCATCCATCAGCACATCATAGAGGTCGCCCGACAGGTTATCCCCGGTAATTCCCAGCCCGCTTGAAGTATTACCCTGCGGGTCCAGATCCACCACCAGCACCCGGTGGCCATTGTCGGCCAGATAGGCGCCCAGGTTTATCGTCGTGGTCGTTTTGCCCACGCCGCCCTTCTGGTTCGCAATCGCAATTACCTTGGCCATCTACCACCAACTCTCATATCAAGAACATTATAGCAAATCACGCTTGTGGTTGGATACGCTTCGCTCATTATGTGACAATCGGCGGTATGGTAGCCCGGACGCCCGGGCCGCGAGCCCCTGGGTGGCAGCTGCGGCCTTACGCTATAATAGACGAGGATGTATATTATTTTCATTCTCATCGGCGCGGTATCGGGCTCGTTGCTCAGCTTGGTGGGTACCGGTGCCGGCCTCGTGATTATCCCCGCCCTGGTCTATTTTGCGCACTTCAACCAAAAAACCGCCGTCGGCACTTCGCTCGCCATGCTAATGTTTCCGGTCGGCATCTTCGCGGTCGCCACCTACTATCACCACGGCTATGTCAACATCCGCGCCGCCGCATTGCTCATGCTCGGTTTCGTCGTTGGCTCAATCATCGCCACGCGCGTAGCGGTCAATCTGCCGACCGCCTTTCTCACCCGGTCTTTCGGTGTGGTCGCCATCCTCATCGGCCTGCGGATGCTCTTGGGCGTGGCACACTAGTTCTGGGCGTCCGGCAGTTTATGCTGGCCGGGCCCGCTCTAGTTTAGTGAGCCGCGCTTCGTGGTCATCCAGCCGGGCGAAGCTGTCACGGCCCGCCAAATCCATGCCCAAAATCGCTGCCTGCAGCCGGCGTTCCGTACCGGCCAGATCAACCTTTGTCGCCAGCGGCGCCACGGCATTCTGAACCGTCTCGTTCAGCTCACTTTTTGTCGCCAGCGGCGCCACCGCCCTGGTTATCTTATCTTCCACGACGTCATTCACAATTGTCTTAATCTGTCCCAAATCGTCCTTCGTCAGCATCGTCTAGCTCCTGTTACTCCCATCATAACGCACTCTCTAGATCTCATTATACCGAACACAATGCGAACATGCAAGCCTACCCTTCACCCCGCACGTATTTCGCATACTCCCGCAACTCCGCCTGATATTCGCGCAAGTGCTCGCGCTCTTCCCTCTCGGCCGTAGCCAAATCCTTGCCCTCGCGCCGGGCCCGCCGCCATGCCCAAAAGCTGACTTTGCCCTGCTCGCGAGCCTTTTCCTGAAGCTCAAAATGCTTCACTTCTCCCCTCCTTTTGATCTTGGACTACCATCATACCGCTGGGCTTCCAGGGAGGGTCAAGTCTTGTTATTAGGACGAAAACATTTCTATAAAATCTCGCCGCGTTGCCAGCTCCGGGTTTTCAATCTCCTGCACCCGCTCGTACCCCACCTTTGCCAGCCAGCGCTTAAACGGCTCCGCCTTCGGCGACGGTACCGACTGGATAATACGCAGCACCCCCTCGGTATTAGCACAATTAACCTTCTGCCGGCCACCATCTGTCTGAATGTCAAGGGTCTGTACAATTTGTACCCACCCTTTTGTAAGCTCTTCGTCCCGCAACCGCATACGCTGGACATACTGCTGAGGATCCCGCGAATCCGTCAGCGCCCCCACCACATCAACCACCACAAACCACCACTCGCCGTCATGCAAAGCTTTGCGGATCTGCCGGTCCTGAAATATCGCTATGCGCGCCTCGTCCATACCCTGAGTATCCCCCTAATCATGAATCCATCCTACCAAACAAAACCCGAAAATGCAAGTCTACTCACTGGGGCCAGGGGTAGAAAACTAGAAATCGGCTTCGGTCATACCCGCTTGCTCCACAATCGATCGAAAAGTCCCGACTCGTAGATTCTTCCGACCCATCGGCACAATGACGGTGCGAGCGTTGCCACCACCGCTCCGAAACTTAGCGTGCGAACCGCGCTGACTGATGAACGCGAACCCGTGACGCTTTAAGACCTTCACAACATCGCCGGACGACGGCCGTTTAGGCATCTTGAAGCAAAAGTTTTGTTACCCGGGCATTCTCAACCGACGCCACTTCAGGCTCGGAATCCTCAAAATAAAGTTCAAGCGCCTCTCGAATATTTTCGAGGGCATCCTTTTCAGTGTCACCCTCGCTCGCAACGTTAACATTCAAACATTGCGCTACATAACCGTCACCTTCTTTGTAGACGACCACCTCCAGATCTCTTGTTGCCATGTTCGGCCTCGCATTTCTGCTTACAATTCTTCTCATTTCAGTATACCCCTTACTTCTTCATCTGATTATACCGAACGAAAGCCGAAAACGCAACCTTATCCTATTGCACCGTCAGATACTCAAACGTATACGTGGTATTCGGCTCCGGCGTGCCCGTCACTCCCACCGTAAAGTAGTCCGCCGCCCTCGGGCCCGGGTACACCGACAGCCCCGCCGTGGCCGAGTCGCCCGGTGTCAGAATTATATGCGGCACCTTACCAAAAGCCTGGCTATAGACGGCTTTGGCCAGCTCACCGGCCGAAGGTCCAGGCGCCGCCCCGTGCGCCGCGTCGCCCGTCACAATCGTGATCGTGCCGCTCGTGTCGTTGCCGTCGATCGTCACCGTGGCATTAGACCCAGCGGCCGCCAGAATCGAAGCCGCCGGCGCGTTTCCACCTGTGATAATGTGGCCACTCACCATGATGTCCACCACGGTAGTAATCCCGGTCACCTGCAAATTCCCTGCCGTCACTGAATGCAACGCCACCAGATCACCAACCGTGGCTGTCCCGTTCACCGTCAAATCCTTGGCCGAAAGTGCGCCGTTGACCACCAGGCTCGAAGCCGCCGTGCTGCTCTGGAGCGCCTCTCCGCCGGTGTAGAAGTTCGGGTTCACGAAGGCCATCACCTTGCCCACACCATCGCCGCTGTAGGCCTCCATTGCCATACCCACGATCCGCCCGGAACCGTTTGCCTTCATAGCCACGCCGGGCGTGCTCGACGCAGTCAACGGATCGCCAGGCATTATCACCCCATGCTCCGTCGACACTTTCACCGGCACCCGCCCGGCCAGCGCCACCGGCACCGCCCGGCCCCCATTTATAGTGCTGTCCTGCTGCGAAAGTCGTAGGGCCGGCTTCTCCGAGTAGACCCCTATCAGTCCACTGTCCCCTGCACCACTGCTTTGACGCACAAACCCGGTCTCATTCGGATCGATGCTCACCAAATCACCAGCCGCCAGCGCATCGTCGCGTGTCGGGTAATCCTCCGCTAGGTCGTATGCACCCGAGCTCGTGCTGATGCCGGAGCTAAAGATGAAACTTCCCGTGCCCGCCCCCTGGACCGAGTTGAAGCTGTTTTGCTCCGCCTTAAAGTAGATCGAGCCAGTATTCGCGCCGTTCGTGGGCACCTCCGTGGATCCGGCGTTATCACTCGAAGCCATGAAGTTCAATGCATACGATTGGCCCTCTATCTGGCTGAACGTATACACTTCCGCCTTGTTTGGCTCATTGGTCCCCACATACATCAGGTCGCCGTATCCGATCATCATCGTGACGCCGTCAATGCTCGCCGTGCCACTCGATTTGATTGTGCCCGCCGCTTGCGACACCTTGCTCCAAGCGTTCGTGTTCGGCGTATACAGGTCCACCTCGGCCGAGTTTGACTTTGTTGTACCTATAAAGAGCTCGCCGTTGTACACCGTCATCGCCGACACCTGGTCGCTCGCGGCCGTAACGAATGTCCCGGCAGTAGCATTCAGTACCGTCATCGGCGCCGCACTACCTACAGTCCCATCGTAACGGTATACCTCCGCCTTGGCTGATTCGTTTGTGCCAATATAGAGCGCGCCGTTGTATACCGTCATCACGGTCACCTGATCAATTGAGGCAGTGGTGTTAAATGTGCCGGCGGTAGTGTTAATGCGTGTAAACACGGCCGCCCCAGTACTACCGTCATAACTCAGAACCTGCGCCGCGTTGGCCTCGTTCGTGCCAATATACAATTTGCCGTTATAAACGGACATGGCGGTAACGCCGTCTACCGAGGCCTGTGTGTTGAAGGTACCGGCAGTGGTGTTAATCCCGGTGAACACGGCTGCGCCGGTGCCTCCGATATAACGCACCACTTGCGAGGCATTTGTCTCAGTCGTGCCCACATACAATGCTCCCTGATACACTCCCATGGCAGTGACAGCGTCAACGTTGGCCGTCGTGATTAAAGTACCTTGAGTCGTGTTCACCAGCGTAAATGTCGTGCCGCCGTCCCAGCGGTAAACCGATGCCTTGTTGGTGTCAGCGCCGGCCGTACCACCGCCCGTAGTGCCGATGTACATATAGCCGTTAAATACGGTCATAGCTCCCACCGTGTCGGTGTTGGTAGCAGCACCAATTGTGCCCGCCGCGGAGTTTATACGGGTCCAGGTCGTCCCACCGTCATAGCGGCAAACCTCGGCCTTATCCGCCTCGCTCGTGCCGATATACAAACTTCCGTTGTACACCACTGAAGACTTGATGGTGTCAACTGCCGTCTGAGTACAGACCGTGCCGGCGGTAGCGTTGGAGACTTTGGCCCAGTCGGACGTGGTGCCGCCGGAATCAGTGCGGCTCCCAATGGCCAAGTTGCCGCTCACCCCCAACCCACCCTGGATCTGCGCGCCCTGGCCCACCGTGAGGCCGCCCAACACTTTGGCGCTTTGGTTCACCGTGAGGTTCTGGCCCACGTTCACGCTGCTTATTTCGGCGGAGCCGGCCTCCAGCGCCTGGGTGTAGGTGCCGCCCAGGTCGTAAATTTCGAATTTCGAGGGGGTGGTGTTACTCACCACATACGCGTACCGGCCCTGCACGTCAAATGAGTATGGGCTACTGGAGGTGGTTACGGTCGGGTACTGGGCCACGGGATGGAGCGGATCGCTGATGTCATACGCCCGCAAATTATCAATCCCGGAATTGGCGAGCGAGTAGGCCATGCGGCCGGCTATCACCACATCATCCACATTCGAACCGGCGCCCATGGTCGCGGTCTGGTACGGCAGCGCCGGGTTGGTGACGTTTACGATCGCGATCTTGGAGTTGAAATTATCAACAATGTAGACGTACGCGCCCTGGACCTTGATGTTTTGCACGCCTGAACTAATACCCAGCGACCCGACCTGACTCATGCTGGCCGGATTGGCGATGCTGTAGATTCGCAGGGTGCCGTAATCGGCCATGTAGGCGTAATTGCCTTTGACGTACATGTCGCGGCCGTTCGAGTCGGGCAGGGCCACCGTGCCCGCCAGCACCGGGTTGGTGGCATTGGCGATGTCGTAGGCCTTGAGGTTGGTGCCGTCGCAAAGATACAAGTAGCGGCCCTGGACCTGGATCGCCGTGTTACCGCTGCTCGTGAAGGCACTGGAGACAGTGGTCACAATGCTCGGGCTGGACGGGTTCGATATATCCACCACAAACAGCTCACCGCTGCTCTGTGACATTACGTAGGCGTACTTACCCACTATTTCAAGCGCCTGCGTCGAATATCCCAGCCCGCTCAGAGAGCTCAGCAGCACCGGCTTCTCCGGCTTGGTGACGTCATAGATCTGCAGATGGCCGCTATCGCGCGTCACGTAGGCGTAGCGGCCCACCACCTTCACCCTGTTGGCGCCGTTACTGGCATTCACGGTGGTGCTCGACAGCGCCTGGCCGCCTATGCTGCCGCTCACGTACAGCTGCCCCACGGCTTGCCCGGCCGAGCCCACCGTGAGCGTGGCGTTGCCGCTGCCCAGCTGGCTGGCAAACGCCGTCCCCAGCGTCGGCGGCGTGCTGCCGTCCACCGTCGAGATGCTGCCGTCGTCGGTGTAGTTGGTGCTGGTGGTGCGGCCCAGGAAAGTTTCGGTGCCGCTGCTGCCGGCGGTGCGGTACACGTTGTACCCGCGAGCTCCCGCGATCTTATCCCAGCTTAGCGTGACTGCGCGGCCGGTCGCCCCGGTTGTAATCCCTTGCTCATTGTTGTAGCCGTCTACCGACGACTCCCCGCCCACACCGTCCACCGCTGTCACTGTGTAACTGTAACTTGTGCTAGCCGTCAGGCTGTTGGTGGCCGATGGAATGGTAGGACTTAGAGCAGCCGTTAACGCCTTGTCGCTGTAGTTGCCGGAACCGACACAGCTGGCGATTAAGCCGGTAGTAGCACCGTTACCGCTGGCGCCGGATGTGGCGGTGCGGTATACGTTGTAGCAGGTTGCGCCGGTGTTATTGACATTGACTTTCACATAGTTAGTACCGTTAAGCGTGGTTGCAAAGGTGGCCGTTGTAGCCGTAGGTGACGTATTGCCCTCAACGCCGTTGGAATCCACCGAAGCAGCGGCATATGTATAGGTAGCACCGCTGCCGGAACCGGTGTATGTAAAGGTGGGCGTGTTGGGCGAGCGGTAGGCTTGGATACTATCCGGCGGCGAGCTCAGGCCGCCCATGCCGAACGTGTTTAGCTGTACGTCGGCGTTGGCCAGACCAACCCCGGATGCATTTTGCACGCTGAAGATGCTGTTGTCCCCGCTGGCCGGCCCCACCGAGGCCGATATCGCCATTGTTTGATCAGTACCCGCGGTGGTAAACGTACCCGGCATGCTTCCGAACGTGTTGGACATGTAAGCCGTGCTCGCCGCCGCCGGGGTAGCCGTGGCCACAGCCGTGTTCGAACCAAGCGTTTCGTAAGCCAGCCAGTAAGTTGTGCTGGCGCTGAGCGTGGTGGGCGAAATCGGCAGGCTGTTCCAGCTGTTAGCCTTCAAAAAGCCCACGGCGCTGTCCACGATCTTGGCGCCGGGGTTACCGCCGGAATTGGCATAAATCGCCAGCTGGTATTTATTGTTGGGGTAGGCATCGATCTCCGGGCCGGCTACATAGACGTTCAGGTAGTTCACCGTGGCGGCTGTGCTGCCCATAGTAAATCGGTTGCCCTTGAGGTAGCCGTTGTCGCTGGCACCGTCATTGCCGCCGTCCAGGTCGCTGGTGGTGTAGCCCAGGCTCACAGCAGGATTGTTTGCCGCCCCGCCCACCGTCAGGCTGCTCGCACCCACCGCGCCGGCGTTGATGCTGCTTGCGCCGATCCCGCCCTGCACGTTTAGGTCTCCGCCGACGGTAGCATTGGTATCGACTTGCAGCGTACCAGTCTCGATACCGCCCGCCTCCAACTGCTGGCTGTAGGTACCGCCCATGTCGAAAGTCTGCAGCGTGCCGCTGGTGTAGTTGAGCACGTAGGCGTAGCGGCCGATAACCTTCAGATCTATCGGAACAGTTCCCGTGGCAACGCTGCCGACCAGGGTGGGACTGCCGGGCGTGGAAATATCGTATGCACTTAAGCGTGCCCGGGCCGGCCGCGCTGGCGACGATGTACAGGTAGCGGCCTTGCGCGTAAATCGCGCCGGGAGTAGTATCGACCGAGATATTGGTGACGACACTCGGGCTGGTGGCGCTGGATACGTCGACGACATACAGCTTGTCGCCGGCGGTTGCCACATAAGCGTAGCGTCCCACCACATAAATGCCATTTGCGGCATCGGCAACGGCGCCGATATTGCCTGATAACCCTACCTTGGTCGGGCTAGCGGGGTTGGAGACGTCGATGACATCGAGGACGTTTGTACCACCGTTATTCTCGGTGGTGTAAGCGTATTTGCCCTGGACGTAAATGCCAACTGGCGAAGTAACCGATACGCTACCCACGATTACCGGACTGGCGGGGTTGGCAATGTCGATAATCTGCAGCTGGTTGCCATTATTACTGACGTAGTAGGCATAACGGCCTTGGACGTATATACCCTTCGGCGTGCCGCTGGTCAATACTGACCCCACCACCGATGGCGCAGCCGGGTTCGAAATGTCCATCACCACCACGGCGTTACTGCCATTGGTGGAAATATACGCGAATTTGCCTTGGACAACGATCTGGTTCGGACTATAGCCGTTCACGGAGGTGCCGCCGGTATTCCTCAGCGTCGGGCTGGCCGGGTTGGTAATGTCGTAGATGTACAGCTTGCCGCTGGTGTTGCTGACGGCGTAGGCGTATTTGCCCTGGACGGCCAGGCCGGTATCCTGCGCGCTTCCCAAACTTACCGAGCCGAGGTTGCTGGCCGGCATACTACCCGCCACATACAGCTGGCCGGTGGCCGTGCCGCCCGTGCCCACGCTGATGCGCTGGTTGGTGGTGTCGGCGGTGAGCAGGGCCGTACCCGCAGCGTTCTGAATCTGGAAGGCGGCCGCCGAATCACTGCTATTTTGGAGCGAGACAGCCCCGGTCGCACCTATTGTCCCCACGAGGTTACTGCTGCTGTCGCTGAACTCGGCGATATTCGGGGTGGTACCCAGCGAAGCATATGATTTGAATGATACGATAGCCATCTCGCTGGCAAGGCCGTTATCGAACGTCCAAGAGGTATTGTATGAGCCGGTCGAACTGGCGATTTTGTAGGCGGCGGCGTTGTAGGTCGTGGGCGCAGTCAGCCCGGTGAAGCCGTTCGTAGGAGTGTGAACGACATCGCCGCCATCTGAGTGCGAGAACGCAAACACGATTTCATCGGCGGCGGTGGTCGTGATACTCTGGGTCGATTCGGAGCACGGACCGGCTCCGCACGAGCTTTGGAGATTCGCTGCCGCCTGGTCCACCGGCGAGCTGATTACACCAGAGACCTCGTTGACGATAGTGCGGACGTTGTCCGTACCGCTGCCGCTTTCAGTTACGGTCACACTGTTGGAACCGGCACTGGTCACCGTTCCGTACCAGGTTTCCATCTCATAATCAACGCCGTTGGAAACGCTGGCGCTGCTCACTTTCGTCCAGCTGCTGACACCGCCGCCGCTGACTGAACCGACCCCCAGCGTGCCGGAACTGACCTGAGCCATCAACACCAGGGTATTGCCGACTGCCGTATTCGCGGCGAAGGTCGCCGTCGACGAGCCGCCGGTACCGGCATTGTTGGCTTCTTGGATATAGGCTGGCGTCGACCCGGGTACGCTCACGCCATGCACCTGCAGACCGGCGTTCGTGGTAACCACGCTGTTGATGGTGTCAACGGTCAGCAGCGAGGTAGCTGATGCATTCTGGACCTGGAAGGCGGCCGTCGAATCCGTCTGCGGCTTCACGATCACGCTACCGCCGGTGCCGCCACCACCGCCCGATGCGCCGCCCTGCAGCACCAGGTTGCCGCCGTTGTTGCCGGAACCGTTGGCGTTGCCGCTAGCAAGTGTCAGGTTGGCGCCATTGCCAGCGGATGAGGGTGTTTCGACTTGTATGGCATGGTCGTTGTCGCCAGACAGGCTCACATCGCCGCCGCTCGTCACAGTGAGTTCAGTCCTCGACCCGTTATTTATCAGGTTCAATATATTGGCGGTTCCGGAATTCTGTAAGACGTTGAGTGCTGCATTAGCCTGCACATAAGTAGGATCGATATTGATGTCGGCCCGGCCATTGATAGAGTCAAACCCAAAGTAGGTGGTGCCTACTAAGTCGCTGGACACTGTGAACGCCTTCTGGCTGTAACCCACATTGTACTGGGTGCCTTGGACCGTCAGCGCCCCGCCAGTACCGTTTCCGCCAGCAGTGACGGCCAGTTGGTAGGCGGCATCCGGAGCGCTGCCGCCGATGGCTACGTGCCCGCTTGAGTCAGTGATGACGGCGTTGTCGGTGCTGGTAGCCATGGTGGCGTACAACGACAATAAGCTGGCTTTGGTGTATGTGGGCGGGTTGGCGCTGCAGTCGTTCGACGTACAGAAGCTGGCCGGCCAGGTGCCGAAGGTCTGCCCGTTCACGGCGTAGCTGTCTACACCGGTGCGTCCAGTTTCGTAGCGGGTGCGGTTGAGGCTGTTGCTGGAGGAATCGTTGTTGACCACCAGCCAGTAGTTCGTGGCGGCGCTCAGTGCTGTGCTCAGCGCGATGGTGTTCCAGGCATTGCCGGTGATGGCTTGGCTGCCGCTGGAAGTGATTTTGTTGCCCGGGCAAGACGGTATGGCTGAAGCTCCCCCGCCGGATCCGGTACAGCTGGTGGCGTTGTCGTCGTATATGGCTACCTGGAGGTGGTTGTTCGGCGAGCTATCGGCGGCGCTGATGTAGACCGAGATTGAGCTCAGCGTGCCGGCCGGGCCGGTGGTGATGCGGGTAGCCTCCATGGCGTTTTGTCCGCCGTCGTTTTCGGTAGACTGGACCACGGTATCGCCGAGCTGCGTGGGGCGGTAGCCGGCGTAGATGGCCGAGTTAGTGGTGTCGACGTTGAAAAGGCTTGTGCCTGTGGCGTTCTGGATCTGGAAGGCGGCGGTGGAGTTGGCACTATTCTGGAAGATCGTACTGCCTGTTGCCGATACAGAAGCCACTGTCGAACCGCCATTGGAGGCTAAGTCCAAAATGTCGGGCTGGGAACCAGCCGCCTTGAATGAAGCGATCGAAGTCTCGTAGGTATCGCTGCCGCCATTCGTCCACGACGTACTGTACGTACCGGTCGATGAGACGATGCGGTACGCACCTTCTTCATTGTTGTAACTAGACATACTCAACGAGGTAAAGCTATTGCTCGGCGTTGCCGGTTGCGGCATACCACCGCTGTTTGCCTGCGCGAAGCCAAAGATTATTTCGTTTGCTACCGTCGTCGTAACAGATGGTGTGGCTGCAAGCGTGGTAGATGGCGTGACAAGCGTACCGGCGGCCTGGTCTAGCGGCAAGGCAGCGAGGCCGGAGACTTCCGTGACCGACATGGCATCGGCAACAGCGCCTCCCAATATTGTCATAGTAATGCTATTCGACCCGGCAGTAGTAACTGTGCCATACCAGATTTCCTGCTCGAGGCCGCCGACTGCAGACGCACCCGCCGCCTTAAACCAGTTGGTTACACCGCCGCCGGATAAGGAAGCGACGCTACCACTGGGGTTGTTTATGTCAGTCTCGACCACGAGAGTGTTACCGACCGTTGCATTGCTGCTTAAGGTGGCAATGAGGGTGCCGCTACCACCAGCGGGTGTCTGCTGGATAACAACCGGTGTCTGCCCAGCTACACTTACTCCCGTGATAGTCGTGCTGGCGTTGACGCTTAGTGACGTGCTCGCACTATTGACGCCCAATAGAACATCGCCGCTAGCATCCTGGACCTGGAAGATGCTGGCGGTGTCGTTGCTGGCGGCAGGCTTCACCACCACCGAGCCGGGCGTGCCGATGCCGGTCTTGACCCCCGGTGTCAGCACAATGTTGCCGCCGTTGGCGTTAGTTCCGCCGGCGTTGCCGCCCTGCACGGTCAGCACTCCCCCGTTCGACCCCGAGCCGCTCCCGCCCGTGCCCGCCGACACCGTCAGCGCCCGGCCGGCCGTCGCCGCCGCCGAGGTCGTCACCGAGATGGTCTTGTCGGCGTTGTTGCCAAACACCAGGTTACCGGTACTTGAGATGTCGAACACGTCCGTCCCGCCCGACTGCAGCGTAATGAGATTATTACTGCCCCCGGTGGCGTTAATGCCAATGGCGGCGTGGCTGGTGAGGTCCGCATTCTGCACCGGCTGGGTGAGCTGCACGAATTGCCCGCTCGTCAGCCCGCCGAGCTGGCCGGCGTTGAGGGCGTACACCGCGCTGGCCATCCGCCGCATGGGCAGCATTTCGGGGTCGTAGGCCGGCGTGGAGCTGGTATTGGTGCCGTTTACGGTCACGTCCATGCTCAGCCACAATGTGTCCTGGTTGAAGTCCACCGCCGTGTTGGAGTTGCCCTGGCAGCTGCCGCCCGCGAAGGCGCAAAACGAGCCCAGGTTCACCGAGAAGTAACCGTTCTTCACTACCACCGGCGCCGTGCTGCCGGTGCCGATGTTGTTTTGCCAGATTTCCGTCCACATCAGGGTGCCGGCCGGACTGCCGGTGGTGTCACCCGCGCTGGCGCCGTCGCCGTCCTGGTAAACTTTGAACTTCATGTTGTAATTGCCGTCGGCCACCACGGCGCCCGCCGCGTTCAGCAGCCGGCCCTGGAAATTGAGGGTTTTGTTAATCCCGGCCGCAGCCTGGGCGGGCTCCCCTGCCGGCGCCGCCAGCCCAACCAAAACAAACCCGGCGACCGCGAGGGCCAGGGCAGTACGCAGGATGTTGGGGATCGAAATACGGCTTTTTGGCTTGCCGTTCAGAACCTGGCCCTCACAAACTACTTACACTTCAAATTGTACTCGTTTTAATCTGTAAGCACAAGCATAATAAGTTGCTCCAGACGAGCAAAATAATGCTACGCCAGCTCCAGCCGTTGCCGGCGCAACTTGTGCAGCTCCCGCCGCTCCCCCAGCCAAAAGAACGCCACCATCACCAAAGCCAGCACATACAGCGGCCAGGCCGTCAGCAATGCGCCGGCCGCCGCCCCCAAACCATTGCCACGGGTCGAGCCCAACTGCTCCGCCGGCCCGTTTACCACCGTCACCAATTGCAGGAACGCGGCATTGCCCTGCGCGTCGGTCACCCGCACTATCACCCGGTAATTTCCCGGCCTCGTGTAGGCATGCGACGCGCTCACCGGCCCGGCGTCCTGCTGGCTCGAAAGCGACGACTCGCCGTCGCCCCAATCCCAGCTCACGGCATACGGCCCCGACCCGCCCACAATCGTGGCGCCACGGCCCAGCGCCTGGTTCGGGTCGCCGCCCAGCACGGTCGTGGTCACCTCCAAAAACAATTGCTTGCCCGTAGTGCCGCCCGGCAAATTCAGCGACGGCGCATCGTAAAACACGTTCACCGGCGACGACCCCGGCCCGAGCTGCCCCAGCGCGTCGCTCACCTGCGCCACCAACCGGTTTTGGCCGTCAAACAGGTCCACCAGCAACGTAAACGTGCCGTCGTCCTGGCACGAGGTCACCCCGCCAAACACTCCGTTTTTCGTGATGCTCACAAATGTGTTCACCGGGCATGTTCCAGATACGGTAATCGGGATGCTGCTAGTGCGCGATCCGTCGCGCGGGTTGGCGATTGAGGCCGCCGTACTCGGCGCCGGCCCCCTCACGGTCCCGGTGAGACCCACCGACCCGGTCTGCGGGTTCACCGCCGGCACCGCCGCACTGGCCGCGAAGCTCATACCCAAAAGCAGTATTCCCACCACCATTAACGCAAAAAACAACCCCGCATATGAGGTATGCCGATGCGGCCGCAACTTTCCGAAATGGTTTTGCTCGAGCATTTTTCTTTTTGACTAGCTTATGGAAGGATTATAGCATATGTTCTTCCCTGCTCACACTTACTCTCAGCGTTCCCATTGCTAAATGTCGAAATTCGACATATAGTCCACCGCATGCGTTTACATCTCGAAGATGACGAGCAAATAACCCTTACCATCAACGAAATATCGATACTCGTCGCTTTAGTTGAGTTCCCCCTAGACGGACGAGGCATCGCCCGTGCTTGCGCCCAAATGGCGGGCCTGGCCTACCCCATGAGCAACGGCGCTCTTTACCCGGCCCTCAAGCGCCTGGAGCGCTTTAGTCTCATTGTTTGGCGGGCGGGCACGAGTCCTTCACCAGGGCGTCCCCGAAAAGTCTATGCACTCACCCCTACCGGCGAACTAATCCTAGAATGGCATATCAGCACGCTATCGCGCGTCACCACCCACGCGCAACGCCATCTCGCCCGCCGCGCCCGGACAGCACGGGCTATCGCCGGCGCGCCTTCGAAATAATGTGCTCGTTGTATTTGCGGACCGCCAGCCTCAGCACAAACACCAGCACAACCAGGCCGGCCAGCACCAGCAGTAGCAACACCCACGGTATCACCCAGAAGCCCATCTTGGCCGACAGCGTCTTGCCGCTCGCATAATTCAACGTCAGCGCGGCCGTGTAATGGCCAAACAGCTGTTTCTTGCCCAGGCTTTCCTCAAACCGCCGGATGCTGTCCGGCAACACGTTGCCGCCCTTGTCGTTCACCGCCACCGTCCCCGTGGTGTGCCCCAGCATATCCGTGACCTTGATCGACCCCTGGACTTTCTCGTGCACGCTCCCCTCGTTCTTCACGCGCACCAAAAAGTCCACCGGCCCGTATTCGAAAAAGCTGCCTTTATGGACCACGTCGCCATTAACTTTGTCTTTATGCGTCTGTGAAGCCGAGAATTCAGCCAGGCTGACTTTTTCCGTAATCGTGCCGGAAACTTTCAGCAATATCAGCGCGCCAATGCTCGCTGACAGCGCCACACCAGTGCCTTCCAGGTTCGGCGGCACCGCCGTAAACCTCACCACGCCGAAATGCCCTCCCGGCTCGGCATTGGCCGGCACCACTATCCGAATGGTATTTTTCTTCAGCTCCTGCGGCGCCAAGGTCAAATCCGGCACGCCCGACACCCAGTATTTCAGCGAGTAACGCGTGGCGCCGGTTTCATCGAGCAACAATTTCGGCTGGCCGCTTTCGTCCGTGCCCGCCCCAAAGTCGTCGGCCTTGCCCTTGGCAATCAACACGCCCTGGGTCACGTTGCGGATATTGATGCTCGTGGTAATAGTCTGCCCGGGATCGGCCTGCAGCTCAATCACCGGCGGCGAAATCTCCAGGCCCTGCCCTGGCGAACCGCTACTCGGCGCCGCCAAAGCTCCCGCCGGCGCCACCAGCTGCCCGGCCGCGAACAGCCCAGACAACACAACGGCAATACTACTCCTCGCCCGGTTCCTCATTACCACCAAGTGTATAGCATAAGTTGAATTGGTGGCAAATCTTCGGAGCTAACAACTCCTGTCCCATACCGCGCCTGCAGAACTCCTAATTACAGCCTAAGTACCGCCCCCAACTATACTCCCAAAGGGTATACCTTACCCAATTTAACCGAGAGAAAATGGCTTTGCCGAGACATTAATTTTGACCCTATACCCTTTTGGAGTATAGTCGCAGATATGAGTAATTTCACCCTAAACGACACCCTGACCACCCATGAGTTTTATGTCCTGCTGGCGCTCACCCAGAACCCGTTTCACGGCTACGCCGTCCGAAATCAGGTGGCAGCGGATTCAAATAGCTCACTCATCATGACTACCGGAACTACATATAAGGTTCTAAACCGCTTGCTTACAAGACATTTGCTCGAAGCCATCCCCGCGGATGAACGCCAAATCGCCCGCCGCTACCGCCTCACCGAAACCGGCCGCCGCCGGCTCGCGCGCGAAATCACGCGCCTAGAGCGCATAATCACGCACGCTCACTACAAGCTGGGCCGCAAACTTGGGGCCTTCGGCCGCACTTCCTAGAACGAGGCTGTGCAGATATAAGTCATGGTCGCGGTATACACCCCGGCCGCCTGCGCGCCGCCGATATTCACGATGTAGCTCGAGGTAAACGTGTTGGCGTTGGTCGGCAAGGCCGCCGAGGCCACGCTGTCGCCGCTGGCGAACCGGTATTGGTCGGCCGTGCCGTAGGCGCCGGTAAACGTACCGCTGCCGGCCCCGCCCGGGTCAGCGCCCACCGCCGGCGTGGAATTAGCCCGCAGGTTCAGCCCAAACTGGCTGGTGCCAATCACACTGCCCGTCTGCACCGCCAGCCCCGGAATCGTATTCACACCCGACGCCATCGTGGTGCCGTTCACCGTGATCGTATAACCGTTGGCAGCATTGGTTTGGGCCTGCATCACGCTCGTGCCCGACCGCGTCGCCACCGGCGAAAAGTCCCCGAAATCGATCGTGTTGCCCGAAATCGTCGTGCAGTTGCCGGCAATGCTCGTGCCCACGCAAAACACCAAAATCTCCGGCGTCACGCCCGTCAGCTGCACCGGCTCGGCCGTACTCATGGCCACGGTCCCGGTGTCAGTCGGCCCGGTAGCGCCGTCAGAGCCCGTATACGTCGTTACCCGCACATAATACGTTGTGTTCGTCGCCGCCGGGTTGGTAATCGGGTTCAGCGTGTAGCTCAGGGCCGTCCCGGTGTTAATGTTGGCCGCCACCCGCGTAATAAACGGCGCGCCGTTGGTAGTATTATCAAGCGTAAAACCGACCGCCCCGCTTTGGGCCGTCAGCCACGAGCTCGTGGTCACCACGCCGCCCGGCATTGTGCAGGCGCCGGTGGCCGTCGTGCAAAATTCAAATTTTATAGAGCCAATATTGGCCGTCGTCCCCGTTGTAAAATTAGCCACATAACTCGTGCTCACGCCCTGCCCGCTCGATCCCGCCACCACGTTGCGCGGCGCCAAGGCCGCCCCCTGAGCCCCCAGCGGCATCAGCCCCAGCGCCAGAACCGCGATCTGGGCGAGCCGCCGCCGCATCAGAACGTCGCCGTGCAGATGTAGGTCATGGTGGCCGAATACACACCCGCCGCTTGGTCGCCGCCCACGTTCACGATGTATGAATTCGTAAACAAGTTGGCCTTGGTCACGCCGCCCACGCCGGCCACCGTGTCACCGGTGAAGAACCGGAAGCTATCAGCCGTATTGTACCCGCCCGAGCCGGTCGCGGTACCCGTCCCGGACACATCCGTACCCACGTTGGGCGTGGCGTTATCGCGCACGTTCGTCCCAAATTGGCTGGTGCCGGTGGCCGACGAGCAGCTGGGCGAACACCCGGCCGAGTTTAAGCTCTGCGTGCCCATTGCCGGAATATTATTCGCCCCACTCGTGAGGGTGGTGCCGTTAATTGTAATAATATACCCCGAACCCGCATTCGTACTCGCGCTCATCACGCTCGTGCCGGAATTTGTAGCCACCGGCGAAAACGTCCCCAGATCCACGCTCGAGCCGGCAATGTTCGTGCAGTCCGTCCCGCTCGTGCCCACGCAAAACACCAGACTCTCGGGCATCACGCCGCTCACAGTCAGCTGCTGGGCTGTACTGAGAGCTACCCCGCCAAAGTCAGTCCCCGGATACGCCGGCGCCGACGTATTGGTGGCACTGTATGTTGAGATCCGCACATAAAATTCTTTGTTATTCGCATTTGGATTGGTCACATTATTCAGCACCACCGTCACCGCCGGCGTACCCGTCACCGCCGCCGCCGAATGCGTCACGTAGGCCAAATTACCGCTGGCCGTCCCCAGCGACCAGGCGCCACCATTACAAACCGCGCAGGTCACGCTGCCAAACGTCGCCCCGGTAAACGTCGCGCCGTTCGAATTACCCGAATTCAGACAAGAGGCCGTCAACAACGGCGAATCGCAAATCTCAAGCATTATCGAACCCAGCGTCTGCCCCGACGAAGCCAAGGTAAACGTCGCTGTGTAAGTGCTCGTCTGCGCCGCCGGAGCCCCGGCCGAATTCGACAGCGTCACGCTCCGGCCCGTCAGCTGACCCGCTGCCTCCACGACACCAAACTGGCTGATGAACAGCGTCATCAGCCCCGCAAGCATCACCCGGGCTAAAATTATCTTTGTTTTCATTGTTCTTACGCTACAAGCCTACCCTATCTTGATCATAAGTGCAAACTACTTGCTACCGGCCCATGGCCCGGCCCGCCCTCTGCATTTGCGCCTTTAACTTCGCAAATTCTCCATGCAACTCATCAAACGCCGGCCCGAGGTTATTGTCCCAAAAACTCACAAATTCGTCCGCCACAAACTGCTTCAGGTCTTGCTTAACATCTTCCGTACCCTCCGAAATCATCCGCTGCGTCACCTTCCGCTCGGCCACCAAGGCATCCTGGATCATCCCTTTCGTAGCCTCCCGTTCCTTGACGAGTTCGCTCTTGATCTCCTCTTTTACGACTTTTCGTAAGTCTTCCAGTGTAAAATCTACCGTCGGCATACCATTCCCCTTCTGTTTCCAGTATAAACCCCACCTCTCATTCATTATACCGAACACAAAGCGAACACTCAATCCTGCCCTCAGCTCGGCCTCAACCAAAAATCCACCACCGAGAGGTGGCGGATTGTCGATTAGGCTATTTTAGAATGTACCGGTGCAGACGTAGGTGAACAGTGCACTGTATTGGCCGGCCTTGGATGTCGTACCGGCTTGAGCCACGTAACTGACTGTGAAGGTGGTTGTGTCAGAGGGCCCACCGGCACTGTTAGCTACCGTTTGCGGCGTAGATCCGGCTACAAAAGCGATTTGATCCGCTACAGCATACGACCCAACTGCCACACCTGAACCACCTGACGAGTTCGCTCCTAGGGAGCCGCCTCCCAAGGTGCTGTTAGCTTTGAGGTTTATTCCGAAAATTGCTACACCATCTCCGGGATCAGGTACGTTTGAGCTACCGGCATCTGTAATCGTGTCGTTAAGTGATGTAAACGATGCGCTCGGGTGTCCAGCAATGGTGGTCGTTATGTACGTTATGACGTACCCTGAGGATGCGTTGGTCGACGCATCCATTTTGGATGTCCCGCCCGTAGGGGTGCTGGTGTTTAAAATGTTATCCGATGTCGTACCGACGTTCACAGTCGAACCACCGGCGCCACAATTAGCCCCGGTGTATACACAAAACGCTAATTGCTCTTGAACGTTTGCACTCGCAGTAATCTGGGCAGCCGTCGATACCGCTACCGCACCATAGTCTACCTCAGTGCTACCGGCGGTTTCAGCATAGGTCGTAATGCGCGCGTAAAACGTCTGGTTGACAGTCGAGGGGTTTGTAATCGTCGCAAACTGAACAGTCGAAGCTGTACCGCTTGTTAAGCTTTGCGGGGTACCATTCTCTATCCAAATCACGTTCGCAGTCGGAGACGGGTTGTTTGTACCATTACTCTTCGAAAACCCTGAGATCTGACCACCCAGAGTGAGGGCGCCTGGCACTGATGAGTCGGCACCGGACGGGCCGGTACAAGAAACGTTCTCCAGCGGAGACGTACACAGCTGAAACTTCACTGACCCGACAGCTGTCGTGGTCGCCGGCTTAAAGCCATATAGGTAAGTTGTCGATGTACTAATCTTCGATGACCCAAGAGTGAGCGAACGCTCCGTCAGTTGCCCGACCGCACTTGCTCCCGTTGGGACAAACATGCTCGCCATCAACGCACCAAGACCTGCCCAGGCGCCGGCCCTTCTCAATAACCCTGTGTAATGGGTTCGAAGGATATCCCTTCTACTCATTTTTCATTTCCTTTGCTTTTACCTCAAAGATACTATTTAACGGTACCATAGCATAAGCTTTATAAGAAGGTCAACTCGGATTTCAGGAAAATTTAAGCTAGTAGGTCCCTGTGGCCACCAGCGTAATGCCGCCGGTGTACTTGCCGCCGGGCGTCGTAGTACTCATATTTGCCATAAAGCTGATGGTGTAGTCCGTTTCACCCGAACTGCTTGGTGCTGACGCAATAGTATCTCCGGAGAAAAAGCGGTAGGCATCAGGCGTTCGATATGGAGTAGGTATTATTACGTTAGGGTCGGACAAGCTAAATGAGGAACTCGGAATTGGGACGGGATCCGCACCTACCGCGTTCGGGGATGCATTCAATCGCAGATTCATGCCAAATTGCTCGACGCCATTATTCGAAGCGCACGTCGGAGAGCAACCGGTACTATTGGACGATTGGGTGCCCATCGCGGCCAACGGATGCCCATTATACGCAGGGGGTGAGCCGATAACTGTCACTGCGTAACCCCAGGAGGTGTAGTCCTTTACACTAAATGTAGCCGAAGCGGTATTTGCCGACCCAGTAGACAACACTCCTAGGTCCGCCGGAGTTGAGCTCACAGTCATCGTTAGTCCCGGCTGCGCGGTGGTGTTGAACCCCGCCCCGCTGGAATAATTCGCGGAACTGCCGCTGCCCACGGCCGATTCGCCCAGGCTCGAGCCGCCGTCGTCGGTCGAGGGATTAAATGAATACGAAGCCGAGCTGCCGCACTGGTACGGACTGCCGTTCGGGCAGCCGTTGCCCCCCAATTCGCTCTCGATCACCATGTAGTTATTGGACGAAGCCGAAGGGTCGCCCAGGCTCGCCTGCGCCACACCCGCCAGGCCCAGCGCCACGGCCACGCCCACTATAAACTTCCGACTCCACCGTCTCATATATGAAGTATCTTGCCGGATTCCGGGCAATTTCGCAATCTGCTTGAGCTTCGAGCTGACCCACCCTCACTTTCAGGCATCTCCAACGGCACGGACTATCGCGAGCCTATTATGCCATGAAACAGTCAGCAGCCGGCGGGCTCGGAGGGCGTCGTGTTTCGAAAATGCATGGTATAGCTACTTTTATCACTCATCCGGTGGTCTGAACCTATTGGGAGTCACATGAGCCGAAAAGAGGCTGTTGTTGGAAGTGAAATGGGCGTAAGCAGTGGTATAAAGCAGGCTTGCTAGTCTGGGAATAATGCCCAAAACGGCAAAGCAGCCAAGGTGCCTGAGCTGCCTATCAGCATCCGCCCCCTTGCCCTGCAACCATCGCCATTACAACCCGTTTTATCTGTAAAACCCTACTATGACATGAAACTATCAACTCCTGCTCCCTCCGAGCACGCCGTGTGCAGGTGAAGTGATGGTATAGCTGGTTTATCACCGGGCGGGTGTCAAAAGTGAGGGAGTGTCAGCAAGCACAATTAGAATATATGGAGCACAAGCGTTATAATATTGGGCAGTAATTCTTGTGAGTAATAATGCCACCGGGCACACCCCCCACACTTGGCCAACCGCCAACGCCACCCACACCCGGCCAACCCCCCGCCGCTCCCAAAAAACGAGCGGCCAATCGCAGTTGGGATGCGCTCGTAGGCCGCGCCAACGCGGTCGGGCGCATTGCCGGGCTGTTCGTGTTCCTGGTTGCCGTCGGGAGTGTCGTGGGCTACTACTGGGGCAAAGCCCACGAGCAGGCCCCGGCCGCGCCCAAAACCAATATCACCACCCTCAGCCCCGAAGACATTGCCAAGCTCGGCCAAATCGGTTCCGACCTCGGCAGCTCCGGCCAAACCCTCAACATCGGCGCCAATTCGCTCTTCCGCGGCAAGGTCGACGTGGGCGGCGACCTCTCGATCGGCGGCCACCTCAACGCCAACGGCCCGGTCACCCTCAGCCAGCTCAACATCACCGGCAGCACCGCTGCCACGGGATTAAGCGTGGGCAGCAACCTGGCCGTCACCGGCAACACCACCCTGCAGCAAAGCCTGACCGTCGGCGGGCTCGCCACCCTCTCGGGCGGCCTCAACGTCGGCGGCGCCGCCGGCTTCAATTCGCTCAACGCCAGCTCCATCGCCGTGCGCACCATCAGGATCTCCGGGCCGCTCACCATCAGCCATCTGGCTACCCAAGGCCCCACGCCGGCGTTTGTGACGGGCACGGCCGTCGGCGGCGGCGGCACGGCCTCAATCAGCGGCAACGACACCGCCGGCACCCTCAATTTCAACACCGGCAATTCCCCGCCCGCCGGCGTGCTCGGCACCATCACCTTCCGCGCCGGCTACGGCGCCACCGTGCACGTGCTGCTCTCGCCCCTCACCGGCTCGGCCGCTTCTACCCCAGCCTACGTCACGCGCAACGGCGGCGGCTTCCAGGTCAAAACCGATGCCGCTCCCCCCGGCAGTGGTGCCGTACTCAGCTATGATTACTTCGTAACGCAATAACCCCTTAGGAGAGCCAAAATAATGCCCCGCACTAACTCACCTTCCAACTTCAGCCCCCTCGACCCCCGCGTTCAAATCCAGGTCATGAGCCTGGCCGCCGTCGTGGTGGGCGCGGTTGCCATAGGGGCAGTCGTAGCCACCAGCCAAGCGGCCAGGCACCCCGCCGTCACCACCAATCCCGCGATCTACATCTCGCCGGCCGAAGGCACGTTCGCACCAGGCTCCACCCTCACATTCGAAATCCGGGAAAACAGCCTCAATACCCCAGTCAACGCCATCGTGGCCGACCTGGCCTACCCCGCCGACAAGCTCGAACTGGCATCCATCGACACCACCACCAGCGCCTTTGGCGTGGCCGCCCAATCCACTAACGGCCCCGGCACCACCAAGCTCGTGCGCGGCACCACCACGCCCCTCACCGGCGACCAGCCTGTAGCCACAATCAACTTCACCGTCCTCCCCACCGGTGGCAGCGCGGCCTTGAGTTTCCTCCCCGATTCAGGCATTGTATCAAGCGTTACCAACGCCAACCTTCCCGGCACCACCACCGCAGTTGTTTCATACTACATCCATTAGCAGGAGCCCCGAATCATGCCACCCGCGCAATCACCAGAATCACCCCAGCAGCCCCAGGCCCCGCAACCCCCGGAACAGCCCCAACCCCCGCAGCAGCCGCCTCAGCAGCCGGCGGCCTCCCTCACCGGCCCCGTCATAAAGATAGTTGCGGTGCTGGCCGCCATCGGCCTGGCAGTCATCGGCGGCCTAACCCTCATCGGTCTGCGTGCCGGCAACAACATTAACACCAAGCCCGTCACACCCACACCAACCGTCCAGTCCGGCGCCGCCACCGGCAACGGGCAGCTCTACCTCACTCCGGCCACCGCGAGCCTCGCCGCAGGATCGTCATTCACCGTCGCCATTCGCGAAAACAGCCAAAACCAGTACGTCAACGCGGTCCAGGCCAACCTCACCTACCCATCCGACAAATTCGACTACGTCTCCGCCTCAGGCACCGGCAGCGGCTTCGAAATTGCCGCCGAAACCAGCGGCAAGAACGGTGTCATAAAGGTCAGCCGCGGCACCACCACCCCCAAAAAGGGCGACCAACTAATCGCCACGCTCACCCTCAAAGCCAAGGCCTCCGGCGCCGCTACCCTCGCCTTCACCGCCGGCACCGCCCTCGTCTCCAGCGTCACCAACCAGAATGTCCTCGGCAGCTCCTCCCCCGCCAGCCTCCAAATCCACTAGTCCAGTACCTAAACACGCTAAGGCGCCGTGTCCTCAATGCACCCCCCGGCCGGATTCAGGTTGCACCCAATGTTGCTAAAAGACTTCCCATGCCGCAGCCGCCGCGACGGGTTGGCATGGTAGCAAGCCTACTGGACCTTTATGCTATTCCCCTTAGCTATGTATCCAGACGCCTGGTAAATCGGAGTCGCGGTCGATGGATCCGCTCCAGGAGCAAAGACTCGTACCAACAGGTGATCATTTGTGGACGGGCTTAACCTGTCGCCGTCAATACCTTCAACTGTAAATGGGTTTGAAGTGGTTACTCCATCTACAGTCACCGTAGCCGTCCCCTGAAAACTTCCTCTAGAGTTATTTGTTTGGTCCAATACTAGCCAAGCGAAGCTGGTAGCATTAAGCGTTAGGCTGTGACAGTTCTGAGCATTTGGCTTGCCACAGTTGGTCCCGGTGAGATAGTTGAAAATGAAGTCGTTCTTTGAATCAATCACCCCATTCTTATATTGCACCGTAAAGCCAAAATCCGCCGCGTCTGACTGAGAGCCAGAGACAAGCCCTGGAAGTATGTCCCCGCCGGCCAAGCTTGGCACCAAATCCTTCTTATTTTTACCCGTTATCCTTAGGGTCGTGGTCGGGTCGTATATTACCAGCATTGTTGACGTCACCGGACTCCAGTTCCCAGCCACATCCTTGGCGCGTAGGCCGACATTGTACACGCCAACTGACTCCGCTAAATGACTTCCATCATGCCCCATGAACTAGAATGAAGTCAAACCGGTTAACCTTCGGCCCTCTAAGGCGCCGTGTCCAAAATACACCCGTTCGCCGGCACGATGTTGCAGCCCACATTCGAGAACGACGCCCCGTGCCGCAATCGCCGGCTCGGGTTGGCGTGGTAGTACAAGGTAATACTACTCACCGTCGTCTGAATGCCACCTGTGTTCACATCCGGAAATGTCCCGGCTTGCGTGTCATCCATAATTATCACCAGCGCATACGTCTTGGCCACACCCACGTTCACACCGCTGGAGTTCAGCGGGTAGACGCGATAGTAGGTGTTAAACTGAGTTGGGTTTATTACCTGCGCAATACCCAGCACCGGGTCAAGACTATATGACGTTCGCAAGATCGTCGATACCTTACTCCCCCCCGAACTAGTCCCGTTTAGCACAATCTGCGACGGCGCCGTATCGATGCCCTGTGTCTCCCACAGCTTGGAATAATGCGCCGCCCGCGAAATCGCTTTCTGCCCAGCATACTCGGTGGTGCTCAGATCCGTATTGCAGTTTACGCTGTTGAGCCTACATCCGCTACAACAGCTAGGGAATATTGGTTGAGATTTCACAATTTACGGCGGTGTCTGTGCCACCGTTACCGTCACAACTATCCGGCGTACCAGCGCCACCATCAAGCTGGTCGTTGCCAGTTCCACCAGATAATTGGTCTATGCCATCTCCACCGAATAGAATGTCATCGCTACCATTGCCCTCTATCACATCGTTCCCGTCATCTCCGTAGACCGAGTCAACGCCAGTCCCTCCCCGCACTGTATCGTCGCCCACTCCGCCCGAGACGATATCATCGTCCGCACTGCCATCAACTGTATCGTTTCCTGCTTCACCATATAGCGTATCATTACCCCCGCCACCGTCCAGTTTGTCATTCCCGTCACCGCCATAAAGTCTGTCGTTTCCCGGACCGCCATCTAGAGTATCTTCTCCAGCATCACCGTACAATGTATCTACTCCCCCGTTGCCGTAAATCTTGTCATCACCTCCGAGCCCACATATTACATCGTTGCCTGGTGTCCCATGCAGGATATCGTCACCAGCAGTACCAGTAATCGTACAGGACCTAGGATCTGTTACTCCTGGCGTGTCATCGACGTACGCCCACATAGGGACATTGGCCCCTTCGGCACTCACTTCCAGCTCATCTCCACCCATCGCCGAGGCAGTAAACAAGCGATATACGTTTGGAGGTCCGGCAGTCGGCGGCAAAAGTAAGCCGAATACTACCCTTGTTCCGTCCGGCGACCAACGTGCGCCGGTTTGCAAGCTCGATCCTTGGATTTGGTTGATATGTCTTCGATCCGACCCATCAACACTTATCGTATATGCCTGGCCACCTGCCAACCACAAAATGCGCGTGCCATCGGGTGACCACACGGGGTCAATGTCTGCCCCATTATCATAAGTTAGCCTGACAGGGCTACTGCCGTCTGCATTCATAACGGCTATTTCCTTCCCCTGTGTTGAGTAGAAATCCGCCTCAAACGCAATATTCGCTCCATCGGGCGACCACGAAGCGTTAAGGGCATCATTGACCAACAATTCGGCATTCCGACCATCGGCATCCATTACATACACCCCTTGGAACTCAAAGTCATCGTCCGTACCTGTAAATAGTATCTTCTGCCCATCTGGCGACCACTTGGGTAAGTATGCTGACACTATTGGCACATGTGGCCTCAGAAGTGTGTCATCAGTCCCATCGATGTTGACGACAAATAAAGCAACTCCGTTGTCATCAACAGCTTTTTCGTAAACAATCTTCGTGCTATCCGGCGACCACGAATAATCAGGACCAACAAATTGACCCTCGTCTGCTTGCGATATGTTCCTAACTCCCGTCTCGTCTGAGTTCATTACAAATAGCTCAAGACCACCTGACACAGCGGTGTATCGCAGAAATGCAAACTTCTTGCCATCCGGCGATACGGTTAGCTCTGTGCCAGCCCCGATCACATGACGGTTTGAGCCATCAGGTTTAATGCTTATGAGTGTTTGGGAGTCATCTCCTCCAGTAAAAAGTATACGCTCTCCCGATTCCGCAGACACCTGTCCAGCGGGTACAAGTGTACACAGAATCATCATTATCGAACTGACTGCAGAACAAAACTTTCTAAGCAATTTATTTCCCTTTACGCTTATGTCCACCAAACCATCATGCCCCATGAACTAGAATGAAGTCAAACCGGTTAACCTTCGGCCCTCTAAGGCGCCGTGTCCAAAATACACCCGTTCGCCGGCACGATGTTGCAGCCCACATTCGAGAACGACGCCCCGTGCCGCAATCGCCGGCTCGGGTTGGCGTGGTAGTACAAGGTAATGCTAGTCACCGTCGTCTGAATGCCACCCGTGTTCACATCCGGAAATGTCCCGGCCTGCGTGTCGTCCATAATAACCACCATCGCATAAGTCTTGGCCACACCCACATTCACACCGCTCGAGTTTAGCGGATAGACGCGGTAATATGTATTGAACTGAGTTGGGTTTATTACCTGTGGGATACCGAGCACGGGATCGAAACTGCTCGATGTGCGCAAAATCGTCGATACCTTACTTCCCCCCGAGCTAGTCCCATTTACCACAATCTGTGACGGGGCCGTATCGATGCCCTGCGTCTCCCACAGCTTCGAATAATGCGCCGCCCGCGAAATCGCCTTCTGACCGGCATACTCGGTGGTGGTCGAAACTGTACTGCAGTTTCCGCTGCTCAACGTGCATCCGCCTAATATATATATGAATCCATTAGACTGCACAGCCGCACCATGGGCATGTGCCCCAGCCAAAGCATTCGGCTGATCATATAGCAGCCCGAGTGTGCCATTAGCATTTATGTCCGCGTAGGACACCTCAGTCGTGGTCCCCTCGTTGCCCAGGAAATACATATACCCATTGGCCGTCACAACTTGCCGGGATATCATGCCGCGCGGAATATCTGTCGTATTCGCCCAAGTCCCAATCGACCCATCTGACGTGCTAAGGGCCGCATACTGCACGTCCAATAAGGTATTGCTGCTGCCATCTATCCCCCCGACCACATAAATCACCCCGTTGTACACCGCCACGCTATGCCGGGCCCGGGCCGTCGTAAAAGCGTTGCCAGAAGTCCACGAGCCCACATCTCCAGTGGTAGGATCCAGCAATGCGTATTCCGTGCTCGAGAGCTTGCTACCAGACGCGTCCTCCCCACCGATCGCGTAAATGTACCCGCTCGAAATCACCGCCCCGAAAGCACGACGGGCCGTCCCCATGTTGTGCGAGGCCGCCGTCCACGAACCAAGCACCCCGGTACTCGAAACTGTCGCGAACAGCACTGTCGCGACAGCCGCCGGATTCGTTGTATTACAACTCGCACTTATGCATCCACCGAGCACATAAATATACCCGTTATAGGCCACAGCTTGCAGCAATCCAGTCGCGGTGGTCAGTGAATTCTCCGTCGCCCAACTTGCACTGAGCGTCCCATCCGACGCTATCGGATTACTCTTAACTTCTGACGACCATGTCGAACACACACCCGACGTATACGCCGTGCATCCGCCAATACTATAGATAATACCGTTATAAGCCACCGCCGCCGCATCCGCTTTGGCGTTTGGCAAGACTCGAGCACAGGTCGGAGAAGTACTACACCACGTCCCGGTCTGCCCGGTCCCGCCGTTGTTCGGAAGGTACACCTCCACCGAATTCGTAGTCGTCACCAAGGTCCCACACGCTTTAAAAACAGTTGAAGCCATTGTCGCAGAACATCCACCCAGTATGTAAAAATGCCCGTCCACAGCTGTCGCCGTTGTCGCTCCTCTGGCTTGCGCCAAGCCATACGGACTACCAAAGTTACCGATGTTGGTTGAAGACCACTGCTGCGTTGCCGCGTCCGACCCCAAATTGCCGGTCGTGGGATCCAGGCGTGTCCAGTACATTTTCGTTGTGGCACTGGTACTGTTATTGTAGCCGCCAAAAGTATACAAGTAGCCGTTATGAACGAACCCGCCGGCAAAACGAGTTCGCCCTGCCGTGCCGTTAGTAAGCGTGGTATCACTTGCGAAAGTTCCGTCATTGTTCAAATTTAGCCGCTCCACACTGTTGGCTGAGCTCAGATACGTCCCGGTAGTGTTGCTCTGCCCCCCTACCACGTATATCCAGTTGCCCCAAATACCACCGGAGTGACCCCATCGTGCGTTGTTCAAGACCTGCGCGGTCGACCCATTGGTCTGCTTAGCCGTCGCCCATGTGCCAAGCGTGTTGCCCGTAAGCGTCGCCCTGAAGATGTCGGTATACACCGTCGTCGTGGAGTCCCGGCCACCCAAGTAATAAATATTATTATGCCAAATAACGGCCGTTCCAAAACCTCGAACGGCCGATCCGTTCGCCGTCGGGAATACATTAGTCTCATTTGTCCAAGTACCGAGCGTACCGTTGGAGGCTTGTACCGCAGACACTGTATCGCCTCTCCACGAATCGGCATTTCCATTGGTATATTCCAAACCACCTATAATATAAATTTTGGTATTGTACGCCACCACTGCATGCCCTACTCGACCAGCCTTGTTGGTACCACCCGCGCTCGCAATCATTGTACCCGCAGAAGCCCAGGTCCCCAGTGACCCGTCGGCATTAATAGTGGAGTATTCCACTGACGACGTATAGGCGTTGTTACAGTTCGCAGCCGTCGATGCACAGCCGCTTACCAGATACAGGTAACCGTTCAGCGCTACCGACTGCCCCCCGAAACGCGCCGTTCCTATCCCATTGTTGTTGTACGGCGGCGTGGTCATCAAAGTCTGAATGCCGTTATCGAAACGACCGGGTAAGTCAAAGGTCGTTTTGAATATGTTACTTTTTTCCGATCTGCAGTCGTTGGCGCCGGCATTCTCTCGGCTGCAGCCACCCGCCGAATACAGCCATCCGTTATAGAAAGTGGTCGCCATCATACTGCGGGCGTTGTTCATATTGTTGGTCTGCTGCCACTGCCCGATGCTCCCGTCGGCGTTCACTACCGCATAGTTGGTATCGTTAAATGAATCGCCGCTGTTGCAGGGGTTGCCGAAGGGACATCCGCCGTAGATATACATATGCCCCCGCTCCATACCCAGCCCATGGTCGCGCCGGGCGGTCGGGAAGGCCGTGGTCGACACCCACGCACCCAACGTGCCGTCGCTATTTATGGGAGCGTAGCTAACCGCGCTGGTCACGGTCGTGGTAGTGTCCAAACCCCCTGTTATGTAAACATACCCGTTATAGGCCGCCGCGCTAAATCGGTCCCGGTTACTCGGCAAGTCATTCGTATTGGTTGTCCAGCTACCGATAGACCCGTCACCGCCGATACGGGAATATTCACCAGTTTTTGTGAGCGTGCCGTTGAGCGTCGGCGAGTCGCTGGTAGATCCGCCAAATACATACAGCACTCCCTGATATTGAGCAGCTGCAAAAAACGCCCGAGCTGTGTTCAGATTAGTTCCATAGCACCAAGGAGTCCCGCAACCGCTGTCGGCCGAGATAGCGCCGGTATCCGTCAATTTCGCGTACTCCGTAGTCGCATAAATCGTCGTCCCGGCCGCATTTTCGCCGCCCACAATGTAAAGGTAGCCATTATAGCCAAAGGCTTGCATTCCCACTCGACCAGTTTGAAAGGATGTCAACGCAGTAAACCCGCTCGTGAGGTCTCCGGTGGTAAGGCTTATTGGCGCATATGCCACGTCCGTTGTTCCAGTGTCGTGGCCCCCGAGCTGATACATATACCCGTTGTACACCGCGATACCAAATGCAAAATTCGTGGTGCTCGTCCCGCTGGGAATCTTTGTGAAGCTCAAGTTATAAGCTGTGCTCGCCCAAGTCTGCAGCGACCCGCCGGTGAGCGCCGCCCGGCCCACCTGGTTGGCCTGAGAGATGTCGACGTTGTCATCCGAGCTCCCGAGCAAAAAATCCGCCGTCGAAGCGATGTAGAATGTCGGGTCGATCGACAGCGGGTAAGCCGCGCCGGCCAACCCGGTCACGTGCACCGTGAGCTTCTTGCCGTCCAGGCTAAACTTCGCCTGCGGATTGCCCGCCGGCTTTGCCCCCTGGGTAATCGTCGGCGCGGGGATCGTAAACAGCAGCGTATTCTTGTCGGCCTTCTTGCGGGCGTCTTCCACCAGATCGCGGTCTTTGTCACTGCCAAACGTAATGTTGCCAAACAATTTCGGGTCGCCGGCGTAGAACCCCAGCGAGCCGTCTGACCCCAGCCGCGCCGCCAGTGAATCCGGCAGTTCCAACTGGTAGCTATACTCCGCCTTATTCCCCGGCGCCGACTGCAGCAAAATATCTTCCTTGATCGCGTTGGCCTTGGGCGTATAAACCATCGCCCCGTCTTGCCCCTTCAGCGGATATATCACCCGCCCGCTGCGAGCCTGGCCGTCCATCACGCCAAACAGCGGCCGGAATTTCACCGACACTTTGTTCACATTGTCGCGCACGTCTATGCCATCCGTAGCCCGGTCCGGCAGGGTGGCGCTGTAGAGCTGCGCCGTCTTCTCCTCGCCCCCGCCCACCCGCGACGTCAGGGCGTCTTTCGCGTCTTCCGACGTCGCCTTCTCGCCATCAGCGTTAAACACGCTGGCCTTCTTAGCTTTGTCATACAGCAGTTTGCTCTTGAGCTTGGGCGACGGCTTCTCCACCACGTCCGCCCGCGGCCCGTCCAGGCGGTAGCGCTCATTGTTGGCTACCCAATCGGACACCGGCGCGATAATCCCCGCCAATATCACCCCTATCACCACCGCGTGAACCGGCTTTCGGATATCTAACCGCCGCAGCTGCCTCCCCACGCGCCGCCCCATCTGCCGCAGGTCCCGCCACCGCAGTTGCCGCAGCCCCTTCCAGCCCGACTGCACCCGCCGCCAAATCCCTAATACCGGCCGGCGCCCACGCCAATACCACCGCCTGGCAATTTTGCGCCAGTCGGTTTGGAGTATTAACGCCAGTAAATTATCAGCCTTGCGCCTGAGGTCCACTCACAACTCCTTAACCATTAGCATAATAGCTTTGGCTCTCAGATTCAACTGACTGTGCTGGCCGACCAACATCACTTTGACTCCAAAGTAAACCTAAGGTAAACTTCAACTATGAAGACAATTGGCGCCAAAGAGCTACGCGCACACCTCGACCAAGTGCTGGACCGGGTACTGGCCGGCGAAGAAGTCGTCGTCAAGCACCGTTTCAAGCAACCGGTCCGCCTCAGTCCTGCCGAGCCCAAACTCCAAAACCGGCAGCCGCTCGCGGGCTTACGCGCCTTTGATGCCGCACCCAAACAGCCGTCGCCCTTCGATCCAAACGCGCCCATCAAGGAAATCTACCGTGACTCCATCGCCAAGAAATACGGTCGCTAATACCGGCGAGGTCTTCCTCGACGCCAACATCCTACTCGAAATCCTGCTAGACCGGACCCGCCAAGCCAGCGCCAGGCAAATCTTGCAACGGTACGCGAATGGTGTACTTTATATCTCAGCCCTCACAGCCCACCTGGTTGTTCATTTCGGCACGTCCGTTACTGTTCTGCCCATACTGCGCCAATTTCTAGCCGACTACTCCATCTTGCCACTAGACGCCGCCGACTTCGAATGGGCTTTCATCAACACCCGCACCAAGGACTACGAAGATGCCCTTCAACTGGCTACCGCTATCCGCCACGGTGTAAGTCACTTTGTTACACTCGATAAATCACTCTATAAAACGTATCAGGGACTACCCGGCATAAAACTCGAGCTCTTATCCTGAGGGTTACTTCGCCGCCTTCTGCAAGCTCGCCATCATCTTGGTCCAGGCATCGTATCCTAGCATGCCGCGGGCCTGGCCAAACATCAACACGTCGTCGCGGGCGAAAATCACCGTGTTGGTGCCGTCCGATGACGGCGCCCCGTTTTGCAAAAACTGCAGGAAGTACACCGTCCCGCCGTTCACGTCCGCGCTGCGGCTCGGATTGGATTTAGCCACAAAAGCCCGGAACGCGTCCCCGCCCCGCGGCTTCAACTGGTCCGGAAATACTTGTTGAGTCACCGTCGCCGCCACCTTGGCATTCGTAAACGTCACTTCATATTTCACGATTCCCTTATCGGGATCGTAGGCCGTCTGCCCGTCATTCATTTTCCACGCATCGCTCTTGCCCGGCACCAGGTAGTCAAATTTGGCATTACTCACATCCGTGGGTGCGTCCGGCCCGTTTGCGGCCGTCGTGCCGGTATTGGCATACGTTTTCTGGTGGCTCACAACCCCGTTCGCAATATGCGACACCACCCCGCCGACCTGCTGCGCCAGCGTTACAGACCCCACCACGAACACCAAGCCCCCCAGCATCCAGCCGGCAAATCTCCCCCTGCTCATCTCGCTAAACCGAACCACAGCTCCCCCTACTTACCCGTCATCGTAAACGTAATGTTACTCACATACACGATAGCATTGTTCTTCGACGACATCCGAACCTTAAATGTCATGACATCGCCGCCCGTAAATCCGCAGGACGTTTCGCCGCTGCCACCTAAGCTGGTTGTTGTCCAGGTATTCGCACTGCTGTATAGCGAGGTAGTGCTACCACATTGTGTTCCACTGGGCAGATACAATGACAAGTTCACGGATCCCTCCGACGTACTGGAACCCCGAGCAGTCGCCTGGATTGTCGAGTCACTGGCAAAGTTATTAAATGTCGGCGGCAACTGGTAGCGCACGAAGATGTCGTAAGTCTGTTGGTCTGTAAGATTTTGACTCGATGTCCACTGGTAGTAGTTGTAGTCGTTCGGTGGCTGCGCAGGGGCCGGACGTGTTTACGCTTAGCCTACTGGTACCAGAACAAATATTGGCGGTCATCGTCCCGATATTGGAGTCAGTGCCACCTCCGGCCCCGATAGTGCCGTTGAGCACAGCGTTGCCATACTCCGGAATCAAGCCCACGTTGTTATTCGGCGCCGCCCCGCAAGTACCCCAGCCGGATGCCTGATAGCACTTAATGAGGCCGGCCGTAGTGTCGTAATACATCGAGCCAAATAGATTTGTGTTACCGGCACCGGTCCACGGAGTGCTAGCGTACGAGTCCAGTGTCATCAAGGTTAGCCCCTGACTGTAGGTTCCACCAACCTGTAAAACGCCTACGTCCTGAGCGCCGGTAGTATTTTGATTTACCACCGCGATGTTGTCGACGTAGATCGTACGGCTAGTGGATGCGGTCTGGAAAATAACAATGTTGGCCGTGGCGTCTCCCGCCGAAGCCGATGTCGTCAGATAGCAGACAATCTTGGTCCAAGCGGTGGTACTCACAGTCCGTGTATTGAAGGTGGAGCCACCGGTGGAGCTAGCCGTAGAACAGGTAGCCGCTGCTCCGTCCGACGTTGTGCCAGTGCGGTTGTAACGGACATCAATATCGCTCCACGCGGTGCTCGACATGACCGTAAATGATACGTTGTATACCTTCGAGGTAGTTAGAGCTGCGCCCAAGTTGGCGCGGATGCCACTATTTGCTGCGGTTGGCGTCGCGTAAACCGCTGCCGAGCCAGAAGCGAAGGTGGAAGTCGTTCGGTCCTCAGTGCCGACCGTTCCGAAGCCGGTCAACGGATAGGTCGTCGTAAAGCCGGTCGCCGTTTCCGCCCCGCTGTTCGGCATCAGGTTCAGGCCCGTAGCGGTATTGGTAGTATCCACCGTCAGCTCCTGCGCACCCACGCTGTTGCCGATCTGGAACAAGTTGGCGTTGTCGTAACCGCTGCCGGCCTGCAACAGAATATTCTTGGTGGACGATGTCGTAATAATAGATGCCGGCGTCGTGGAGGTATTGTTATACACCTGCTGCAGCGAGCTGGCCGTCGTGGTGCCGCTCCAACCGCTGCCGTTCCACACCAGCGTGGCGGTGTTGCCGGCGCTCATGTTCACGCTCGACATACCCGTCGCCGCCAGGGTGAAGGCCACCGAGCCGCTAGCTGCTGATACGAGCATCACCCGTCCGGCAGCCGTATTTGTCGGCGACGGCATCGTGACGGTCGCTCCGGTATAGGCGCCGGTGACGTTCATCACTATAGTGCCGTACGCGTCCAGGTTAGTCTGCAGCGCTGGATCAGTGCCTGACGTGAAGGTCTGGTTGTTACCAGTCTGCGTAAACGACTCGCTCACCGAAGTAAAGACTGGCGCGGCTATGCTCACCACGCCCGGCACACCAGTACTCGAAGCCGCCCCGGCAGCGATGGTAACACTGCCACCATTGTTCGCTCCACTGCCTGCAGCCGCTCCGGCCGTTATGGTGATATTGCCGCCCGCTCCACCTGTACCAGTACTAGAACCGGCCCGGCCCAGCACCGATACGCTACCGCCCTGGCTGCCGGCAGCGGCGGCGGCCGCGCCGCCCTGCAGCGTAAGGAGCCCGCCGGTCGCGGTTCCGGTTGCCTGGCCGCCTTGCACTGTTGTGGCGCCGCCGGCGTTGTTGCCGCTGCCACCGGCCGCGCCGCCGGTGATCGTCACCGTGTTGCCGGCCGCGCCGGTGCCGGTGCTGGTACCCGCTCCACCAGTAATCGCGACCGCGCCACCCTGCGAACCGGCCGTCGCCCCGGCTGAACCACCGACAATTGTGACTGCGCCACCGATACTGGAGGCATTCGAGGCCGCCGTACCACCCTGGACCGTCACTGCACCACCGGCAGCGGTACCCGAGGCCGTCCCACCCTGGACCGTAGCTGTCCCGCCGGCGGTGTTTCCGCCGCCGGCTGCACCACCTTGGATTGTTGCGTTACCACCTGCCGCCGCGTTACCCCCGGCCCCGGCGTTGAGCACCAGGTTGCCGCCAACGCCCGAGGTATTGCCGGCCGCCGCCTGCACCGTGAGGTTCACTCCGGCTGTCGCCGCCGACGCCTGGTCGGCCGGTTTCACCGTCGCATTCGACGTCCCGCCAAATGTCAGCGACGTTCCGTTAAGCGTCGACGCGGCCGCTATCACACTCGTGCCAAAGTAGCCTGTACGGAAAGTGTTGGTCCCCGTCACGCCAAGGTCCACTGCATTATTGGTAGTCGGCTGAATTACCTGAGCCACATTCAGCGAACCCGCTGAGTTAAAAAACGCCTGCTGAGTGTTACCCGAATCGCGGATGTCGAGAATACTGGGGTTGGATCCATCGCTCGAACCGCGCACCGTCAACGCCACGGCGTTGTTGGCGCCCGGGTTGATCGTGTTGTCGCTCGTGGCAGCCGGCACATTCTTCACAAACACGCCGGTCGCATCCGTCGCCTGGATAGTGCCGGCCACAAAGCTCGTGCCGTTCCCGCGCAGGAAGTCCCCGCTGGCCGCCGCGCCCCCAATCTGGAACCCGGCCGACCCACCCACCACATTCAGCACGCCGCCGGTCGACACATTAAAGTTACTCGATGTCACCGCCAGCGAATTAGAGCCCGTATTTATAGTGGAGTTCGCACCCGCCGCCACTGTCAGCGCCCCGCTCGATGCGTTACCAATGGTCGTCACACCCGCACCGGACGCATTGAGCTGGATTGTACCCGTGGTCGTTTCGCCACCAGTGCCCTGAATCAACCCGCTCCCCGAGTTCACGCCCACCGCCGTCACCGCCCCGCTTTGCGCCACCACAAAGTTGCCTGTGCTGGAATTGATCAGGTTCGTCCCAAACGTGCCGTTGAAGTACACCCCGTCCGTCACATTGGCGCCGTCAATGTTCACGCCCTTGGCAGCCGTGATCTGGTTACCGGTCGCGGTGTCATTGTTCGCTACATTAATAATGGAACTCACTGCACTATCCGTACTCGAGCTGTTATTCTGCGCGATCGCAAAGTTCGCCACCGTCTTGGTGTTGCCGGCCACGGATGTGTTCTGGGTATACTGCAGGTCCAGCCCGGCAATGGTCCCGGTGCTCACGGCCGTCGTGCCCTGGTTGTTCGTCACGTTCAGCGACACCGCGCTCCAAGCCGAGTTGGCCGCCGAATTCGACGCCGACGTCACTTTCAGCGCCGTCCCGGTCGTGAGCGAGTTGGCCGTAATGATATGAGCATCGGTGGTCGTGCCGGTGTAGGTCTGCGCGAACGTACCCGTACCACTCGTCAGAGTCAAACTCTTGTTCGCAGCCACCGTCGTGTCCTGCAACAGGCTCACGGCCGACGAGCTAAACGTGGCGGCTGCCGTCCCGTTAGCCTTGATGCCAACCGAATTCGACCCGGTCACTTTGAGATATCCGGTAGTGTTTGAGCCGTCCCAGCTCAGACCCAGCAGGTTGTTTTCGTTCGGCGCAAACACATTCAGCGGCGGTTGGTTGTCCCCCGCCGCCCGGTCATCAAACACCGAGATCGCCCGCGCCGTCCCATCCGACCCCGAAGGTAGACCAAAAGCCAGAATCTGCCCGAAGTTTCCCGGGTTGAACAGCGGAATATTAATCTTGGACTTCACGCTCGTACCCACCGGGGTCGTGAAGTCATCGTTGAGCGATGCCGTGGCGCCCCCGGACAGCCGGATCGCCCCATTCACTTCCAGGCCCTGCACCCCGGAGCCGAGCGTCGGAGTGTTTGTGCCGCGAAGATTGATGCCAACTCGTGAATTCGTAGTGTCAACCTTGAATAGGCTATCGGCCGCGAGCGTCTCGATATTGAAGGCATTAGTGGAGTCGGCTGCATTTTGGAAATACGCCCCGCCGCCATCGGCAATCCTCGCCACAGTCGTCGAATTATCCTTGAACACGGCAATGTTACCGGTCGAGGTACTGTTGCTCACCGCGAAGGCGTCCCCGCTGGTGGCCCCGGTCAAAGTCGTCGCCCCGCTCGTCACCGTGAACGAATTGCCCGATGCAACTGTCGTGCTACCGGTCGAGCTCACCGTCAGCCGCGTCACCCCGCCAGTCTCTAACTCAAGCGCCTGCGCGTCGTTGGTCCCGAGCACTGCAGTAGCCGAGAAACTATTGCCATTCTGCAAAAACGCCGTTCCCGTCCCGGCCGCGTAGCCCGAGCAGACCGCAATCGTCGTACATACCGTCTGCACCGCCCCATTCTCAATCGCCATCAGCTTGGTGGTGTTCGAGTTGTAATACAACCCGCCGTTGAGCGCCGACAGGTTCGAAGTGGGGTTGGCTGAGGACGAATCAAGCTGGAAAATCGTCGTGGCACCGTCAGTACCCGTCGAGTTCCCGACCTTCAGCAAGTTCCCTCCGCCGGCCCCCCGCGTCGCCGTATCCACCGCCAACAGCGCTGCCCCCAGAGAGTCTTGCACCGCAAAGGCCGTGGCCGAGTTGGTCGCGTTGCGGAAGGCCACCATGCCGCCCACCGACAGATCCCGGTTAACCGACACATTATTAAGGAAGTTTGCCGCCCCTGTCACCTGCATCAGACCAGCGACGTAGGTATCGCCGGCATACAGCTGACCACCGGTAGAGCCTTCCGGCAACTCCTCGCCCGAAATGCCGATCAGATCCAGCGAACCCGCCACCTGCACCCGGCTGCCCGAGGTGTAGTAGGTGGTGGTCGTGGCGTTAGCATCGACGTCGGGCGTACCACTGATGACGTACAGGTAACCGTTGGCCACAAAGCCGGAGCTCAGCCAGCGGACGGCGGGCAGCGTGCTGGCACTGGAAGTAAACGATCCCACGGTACCATCGGCATTAAACGGCGCGTAGTACACGGTGTTGCTGGGGTTAGTGCCGGCTGAGGTTTCGGCTCCGCTAATCACGTACAAGTAGCCGTTGAGCGCCAGGTTAACAGCATACGCCCGGATATCCGGAAGCACATTCGTCTGGTTCGACCAGGATCCCAGCGTACCGTCGGCGTTAATCTTGGCCCGCTGCACGTCATCGTTGGCGCCGCTTCCCCCGCCGTTGCCGCCGGCCATGTACATGTACCCGTTTGCCACCACCGGCTGAGCCGCCTTCAACCCCAGCGCCAGTGACGACGTTGCCGCCCAGGCACCGATCGTGCCGTCCGGATTCACTCTGGAGTACTGGACCGTCGTAATCTCACTTGTCCCGCCGAGGACATAAAGGTAATTTGAGTACGCCGTCAGGCCGTACTCCTGGTAGCCACTGGCGATGGTGACCGGACTGGTCGTCCAGGCGCTGACAGTTCCGTCCAGGGCCGGCTTGGCGTAGTAAGTCTCGATGGCCGAGCCATTGTAGTTTGTGACGTACAAATATCCGTTCGCCGCTGCAACACCGGCCCCCAGGCACGCATTGGCGGGAATGCTCGTGGTGGTGCCCCAGTTGCCCAGCGACCCATCCGCGGCAATCTTGGCGTACTGCACCGTCGCGGATGAACTCCCGGAGGTATCGCAACCACCGACGGTGTAGACGTATCCGCCCACCGTGGCGGTTTTTGCCAGATCCCGGGCGGATATCGTGCCTGTGGTATCACTGCTCCAGGCGCGGACATCGCCCGAGCTGCTACCGGCCACAATGTTGGTATTCGAAGTGTCCACCTTGAACAGGTCCGCGCCCCCCAAGTTTTGCACCAGGAAGGCGGAGGCCGAGTCGACCGCATTCTTAAAGGTCGTCGCCCCGCCGTCGGCGATTGTTGCCACCGCTGTCGAGTTGTCCTTAAACACCGCCACGTTGCCAGTAGAGGTCGAGTTACTCACCACAAACGTGTCTGACGAGCCGCTGGTTCGGTTCGTAACGGTCGTTGGGCCGGTGATAGCAGTGGTGCCGGCAATCGATGAGCCGATGTTTATATTGTTGGTCGAGCTTGCAGTGCTGTTGTTGCCGATATTTATTATCTGGGTTACCGCGCCGGTCGTATTGCCTAATTGGATTGAGTTGGCAACGCCGCCATCACCCAAGCTGAGGTTGCCGGTACCAGCCTGAATATTTACGGAAGTTGCGCCCGTATTGTTTCCGATCGCCAATGTTTGGGCGACAGCGTTATTGCCGATTCCTAGCGTACCTGTCCCCTGAGTTTGGATCGTCAGTCCGCCGGTACCGGCATTCAATGCCAGCGACGAAGCGCCGTTTGTACTGCCGATAGTTATACCTTGCACCGCTGCACCGGTACCGATCTGAATGGTGTGCGTGACGGCACTGTTGGCGATGGCGAATGTCTGGCCGGCTGCGGAGCTATCGATAGTTACACCGCCCGCAGGCTGGATGACATATGCACCAGAGCTGTTGAGCTGGCCGCCGTAGATAGTGCCGGTACATGTATCGTTCATAGTGGTTGCGCCGGTCCCGGTGTAGTAGTTGCTGGCCAGGTAGTTGTTCTGACAAGCTCCCGCTGTCACAAGCAGAAGATCGATCGCGTAACCGGTGCCGGCTGTGTCCGAAATAGTGTTACCGACGATCGTGTTATTGCTGGCCGTCGCTGATCCAGATGATGCATCAGTCAATTTGATTCCATCAAAGGCACTGGAACCGCCGTTATCGCGGATGTTGTTGCCGGTAATGGTGTTGGAGTCACCGATTACATAGATACCGTTCGTGGAGTTGCCTACTACATTGTTGCTGGATATCACGTTGTAGCTCGAGTTGTTAGCGCCACTGTTGATCGCCACAATGCCGGAGCCGCCATTACTGACAACGAGGTTGCCGGTGATATTGTTACGATTTGAGCCTTCAAGCCTTAAACCACTGCCTAGGCTGTTTTGAATGGTGTTGTTGCTAATAGTTGTGTTACCCGAAGTAGTCATGTACAAGTTGTATTCGTTGAAGTTGTTAATCCAAACGCCTGTGATGAGGGCACCCTGCCGGGGGTTCGAACCGGTGCCAGCGCCCATGTGATCGAAGTGGATACCGTCCATGGTGCCGGTGGTGTTGACCGACCGGTTGCCATCGAGTTGCAGGTCACGGACCGTTACACCTGTACCGGTGGCAGTGTCCGTGTTAGTGATCATGTTTTTGGTTTGACCGGCGATGTTTGCGAATTGGATGATCGTACCGCGGCCAGCGCCTGCCAGTGTGGTGTTGTTCGGTATGGAGATGACATCGGTGGTCGAGAAGGTACCATCCGTCAGGTAGACGCGGCCGCCGGAAGCCGCGGTCAGCGCTGTGTTGATGGTGGTTTGGTCATTCGTGCCGGTGGCTATGTAGTCCGCCCCGTCCTTTTCTGCCTGGCTGGCGTTGCTGGCGGCCACAATCTTGGTAGCGGTGCTGCGGTCGCTCTGCCATTTGCCGTTGCTGTAGGTGATCAGCTGCTTGGTGGTGGTGTCGTAGAACACCATCCCTTCGGTCGGTGAAGCGGGACGGTTGGCGGTCACATCGCCGGTGACCCTAAGGCTCTTGCCGGCCGCCAGCACCGTGTCCTGGTTGAGGTCGATGGCAGTGGCGTTGGTCGTCCCGACGGCCAACACGCCGGCGCTGGCCGTATCGAGCAGCGGCGCCAGCAGGCTCGTGGCTGCCGTTACCGTGCCGGTAAAGTTGGCGGCACTCGAGATCCGCTGGCCGTTGATCGTGTCGGTGGTGCTGGTGCCGCCGGCCTGCGTCACGTTACCGACAGTATCCACCGCGAACCGGCTGGCCGAGGTAGTCGATTGCGTACTCCACAAATCGATCAGATTACCGGTGGCGTTATTGAGCGTGTCGTTCACCAGCACCAGAGCTTTATTTGCTGCCGGACTGGCGGCCGCCGTCACGCTCAAGGTGTTGCTGGTATTGCTTCCGTTATCCAATTGCAGGACTCCGCTGGCCACCGCCGAACTCGAGTTGGTGAACTTGTACAGCGCCGCGTCTCCGGCAGTCGTGACGGCAAAGCTGGAGGTATCGATGGCATTCTTTGCCAAATAATTACCGGCTGCCTGATAAGTCGCGCTACAGCTCCCCGCATCCGTCGTGCAAATCGTATAGTTGCCGGCGGCGCTGGCTGGGAATTTCAAGGTCGTGTTGGCCGTCGGCGCATTGAAAGCAATCGTGGTGGTACCGCTCGCGCCGGTAGCGGTCCAGCTCGTACTAGCCGATCCCTGCAGCGTCAAGTTTGTGGCGGACGTTGCCCGCCCCACGGTCACACTTGAGGCTGTCCCGGTCCCCACACCGAGAGCCACTGCCGAAGACGTATCCACCAACGGCGCCTGCAGGCTAGCGTCAGCCACGATGTTCGTATCCACATGCAGTGAGCCGGCCTGTGCCGACCCCGGGTTCAGCTGCGCGAACGCGCTCGCGTCGAGGCCGTCCAGCAAATCCGAGTTCAGCGCGTACGGCGCGGCCGTAAACCGGATAAACGGCAACATCTCGTCGTCCCCGCTCGCTCCCGCGAACGTTACCGCCGCCGTGGTATCGCCCAGGTTGATCGACAGCCAAATAGTGTCATCGTTGAAGATCGCCGGCAGCGTTGTGATAGCGCCCAGGTCCACCTGGAACACGCCGTCGGTTACCGTCACGCGGTTATCGGGAGAACCCGACCCGTATACGTGATCCTCGGTCCATTGCAGCGTACCGCCGCACGGCGAACTGCCGCCGCCCACACAGCCGCCGCCCGCCGTATAGAGTTTAAACTCGATGTTGTACGTGCCGTTTGGGATATTCGTCCCGTCTGTATTCACCAACTTGCCCTGGAAGTTTATGGCTTTGTTGATACCCGTGGCGGCCGCTGCGGGCTGGCTCAGCAGACCCGCCAGCACCACCCCCACCACCAACCCAGCAAGACCAGTCGCCATCAGCGCCCTGGTTACCATGCTTCGGCTGTTTCCACCCGCTAGTCCCCGGAATCTTCGATTTACATCGAGGCGACCTGGTACGCGCACACCTTCACACGGTTACACCCTAAGCATAGCCGTTTTCAGATATAAACACAAGTACTTTGAGCAGCTTTTTTGCGGCTATTTTCGCTTGGCCGCGCGCGCCCGCCACAGCCACCAACCTGCCCCCGCCAAAATGAGAGCCACTAGCAGCATCCCCAGCCACACCAACACGTCACCCGCATACCAAAAGCTGACCGCGGCCAGCTGCATGGCGTCACTGCCTTCGAAGTGGTACGTTGTAGCCACGGTGTACCGCCCCGGCAACCAGGCATGCCCCACGCTCAGCAGAGGCGTCGTGAATCGACGGAACGTCTCGGGCAGCACGTAGCCGGACTCTTCGTTCAGCGCCCCGCGCTCCACCACCCGGCCGGCCGGGTCTTTCACCTCCGCTACCCCCAGCGGCACCACATGGATGTTGCCGGTGTTTTGGAACCGGTGTTCGATCGAGGTCGGCAACTGCAGCCCGCTGCGGTTCGGCGTCTGCCCCACGAGCGTCAGGTCGCGTTCACCGCCGCCCTGCTTCACCACCAGCAGCAGACTCGACAACACCGGCTGCACGCCCACCGCACTCGTCAGCGGCCGGCCCAGGTTATCCACCGCCGTCGCCAGCACCGCGCCATAGTGGCCTCCCGGCGCCAATGATTTCCGGTTGTTCACCGTCACCGTTACCGACCTCGACTGCCCCGCCGGCACGAACAGCGCATCCGCCTCCAGCTGCATCCATGAGGCCAACCCGTACTTGTGCTCCAGTTCGTTGGCCGGCTTACCCAAAAAGGCCACTCCGCCCTCTTCGTCCAGCGAACCGAAATCCGCCACACTGAGGCGAAAATTTTGGTCTATATCATTGTGGTTAGTGAACGTGAGAACCGCGTCCTGGCCAGCATCCGAGGCCGGTATCTCCAGCTCCTGGTATGCCGGCGAAACGGCCACCCCGGTACCCCCCTCGGCGCCAATCTGGCCCGGCCACATCACAGCCGCAACCAACCAGGCACCGGCCATAACCCCCCTCGCTCTCACGCGCTACCTCCGCGGACGGCCGCGACGGCCCAGCCGCATTGCCTCGCCCACCGTCCTGCGCACCGAGGTGTACACCAGGACTCCGATCGCGAGCAATATTAGCAGTATCACCGCCAGGATTCTCCACGGAAGCACCCAGAAGTTCACTTCCGCTTCCATAGGAACATCCCGCTTGCCATCGTCATACACCGCCAGCAAATGGGCCTTGTAATACCCCATGCGGAATGTATTGGCCTTTGACCAATCCCAGTTCAATTTCATCACCGGGTTGCCCTTCTTGTCCATCTTGTTAGTTTTCTGGTATACGGGGAAGCCAGTGTCCCAATCGATCGAAAAAATCCTCTTGCTATTTGGCAACACATTCCCAAACCCGCCGTTGATCGGTAAAACCGCCACCGTTTTGCCACCCTTCGACACAAAAACGTCGCCATGCGGCACCGCATGGACATTGCCTTTATTAGCCAGCTTGGCGTCAAATTCAGCCGGCAAAAACTCGTACACTCTATGCGCCACAGTAAATGATTCCACCTGCAGGATCCTCTTAGCATTGGGCGATACCGCATCCAGTAGTACCAGTGACGCCGTCTGGCCGGATATGGAGTTGGTCCGGTTGCCCCGCTTCACGTCGTCGCCAACCCGGGAAAAGACCACCGCATAGTAATAGCCAAACGCCGCCGTCTTGGGCACATTTATCGTCATTTTGACGGTTTGCCAAACATCTCTCGGAGCGTCGAACGTCGTCTTATCGAATTTCACCCAGTCAAAATAATCATCACCGGGCTCCCGGTCCATAATTTCCGGCTGGCCGGTATCCCCATAGGCCCCAAACTTCATCAGGGATACCTTCAACTTCGCCGTATCGGTACTGCTTTGCTTCACCCGCAGATCCGTCGAAACCGAGTGGCCGGGCGGCACCTCCAAGTCCACCGGCAGCGGTGACGAGGTTAGCTGCAACTGGGTCGGGACATCTGCAGCCACCGCGGCTTGCGGCAGGCCCATCCCCCACACCATCACCACAGCTAATGCCGCCAGCCAGAACCGTCTCGTTGCCTTGGTCATTCTAGAAGTTACCAGCCGCCACGATCGTCAAGGTGTCGCCATAATCGGAACTGGCCGGCGTAGTGTAGCCGATTGATGCCAGCTCCTTCACCCTGATACGCGTCTTGTCGGTCGGCGAGTTGCATGATCCCACCGGCTGGTAATTACCCATCGCACTGCCGCCGGTTGTGGCCGATCCGCTGTATTCGCTGGCAACCGATATCGTGCACGTACTGCTGCCGCCTCCACCGTAGCCGTCATTACTCGCGCTGATGGCGTAGCCTTCCGCACCGGCAGTCAGAGTGTTAACTGTTCCATCCGGCACTCCATTGGCATAGGTGCCTGAGCTCAACGTCCCGGTGGTAGCGATAGTTTTCGACGCGTTGGTTGAATGCAACCCCTGCTGAGCCGATTTCACCCAGGTGATCCAACCGCCTTTCGCGTTAGTACTTATTTCCGCGTAATTACCAGTGGTTACCGAAACGGCCGTAGGATCCAAATTGCCAAAGGCATCCGCATTGCTCTGCAGCGTCAGGCTGAAGATCGGCGGTACCGTAGCCGACACGACCACTTGGTCATCCGTTATGATCGACCAGGCCAAATCAGTGTGGTCAATGGCAGCGTTGCCAGAGGTTTGGTTTTCAATGCTCCCCTGCTTGCTGTTTGCTGCTGCACCCGTCGAGGTAATCCCGGCCGTGAATGCAAAGCAGTACAACGTGCCCACTGTTAAGTCTCCGGATGAGAACGTCACGCTCTCAGTACCCGAGCCGTCCACCACCGCCGTAGCTACCGGATCGGTTGTAGGCCCAGGCCAGGCAGTCGCACCGGTGCCGGACAGTGCCGCAGCCGATGTATCCACAGTCCAGTGGCCCGCCGTGATTGTAGTATCCAACGTAAAGTCGGTCGGGAACGTAATGATTACATGGTCCTCAGTGCCCACAGTCGCCGGCTTGGCGCACACCAACCCGCCTGATGCCGTCGAGGCCTTCATGCGGTCCAGCCGCACATACGCCTGAGTAAACACCGCGCTGGCCGGCATAGGGAGAAACTGCGCCACCGCACACAATACAACTGTTACTGATACTGCCATCCTCAACGGGACATGCAGACGATTTTGCATAAATTCTCCAGCGCAACTACTATTTAGAACCAGTTTATACGAAGCATAAGAACCTTGCAAGACATGCGGGGAAAAAACTTCCCCCCGGGTGATGCCAGGAGGAAGCGCTATTCTTGGGTACGGATTTTTAGAAGTTGCCAGCGCCTACGACGTAGATGGTGTCGCTGTAGTCGGACGCGGCTGGAGTTCCCGGCCGGATCACCGCCCGCTCAATTAGCGTGAGGGTGTCACCGTCGGAGGTGGCAGGCACCGCACCGGTGCAGCTGGCCGCCCGCTTATAGTAGCTGCTGGTGAGGAAGCCGCCGCCGTCAGTACCGGCCGAGTAGTCGTAGAGCGGGTCGATTGCCGGGGTGCAGCCACCGCTGTTCGCACTCGTGAGGTCAATGTCCAGGGCGTAGCCTTCGGTCGGATGGGCCGGCGGACCCAAGGCGCTTGGCACCAGCTGGAAGGCATTACTAGTAACTGTATATTGCTGGGTCGGGAAGACCGGGCTGTCGGTCTTGAGTCCCGAATCGATAGTGTAGTTGGCTGTGGTGGAGTGCATGCCAGTATTGGAATCTTTCACCCACGCTATCCATCCGGACTTGGCATTGGTCGAAATCGTGGCTGCCACTCCAGCAGTGGACGTTACCGCGGTCGTTGAGAGCGTGCCGAACGTGTTGGTGTTAGCGCCCAGCGACAGGGTGAAGTTCGGAGGCACGGTAGCGGAAACGTCGATGTGATCGTTGGTCACCGGCGTGAAGGCCCAGTTGGTTGAGTTAATGTCGGTCGGCGTGCTGGTTTTGGTCGTCACGCTAGCACCCGAGATGTTCTCGGCCCCGGTCGCACCACCGACAGTCAGACCCGCGCCGGTGTGGAAGCAGTACACAATCGGGTCGGCGTCAGCGCCGGTTAATGACGACAATGTCTTAACGGGAATGTTTGGCAGGTCGCCGGAGGTGAAGGTGACAGTTTTACCCGACTGCGAAGCTTCAGGCAATACGCCTGCCGTCACTGGTCCAGGCCACATCTCGTAGTTGCGGTCACCCGCAGCATACGAGTTCGGGTCCGCGTTGGAGTCGATGTCCGGCGGCAAGTCGTTCGCCGCAGTACTGGCGTCAAAGATGTTGGCCACTGCACTCACAGTGAAGTCCGTGGTGCTGTCTGTCGGGAAGGTCACGTCCACGGTTGCTTCAGTGTCAGTGTTGGTCTGCGGCGAGGGCAAAGCACACACCAGCACGCCGATTACCGAAGCCGCCTGCAAGCGGTCTGGACGGAGGAACAATTCCTGGAACTGCTCGCCAGCAACAGCGTTTGCGTTATTCGAAAATGACGGCGCCAGCAGCTGCATCAACGTAGCGATAACAGCAGCTATAACAAGCCGTCGTTTGAAATATCCAGTTCTTTTCGCTTTCACTTTTGATCTCTCTTTTACTTTTTCTCTTTGGTCTGTTTGTTTGTAGACCGCAGACTTTTTGGTTATTACGGATTTGTCACCAGTGTACAAGACACTGCTTATGCTTGTCAACACTTTTACAACATGTGTTTTCCACAACAACATAAACGAGCGAAAAATGGCTCCTAGACTAGAAACTAGCGCTTGCAATGGCGGTCAACACCTCCTGGTAATCACTGGATGCCGGAGTTAAGAATTGTGATTTTGCTTTTAAAATAAATGACCCTCGGCCCCCCACGATCGGCCCCGGCGTGGTGAAGATCTCGCGTATCACCCCGTCCACCGTGCCCACGTTATCGGCCGTGCCGTCGTAGGGCGACGACATCGCCAGCGGACCCTCGGACGTCTGGCTCACGCTCGCATCCTGCGCCCCAAAGCCCTCGCTCTGGGCCGCCAAATCCCCTGTCAAAGCCGCAATCGTGTGCGACGCCGAGTCACTCTTGAGCCCGGCGTTTTGCCCGCTCACATACACCTTGCCACCCGATTCGGCATTCGTCGACAGACTTATCCACACCCGCTCAGGCGAGTCATTCACGGTGTTGACCGCCAGATTGCCGAAATCCACATCATACGGCGGATTTGTGCTGATATCAGTTGCTGCCACATCGATATCAAACGAAATTTGCGGATCCACCGTGCTGGCGCTGGCCACCGGCCCCCAGCCGCTCTCGGTAAACTGCCCGCGCCAGGCCTTCGCCTTCACCGAGTAAACGGTGCTGCGGCTCAGCCCCCGGATCATCGACCCGGTGCCGCTGCCCCATGCCGCATACGTCAGGTAGTCGCTAAAGCTCAAACTGCTGCCTATCGACAAGTCGCTCTTGATATACCGGGTATCGCTGGCGAAATTGTCGGTGGAAATGGCCACGGCAAACTTGGCGTCAGTGGGATTACCCTCGGGGCCGATCACAATCTTTAGCTTGTTATACCAGTTGTCGTCATTGGAAATTGTGATCGTCGGCACGTTGGCCTGCTTTTCATAGTTCTCGCCGGCCCCCACCTTTTTGTTTGTCGAGGAGGACGAGCCCGCCACCTCGCCGGCCAAACCGTTCACTTTGTAGGTGGTTGACCCGCTCCCTGCCGTCCCGCCGTTGCCAAACCCGTACGAATTCAGTTTGAAGTTATAGCTAGCCGGCAGTGAGGCCACCAGCAAGCTCAGCACCGATGCCGTCACCCACGGCCACGTCACCTGCGCCATTTCAGTGACCCTTTGATGACGGTCATTATCGACTCAACGTTGTCTTTGGGATCAGAGGTTGTCACGGATATCTCGAGCACCTTGTCGCCGTGAATCCAAAACATACTTTGCTCAGTCTTATCGCTCTTTGTCATTATCCCGATCGGGTCGCTGCCGCTTTTGTCGAGCCGCTCGGTGTAGACGTTTGGCTGGTTCTTGCGCAGCTCCCAGTCCGATAAGTCGTTCAATGAACTTCCTTTGAAATTCTCCAGCCCCACCGCCACTTGGTGAGCGGTCGTCACCTTCGAGCTCAGCATGTATTGCTCGATAAAGTTCGCGCCGCTTTTTTGCTGGGCCACCTGGTCAAACATCGAAGAATACGAAAACTGGAAATTCAGCCCCTGCAGCACGCTCGTCTGAGCCGTCCCAGGCGCCGGCGCCACCGAAGCCGTCGCTGCCCCCAAAGACGTGCCCTTCGCCACCACCGGATCATTCACGAACTTCATCGTGCCGATGATCGTAAACCCGAGCATGGCTCCTACCGCCACGAGCGAGGTGTACCGGGCAATGAGGTGCGGCCATCCCCGGGTCTTGCCCTCGCCGTCGTCTCCCTGCCACACATCATCGTCTTCCACCTCGGCTACTACCTCAGCCGGGGTCTCCCCGTTCACACGAGCCGCATACTCAATCTGCCGGCGCACCTGGTCATCCCTCACGCCAAGGCCTCCAATCGCTTCTCCATATACCATAAACAGTATCATGATTACGATAGTGTTTGTACCCGTCAACCACAAGCGGTATGATACATGGGTAAAGTTGTGAGCATTTAGGATCCCATGGCCGACGACCCCAAACCCAATCCCGATCCGGCTACACAAAAGCCGTCCGAGCAACCGCCTTCAGCTGCCAGCATCTCGCCGGCAGTCACGGACGTCACCGACGTCAAGACCGGCGACGGCAAGGCGGCCGGGGACCAAGCCGAAGGCAAAATCCAAGCCGAGGCGCTCTCCGACGGCACGGTCCCCACGGTGCTTAGGCGCGGCGAAACCCACCTCTCCGTTCCCAAGGGCAAGTCCTCGCTCACCTCCATCTACCGCCGCGCCGACATCATGACCACTCTCTTCACCGCCCTCGGCGCCGTAGTGGCCGCGGCGGTCGTCACCGGCGGCTATTACTTTGTCACCAAAAACAACGCCAAACCCGCACCAGCGCCCAAAGTCACTACACTTGATAAGTCAGACCTCGATAAACTCGGCGCGTTCTTCCAGGGCAACACGGCCGGCAACTCATCCGAAGTCCTCACCATTAGCTCATCCTCATTATTTAAGAACCGGGTCGCCGTCTCGTCCGACCTCAAAGTCACCGGCGGCCTCGAGGTCACCGGTTCCTCCCAGCTCGGCGACCTCACCGTCAACAAGACCTCTACCCTCGGCGTCACCAATGTCCGCGGCCAGCTCACGGTCGACGGCCCGCTGACCGTCCAGAGCCCGGCGCTCTTCAACTCCGGCGGCTCCTTTAAGGGCAACCTCTCCGCCACCGGCAACGGCAGCTTCGGCGGCTCGGTATCCGCAGGCGCTATCACCGTCACCAACTTGTCGGTCACCGGCACGCTAAACCTCAACGGCCACGTCAATATCGGCGGCTCCAACTCCACCGCCGCCCCCGCCTCCAGCTTCACCGAAAGCGCCTCGGTATCCGGCACCGACTCATCGGGCACGGTCACCATTACCATCAAGCCTACCGGTCCCCTATCCGGCGGCGCCAACCTGGTCACTGTCAACTTCCGGACCAACTACCCGGTCGCGCCCACCGTCGTCATTACTCCGGTCGGCCGGGGCGCCGCCGTCTTGCAGCCGTACGTCACCGCCAGCGCCAACAGTTTCACCGTCGGCGCCGCCACTATCGCGGGCAACGGCAACGCCACCAGCTATTCATTTAATTACTGGGTAGCGCAATAACCCCGGTCAAACTACGCCAGCGCCGCCAACCGTTTCTCGAGCTTGTGCTTCTCGCGCCACTCACCCAGCCAAAACGCCACCAGAAGCAGCAATAGCACAATCCACAACGGCCATAGCACCAGCACGTTGCTCACCGTGCCATTGGGTGTGTTGCCCGCGCTCGAAGTCGCCCCTGTCACCGCGTTTACGATCGTCGTCAGTTGCAGGAAGGCCGTATGCCCCGCCGCATCGGTTGCCCGGATAATCAACGGGAACGAACTCAGGTACCCCGTCCCCACCTTCTCGTAAGTGTGCTTCACCGTGAACGGCCCCGGCGCCAGCCGCGTAATCAGGTCGCTCGTGCCGTCACCCCAGTCCACGTTCACCGCATAGGGAGCCTGGCCGCCGATTATCTCAATCGGCCAGACTATTTCTTGCCCCGGCTTCGTCCCCCGGAAATAGTTCTCGGACTGCAGAATCAACTCAGTCGAAAAACCCAGGCCGCCGGGCGGCTCATTCAACGTCACCCTCACCTTATTGCCTGGCGGTCCTTCCTGGTCGATGGAGTTCACTGCCACCGCCGTCAAATCGTTGGTGCCAATCACTAGGTCCACCTGAATACTGAACCGCCCGTTCGCGCCGCAAATTATGCTCCCCACCAAAATCCCGTTGCTATACACCTTCACGATCGCCCCCGACGGACAGGTCCCCTCCACCGTCACCGGATTAGTATTAAATACTTGCCCGCTAGCCGGCGCGGTAATAATCACCGGCTTATCAGGCCTCGGCGGCGGGACGACTGCGTTCACCGTGTAGGAGCCGCTGCCATCGGCCGCCGCCTGCGCCCCCGACCAGGTCACACTCCCGAGCAACAGCCCCACTCCCAGCACCATAAACATCAGCAGGGCATACGACGTTTCCCTGTGATGCACCAAGCGGCCGGTCAACGAATGATGGCTGTACTTCGGAAACACAAGCATTATCTGGATATTAACACATCCCGAGCCCGAGGTCGTCCAACTAGCAAAGGGCTCATTCCACGAAAACGGAACACTAGGTCAAGTTACTTGTAAGGGTAAGGAATGTTAGCGGGTCCGTAAAGAGTTCTGGGCGGTTTCTCCGCGCACAGTACTCCTGCAGTAACCCAGGCAAGGATCGCTTTAGGAATTGGACCCGGGTACGAATAACAAACCTGTCAAAACTACTCCAGACACCCTCAATCCGGTTCGTGGGACCAAAGTGGCCTCGGTCGTGGTTGCACAACACGAGGCCGTAACCCACGTCCTCCAGGCTTAAATGTGAGGCGTGAGCGTCGGCATGAATCAAGGTTTCCGGCTCGACCCAGTCGTCTAGGAAGCCCTCGACGCTGTCTTGCTCCATGTCGGGGATGACGCGGATGCGAACCTCGTCAGTCTCGCGGTCCACCACGCCCATGACGAGCACTTGGTTGCCGTGCTTCTTGCGCCCCAGATATGATTGGTCTATTTCGACCAATCCGGCCAGCTTGCCGGCATCCTCTGGCAATCGCTTGCGCAGCCGTTCCAACCACCGCTGGATGGTTTCGTAGCTGGTGCCTACCATGCCCAGGATGTCACCCGGTGAAAGTTTACGCACCCAGCCCAGGACAAGCGCCAGGATCTGCCGCCAGCTGAGCTTGGCGTACCCAAAGCCCAGCATCTTTTTGAGGCTCCACTTGCGACGGCAGCTTCGGCACCACAGATACTTCTCTCTCAGGCAAATACCTGGGTGATGCTTCCAGGGACACCGGGCGCCCTCAGGAAAGATATGATTGATGATTATTTGGACGCATCCGTAGTCATCTACGGGTAAATCGAGTACCGTATACACGGGACAGGCCTCCTAGCTTTAGTTGTTTCCGCAACTTGATTCTAGTGCTTGTTCCGTTTTAGTTGAATGAGCCTAGCAAAGTCCCGCAACCGCGGGGCCTTCCGCTAAAAAACAAAATTTACCCGATCTTCGTGATCTTGACCCTCGAGTAATGCTGCCGGTGACCAGTCAGGCGCTTAATGCGCTTCTTGGGCTTAAATTTCAGCACCTTGAGCTTCTCACCTTTCACTTCGTCCAGCACTTCCGCGTGCACCTTGGCGCCGGCCACGTGCGGCGCGCCCACCTGCACCTTGTCACCGTCGATCAACAGCAACACGTCAAATTCCGCCCGCCGCGGCGCACCTTCCGCCTTTTTGGCGTCGCCCAATAGCTCGATCTCGAGCACTTGGTCCTTCTCCACCAGATACTGCTTCCCACCGGAAGCGATCACTGCTTGCATTTTGCGTTGCCCCTTTCGTGCCTGGGTCTAGCAGGCGTGCATTGCATTATTTTGGCTTAACTTGACGATATTAACAGCTTTGCGCCCGGATAGCAACCCACACGGGAAGCCATCCGGGGCAAAATTTCGTCTTATGTCCGCCGTCCCCCGCCGGCTAGGCTTCCCGCGCGGGAAAATGTTTTCCGCAGCGCGGACAGAAAACATCCGGCGGCGCTAGACACAGCAGGTTCTTGCACGACGCGCACCGCCGGTCGTCATCCATGGCAATATCCGGGGGAACATCGAGCGCTGCTGAGCGGACGTGGGTTACCACGTTGTTCAGCATTCTGGCCGCTTTGCCGCCATGCCGGCTGGCCAGCTGTCGCATCCAGAATGCGTCTTCCGTCAGCCTGCCGAGACTCGACAGGGTCACCCCGATCTCGCGGCCGTCGGCCATACTGCCGGGGACCGCCACAAGCTGGACATTCTGGTTCATGCTGGGATGGCGCAGCCAGGCGTAGATCCTCTCCGCCAAATTCAGGCGCGACCCCCGGCCTGGCTCAAAGCCCACAACCGCCGCGAAATGCGGCCACGTTACAACTATCATCATCTGGATCAGCCACCTTCGGACAGGCACGACAGGACGCCCAAATTATCCCAGATTAGCCCTCGAACTGCAATTTCTTGCGGCGCACCGTAATGCTTTCGAGCAGCCCGAGGCTTGCCATCGCCACTATCAGCGCCGTGCCGCCGTAGCTCACAAACGGCAGCGGAATGCCCGTCACCGGCGCGATGCCCATATTCATGCCCGCGTTAATAAACACGTGGAATAAAATCATGGCGGTCACCCCCACGGCCAAAAACATCCCGAACCGGTCGCCCGCGATGTAGGCGATGCGCACGCCGCGGTACAGCAGCACCCCAAATAGCGCCAGCACCAACATGCCACCCACAAAGCCCAATTTTTCGTTCAGGACGGCAAAAATAAAGTCCGTGTGCTGTGCCAGGCTCGGCAGGAAATTCAGCTGGCTCTGCGACCCAGCCCCAAGTCCGCGCCCAAACACCTGCCCGCTCCCGATCGTAATGGTGGATTGGATCACATTGTGGCCGGCCCCCAGCGGGTCGGCGTGCGGGTTCAGGAAGCTGGTGAGCCGGTCGCGTTGGTAGGCCTTGAGATGGTTCAGAATATATGGCATCAGCGCCAGCCCCGCCAGGCCCAGCACCAGCAAATGCAGCTTGCGCACGCGGCTCACCAGCGCCATCGCCAGCCAAATCGCCACCAGCACCAGCGCAGTACCGAGGTCGGGCTGCCGCATCACCAGCGCCACCGGCACCGCCACGTACCCAAGCGACAGCGCCAGGTACCGCACCCGGTGCATCTGGTCGTAATGGTCAGAAAAAAACTTCGCCAGCCCAATTATCAACACCAGCTTCGCAAACTCCGACGGCTGGAACTGGAAGAACCCCAGGTCAATCCACCTCTGAGCCCCCAGCACGGCCCGCGACGACAAAATCACGATCACGAGCAGCAGCAATGTCACGCCATAGATCCACGGCGTGAGCTTAAACCACGTGCGGTAATCCACCCGGGCCATGAAGAAAAACGCCCCCAGACCGCCCACCGCAAACACCAACTGGTGCCACACATCCGTGAGACTGATCAGTTTGGTAGCCTTAAATGATGTCGAATAAATCACCAACAACCCCAGCGCCACCAGCAGCACCATCACGGCCAACAATACCCAGTCGAAATTTTTCCAGAAGCGCGATTTTAACACTGCCCATATCATAACGTATCGGAAGTGTCCGATTTTTCCCCAAGCCATAAGTGGCTTCCCCCTTCACAAACACCGCCTTTTTGCAGTGACCATAGTCACAAAATCTGCTTGACATTTTGTCAATAGGTGGTATGATAATTTCTAGCAGCGACACCCGGTCGTTGCCCGCGGTCTCATACCGCATCGGACCTATCACAAAGGAGCGAGCAATGCTCGAGCCTGCAAAGAAGCTCCTCGATGCGATGTTGAACACCGGTCACGTGCCCTCGGCACGACCCGTGCTCCGACACAACGCGAAGGGCGAGCCCATCATGGCGTCACGACGTACCACCGTCGTCGGCGGCATCCCACGGCGCACCCGCGTCACCTGTCTCTCCGTGCAGGCGACCAGCGCCGCCTGACCTCCAGGAGGCTCCAGTCTCCGCAGGTCCAATCAGACCCCCTCGCCGCGCCTTCACGGGCGGCAAGGGGGTCGATTGCTGTCTACGCGGCTTTTTTCGCCTTCTCGATCCCGATATACAGCTCGGCGCCGTCAATCCGCACCGGCACTTCACCTTCGGCGCCCTCGGTGTTGATTTCGCGGGCCAGGGTCTCGGCTGCAATCACATGCCCATGCGCCTCAACCGCCGCCGCCAGCTCCTTCGAGCTCGTCGCAAGCGTCAGCACTATCCGGTCGTCCACCTCCAGGCCGGCCGCCTTGCGCGCGCTCTGCACCTGCCGCACTATTTCGCGCATCAGCCCCTCGGCCTTCAGTTCGGGCGTCAGTTGCACATCGAGCATCACCTTGTCTTCGCCCAAATCCTTACCCCAAACTACTGCCTTCACGTTCACCTCTTCGGCTATTATCCGCTCAAGCTCCTCGTCTAACCGCCCGTCCGTGCCATACGCCAGCTTCGCCAAGGGTTGCCGCACTTTGATCTTATGCTCACCGCGCACCGACAATCCTTCGCTCACCACGTTGCGCGCTTCGGCCATTTGCCCCAGCAGCTCCGCATCAACCTTCCCGGCCTCCGGCCAATCACTCAAATGCACGCTCCGGGCTTCGTCCATCCCGGCCGTCAACTCCCGCCACATCTTGTCCGAAGCAAACGGCGCCCACGGAGCCATCAGCTGTGCAATTCTACAAAGCACGTAGTGCAAAGTCCCATAGGCATTATTCTTATCTGTCGTTTGTTCACTCTTCCAAAACCGCCGGCGGCTTCGGCGAACGTACCAATTCGACAAATCATCGATCAACTCCCGCAGCGGCCGCACCGCCCGCGCGATCTGGTACTTGTCGGCCTGCTTGGTCGCTTCGGCAATCGTTTCGTTCAGCCGCGCTAACAGCCAGCGGTCCAGCAGATTGTCACTATGTGGCTCTTCCAAGCTTTTGCCAGGATTCCACCCGTCGATCTCCGCATACGTGCTCAAGAACGAATAAGTGTTCCACAACGTCATAAACACGTTGCGCTTCACTTCATTAACCGCGTCGAAACTAAACCGCACGTCCTCACCGTTCTCCACCGGGCTACTCATCAGGAAAAACCGCAGGCTGTCGGCGCCTGTGCTCTCAAAAATCTCGCCCGGATCCGGGTAATTGCGAAGCCGCTTGCTCAGTTTCTTGCCATCCGCCGCCAGCACCATCCCATGCACGATCACATTCTTAAAGGCCGGCTTATCAAACAGCGCCGTCCCTAATACATGCAAGGTATAAAACCACCCGCGTGTCTGGTCCAGACCCTCCGCAATAAACTCAGCCGGAAACGCCTGGTCAAAAGCCCCTTTATGCTCAAACGGAAAATGGTCCTGGGCATAAGGCATCGCCCCGCTCTCAAACCAGCAGTCAAACACCTCCTCGACGCGACGGTAGGTTTTGCCATTCCGCTTGATCTCCAGGTTGTCCACCGCCGGCCGGTGGAGGTCAAATTCGCCCTTGTGACCGGTCAGCTCCCGCAATTCCTCCAGCGAGCCCACCACGAGCAAATCATTTTCATCCTCGGTGTTCACCCATATAGGCAGCGGCGCACCCCAGAAACGGTTGCGAGAAAAGTTCCAGTCCCGCGCCTCGGCCAGCCAGTTGCCAAACCGGCCGGTCTTGATATGCCCCGGCACCCAATGGATCCGCTCGTTATTGGCCACCAACCGGTCGCGCAGGTCCGTCACCTTTACGAACCAGCTCGGCATCGCGAAGTACAGCAGCGGCGTCTCGCAGCGCCAGCAAAACGGATAGGTGTGCTTAAACGTCTCGGCCGCGAATATCAGGCCACGGCGCCCCAGATCAGCGATAATGTGGCGGTCGGCCTCCTTAAAGAACATGCCCGCGATCTCACCCAGGCCATCTACCTCCGCAAATCCGTCCACCATCTTGCCATATCCGTTCACGCTTTCGATCAGCGGCAGCCCCACCCGCAACCCCAGCGCCAGGTCGGTCTCGCCGTACCGCGGCGCCACGTGCAAGATACCGGTGCCATCCTCCAGGCTCACTGATTCGTCCATGTATACCTTGTGAGCTGCATCATTTAGCTCCATCAGGCCCTTGTACAACGGCACATACTCCTGTCCGGCCAGCTCCGATCCCTGCGCGTTCTCCAAATGTCGAAAATCGACATTTCGCAACCGCAGCTCGCCAACCCTCGACTCGGCCAGTACCAGTTTCTCGCCTGCCTTACCGTAATCAGAATCATGTGTCAGCTGCACGGTCACATACTTGGCATCGGCCGCCACCGCCAGTGCCGCGTTGGCCGGCAACGTCCATGGCGTGGTCGTCCACACCAGGAATGAGGTGTCGGGGCGGCCCACCACCTGGAACTTGACGTACACGCTCGGGTCAGGCACGTCGTCCTTGTAGTTCTGGTTGACCTCGAAGTTGCTCAGCGGCGTAGCGCACCGCGGACAATACGGGTTACTGCGGAATCCCCGGTAAACCAGCCCTTTTTTGTGCAATTCGCTAAGCACCCACCACACGCTCTCAATGTAATTGTCATCAAGCGACGCATACGAATTCTCAAAATCAGCCCAGCGCCCGATGCGCCGCATCAGTTCTTCCCACTCACCCTGATACTTGAATACGCTAGCCCGCGCGGCTTGATTGAACTTGTCGACCCCCATATCCACGATCTGGCGTTTTCCGGAGATCCCGAGCTGCTTCTCTACCTCGTACTCCACCGGCAAACCATGCGTATCCCAACCATTGCGGCGCGGCACGTAGTATCCGCGCATCGACTTATAGCGTGTTACCGCGTCTTTTTCGGTCAATGCCACCACGTGCCCGTAATGCGGCAAGCCATTCGCAAACGGCGGGCCGTCATAAAAACTAAAGCGCTTGGCGTCCTTGCGTTGCTCCAGGCTTTTCTCGAATGTCTTCTCTTTATCCCAAGCCTTGAGCATTTCGGCTTCAAACTGCGGAAAATCGGGGGTAACAGCTTTCTTCATGCGTCTCCTAATCAAAAAACCATCTGACATTGCAGGGACCCTCTCACACTCGGAGCGGGCGGTACCACCCTGCTTTCCAGATGGACACTTCATTTCAACTGCTGTCGCCAGTTGCCAACGTCCCGGTCTAGTCGGCCACTGGGGCCGTTCTTCGAGCAGCGTCGCGGATGATAGCCGCTTATCCCATCGTAATTACCACTGCAGAATTGGGATGGGAGTGCTTTGCCAAATTGTCAGCTTATTATACCTGGCGACGCTCAAAACCGCTAGTGCACGAGGTTATCAACCAGCGTCTGCAGGCCCTGGAGCAGCAGCAACGCCACCAGCGGCGAAAAATCCACACCCGCGGCCGGCGGCAAAATCTTCCGCAGCGGGGCCAGCAATGGATCGGTGAGGCCTACGAGTGCCTCCATCAGCCGGCTCCCCGGACGCATCAGGTAGCTCAGGATTACCCGCAACAGCAACACGCCCGAAAAAAACGGCACAAACAAATCCACAAACGTGACCACTACGAGCGTAAGCATAAACCTATGCTACCATAAGCTCACCACGCGCCTATTGCCGGGACAAATAGCCCACCTCGGCCACCGTCGGAATATCCTCGCCCTGCCACACTTTCACCGGCGCACCGTCAGCTTTCAGGAGGATCACCGCTGGGCGGCCCATGATGTCGTAGGTTTCGGCTAGTTGGATGCCCCGCGGGCTGTCGGCGTCGAGCAGCTCAGCATCCACCTGGTCGGCCTTGAAGCGCTCCACCAGCTCACCGGCTTGGCGCTCCGCCGGCGTATCTTTATTGAAGAGCACATACGTTATCATCTAATCAACCTTTCGGCGGATAAACGCCGGCACGTCAAGATCATCTTCCTCCGGGATTCCCATATCCTGCTCGGCAGCCCGCTGATGAACCGCCGCCGGCTCCTCCACGGTGTCCTCGTAGGCCGGTTCAGATGCGGCCGCTTCCGCCGGCGCTTGTTCATACCGATGCCTGGGCTTCGGCTCCTCTTCCGCCGGCTCAATCGACGCCAGCGACGCGAACCGCCTCGGCGGGGCTGCCTCCACCGGCGGCACCTCTATCGGCACGACCTCCACCTCCGGCTCAGACTGCGGCCGCTCGTTAATAAACGGCTGGCGGGGCGCCGGCACCACCTCCGACGAATATGGCAACACCGGTTCTGGTTCGGGCTCCGAGCCGGGCTCAGGCTCCAGCTCCTGGACCTGCCTCACCGGCTCATGCGTAATACTCGGCCGCGGGTGCACCAACCGCTTGCTAACCTCAAATCCGGTTGCCACCACGGTTATCTGCAAATCATCGTCGAGCTGATCGTCGAGCACCGCCCCAAAGATGATGTTGGCATCGGGGTCAACCGCATTGGTGACGGTCTTAGCCGCCTCGTCAATCTCATGCATCGTCATGTTGCGGCCGCCGGTAATGTTAAACAGCACCCCGCGCGCGCCCTCGATGCTGGTTTCGAGCAGCGGCGAGTCAATCGCCTGGCGCGCGGCCTCCACCGCCCGGTTGTCGCCCGACGCCCGGCCGATGCCCATCAGCGCCGAGCCCGCATTGCTCATGATCGCCTTCACATCGGCAAAGTCGAGGTTGATCAAGCCATGAATAGTAATGAGGCTCGAAATTCCCTGCACACCTTGCTGCAACACCTCATCCACAATCCCAAACGCGTCCACGAGGCTGGTTTTGCGGTCGATCATCTGGAGCAACCGGTCGTTCGGGATCGTAATTAAGGTATCGACATTGTCCTTCAGCTCCACGATTCCCGCATCGGCGCTCCGCCGGCGCCGCTCGCCTTCAAACGTAAACGGTTTCGTCACAATCGCCACCACCAACGCACCGGCCTCACGCGCCGCCGAGGCGATCAGCGGGGCCGCGCCGGTACCGGTGCCGCCGCCCTGGCCCAGGGTTATGAAAATCATGTCGGCGCCTTTTACGGCTTCGTATATTTCCTTTTCGCTTTCTTCGGCGGCGCGCTTGCCCACCTCGGGGTCAGCGCCTGCCCCCAGGCCGCGGGTCGTTTCGCGGCCGATATGGACCTTATTTTGGGCCTTGGCGTGCAACAGGGCCTGCGCATCCGTATTAATGACTACGAACTCGACTCCCCGCAACCTTGAATCAATCATGCGGTTCACTGCCGAATTGCCGCCGCCACCCACGCCTATCACTTTAATTCGGGCTGACGTATCAACGTCGGGCATAATCTCAGCCATGCATTAACTCCTTACCACCAGGACTCGCTTTCTCGAAACGAGTACATGCCTGACTATAACTGCACACATTCTTGAATGCAAATTTTTTATTCGGCTCAAAGAGGTTAAGAATTTGCGCAACATATATGCGCAATATTCGCATTTTTTCCCTTAACGTAGCCTTCGGATTAAGCGAAATAGTTTTCCACAACTAGCTTCTTTACGGCAATAAGTTGCGCAGGGTCTTCTTGATCCGGTCCACCGTCTGGCCAATTCCGGCCCCAGGAGCCGCTTCGGCTTCGGTGTGCGTCATGTTCTCGAGCATCAGCCCCACCGGCGCCGCGAACGCCGGGTCATTTATGCGGTCCACAATGCCGGTAAAACCCTCAGGCTTACCAACGGTCACCGGCAATTGCAGCGCTTCCTTGGCCAGTTCTTCGATTCCCGTCATCTTGGCGCCGCCGCCCGTGAGCACCACGCCGCCGGGTAGCATCACGTCTTTGCCCACCTTGCGCAGCTCAGCCCGCACCATCTGAAAAATCTCATCCAGCCGCGCGCCGGCAATGTTGGCCAACTCGCGCCGGGTCACCACGTTGTCGTCACTCTCCAGCTCCTCAATCCGAATCTTCTCGGCCATGGCCGCCTTGCTGGTATGCGCCCGCACATATTTCAGCTTGATCTTCTCGGCCGTATCCACGCTGGTTTTCAGACCAATCGCCAGGTCATTCGTCACGTGCCCGGCCCCCACCGGAATCACGCTCGAGTACAGGATGTCACCCTCCTCATATACGGCAATGCCGGTCGTACCGGCCCCAATGTCCACCAAAGCCACCCCCAGCTCCTTCTGGCGCTTGGTCAGTACGGCACGCGCGGCCGCCAGCGGCACCAGCACCTGCCCGGCAATCGCGATCCCGGCCTGGTGAATACTGCGGTCCAGGTTCTTGATGGCCGGCATCGACCCGCTGATTATGTGGCACTCCACCTCCAGCCGCACCCCATGCATCCCCACCGGATCCTTGATGTTGGTCTGGCCGTCGACCGAATAAGACCGCGGAAATACCTGGATGATCTCACGGTTGGGCGGCAGCTGGATAGCCGTTGCCGCCTCCTCCACCCGCACCAGGTCCTCGACCATTATCTCCTGGTCGGCCCGGCCGACTGCTATCACGCCCTTGGAGTTCAGGCTCGAAACGTGAGCGCCGTCGATCGAAATCGTCGCCTGGTCTATCGCCACCCCTGAAATGCGCTCGGCCTCATCCACCGCCGCCGTAATGGCCGATACCGTCTCTTCCACATCCACCACCACGCCTTTGCGCATACCGCTCGTGGGCGCCGTCCCTACTCCAATAACGCTCGGGAGGGCCGCGCCCTCTTCGTGGAGTCCAACTATGCAGCAGACCTTAGTGCTGCCAATGTCTAGCCCGATATAGATTTGTTCTGTAGTTTTTCCGGCCACAATGGCAGTGCTCCCAACTGTAGCCCATTATAGTTCTTGTGAAGCTTATTTCGCAATATTGTATATACCCGTTCGCCGATTCTCATAATGGTTGTGAAGCATGAACACAAAGTTTATTCAATCCCGTGCTCAATGGCATGAACTACCAGTATCATCATTTTATTGTGACTATACCGAAATCCGGACACCTCCGGTATTTTTGAGCGCAGTTTTTCGTGTGGTCTCCGGAATCCGGTATGGTTACACTATGTGCGACTCCTGCGAGAAAATATCGGCGTGACGGATTGGCGAGGCTATTTCGTCATAATTTCGAAGCCGTTCTCGGTCACCAGCACGGTGTGCTCGAACTGCGCCCCCAAGCTGCCGTCGCGTGTCCGGATGGTCCAGCCATCGTCATCCACGTAAATTTCGCGGCGGCCCAGTGTGGCCATGGGCTCGATCGCAATCGACATCCCGGCCACCAACCGGGGGCCTGTCCCAGCCCGCCCGTAGTTTAGCACCAGCGGGTCCTCGTGCACGTTATGGCCCACACCATGACCGCTCAGCTCTTCCACGATGCCTAGCTTGTCACGACGCAGCCGCTGTTCTATCGCATGCGATACGTCACCCACACGGGCCCCGTCGTGAACTTGTGCAATCCCGGCCTCCAGCGCCTGGCTCGTAGCCTTGAGGAGCCTGGATTGAGCCGGCGTCGCCCGCCCGCCCGCCACCACGGTCACCGCCCCGTCGGTGATCATGCCCTCATAATTCACCCCAAAATCCAGGCCCACCAAATCACCGGCCCCAATCACCCGTGGGCCGGGTATGCCGTGCACGATCTCATCGTTCACCGAAATACAGATGGTCGACGGGAACGGCCTCGACCTGGCATCAGGCCGGTAATTCAAAAAGGCCGGCATGCCGCCCAACGCCTTAAGCTCACGCGCGGCCATGTCACCCAAATAGCCCGTGGTAACGCCTGGCTCGAGCGCGGCCGATAGCCTCCGCAACACCTCGGCTAAAATTCCGCCGCTCGTCCGCAGGCGCTGCGTCTCGGCGGCCGTCTTCACCTGGTTCATCACGACAGGGCCGCTCGCAGCAGCGCCTGCACCTGCCCAGGGTTGCCGCTGCCGTCAATTCGCTTCACCACCCCCAGCTTCTCGTAATGCTCAATCACGGGGCGGGTCTTCTCGGCGTACTCATCCCATTTTTTGCGCAAGGCCTCCGGACTGTCATCCGCCCGCTCCCTCAGCCCCAGCCGCTTCATCCGGGTCTCAAAATCAAGCTCAATCAAGATCACGTCGGTCACCTCACGCCCATATTTGTCCAGATTTTCGTCCATCCAGCGCACGTTGCTGCGGGTGCGCGGAAATCCATCCAAAATTATCGGACGTTCCGGGGGCACTTTCGCCATCGCTTCACCCACAATCCGCTCCACCTCCGGCGCCGGCGCCAGGCGCCCATCGGCAATCACGGCCGCCGCCGCCGGATCCTCGCGCAGCAAATTGCCGCTCGACAAATGCACGCCGTCCAGCTCCCGCGCCAACAAGTCTCCCTGCACCGATTTACCCGCGCCGGTCGGCCCCATCAACAAAATTATTTTGGCCACAGCGTCTCCACGATCCGCGGCACAAACAAGGCCACGCCGATCATGATGGCCGCCGCCGCCGCCACCAACACCGCTCCGGCCGCCATGTCCTTGATCAGCTTGATCCGCGGATTTTCCTCGATATCTATCAAATCCAGCGTCCGCTCGATAGCCGTATTAAAAATTTCGCTCAAAAACACAATGATAACCGCGAAAAACACCGCCGCCAGCTCAGCCGGGGACAACTTCAGCAGCACCCCCAGCAAGAAAGCCAGGATCGCAAACGCCAGGTGCACCCGCGCGTTGCGCTCGTGCTGAAACACGTGCCGCACCCCGTGCAGAGCGTGCACCATGCCCTCTATGAAATTTTGCTGCGATTGCGGATGAACGCGCCGGGTGTGGTCGTCGGCCGCCGCGTGGCGCTCAGCCGCTTCGTGGCGCGCGGCCGCGCTCGGATAATGGTCGTCGCCGGTGCCAGGCTCGTGCTCGCTCACTCGCTCAACCTGCCCTTCACCACCCTGGCCACCATCGCGCCGTCAGCCGCCGCCCCGGCCCGCTTCATCACCGCGCCAATCACCTGACCCATCTGGGCCGGACTGGTCGCGCCGGTCTCCGCCACCACTTCATCCACCAGTTTCGTCAGGTCTTCCTCGCTCATCGCCGCCGGCAGGTACGCCGAAATCACCTCCAGCTCGGCCTCCTCGGTCGCCTGCAGATCCGCGCGGCCAGCGCTCTGGTAGGCCGCAATCGAATCCCGCCTCTGCTTGGCCTCGCGCTGCAGCACCTTCATAGCCTCGGCCTCATCCAGCTCGTGCCCGATCTTGATTTCCTCGTTCTTAAAGGCCGACCGCAGCAGCCTCAAGACTCCGGTGCGCTCGGCGTCACCGGATTTCATGCTGGTTTTCATGTCTTCAGTTATCTGCTGCGTGATAGACACTAGAAATTAACGTCCCAAATAGGCTTTAGCTTTGGCTGCCTTGCGCGCCGATTTGCGGATGGCGATTTCGCGCTGGGCGCGCTTGGTCAGGTCCTTCTCGAAATATTTGCCGCGGCGGGCAATACCGAGCACGCCGCTCTGCTGCACTTTCTTGTTAAAGCGGCGGATCATGTTTTCCAACGACTCTTTGTCGTCTTTGCGTGTTACTTGAAGCATGTAGAAATCACCTCCTTTCGGCTGGCGTTGGGGACATTAAGAATTGCCCAGGTATCCTACCAGATTTAGCCTCACCGCGCAATAAAGACGCCTACGCAAAAGACGGCTGCAAACATGCGGGTACTTTCTATTCTTCCAGCTGCCTACCACCCAACACATGAAGGTGCAAATGGTTCACTGTCTGACCCCCACGAGCACCATTATTAACTTGTAGCCGCCAACCGCCTTTGATCCCCGCTCCATGGGCCACCTCCCGAGCAGCCAGCAGCACCTTACCGGCCAACTCCGGGTCGTCCAGGTGATCGAGGTTCTCGATGTGTTGCTTGGTCGCGACCAAAATATGCACCGGCGCCTGGGGTGAAATCGACTTAAAAGCTGCGGCCACGTCATTTTCCCATATCAACTGACCGGTCTTTCCCGAAACGATTGAGCAGAAAATACAGTCTTCCATGACGCAATTATAGCACTCGGATTTTGCCTCTGCCAAGCCTCTTATGGTTGACGGCTGCACGGAATCAGCGCAAAATAGCCAATTCTTAAATATTTCCCGCTCATGACCACCGGACTCAAAACCACCCTCATAGCCAGCCTGTCGATCATGGGCTTGCTCAATCTCTTCACTTTCGCGGCCACCTACAACCAGCACGCCCAGGCTTCATTTGCGCCCGGCTGGGCCGAAACCGTCTCGGCTAAGTCCAGTCCCGGCCCGGCAACCGTGACCCAAGCCACGCCGGCAACTTCCCTGCCATCAGACGCTGCACCCACTACTGACCAGCCGGCGGCCGAGCCCACCCCCAACCTCACCGCCCCCGATCCGGTCCTGGCCGCCCAAACCAAGCTCACGGCCGCCGGTCTCAAGCCCACCTTCGCCGCCAATTACCTCGCCGTGCAGGCCAGGACCGGCACGCCTTGGCAGCTCCTGGCCGCCGTCCACTCCGTGGAAACCGGCCAATCCGGTGACACCACCCGCACCAGCTCAGCCGGCGCCACCGGCCCCATGCAATTTATGCCCGCCACCTTCGCCCACTACGCCCTCGACGGCGACGGCGACGGCACCGCCACCATCTCCGACCTCGACGATGCCCTGCTCACCGCCGGCCGCTACCTGGCCGCCGGCGGCGCCGACAAGGGCAACTACCGCAACGCTCTCTACAACTACAACCATTCCGACGCCTACGTCACCAAGGTCCTGTGGATCACCAACCGCCTAGGTCTTTAACGGCTTCGGCAGCCTCCACCCCGTGACCACACCCAGGAACCCGATCGCCGCCAGCGCGATCATCACGTCGCTCAGCGCTTTATCCCGCGCCTCAGAATTTATCGACACCACCGCGTGCGTTACATCCGCCGGCTGACCCTCCAGCTTTGCCTCCACTTGGGCGTTGCTCAGCACTTGCACGCTTCCGGTCAGCGCCTCCGAATACTGAGCCTTTTGGCTGGAATTCAGAACGGTATTGTCGCTAATTAGCGTTTGGGTCGTACCAATGATTATGGAAATCACAATCGACCCCGCCAGCGCCGTCCCCAGCGAACTGCCCAGATTCTGAAACGTCGAATTGAGTCCTGAGGCCTCGCTGGTTTGATCGGCCTTGACTGCCGATTGCACCATATTGGCGAGCTGGGAAGCCGTCAAACCCAACCCGGCGCCGACGATCGCCAGCGGCAGGAAGAATTGCATGCCCGAATCCAAGTGCCCCACCCGCACTCCCAAAAACGCCACACCCGTGAGCAATACCGCGAAACCCGAAATCACCATACTGCGCGGGGCAAACGTATCGGTCAACTTGGCCCCCAGGTTGGCGAAAATCAACACCGCCACCGACATCGGCAAAAGCGTCAGGCCGGTCTGAAACGCCGTATACCCCAGCGCCAGTTGCAGGTACAAACTCAGTGAGAACATCATGCCCGCCATCAGCAGGTATTGGACCAACGTGCTCGACACTCCGGCCCGCACCGTCCGGCTCTTAAATAGCACCGGCTCGATCAGCACCGGCCGGTCACGCTTGGTCTGACGCACCTGCCACCCCACAAACCCCGCCAGGATTAGCAACCCCACGATCACAAATTCCACCGTCGGCGACACTCCCCCCGCATGGGCGATTTGAACGCCAAAAATACTGAAATTATCCCGGGCAACGAAGATGCCGTACGTGCTGGCCAGCAAGATACCCGATACCACCACTGTCAACCCCAGTGCGGACAACACAAATCCCCCGAAATCGAACTTGGGCTTGGCGGCGCCCAGCGGCGCGTCCTGTATCGCCTTGCGCTGCAGCAGCACCGCCCCGGCAATCACCACTTCAGCCGCAAATCCCAGCCGCCAGGACGCGTAAGTAGTGAGCAGCCCTCCCACGATCGGCCCGGCCGCCGCCCCTATGGCCCCCATCGCTGCCAGCGTTCCGTACGCCTTAGCCCGTGACTCGCCGGCCTCAAAGTTGCCCGTGATTAGCGAAAACATGGCCGGGATCGCCAGCGCCGCCCCGACTCCCTCCAAGAATGACCAGCCAAACATCAGCACACCGATATTAGGGCTAATGCTCGTAATGAACGACCCGGCCGCGTAGATCGACAGCCCCAGAACAAACGCCCGTTTACGCCCGATAATATCCCCCACCTTCGCGCCGGCGATCATAAACGCCGCCATCACCAAGGTATAAAACGTGATCGCTGTCTGAATGGCAGTCACCGTTGTATTGAGATCCTTCACCAGAGTGCTGATCGAAACGTTCATAAATGTGGTGTCGAGGGTAAAAATAAACTGGACCGACGCCAGCAATATCAAAATCTTTTTGAGTTTCCCGCTCATCACTTATTGCCCCGGACTGCGACGCCAGCGCCGTTGCCGCTCGACAAAATCTCCACCACTACCACGGCCGCCACCAATATCACCACCGACCAGCCTACAATTGCAAATGTCAGCGGCGTCAGGAACATCAAAACCACAATCGTCAGACCCACCAGCAGCCACTCCACCGTCCGGCGGCGGCGCCGCAGCCAACCCACTGCCGGCGAACCCGCCCCGAAGCTGCCCAAGGCCCGGTACACGTTGCCACTACCGCGCCCCAGCCGCGCCCGCGTGCCCACTGCGGCGCGGTACGGGCCCGTAATCCACGCGCCCACTAGCACCAACCCAATAATCACCAGCCACACACCGGTCTGCGTAAACATTGGCACCAAGAACGCGTGCCACACCGACGCGGCTGCCGCATGATATGTGGGATCTTGAATTTGGCCCAGCCGCACTTCCCGCGCCACCCGCAACACCACCGCCGTAAGCATCACACTCAGCGCTGCCGCTACGCTTATCTGCATCAGCGTGCGGCGGCGGCGCCGGGACCACATTATCGCCCCTCCCAGGCACGCCAGCACCAATGCAAACCCCACCGGCACCGCCCACCGCACCGTCTCGTAGGCCTGGTGCGCCGCCGGCACCCACCGCGCGCTTATCAGCTCGATGCTGCCGTATTTGTCGGGCAGCGACGTGTTAGCCACGGCCGCCAGCGGCGTGTCTGCCAGCTGCGCCCCCAGGTATTTGTACGCATCTTGCAGGTCAACCTGCCCGTCGCCCTGGTAGTTCGCCACCACATTAATTACCCGGGTGTGCGCCCTGGATGCCACATTCGACCACACATCCTCAAACCGGGGCGACGACACCACCTTCGTGAGCACCCGCTGGATCGCACTCGCAATCTGGTCCGCAATCGGCCCTGCCAAAAATGCGGCTTTTTCCGGCAACGCATCCTTCACCGCCGCCGGAATATCCACATTGCTTGTGAGCCCGTCGTTGGCCGCCTTCACCAACGCCGCCTGCACCGGCGGCTGCTGCGGCAGCGGCCCCACTACCTTCATAAATCCGTCCGTGCTCATTACGGTCCGGTTGGCCCACAGTGACAAATCAGCCGCCACCAGGCCCACGCAGCCCAGCACTATCAGCAGGCCAATCCCAAACGACCGCCACAGATGCCGCCCCGCTTTGGCCGGCCTGGCTGTATCCTGGGCGCGCAACCGCGCCACCTCGGCCTCGAGTTCTTCATAGCTGGGTTTGCTTTCGGTCTCCACAGGCCACTCCCATCACTATAAATTCTGGCCCTCACCAGCAACGCGGTCATGGTGCTATTTGCCGAAAAATCCCTCCGGAAAGATATTTTTTTCGACAACTGAGGAGACCTACGTGGTCTCCTTTTCCAAGAATTCCTTCACGCTGCGCATCGAATCCATAAACTGGGCCGGAAAGATGACTGTGGAGTTTTTCTCCGACGCGATTTCGGTCAAAACCTGCAAGTTCCGCAGCTGCAGCGCCACCGGGTGGGCCTGGATAATATCCGCGGCCTGGCCCAGCTTCTCGGCGCTCTGAAATTCACCCTCGGCCGCAATTATCTTGGCCCGCTTCTCGCGCTCCGCCTCGGCCTGCCGCGCCATCGCCCGCTGCATCGTGTCCGGCAGCTGGATATCTTTGAGCTCCACCCGCGTCAGCTCAATCCCCCACTGCTCGATCGTGCTCTCCAAAATCTGCATCACCAGCAGGTTGATCTTGCTGGTATTGCTCAGCACCTCGTCCATCGCATGCTGGCCCACGATATTGCGCACCGTGGTCTGCGAAATCTGGTTGATCGCCATCAGCACGTTATCGATCGCCACCAGCGACTTGGTCGCATCCACCACGTTGTAGTACGCCACCGCCGCCACATCGATCGACACATTGTCCTTCGTGATCACGTTTTGCGACGGAATCGGCATGGTAATAATGCGCATATTCACCTTGCGCAGCACGTCCACCAGCGGAATAATCACCCTCAGCCCCGGCCCTTTCTCGCCGACCACGCGGCCAAACCGGAACACCACCCCGCGCTCGTATTGCTGCACAATCCGCAACCCAAACAAAATACCCAGAACCACCAAAACAATCAGGGTGTTTAGAAGTCCCATATCAGCCTCCCGCTATTTGTGGAGCAATTATGCGCCTATTTCCTACGCAATGCCAAATCTAGTGCGCAGTTCCGGCACGATCGTGTCGAGCGGAATAATTTCCTGAGCGCCCGATGTCATATCCCGCAGAATCACCGTGTCCTCGCGCACTTCCTTTTGCCCGATGATGATCGCAAACGGCACCCCCAGCCGGTCAGCCCGCGCCAGCTGCGTACCAATGCCATCCCGGTCCACCGCTCCCAGCGCGCCCACGCCCCCGTCGAGCAGTTGCTCAATGAGGCGGAATGCCGCCAGCCTCGCCGGCTCGCCCAGGCTGGCCACGTACACCCGCTTGGGTCCAGCCGGTTGAGGCAAAGCCCCCGCCGCCTCCAGTTCCAGCATAATTCGCTCGGACCCTAGCGCGAAGCCGACAGCCGGCGTCGGCTGGCCGCCCAATGTCTCCACTAGCAAGTCATACCGTCCGCCGCCACCCAAACTGGCCTGCGCACCCTCACGCTCGCCATAAAATTCAAACACCGTGCGGGTGTAGTAATCCAAGCCCCGCACCAGCAGCGGATTGAGCTCATAAGCCACCCCCAGATCATCCAAATATTCCAACACCCCCGCGAAGTGCTTCTGACATGCCTCGCACAGGAAGTTCAGGGTCTGCGGCGCCTCCGCCAGCACGGCCGCAGTGGCCACCTCCTTCGAGTCGAGCACCCGCAGCGGGTTCTTGGCAAACCGGTCCCGGTCCACCGCTGCCAGCTTCTTCACATTTGCTTCCAGATATTCGGTCAGCACTTTCTTGTACTTCGGCCGGCAAGCCCCGTCGCCGATGCTATTAAGCTGCAACGACACATTGGCCAGCCTGATCCGTCGGAAAAACCGCTGCGCCAGCATTATCACCTGCGCGTCAGTACTGGGCGCGGCGTCCCCCAGTACCTCGATGTTCACCTGGTTAAACTGGCGCTGACGGCCCGCTTGCGGCCGGTCGTAGCGAAACAACGACCCGTAACTGTACAGCTTCACGGGTTGGGGCAACGAGTTCATGCCGTGCTCAATAAATGCCCGCACCACCCCGGCCGTAAACTCCGGTCTCAATGCCACCTGATGGTCTGACCGGTCCGCAAACACGTACATTTCCTTCGAGACGGCATCTGTATCGGTGCCCACCCCGCGCTCAAACAGCGCCTTGTCCTCCAGCAGCGGCGTCTCGATGCGGCCATAACCGGCCGCCTCGGCTACCGACCGGAAAGCTCCCACCAGGAAATCGTAGGCCGCGGTCTGCTCCGGCAGCTGGTCGTACATTCCTCTTAAGCTCTGTATCTGTTGCTTAGCCATCACGCACCTTTGCTCCCCAGGAGCGTAACACGAGGTTTGCGCTCCGGCAAATCCGTAACAATCCGCCAGGCAAGCTCCACGATGCCACTCCAGGATGGCTGCGTGGAATGGCTAGTGAGCGCCGGCCGGTTTAAAACTGCCCTTCGCCGTATCCCGCGCCACGTTATCGCTGGCAAAATAATGACCGTTCATGCCCACGTATACTCCGGCCGGCAACGATTGGGCAAAAGCCAGCGCCGTCCCGAGATTAAACAGTGCATCCGAACTCATACCCAAGCTGTAAGGCACCATCGCGCCCGTCAGCACCACGGTCTTCTCCTTGCCGTCGAGCGCCTTATCGATCGTCCGGGCAGATTCGATCATCGTGTCGAGCCCGTGCGTCACGACGATCTTGGTTTCCGGGGCATCCTGGCAAGCCTCGGCCAGCTTATCGCGATCTCCCTGAGTCATATCCAAACTGTCCTTCATCAGGATATGTTCGATTGTGAGCTCGCCCTCAAACCGGGCCTGTTTCAGCATTTCGTTCAAATGCGTATCACCAAACGCCAAGTCGCCCGTAACTTGGTTAAATTGCTTATCGATTGTTCCACCCGCAATGATCAGTCTTAGCTTCATGCCCTAAGGATATCCCTTTCTATAGGGCCATATCAACCGGGAGCGCTAAGACTGCTCGTCCCTGGCCCAAAACCGGCCCGTGTCCGGATGCTTCAGATATTGGTCCCAAGGTAATATGCGTCCGCTCATGGCGATATAAACCCCCGTTTCCAGCGTCTGGACACCGCCTATGGCCGAACCCACGTTAAAGCTAGCATCCGAATTGTAAAAGCGCTCCGGCCGCAATGCACCGGTAAGCACAATGACTTTGTCGGTAATTCCGCTCAGTGCCTTGCCGGTCGCCGCCATTGTATTGGTGCCATGCGTTATCACGATGCGCTTCTCGTCCGCCTTCTTGCACGCTTGTACTATCGCCCGGCGGTCATCGTCCGTCAGATCCATGCTGTCTTTCTTGACCACGCTCAAGATCCGGTACTCAAAAGTCGGCTGTATCTGCGCCAAAATGCGCTCAACCGACGGCGTGGTGATAATAAAGTTGTAGGCCTCGGCGCCGTTTTGGTACTCTTTGTCGATCGTCCCGCCACTTTGAACGAATAATATTTTCATAGTCTCTTGCTGTAATTATAACTGAATTCCGCGTGTGAGTATAACATATCGGACTCCATTTACGTGGAAATCCTACTTACCCGGCTCACGCCCGGTATCTTGCTCAAATCGCGCACCAAATTCGCGAACACGAAGAAGTCGGGAACCTCGACCGTGAATTCTATCGTACTGGTGCCATCCTGCTCCGACACCTGGGAGCGTATGTTGGCCATGTTGAGATTGCGCTTGGCCACGGTTCCAGTGAGATCAGATAGCAACCCCAGCCGGTTCACCGACTTCACCAACACCACACACGCCAGCATTTCCTGGCCGCTCTCGGCCGTTTCCCACCGGCAAGTCACGTAGCGCTCATAGTCAGCGGGCACGTTGCGGCAGCCCAGCGCATGCACCGTCACGCCCTTGCCGCGGGTGACATACCCGATCAGCACCATCGGGTATTGCGGGTTGCAGCATGGCGCCAGCGAGTACGGCAGGTCGCTCTGCTCCACCAACACTCGCCCGGTCGGCTCTTTGCGCTTCACCACCTTCACGCCCGTCGGCTTGGCCGCGTTCGGTACTAGCCGGCGGATCGCCTGCGCCAGCGTTAGGGTACCGTCCCCCACATAAGCAAACAGGTCATCCGCGCTTTTGATATGCAGCGCATCAAGCGCCTCACCCAGTGTCCGCTTGGGGATCTCCTCCAATCGCTTGATGCCCCAAGTCTGCAGCTCAACCTCCAGTGCCTGACGCCCCAATACGATATTGGCCTCCCGGCTGGAGGCCCTAAACCAGGACCGGATGCGGCTCTTGGCGTGGCTGGTCACCACCAGGCTCAGCCAATCACGGCTCGGAGCCGGCTCCCGGCGTGTCACCACATCCACCACATCCCGGTTTTCCAGCGGCGTGCTCAGCGGCACCATGCGGCCGTTTACCTTGGCGCCTTGAGTCCGCAAGCCAATATCCGAATGCACCGCGAAGGCAAAATCCAGCGGCGTGGAGCCTTCCGGCAGGTCATAGAGGTCGCCCTTGGGCGAGAACACAAAAATGCGGCCCGAAAACAACTCCAGCTTGGCACCGTCGGCAAATTCCTGTCCGCCCGGCGCCATGGTTTGGAGATGCGCCACGTCCTTCACCCACTCCATGTTGGCAGGCAGGGCGCTCGCGCTCCGGCCTTTGACATACGACGAGCTCGATTTGTGGGAGTCGTAATAAAAATGCGCTGCCAAGCCAAATTCAGCCGCTTCATGCATCTGGGGAGTACGAATTTGGATCTCCGAAATCCGCCCCGATTCGCCAAACACCGTGGTATGCAGGCTCTGGTAACCATTTGGCTTGGGCACCGCGATGTAATCTTTGATGCGGTAGATCAGCGGCTTGTAGTGTTGGTGCAGAATGCCCAGTGCCTGGTAGCAAGCCGCCACGTCCGCAACGATAATCCGCACGGCCACCAGGTCATAAATTTTATCGATGTCACCGGTCTTCACCAGTTTTCGGTAGATGCTGAAGTAGTGCTTCTGCCTGGCCTCAATTTTGATAATCTCCACCCCTTCGTGCTTGAGGTGGCGCACAATTGCCCGCTTGAGACCCGCCAGATATTTGGCCGCCCCCGCAGTCGCCCGCTCCACCTGCCGCCGCAGGTCCTTGTATTCCCCTGGCATCACCTCTGCAAACCCCAGGTCCTCCAGTTCGCATTTGAGCTGGCCCATCCCCAGCCGGTCGGCCAGCGGCGCGAACACCTCCAGGCTCTCCCGAGCGATTCTCAGCCGCTTATCCTCCGGCAAGGCGCCCAGCGTCCGCATATTGTGCAGCCGGTCGGCCAGTTTTATCAAAATTACCCGAAAATCCTTGGTGGTGGCCAAAAGCAGTTTGCGCAGGTTTTCGTTGTTGAGCTCTTGCCGCGTGCTGTCGGCGGGCAGGCGCGGTGTGGCCGACAGTTTTAGCTTCGTCAAACCCTGGACCAACTCACTCACTGTGCTGCCAAATTCCTTGGTTAGCTCTTCCAGTGTCACCGGCGTGTCTTCTACCACATCGTGCAGCAAGGCAGCTTGCACCGCCTCACAGTCCATTCCCCAGTCCGCTACAATCTCCGCCACCGCAATCGGATGGTCCACATACGGTCCCCCCGAGGCCCGGAACTGGTCACCATGGGCCCGGATCGCAAAGTCCAGGGCCTTCTCTATCAGTGCATTTTCGGCTTTGTTAAAGCGTTTACTATCATATTGAATACTAAGTTTATTCATAGCTGATCCCTGATATTACCATTTGTACTGAATTTTTGCCCTGAAATTCATTATTATTCAACGTACCCTTCAAGGTCACCCGATGGCCCATTGCCAAGTCCTCATACCTGCGTGCCAAGCCAAAGCCGATGGCGCCGAGCGTTTTGCCGGCTTCGTCGCGTACCCGCAGGCTCAGGTGCTTGGCATCGGCCCCCACTTTGCGTACCCCCACGACCTCCAATCCACCCAGGCCAATGACCGGCCGGGGGTTCTCGCTGCCAAATGGCTCGAGCATCTCCAGCAACGCCAGCAAGTCTTCACCCACTTCCGCCAGCCCGCTCCAGCTAATCTCAGTTGCCAGGTGCGTCGCCTCGGCGGTGGGAGCAGCCGACACCTGGTCAAAATATTCTCCCAGCCCCCTTCTCAAATCATCCAGCTTGCCCACAGGTAAGGTGTAGCCCGCCGCGAAGAAATGTCCGCCAAACCGGCTGAGCAAGTGCTCCTGCGACTTTAGCGCCTCCACCATATTAAAGCCGGGCACGCTGCGGGCCGAACCTTTGACCTCCGTCCCCAGCACTTGGGCCAGGAGCACCGGCCGCTGCAGCTTCTCCGCCAGCTTCGAAGCCACAATCCCCACTACTCCATGCGACCAGCCCGCATCCGCCAGCACCAGCACCTTGTCGTCGAGTCGCGCCTCTGCCATCGCCTCTGCCTCAGCCAAAATCGTTGCCTGGTCGGCCCGGCGCTGCCGGTTGAGGCGCTCCAGATCCGCCGCAATCTCCCGAGCCCGCGCTGCATCGTCCGTTAGGACCAGCTCCAGGCTCTGGGCGGCGTTTTCGAGCCGGCCGGCCGCATTTAGACGCGGCCCCAGCACAAAACCCACCTCGTGTGCACTCAGGCGCGCCAACTCTACGCCCCCCACTTCGGCCAGGGCCCGCAGCCCCACCCGCCGGGTCCGCCGCAGCACCCGCAATCCGTAGCTCGCCAACACCCGGTTCTCGCCCACCAAAGGCACCACGTCACAAATCGTCCCCATCGCCACCAGGTCCAGCAGCCACTTCTCCTGGCCCGCACCGGGCTTGCCGGCCGCCGCCTGCAGCGCCTGCACCAGCTTAAATGCCACCCCCACTCCCGCCAGCTCCTTAAACGGGTAAGCGTCACCAGGCCGCTTCGGGTTAATCACCGCCACCGCCTCCGGGATCACCTCGCCCGGCGTGTGATGGTCGGTAATAATCAGGTCGAGCCCGTTCGCGCGCGCCCACGCGGCCTCCTCCACGCTCGTCACTCCGCAGTCAACGCTTATCACCAGCTGCGCGCCCTCAAGCTGCAACCGCGCAAGCGCACGCTGGTTGATCCCGTAGCCTTCCTCGAAACGGTCCGGGATATAGCTCGAGACCTCCAGCCCCAGGTCCCTCAGCGCCTCTATCAGCACCGCGCCGGCGGTGATCCCGTCGATGTCATAGTCGCCGTACACCACCACCCGCTCTTGCGCCGCGGCCGCCGCCATAATCCGCTCCACCGCCACTACCATATCAGTCATCAGCATCGGGTCATGCAGGTCTCGCTCATAATCCGGATACAAAAAGCCGCCCATTTGCTCAGGCGTCATCCCCCGGCCGGCCAAAATCTTCGCCACCACCCCCGGAATTGTCTGATCTGCGACTTGCTTCACCCCATCTGCCATAAACCTAAGTATATCAGCCAAACTATGGCTTCTACTTATACGCAAAGATGTACATCATCACGCCCATGCAAGCTTTCTTATCAATTCCTCCCGCAGGGTAGTCTTAACTTAAGACCATAAGCGGCTTCCCACGCTCAATAAATTTCGAAAAGTCTAAAGTTAAGACTACCTGTTGTCTGCGGTAGTTCGAAAAAAATGCGCCAGCTAAAACTGGGCGCACAGTAAATTGTTTACTTAAAAGAATATCTCTAGAACTTCCGTGCCAAAAAGAAGAAATTCGGGTCACTGCGGCGCACAAACCCGATAGGCGGCTCCGGCGCCCGGTACTGCACCCGCGGCCGGTGAACACTGCGCCGCGTATTGCGCACCAAAAGCGATTCAAGCAACCTCATCATGAGTGGTTCCCCCGGCGGGCCTGGCTCTTCAGCACTAGCCCCTGTAGTTCGCGGTAGAGCGCGAACTTCGGGTTGGCCGCGTAAACTTTCGAGTTGCCTTCGTTGGTAACAGTCACAAAACCGACCTCGGCGAGCCTCTTAAGCTCTCGCTGCACGTTGCCGGGATCTTCTTTGATCATCTTGGCAAGGCCTCGGACGTGCATCCGGAAGTCGGGATATTTCGTATATATTACGATGATTTTTCGTCTGGTTTTCGACGTAATGAAAAGTTCAAGCATGTGTTTTTTTGTTTAGGGGATATTTGTTTAGCAGCAGCGCAAGCTGTTGTTAAATTCACAGTACTCCAGCCATAACCGGAATGCAAGTCTTTTTTACAACGGAGGCCTGATCGGCCTCAATTAGGCCTTTTTGGGCTTCAGTCTGGCCTTCTCGCGCCGCTTGAGCCGCCAGTTGTGGAACGTCACCAACAACGGCGACGCATTGAAGATCGACGAATAGGTCCCGGACGCGATCCCGATCAGCAGCGCCAGCACAAACAACCGGATCGACTGGCCCCCGAAAAGATACAGCGCGAGCAGAGTTAGCAAAACAGTCAGCGAGGTGTTAATGGACCGGGCGATCGTCTCCAGTATCGAGTGGTTCACAATGGTCTCAAAGCTGCCCTTCTCGCGGCGCAGATTCTCGCGAATCCGGTCAAACACCACGATCGTGTCGTGCACCGAGAAGCCAATCACGGTCAATATGGCCGTCACAAACAGCGCGTCAATCTCCACCCCGAAGAAATGCCCCAGCAGCGAAAACACGCCTAGCACGAAGAACGCGTCGTGCAGCAGTGCCACAATGGCCATAAACCCGAAGCTCCACGGCGACACCGGCGGCGGTGCGTTGCGAAACGCCCAGGCGATATAGAGCACGATCGCCAGTGACACCAAAATCAGGCTGACGATGGCATTGCGGGCAATGGTGCTCGAAACCGTCGGCCCCACACTGTCAAACGACAGCTCCGAAATGTTCTCTTTCTCCAGCGCCGCCTTGAATTTCTGGTGGTTGGCCTCATGCTGAGCCTGCGGCGAGGGGTCGCGGAAGCGAATCTGAGTCTGGTCGGCACCGCTTTGTACCACCTGGACATCCTGGAAGCTTAAGCCCTTGGCAGCGTCATTCACAGCCGCCACCGACACATTCCCCCGCGCCACCAGCAGCTGTCCGGAGCTAAAATCAATCCCCAGCTTCAGCCCATACAAAATCAGCGAGATCAGCCCGGGCACTATCATGACCAGCGAAATCGTATACCAGATGCGGCGCTTCCCAATCAGGTTCATTCCGCCTCCTCCGACGGCATTCTCACGCCGTACCATTTGGGGTGCCGGCCCCACTTGCGCCGGATTGTCAGCCGCAGCAGCGTCCGGGTAACCACCACCGCCGTAAACAGCGACACGATCACTCCCAGCCCCAGCGTCACCGCAAACCCCCGGATAATGGGCGTGGCGCTTGAGGTCATAAACAGGATAGCGCACGTAATCAGGGTGGACACGTTCGAGTCCCGGATACTGGTCCAGGCCCGGTCAAACGCCGCCTCCGTAGCCGCCACGAAGCTCTTGCCGGCCCTCAGCTCTTCCTTCATGCGCTCAAAAATCAAAATATTGGCGTCCACTGCCATCCCAATGCTTAAGATGAATCCCGCGATTCCGGCCAGCGTCAGCACAATCGTGTACCCCGGCAGTAGCACGCTGAGCTTGTAGAGGCTCAGCGTGATCGTGGTGTACACCGCCAGCGCCAATACCGCCAACACTCCCGCCAGCCGGTAATACAAAATCATAAACAGCGCCACCACCCCGAGCCCGATCGCGCCTGCCACCAGCGACGCTTGCACCGATTCGCGGCCCAGAGTCGGGCCCACACTGCGCTGCTCTACCAACGTCACCGGTACCGGCAGCGCGCCGGCGGTAATCTCGTCGGCAATCTTCTTGGCCGCCTGGATGTCCAGGTTGCCGGTGAGGATCGCGGTGCCGTCGGTGATCGGCTCGGTCCGCGCCGGTCCAAATGTCGGCTCCCCATCAAGCAATGTCAGCAGAAAGTTTCCGCTCTGCGACAGCTTGGTGGTGAGATCGCCGAACTTCTTGGTCGAGTCCCCCGCCTTCAGTTTCAGCCGCACATCCGGCTGTGCCTTCTGCGGGTCGTAGTCAGCCGTGGCACTCTCCACGTCCTTGCCGCTTAGGTCTGTCGGCGTGGTCTGGTTGGTTTGCGAATTAACCTCCACAAACTCCAGATTGGCCGTTTTACCGATCCGGTCGATGGCCTCGTTCACGTCTTTCACGCCTGGCAAACTAATACTCACCTTGTCACTGCCCTGGCGCTGCACGATCGTCTCACTGGTGCCGCCAAAGTTGGCCCGCTTGGTCATCACCACGATCAACGAATCCACTGCCTGCGACCGCTGCCCGGGCGGGGTCTTGCTCAAATCAGCCTGGAATACCAGCTGCGCCCCGCCTTGCAAATCCAGCCCCTGTTGCACATGCAGCTTGGATTTCTTAATCCCAATCGCGTGCAGTATCGTATCCTCTTTCGGATACGCCAGTATCGCCGTCACCACAGCCAAGGCTAGAATTAGTCCGAATTTCAGCCGTAAACTCATATCTGAAGAGCACTATATCCCAGATCAACCTCAAGCGTCAATTCAACGAGGCTCGATGGCGCTCGAAATCCTTCTCCCGCGCACTGCGGAGGAATATTTGCCCGACGCCCGAAGCGGGGTGTGCGATAGGGATCCCAGAGGGCAGGGGTTCCACATTCGCTGAGTAGGAGTGGCGAATGTTCCGGCGCAGTAAACCTTAGATCCAGTTGGCTACCACATTATCAATCCGGGACACCACCGTATCCGGGTCAATCACCGGCTCGTCAGTGTAATAATGCTTCACCGACAGAAAATTCTCCGGGATGTAGAGGTAGTGCAACTCGTCCACCATCCCATGGATGCGCTCAATCACTTCCGCCGGTCCCACCGGTATGGCCGCGATCGTCTTCTCGGCTTGCACCCGGGACAGATAATGCACCGCCGCATCGTACGAAATGCCGTTCTTTACACCGTCGGTCACAATGATAATGTTGCGCCCGGTCAGCTGGGCCGGGTCCGCCAGGCCATGGTCCCCCACCACCGCCGTCATCGTGTACAACCGGCGGATTTTCTCCTCTTCGACATACCCGCGCAAATCCTCCATATACTCTTCCATTTCTCCGGCCGCGATCATGGAGTTGTAAGTAAACCCGCCGGTCTGGTCGACGCTCCCGATTACCAGGCTCTCATCACCCGGCGCGGTAATGCGCGAGGTCAAAAGTAGCGACAGCGCGCAGTGCAGCCGCCGGGCGATTTGCTCGCCCACGGCTACGCCGCCCGGCGACAATGCCAATACCGCCGTGTTCTCGTAGCGGTACTCCAATAGTTCGTCTGCCAGCCTGTCTCCCGCCTCTGCCCGGTCGTGGAAATACATGCCTCAAGCATAGCAGAGGGCCGCGCTATACTTAAACCCTATGGATCAAGTGGTGGCGCGTCAATACTATCTGGTAGTCCCGCTCGCCTACACCGGCCGGGCCCAGGCCTTCACGTACCACCACGACGGGGACCGGCTCCCCGAAGGCCAAATCGTCCAAATCCCGATTGGGCGGCGGCTAGTCACCGGCATTATCCACGAACACCTCCCCAGTCCGCCCGCCTTCGCTACCAAGCCGCTGGCTCTCGTGTTGCCACAACCGCCATTGAGCCCCGAACTCCGTGACTTAGCCGCCTGGATGGCCGCCTACTATGCCTGTAGCCCCGGGGTGGTCTACACCACCTTCCTGCCCGCCGGCCTTACCAAAAACCGGCGCACCCCGGCGGCCGAGCCCACAGCTCCCCGCATCGGCGCCGGCCTCCCCAGCCAGACTCTCACTCCCGAACAAGCGGATGCTTTACAGCGCATCCGGAAATCCTCGCACACTACCCATCTCATCCAGGGGGTCACAGGCTCGGGCAAAACCCGGATCTATCTGGAGCTTAGCGCCGAAGCCCTCACCTCGGGCCGTTCCGCCATCATCCTGGTGCCCGAAATTACCCTCACCCAGCAGGTAGTCGCTCAATTTGAATCCGCGTTCGGCGATGCCGTTCTCACCACCCATTCCAAGCTCACCGAAGCCAAACGCCATACCATCTGGACCGAGGCCGCCGCCTCAGCCGCCGCGGAGCAGCCGCGGGTAATTATCGGCCCGCGGAGCTGTTTGTTCCTGCCCATGCATAATCTGGGCCTAATTGTCGTCGACGAGTGCCACGAAAGCGCCTACAAGCAGGAGCAGCACCCCAAATACCATGCCATCACAGCCGCCGCCTACCTCGCACGAGCATGTTCCGCCCGGCTGGTTATGGGCTCTGCCACACCCCGCTTACAAGAGCTCTACCTCGCCCAAACCGGCCGGATTGAGCACATAATTCTAACACAACGTACAAATCAAATAGTGCTTTCCCAAGCCAAAATCATTGACTTGCGGGAAAAAGAATTATTCAAGATGAGCAAATTTATTACTCAGCCAGTGGTCGATGCCGTGAGTGATACCATGGCCGCCGGCCGCCAAACTCTGCTCTACATCAACCGGCGCGGCAGCGCCTCCAGCCAAATCTGCGGCGATTGCGGCCGCGTCAGCGTCTGCCCCCACTGCGCGCTACCTCTCACCTTTCACGCCGACCTCATGCGCCTGGTCTGCCACCACTGCAATTACCGCACTGTCAGCCCTGCGGTGTGCCCTGAGTGCGGCGGCAGCAACCTCCGGCTGCTGGGCGGCGGCACCAAACGCATCGAGGCCGAGGCGCAACACCTGTGGCCTACCTCGCGCATCGCCCGCCTCGACCACGACAGCGCCACCCTGCCCTTCGTCAAATCCGTCTTTAAGCAACTGGGTGCCGGCGAGCTCGATATCCTGATCGGCACCCAAATGGTGGCCAAGGGGCTGGATTTGCCGGCCATCGACACTGTCGGAGTGATTTCGGCCGACACCATGCTCCATCTGCCCGACTTCACCGCCGCCGAACGCGCCTTCCAGTTGCTGAGCCAGGTCTCGGGGCGGGCCGGCCGCGGCGACCGGCCGGGCCAGGTCTTCATCCAGACCTATTCCCCCGGGCACGCAGCCATCGTGGCAGCCGCCAACAGCGCCTACGACACCTTCGCGGAAGCCGAAATGCGTGAGCGCAGAGCCCTAAACTATCCCCCGTACGTCTTCCTGCTCAAGCTCACCGTCGCCCTGGCCACGCAGGCTGAGGCTAGCGCCGAAGCCGGCCGCGTGGCAGCCGATCTGCGCACCCGCGCCGGCATATCCGTGACCGGACCCGCACCGGCCTTCATCGAGCGCTCATCCGGCAAGTACCACTGGGTGATCACGGTCAGGTCCAAATCCCGCCCACCACTGGCCGGCATTGCCGCCGGATTGCATGAACCATGGAGCGCCGACCTCGACCCGGTCAACCTGCTGTAGCTCTAGCCAGAATACTCCTGTAAAATAGCCTCCAAATGACGCTGAAAGATATCATCACCATTCCTAACCCCCTCCTGCGCACGCGGTCCAAGCGCATCGGCCATATCGACGCGGAAATCCGGGCGCTGGCCGCCGGCATGATCTCAGCCACTCTGGACTGGGAAGCCACCCGCGAGCATGAATTTGGCGCCGCCCTGGCCGCCATCCAAGTCGCCAAGGCCTTCCGGGTGGTCGTCATTCGCGACGACTTCGACGACAAAGCCAACAAGTCGTTCAGCGTGTTCATCAACCCCGAAATCGCCAAGGCCGAGGGCGAGCCCAGCGAGGAGCTGGAAGGCTGCCTCAGCGTGAGGGATATTTACGGCGCCGTCATGCGCTACCCCAAGGTCAAGGTCAAGGCCCTTAACCTCGACGGCCGGCCGGTACGCGTGACCGCCACCGGCTTCCTCGCCCGGGTGTTCCAGCACGAAATCGACCACACCAACGGCATCGTATTCGTGGACCGGGTTGATAACCCGCGCAAGCTGTTTAAGCTCGGCGCCGACGGCAAATTCACACCGCTTAACCCGCTCGAAGCGGCTGGGCAAGCGTGAGCCAGCGGCACGCCCCCCACGGCCAGGTAGTTTTTTTTGGCACCGATGCCTTCAGCGTGCCGTCGCTGGTAGCGCTCATCTCCGGCGGCTGGCAAGTGGCCGCTGTGGTCACCAAGCCCGATTCGCCGACCGGCCGCGGCCGCCAGGTCAGCGAACCGGCCGTTAAGCGCCTGGCAACGGCCGCCGGCATCCCCGTGCTCCAGCCCCACAACCTCGAAGCGGCCCAGACCGAGCTCGCGGCCACCGGCGCCACCGCCGGCGTGGTTGTGGCCTACGGCAAAATCATCCCGGCCGCCATCCTCGAGCTGTTCCCCAAAGGCCTCATCAACGTCCACGCCTCACTGCTGCCGCGCTTCCGCGGCGCCTCGCCCATCGAGTCGGCCATCCTCGCAAATGACGATGAAACCGGCGTTACGCTCATGCGAATCGAGCCCGGCCTCGACACCGGCCCCACCTACGACAGCACCAAAATTCAGCTCGACGGCACCGAAACCCGCCCCCAACTCTACGAGCGCCTGGCCGAAACCGGCGCCGACCTGCTCACCACCCTGTTGCCGGCTATCCTCAGCGGCCAGGTAGTAGCAATTCCGCAAGATGTAGCCGACGCCACCACCACCGGCCGCCTCCGCAAATCCGACGGCGACATTGACTGGAGCAAGCCGGCCGACCTCCTGGCCCGCGAGGTCCGGGCCTACCTCGGCTGGCCCGGCAGCCGCACCGAGCTGGCCGGCACCCCGGTCACCATTACAGCTGCTCACACCGGCACCGCCTCGGGCCCGCCTGGTTCCGCCTACACCACCCCCGGCGGCGACCTGGCCGCCTACGCGGGCACCGGCAGCCTCATCATCGATGCGCTCAAGCCCGCCGGTAAGCGCGAAATGTCCGGCCGGGACTTCCTCCGCGGCCACCAGCTCTAGCGGTCGCCTCCTCCCCGGCGGTCACGCTTTTGCTTCTTTCGCCGGCGCCGGCCACCTTCTTCGCCGCTTTCGGCCCGTTCACGCCGCCCGGACCTCGCCCGCTCATCATCAACTTCTCCACCCTCATCAGATATTTCATCCTCGACTGGCTCCCGCGCGGACGAATGGCGCTGGTTCATCTCCACCACCCGCCTCACGAAATCATCGGATCTATCATCACCCGTGCTCCCCATGTCGTATGGCAAGTCGGAATCCGGTACGAACCTCCATAGCCCCAGCCTTTCAGCCTCGGCCAACGCGGCTTCATACTGCTTTTGATCGCCGCTACCGAAGGCCCCCTCAACCTCCCTCAAGATTCTTTCGCTCGCCTCACTCGGGTTCTCGACCGGTTCCTGACTTAGTTCCGCTGCCGCTTCGGGCACAACCTCATCGCGCTCGCCGGCTAGCGCGGATTCAGGCATATTTCCACCCGCGGGCTCATCCGTTTGGGGAGCTTCGGAGCTAGCAACCCTGCCCAGCACCGCCAACCCAACCGGATCCTCACCCTTCTCGCCGAGATCAGATGGAGACAACAGCACGCGCTCTCGAGCGTACTCCAAATCGTAAGGAGCATTACGGGCAGCCTCCTCCTCAGTCAATGCGCGAGTTTCGAGGTGGCCGGCGGTAACGAGCTGGCGCAGCATTTCGTTTTTGATATCTCGACGGGGGTTTGTATCCAAAAAATCTTCCACGGCCCGGGCGTTCCACTCAAACTGTTCTTCCGGCAGGTTTGCCGGCTCATACGCCGCCTTCATCCTGTCAAGTTCAGTCCCGCGATCTGCCTTGATCCGCATCAAATAACCGCGCATCCTTTTGTATGAATTAATGACACTCATCTGTTCACGAATCAGTTCGTGATAATTCCGCGAGATGTAATCGTCTTTAGGCGCTACGATTTGGTCGGGATCCAGCCCTCTCGCCCCAGCCGGCACAGTCACATCAGCCCGGGCCAACATAGCACCTGCCGCCGCATCCTCGACCACAACTCGCAGTTGCTGCGCCGAACGTGCCCGCCTGACACGTTCAAACATCACCCGTTCACCCGGCGTAAGCTCACGCGCCAGATCCTCGCCTTCAGGGATAGCTCCCGGCTGTAATGGCCGCTCCCCTGGAGCCGGCCCAGTACCCCCCCCTTCGGGCGGCTCAATGGACGGCGTGGACCCGGCTTGGCCGGTGTCTGGAGCCGCTTGACCGGCATCCGGAGGGGGCTGGGCCGCGGCAGCCCGGGCAACAGAAGCTGCGACAGCCTCCGGATGCGCTTCGCCCCAGATGCGCCGGCGCTCGCGGCGGGTGCCGGTGCGCAAATCTGCCCGCTTGGCATTGATTCGCTGCACCCAGGACTCAAGCTTGGCCTCCCGGCGCCTGGCCTCATCCTCCGGCACCACCTCACCTTGAAGTTCGGCCGCTTTCTTAGCCATATCGTCCCGTATCCACATTTCCCGCTCAATTTCGCCCAAACCCTGAATTGTCGGAGCTGCGGCCAACAGCCGGTCGAACTGGCCATCCAAGAGTTGCCCACCCGGCGGCACGCCAAAATTGGTATCGTCAAGCCTCACGGTCTCCACCAGATCGTCAAACCCGGTGAACTTCCCTTCGGCCAGTTTTTCCGGCCGCCTCGCCGTCCAACTCACCCGGCCCTCGGTCGGCAGTGCCCTTTCGCCCCCGCCAGCTAGTGTCGTATTGCCGGCCGTGTCCACGCGTTCAGCCTCGCGATTGACTTGCGCCGCAGCTTCGACCTCACCCCGGATTCTCGCGTCCAATTCGCGCTCTTCACGCAGCCGCTCCCGCCGAATCCTCCTGTCTTCTATCCGCTCGGCCCGCTTTTGCTCACGTTCTGCCTCGACATCCGGAGAATCCGCAACCGGCGGCGCCGGAGCGGGGGCAGGGGCTGCCGGCGGCTCCGGATCGGGAGGCCGCACCCAAGGCGTAACCTGCTCCATCGGCGCCAGCTCGGGCAAAGTAGCCGCGGCCCGCTGCACCTCCGCATGCGGCCCCGTAAAGTGCTCTTGTTGGCTTCCCCTCGCTTCATTCCAGGCCAGATAATCCCGTCTGATACGTTTCATGTCGCGACCAAGACGCGCTTCTATCGCCGCTCGCTCATCATCACTAGCCGCCTGCATTTTCCCCTGAGCATTCACATACACTTGCGCCCCGATCGACTCAAAATCAGCCTCGCTTCCGGCCTTGGGAAGCATTCCCAGCGGATAAGCCCGGGGATCAGAATCCGGGTCGTCCTGCCTCACCTCGTCCGCCATCCGGGCCAGATGGGTTTCGTAAGCTACGGGCTGCCTTGCTTCTGGACCTTCCCACTCAGGCCCAACATCAGGCACCTTATTGCCCGGAGCCCGCACAATCGCCGTCTGGATATCGCCAGCATCAATAGCCGCCCGCAAAGCCGCAGTTACCTTCACCTTCCCCCTTTTTTTCTCAAACGCCGGCTTGCCCTCTCCCGTCTTCTTATCTTTCTCTGTCCGCACAACTTGTATAGCCACCGGCGTATTTTCTTTTTTTGCGGGCCACCAGCCGCCCAACCGGGTCTTCTCTTTACCCTTGTCATCTTTCACTACCTGAGGGTCATAGCGAACAACTACCGCCATATCCGGATGGTCGCCATGTGTAACTTGGGACACTGCCAAACGGGTCCGGATACCTTTACCCGTAAATAAGCGCCTGCGATCCATAAACACCTTAAAGGGCTCCCCCGCCAGCGCCTTCGGAGCGGTCAGAATGCCAAGCGGAAAATTCTGCCACAGTTGCTTCGCATCCTTCCCGAAGCGGCTTGCCGTTGGAGACCGCAGGTCTCGAACATGCTCCAACACTTCCACCGGTTGGCCAATTATTCCTTGCCTCTCCAACTCACCAATCATCTGTTCGAATGCCTTTCCGGTTCGGTCAGACAACATCGGAGCCTCGCCTGGCACAGGATTTTTCTTCCCGATCATATCCATGATGAGTTGTGCGTCGCGCGAGAAGGCTTGGCGCTCACCGGGCCCGCTACCCGGTGGAGTCTCTTCTGGTGGCATTTCGATAGCATCTATGGCTTGCCGGGCTTTGATTGCCTGCTGCTGCATGTCGGATTCCGCCTTGGCGATCACCTCCGAGGTGCGGGCAGACTGCCGAGAGTCCAGCTCGGCAGATATCTCTTGCTCGGCAGGATGCCACGCGCGCCGCCAGGCTTCATTGTTCCTGCTCTCTTCGGCTGCCTTTTTTGCCTCTCCCTGAAGGCCGGGCGGAATTTCCGGCACGGCATCATAGACGGCCAAATGAGCACGCTTGCGTTCTTCGTCGGTAAAGCGCTGCTCCCCTTCCGCTAGTTGTTCGGGTGTCGCTCCGAGCTGCGGAAGTTCAATCGTGTCGAACGTGGCGAGTGCCTGGGGGTCTCGCTGCGCTTCTTCGGCGTCAAACCGCTGGGCCAGTTTCTGTTCTGACCTAGCCTTGCGGCGATCCCACCAAGTCTCTGCACGATGGCGCCCAGGGTCAGACCTTCCCTGCGCCTCATCTGGAGTTATTTCCCCCGGTCCACCAGGTTGACCCGGTTCTCCCGGACCGCCGCCAAATTCACTCATACAAAATCAGGCCCTTATCTGGGCCAAATATACCATAAGCGGCATGTGGGTCACAAACCGCGCAGCAACCGGTCGATCTCAGCGGCGTACTCACCCCCGGTGTCGCGCGCCAAGTGCAGCCGCGGAACAAATTTTGTCGTCAGTTTTTTTCCGAGCTCCCGCTGCAGTTCATGTTGCATACCTTCGATGCGCACCCACAGCTCGTTCTGCACCTGCGCGTTGCCCAATAGGCCAATCCACACCGTGGCATTGCGCAAATCAGGCGCTGCATCCACCCGGGTCACCGTGGCCGCGGCGGAATCTTCGCCCAGCTGCGTCCCCAACCCCGTCGCCACCACTTGCTGAATCAAACTCTCGATTTTGGCTACGCGCTGCGACATATCGAACCTACAGCGAGCGGGCTTTAGTTTCAGTCGTGTAAAACTCTAGCGTATCGCCCAACTCAATCCCCATCCCAGTAGACACGCTCATACCGCAAGTGTCGCCCTCAAAAGCCTCTTTGGCCACCTGCTTGTCCTTCTGCAAACTCGTCAGCTCACCTTCACCCTGCACCTCACCCGCGCGCTTGATCCGCAGCTTGAGCTTGGGCTCGATGTGTCCGCTGGTAACGGTCCCGCCACACACCACATTGGTCTTCGTGCTCTTAAACACACCTTTGATTTCGAGCTCGCCCACCACGGTTTCCACCACCTCCGGCTTAAGCATCTGGCTCAAAGCGTCACGCAGGTCATCGGTCAATTCATAAATTACTTTGTACAGGCGCACTTGCACCTTCTCGCGGTTAGCCAGCGCCTTCAGGCTCGAATGCAGCGCGACGTTAAACCCGATCAGCACCGCGCCCGCGGTTTTGGCAAAGGCGATGTCGCTCTCGGAGATGTCACCCACCGCCGAGCTCACCACCTTCACCGCCACTTCATCATTGCGCAGCGTCTCCAGGCTCTCGAGCAGCGACTCCAGCGAGCCCTGCGTGTCGGCCTTCAGTACCACGTTGAGTTCTTGCACGTTGCCGGCCACGATCGCCGCGTTGAGCTGAGAAGCGTCGATCTTCTTAATACCGAGGCTCTTGGTTTGTTCCCGGCGCAATACCGCAGCCGCTCCATCACGGGCCTCTTTGTCGCTCCCCACAGCCCTAAACAAATCGCCAAACGACGGAACTGCCTTAAAGCCCATCACTACCGCCGGCATCCCCGGGTCAGCGTGCTGGATGCGCTTGCCCCGAAAGTCACCGAGCGACCGCACTTTTGCATAAGTCGAGCCGGCCACCAAATAGTCGCCCATGGCCAACCGCCCGTTTTGCACCAACACCGTGGCCACCGGCCCTTTGCCCGGGTCCAAATGCGACTCCACAATTTGCCCATCCGCCACGCCGTCCGGCCGCGCCCGCAGCTCTTCGATGTCCGCCACCAGCAGCACCACGTCGATCAACTTATCAATGCCGGTCCCGGCCTTGGCCGACACATCCACCATCACGGTATTACCGCCCCACTCCTCGGGGGTAAGACCCAGCTCGCTCAACTCCTGGCGCACCCGGACCGGGTCGGCCCCTTCCTTGTCGATCTTGTTGACGGCCACCACCAGCTGCACCTTGGCCTCTTGCGCGTGCCGAATCGCCTCTTTGGTCTGCGGCTTCACACCGTCGTCAGCTGCCACCACGATGATGGCCACGTCAGTCATGCGCGCCCCGTGCTGCCGCAGCGCCGAAAACGCCTCGTGGCCCGGCGTGTCAATAAACGTAATCCACCGCTCGCCGCGCTTAATCTGGTAGGCCCCAATGTGCTGAGTGATGCCGCCGGCCTCCTTCTCGGCCACGTGCGTACTGCGGATAGCGTCCAGCAGTGAGGTTTTGCCGTGGTCCACGTGGCCCATCACGGCCACAATCGGCGGCCGCGCCACGCCCTCGCCATCCGCCAGCTTCGTCTTCTCTGCGCCGGCCTCTTCCTCCACCACCTCCGCCGTCACATCAAATCCCAGCTCGGCGCCAATAATCGCCGCCGTGTCAAAATCGATTTGCTCGTTGATGGTGGCCATCACGCCGTTTTTCATCAATTCGCCGATCACCCGCGTCACCGGCAACCCCAGCCGCGTCGCAAACTCGCCCACCCCGATTACCTCGGGGATAGTGACTGGTTCTTGCGTTTGGGGAGCTCTGTCGACCATTTTCCTACTCTTTCTTTACGCCCTTCACTGTCTTGGGCAATATCTCGGCGCAACGTTCACTGCAACTATAGTAACCCCTTCCGGCGGCCGTTTGGGCCTCATCCGCAACCAAACGGCCCGCAACCAGAGTCCAGCGCGTCATTTCAGCCTTGGTATGCGGTGTGCGGCAAACCCGGCACCGCCGCATCGGCTGGTGAGGCATTACTTCTCGTCCGCCTCGGTCTTCTCGGACTTCTTGGCCGCGGTCTTCTTCTCAGCCGGCGCGTCCTTCTCGGCCTTCTCGCCGGCTTCGGCCTTCTTGCGGCTCTTGAGGCTCAGGCTGAGCTTGTGCGATTCGGGGTCGATCGCAATAATCCTGAACTTCTTGGTCTCGCCCAGCTTCACCAACGTCGACGGATCTTCCACGTGGGTGTCCGAGAGTTCGCTAATGTGCACTAGCGCCTCAATCGCCGGGGTTACCTGCACGAAGGCTCCAAACGGCGTGATGCGGGTAATCTTGCCCTCTACCTCGTCACCCACCTTGTATTTGGCTGCGTCCTTGATCCACGGGGTCTGGGATCAGCTGCTTCATGCTCAGGCTCAGTTTGTCGCGGTCAATCGAGATAATCTTGGCCTTCACCTTGTCGCCCACTTTCACGTAGCTGGCGGGGTTGTCCACGCGGTCCCAGGCAATCTCAGAGATGTGTACGAGGCCCTCAACGCCATTGACGTTCACAAAGATGCCGAAGTCCACCACGCCGGTCGCCACGCCCTCTACGACGTCTGTGACCTTCATCTTACTCACCTTGCTCTCGGTGTCTTCGCGCTTGGCCGCCTTCTCGCTCAAGATCAGCTTGTTATCGCGGCGGTTCAGGTCAAGCACGCGCACGTCGAGCTGCTTGCCCACCAACGAGTTAAGCCGGTGCAAAATTTCGTCCTTGTCGGCCCCGGATACACGCGGGTAATTCTCAGCCGACAGCTGAGAAACCGGCAAAAAGCCGCGAATGCCATCCACTTCAATCAGCAAACCGCCCTTGTTGGCGTCAAATGCGTTCACGCCAAAGACTTCGCCTTTATTAAAGCGCTCTTCCAGGCTTTCCCAGCCCTTCTCTTTGGCCACCTTCTTGAGGCTCAGGATCGCGTATCCGCGGTCGTCCTCCGGGTCTAGAACCGAGGCCGAAATGGTGTCGCCCGGCTGAATGTCCTGCGAATGCTCAATTTCGCGGCCCACTACCAATCCGGTGCCGCGCGCCCCCAGGTCGAGCCACACTTCGTGCTTCTCGGCCGCGATCACGGTCCCTTCCACTACATCGCCGGCGCTCATGCCGGCAACTGGAGCTTCTGCCAGCAGTTGCTCCATAGTCATTTCTGTCGCTTGTGCCATATTGTTCGTTTCCTCCGCCCGCGGGCGAAGTACTTCTCCTTCGAAAAAAGATTTCACTCTCTGCTCCTGCGAGCTACAGAGTGATTAGTCCCAATTTTACCCTAAAAACTGGCGGCCGTAAACAGCTAACGCCGCCCGCGAGCGGCATTGAGCATAGCCTTGCGCGAACGCCGGACAGCAATAACCATGGCCGTAATAGACCCCAATCCCAATGCGCCGGCCATCTCCGGTCCGGTTTCGGGCATTGAGGTTCCGCTGCCGCCTGCCAGGGGCACAGCCGCAGCCACCGGCGTGGCGGTCGGGGTCGGCGTGGGGCTGGCACTGGGAGTCGGCGTGGGGCTGGTGCCAGCTCCCTGGATGTTGTTCGATCCCGGGCTCTTCACCGGGGCGGTGTTGGCCGTAGCCGTCGGGGCAGGCGACGCCGATGCCGTAGCCTTGGCCGTGGCCGTCGGCGAGGTCGACGCTGCCGCCACCTTGGCCTCCTGCTGCTTCTTCACGTCCTGGTCATGCTGAATCTGAGCCTTGCGCTGAGAATCGCCGTACATAAACGTCGCAACCACAATGCCGCCGATGATAATCAGACCCGCAAATGTCTTTACTGTGTCGCGGTTCATGTTGCACTCCTTAAGTCCATACACCTTTGTACGCTTCGAACCCGGTAATAGCAAGCATAACCACAAAAATCAAGCATTGGCGCAAACAACAATGGCCCGGTGTTGCCGAGGAGTGGACACCCTTGGAGGAGCCGAAACCCAAGCAACACCGGACCATTCACCGCTCGCACGTGCGGTGTAGGGGCTTTGTCCACAATCCAGATAGTAAGGAGGTGAGCACTCACTTCCAGGATGGGTCAAAACCCCAACACCGCTCATCACCCTCACATGATCGATGCCATCTAATTTAACACATTCATCAGTCAAAGTCAACCGTAAATACAAAAATTTAGCCTTGCCAGCCGATTGCCCAACCAAAACGCTTATGCTCGACCCAAAATCACGAACGCACTATAGTGTTTGGTAGGTCTATCAGGAGGGTGAGCATGGAGTTTCTGAAGAATTTTACGGATCAAACTTTTGTTCCTGGAAGATACTTCATGTGGTCCCCCGCCACCCGCACCATCACCATCGACACCCGCCGCATCGACACCAACAACGGCCGCCTGGCCCTCCTCCACGAGCTCGGCCACGCCCGCCTCGGCCACCGCATTTATAAATACGACATGGAGCTGCTGCGCATGGAGATGGAAGCCTGGGACATCGCCCGTAACCTCGCGCCAAAGTTCGGCGTCAAAATCAATGAGGCCCACATCGCCAGTACCATCTCCAGCTACGACGACTGGCTGACCAAGCGCGCCACCTGCCCCGACTGCCACAACTTCAGCCTCCAGCGCGGCCGCGACGCCTATGGCTGCTTCGCTTGCGGCGCCAAATGGGTGGTCAACTGGCGTAAGGACCGCCGCGTGAAGCGCACCATCACCAGCCGCTTCGTACGCATGTCCGAGGCCGCCACTAAACCTGCCTAAACACCAAAAAAGACCCCTTTCGGTATCCCCTTGGTTACGTTTTTTAAGCGTAATTACGCGGCCGCGTTGGACTTGGTGCGGCGAGACGCTTTGCCGCCCTTGCGGCCGGCCTCAACAGCGAGGTTGCGGTTTGTCGCAAACCCACCGCCACGAGATATCTTGCCGCCCTTGCGGCCAATCTGCTCGTAGAAATTGAGACCGTAGCGTTGCTTGTTAGTTGCGGCGGCCTTCCGGCCACCACTCTGGGTACCAGCCATGGCTACACTCCTCAGTTAGTTGTTCAGATTTTCTCAAATCCGGTCCGTAGCAGCTTTAGCTCTTCCGCCAAAAGTTCGTCAAATGAACATAACTGTCTTGGTAGAATAGCTGAAATGCTACTAGCGCTCACTAGACTAGCATAAACGGCTTATGCTGTCAATAGTTTTTATGCTCGGAATTTAGCTTTCAGTGGGCTTTTTTGGATCGAGGTCAATTGCATCGGGGCCCACCGGTGATTCAAGATTGGTCCGTACGCCGCCTGCGACCGCACCGGTTCCCAGGAAGAACTTGTGGGCGAAGAACCAGAGCAAGCCGACTACCACCATAATGCCAAGGCCGACAGCCAGGAGGGGTCCAGAGGTTTTGGCGTCTGCCACTATTGTTGCCCAGAGCGGCTGCTTGTTGGTAACGACAACTTGTTGTTTAACTTCCTGTGTAGAGCCGTTACTATCCGTTGTGGTAGCCGTAACCGTGTGCTCACCGTTGCTCAATGTGGTTGTGTCGACCGTGGTATTCACCGGCTTATCGTCAATCGCGTAATTAACGTCTGCACCTTGGCTAATCGACGGCGTGGTTAGCTGGGTAGTCCCTGTCACCTTCAGCGGCTTCTTGGCCCCCACGACCGGGGTTACCACCACCGGCGCCGGAGTTGGGGTAGGCGTGGGCGTAGTACCACCGCCCGATTGCACAGCCGTAATTTCCACCGTCGCCCCGGCGGTCTGCTGCAACGCATCGGTACCCGTCACAGTTGCTATCGCCGACCCCGAGTCAAAGTTGATGGTTGCGGATCCCGAGGCGGCAATGGCCTTAAAGGTCACGTTGGCAACGAGCTTATCACCGGTAACCGGCGGGTCGCCGCCGTTCAACGCCCGGGTGAGCTTCAGGCTGCCGCTCGTCGCATCAGTGATGGCACTCAAGCCGAAGTCCGCACCATTGCTGTCATTGCTGACGTATTGCAGCTTAGCCGGGTCATACACCAAGTTGGCCTGAATCGCGTTGACTGGGGTCGTACCAGAGTTCTCGCGTACTTCGAAGCTCACATTCGCACCCGATGTCACGCTGGCCGTTGCGGGCGACAGCAGCAGCTCGCCGCTCACCGCCACCGGCGTAGGTGCGGGGGTGGGAGTCGGCGTGGGCGTCGGTGTGGCTGTCGGGGTCGGCGTGGGGGTAGCCGTCGGAGTTGGGGTGGCGGTGGAAGTAGGGGTTGGTGAGGGCGTTGGAGTCGGCACCGGCGATGTCAGTGTGTAGTCCGCCCCGGCCGAGTTCACCAAGATGTCCACCGCGTCACTCGCCCGCACTACGTGTGAGCCCGCGGCAATCGCAATCGAGGCCGTCCCTGTGCCCACCAAAGCCTTAAACGTCACCGTCGCGAACAAATTGTCACCCGTGACCGCCGGGTCACCGCCCGCTGTAGCCCGGGCCAGCTGAATGCTGCCGCTGGAGATCGTGCTCGCCGCGGCCAGCGCGAAAGCCGTACCAGTGGCATCCGTGCTCTGGTACTCGAGCTGGGCGGGGTCATAGGTCAGGTTTGCCTGCACCGCGTTCACGGCGTTGGTGCCTGAGTTCACCCGGATCTGGACCGCGATAGTGTTGCCCACCAGTACTGAACCGGTAGCCGGCGAGAGGTACAACTGCTCGTTTGATGCAAAGCTCGAGACCACCAGTGCTGTCCCCACGGATACCGCCAACACCACGGCCACCACTGCAGTCATCATTGATTTAGGACTTCGGATACTGACCTTGGACGATATCAGACTGTCTTGAATGCCTCGCATGACCCGTATCAACCCGTCCACGCTGCCAGCAACCGGCTGAGGTCAAATACGTTCACTGTTCCATTGCCGTCGATGTCACCGGTACCTGAGCCTCCCCAGTGGCTGAGCAGTATCGATAGGTCAAACACGTTCACCTTGGTGTCGTTGTTCAGGTCAGCCGAACTTGGCGAGGGGGTAGGGGTCGGCGAAACCGTGCCAGTGGGCGTGGGAGTCGGGGTAGCCGTCGGCGTCGGAGTCGGGGCCGTGGCGCAGTTATCCCCGGTACCGGTCGGCACACAGGCGGTATCCGCCGCAAACACCACCCGGTCCACCATCACATCCGGCTCCCGGCCGGTTAGCACAAATGTATGGTTGCCGGCTGTCAGCGTCAGGTTCGTTTTGGATGTACTAAGGCCGTCTTGGTAGTCCACCCAAACCCAAGATCCCGAAGCGATCGTGGCATCCCCCACCGTAATGGCACAGCCACCGTCAACCTGCAGGTAGTAAGAGTTGTTGGTAGCGTCGGGCGCCTGAATGCGGCTCCAAACCCGATAGGTCCCGGCTGTGGGCACGTTATAAGTGACTGTGTTGGTGCCATATGTCGAAGCCGGATTCGTGCAGGCCGCCTCAGCCGGCTTGGCCCCCGCGCTCACCACCAAACCGGCGAGTACTACTGCGATCACTGCGAGATTAACCTGTTTCCGTAGCATTTTTATGACTTTAGAATCCTTATGGTTAGTATGCCGAATGGGATGCTGGTTGGTCAAGTTTGTCATTGTATTATCCGGTCCAGCGGGACAATAGTATAGACAGGTCAAAGATGTTCACCACACTGTCAGCGTTTAAGTCGCTGGTGCTGGTGCCGGTGCGTGACCAGTTGGTCAGTAATGTCGACAGGTCAAACACGTCAACCTTGCCGTCACGGTTAATGTCGCCGGTGATAAATACCGAGACAGTCTGGGCAGTTGTGAGTGCCGACCGGTTGCCGGCCGCGTCGTACGCCAGCACCGCATAGGCGTGGTTTCCCGGCGCCACATTTGAGGCCGTATACGTAAGCGTTGCTGTGGTTGCTAGCTGCACGTTGTCCTGGTACACCGCATAGCCGGTAACAGCCACATTGTCAGTCGATGCCGTCCAGGTCATCGCCACGCTCAATCCCGAGGCTGTCGCGCTCAAGCCAGTCGGGACGGTCGGCGCGGCGGTGTCGGGCAGGGTCTTCACCGCCGTCGACGACGATAGAGCCGACACGTTGCCCGCCGCATCCACGGCCGCGATTGTATATGTGTAGGTCGTGTTAACCGCGAGTCCCGTATCCGTATAGCTCGTGGTAGATGGGGCCCCCACCTGCGTTCCATTCCGGTAAACCCGGTAGCCCGTCACCGCGACGTTATCGGTCGCCGCTGCCCAGCTCAGGCTGATCGAGGTCATCGTCTGCGTCGCCGACGTGGGCTTACCCGGCAATGTCGGCGCCGTGGTATCGGGCGGGGTTGTCACGGTCACCGGGCCGGTCTGGGCCGACACATTCCCGGCCGCATCATAAGCCGTTAGCCGGTAAATATACTGGGTATTTGGAGTCAACCCGGAGTCGCTGAAGACCAGCGTCGGCGCCAGCACCGTCCCCACCTGCGTGCCATTCCGGTACACATGGTAGCCGGTCACTCCAATGTTGTCGGTCGAGGCCGACCAACCCAAAGTTGCGGTCGTCACGCTGACTTGAGTCGACGCCAGCCCCGCGGGAACCGTCGGAGCCGCCAAATCCGCGAGATTGAGCGTCACACCATTCTTGACCGCCAAGATGTCCACGTTGTCTGTACTGCGCACCAGCACCGAGCCGGCCGCGAAGGTTAACGGCACCGGGCCGGCCGCCAGCGCCTTAAACGTCAACGTGGTCACCAACTGGTCCCCCGAAACCGCCGGACTGCCACCCGAAGTCCCGCGCGCTAGCTGGACTTGCCCGGAAGTTACCTGCGTCGCCGCCACCAACCCGAAAGCCGAGCCGGTTTCGTCCACGCTCATATACTGTAGCTTAGTCGAATCAAAAGCCACGTTGGCCTGCACCGCGTTCACCGTATCAGTGCCGCTGTTTTCCCGAATTTGCACCGTCACTGTGCTGCCAATATTGACCGCAGTTGTACTAGCCACCATTGTCAGCGATCCGGAAGCGGCATAAATCCGGCTCACTACATACACCCCGGTCAATACCGCTACCGCCGCCACCACCAGAAGCTGCGGCTTCGCAAACGGTGTTTTGCGAGTCACAAGTGATTCATGCTGATTACTGCTCACGCATAATGCCTATGCTTATTTATATCCAGAATACACTCCCCGAGAACTTTGTCCAGCCCAAGCGATTTATCGAGTTTACGGGTTTGCCGGCCCGGTTGGCGGCGGCTTTTGCGAAGGGTGCGAAGCGGCCAACGAATGCTGCACCACAAATATGCCAACCAAAACCAGTATTCCAATAAGGCTTAGCAGCATCACCGGACTAATCGCCCGGTCACTCTCCAGAAACCGATTTTTGCTAGGCTTTTTCAGCGATTTGCGGCGGACCCATGAATTAATCATCATTTTCCGATCTGCGCTGCTATCGAGTAGCTCACCACAAAGACACCGATAAGAATCAACAGCCCAACCATGCTCAGAAGCATCACCGGGCTCATCACTCCATTGGATACGAGGAACCGGCTTTTGTTGGCCTTCTTCAGTGATTTTCGCCGGACCCAGGAGTTAAACATTGTACTTACGTTATACTACTTATCCCAATCGCGTCCAGCAGCCGGGCGACAATTACGGCTCGGCACCGCGCCGATCCCACTACGGATGGGGCAAAACGGTACCATCAGAGATAGTATTGTTGCTCCACTCCAGAAATGCGCCTGATACAGCATTGCTTGTGGATAAGGGCCCAAACGCCCACGAATCTTTGACGATGATGTTACCGGTCACGCGGTAAAGCTGCGACTCATGCATTCGCAAGGTATAGCCGCCACCGGCCAGGTAGTTGTCACGGATCTTGGTGGTACCCTGGCTGTCATCGGCCATGAAGATCGCTGAGTTGCCCCAGGCAACGCCCATGGCAGCGCCGTTGTCGGGCCGGCCGTCGATGTTGTTGCGCAGGATGGTGGAACCGGCGGAGGCCAGGTAGGCCTGCATACCGTCATTGTGGTCGAGGGTGGACCAGGCATGGGTTCGGACATAGGATTCGATGACCGAGTCGCCGTCCATGCGCGGGCCGTCGCTACAGCCGGTGGTTGAGGAGCGGTAGACATTAAAGACACCCTCGCCATGCAACGGCTCGTCGCACTGGGTGATGGAGTCGAGATTGGACCAGCTAATGTTCAGCGTATATCCATGCGTATCAATATTGGTCAAATCTATTCGCGCCGCCGTTATGCTCGCGTTCGAGTCAACGTTTATGCCAGCCTTAAACCAGCCGCAAGTCGACGCGTGCCCAGGCATACTCGAGGTGCTGACCTGCGAATTGTAAATGGTGAGCCCACCTGGGCATCCCGCCGGATACGCTTGCCAGCCCACGTTTCCAGGGTTGATTTGCTGTCCGTTGGTTATCGTCCCTACGCCGGAACCGCCAAACTTCACCGCCCCAGTGCCACTGGCGCCGGACGGCATCACCACGCTGGCCGGACTCGTCAACGTCCCGCTCTCCAGCTCAAACGCTGTCACAGGCCAGGCGGCCCGGCTCCCCAAAATCACCACCGTTCCAAAAACCACGAACACACCGGCTATTGATACCAACCGTATCCCGCGAAGTCCATCCGTCCGCGCCAGCATAAAACCCTTGATGGGCCGCTTCAACGAACTACGTTTTATCCAGGCGCCAAACATAACAATTATTCGAAGTATAGCGCAAAAACCAACCCGGTGGCCGAAAACGCATAAAACTTCCGCTTTCGCGAAAGTTCTATGATAATCCGGCACCGTGCTACTTTCCCCCATAGGAGTATCATCGCCGCAGCGGGTCTTAACTTTGGTGTTCGGGATGGGAACCAGTGTATCCCCCGCGCTAAAAGCACCGGTATGGCACGACCACTTTCTGGTAGTGCCATACCGAAGCTCTTATTACAGAGCGTCCGGATGTGTCGAAGATGATGGGTGCAGGCCATATTAGTGGCCACAAACTGCTAGTCAAACATACAAGAAAGTCATTCGACCGATTAGTACACCTCGGCTAAACGTATTGCTACGCTTACACCTTGTGCCTATCAACCAGATAGTCTTTCTGGGGTCTAATGGGGAAATCTCATCTTGAGGTGAGTTTCGCGCTTAATATGCTTTCAGCGCTTATCCCGACCGAACGTAGCTACTCGACAATGCCCTTGGCAGAACAATCGATACACCAGAGGTTCGTTCACTCCGGTCCTCTCGTACTAGGAGCCAATCCTCTCAAATTTCCTTACGTCCACAGCGGATATAAACCGAACTGTCTCACGACGTTCTGAACCCAGCTCACGTACCTCTTTAATCGGCGAACAGCCGGACCCTTGGGAGGTGCTCCCCCTCCAGGATGAGATGAGCCGACATCGAGGTGCCAAACAGCGCCGTCTATGTGAACTATTGGGCGCTATAAGCCTGTTATCCCCAGGGTAACTTTTATCCGTTGAGCGCTGCCGATACCACACTCATGTACGAATGTATTGACAGCGGATCACTTACTCCTACTTTCGTACCTGCTCGGCTTGTAGGCCTCACAGTCAAGCTGGCTTATGCGTATACACTATCGACTACGATTTCCATCCGTACCTAGCCAACCTTTGAACGCCTCCGCTACTCTTTAGGAGGCAACCGCCCCAGTTAAACTACCCACCAGACACTGTTCCAGCACCGGAACCTGCGGGCAAACAAACTGAAGTTTCTTTGTAGAAGCTCGGAAAAAAAGATCATCTTCTCTATGCAGCAATGAATTCCGAAGGCCACGACAGTGTCTGAGTCTGCTTGCGGCCAGTTGTGGCGGCAAGTGAGAATTTATTGCGCAAGAGACGTATTTCATCGAGCTTCAACTTAGTTTGTCCGCAAATTGCGGTGCTGGTAAGAACAAAGTTACAACAAGGGTGGTATTTCACATGGCGGCTCCACCTCAGCTAGCGCCAAAGCTTCAAAGTCTCCCACCTATCCTACACATGTTATAACCTGGCCCAATGCCAAGCTGTAGTAAAGCTCCACGGGGTCTTTTCGTCCTGCTGCGGACAGACGGCATCTTTACCGTCTATGCACTTTCACCGAGCTCTTCGTTGAGACAGTGCCCATATCGTTACGCCATTCGTGCGGGTCAGAACTTCATGTTCATCTATTTCAATCGCTTGTTGTTACTGCACTGCGATTTGCGCGCACTCCATGTCGCCATGGAGATCGGACTATATCATCACCCACCATAGGTGGGGCATGGCGTGTAGTCTCTGAGGGTCGTAAAGTTGCCTTCCTTCCCTGCTGATTGTCCGCAGAAGTCAGATTGTCACTGCTCTTTCGAGCGAGTACTGCTTCATTCTCGGATGTTCCAGCATATAAGCCATGTTTTGCACTGGCACGATTGGTAAACTTTTTGTCGACTGTTTGGTATTCCTCAGTACATAATCCTTACGGATTACTCGGGCAAGTTATTCACCCGACAAGGAATTTCGCTACCTTAGGACAGTTCTTGAGTGTTAGCTGCATGTCGCCATGCAGAACGGACCATATCATACCGCTCACGCGGTCCCGGCGTATAGTCTCTGAGGATTCTGCAACACATCTGTTATCGAGTACTTGCGCTTTCTGCTAACTACCATTTTCTCTCTGATAACGAGGATCTTCTCCAATCCATCCGCGCTCGTATGCTCACCGCTCAACATGATATCGACTACCTCCAAGAGGCAGCGCAGTCGCATTGATTGGCGATCCGAACGCAAAGGGAATCGGGCGAAGAATTCTCGAACCACTGAGTCGATGAGAGTCGGCGTTCGCACTTCAAAGTAACAGACACCATCCTTTCGATACCTGATCGTTCCACATCCTAGCACTTGCTTAAACAGCTTAGGGATTTGCGAATCACGCTGCGAGACATTGAAGCTCGCTACGATCTTCCACTTGTTACGATAGTCCTGATTTCTCAGCACCACCGAAACATTAAAACTCCCTTCACCATCGGCAAAGCCGGATAAGTAATGTCCAAGTTCGATAGATATGGGTTGCAGCCTTTCCTGCTGATTTTCCGCACCTGACGCATTTTCAGTCATATTACTAGTATACCGAACGTATACCGTACACGCAATATTACTAGCGCAGGATTCTACAGCCATTGAAGGCACGGGGTTTCCAGCATATAGCCAGTTTTACAACTACTGATATCCAATAGTTACTGCCGCCGTTCACTGGGGCTTCAGTTCAGAGCTTAAACCCCTCCCCTTAACCTTCCAGCACCGGGCAGGCGTCAGCCCCTATACATCCACTTTCGTGTTAGCAGAGACCTGTGTTTTTGGTAAACAGTCGCATGGGTTCTTTTGCTGCGGCCTCCACGAAGGAGGCAGACCTTATCCCGAAGTTACGGTCGCTGTTTGCCGAGTTCCTTAACGAAGATTCACTCGTACACCTTGGTCTACTCGACCTGAGCACCTGTGTCGGTTTGCGGTACGGTCGGCTATGCCTATTAACTCCATTAGCTTTTCTTGTCAGCTTGGCTCACTAGAATCAACCCGTTAGGGCCTTTCATTCGCGTCTCACCCGATTTGCACCGGACTACCTGCTTAGACGGATATAACCATGAATCCGCTCCTGCTACTCATGCCGCGCACATCAAACAAACATACACCGGTACGGGAATATTAACCCGTTGTCCATCGCCTACGCTACTCGCCTCGGCTTAGGACCGACTAACCCTGGGACGATTATCGTGGCCCAGGAAACCTTGCTCTTTCGGTGGGCAGGATTCTCACCTGCCTTATGGTTACTCATTCCAGCATTCTCACTTGATAACGCTCCACCAGACCTCACAGTCCAGCTTCGACGCGATATCAACGCTCCTCTACCACATGAGCAGAACGTCTTTTATCGAGTAATGATTAGATTTAGAATTTCGCATTACTGACTAGTCGTGCTGCAGTCCATCTTCGGTACTATGCTTAGCCCCGTTACATTTTCCGCGCAGGATCTCTTGACCAGTGAGCTGTTACGCACTCTTTAAATGAATGGCTGCTTCTAAGCCAACATCCTGGTTGTTTAAGAAATCTCCACCTCGTTTCCCACTTAGCATATATTTAGGGACCTTAGATGGTGGTCTGGGCTGTTTCCCTTTCGAGCGACGAGCTTAGCCCCGCCGTTCTGACTGCCGTAGTTCCACTGACGGTATTCGTAGTTTGTCAAGGGTGGGTACCATTACTGGCCCCAGTCCGAAACAGAGCTCTACCCCCAGCAGCTACCGTACGACGCTAGCCCTAAAGCTATTTCGAGGAGAACCAGCTATCTCCGAGTTCGATTGGCATTTCACCGCTAACCACAGGTCATCCGGGCGTTTTGCAATTCTGCTACGGTTCGGCCCTCCACGCAGTTTTACCCACGCTTCAGCCTGCCCATGGTTAGGTCACCCGGTTTCGGGTCTATTCACTACGTACTATGTCGCCCTATTCAGGCTCGCTTTCACTACGCCTCCGCCAAATGACTTAAGCTTGCACATGCAAATTAACTCGCTGGATCGTTCTACAAAAAGCACGCCGTCACCGAACCGAAGCGCGGCTCCGACTCCTTGTACGCACATAATTTCAGGTTCTATTTCACTCCCCTTCCGGGGTTCTTTTAACCTTTCCCTCACGGTACTTGTTCACTATCGATCGTAAGATATATTTAGCCTTGGAAGGTGGTCCTTCCGGATTCAGTCAGGGTTTCACGTGTCCCGACCTACTCGAGAATACAGATATAAGGGCTAAAGATTTTCGCGTACGGGGCTTTCACCCTCTTTGGCCAAGCATTCCGGCTTGTTCCACTCACCTTGTAACTTTCTTACCTTACCGGAGCCTTGGCAGCGCATCCGTCGCAATAAAGAGTGCTCTTGAGTTTAACCAGAAGCGCTCTTTATTGGTCATCTATATCTCACAACCCCTTAATGATATTCGTCTGCCAGCTTATTCGCGTGCGAACACGCGAAAATCATTAAAGTTTTGGCTCTTCCCATTTCGCTCGCCACTACTTAGGGAATTGAGGTTTACTCTCTCTTCCTCGCTGCTAATTAGATGTTTCAGTTCACAGCGTACCCTCCTACTACCCTATATATTCAGGCAGTGGTAACCGTGTATAACCACGGCTGGGTTGCCCCATTCGGAAATCCCCGGGTCAAAGCTTGATTGGCAGCTCACCGAGGCTTATCGCAGCCTTCTACGTCCTTCATCGGTACTCTTACGTCAAGGCATCCGTCATGTGCCCTTAAGTAACTTTCTTACGTTGGCCCGGACAGCTTAAGGAACTATCCGGAACCATGTTTGACTAGCAGTTTGCAGCTGCTAATCGCCATTTCCTATCTACCTCGGCGGCAAATAGAAAAATGGTGAAATTGTTTGTAGATCTCACGCCTTGCGGCGTCAGACCTTACCCATTCATCTTCGGTTTTCAAAAAAACTACTCCGCGAAACCCTTCCGATTCAGCGGAGCTCACATGAAGAAGTGACAACGTCGTTCCTAGTGGATTCCTCCGCGTAAAACTAGTTGTCTACTCATATGAGCCCTCGAAGTAACTAAATCAATTTAACAGATGCGTGCATACTGGTCAAGGCCTAGTATTACAGGTTCTCTAAACTAAAGCGGAACAAGTTCTACACTTAAGTTACGGCAATAACTTAAAGCAAGGAGACTTGTTCCAATGTATACCTTAATAAATCTGCCCCGGGATAACCAGGAGTGTGTCGAGCTGGTGGTCCGGGAAATATATCCCAATGGCCTGGTTTGCCCTTGGCAAAGCCACAAGACAATACTTGTACGGGAGAAATACCTGTGGTGCGGTACCTGCCGCCGGAAATGGAGCCTCAAGCGCAACCTGGGATTCGGGTTCTCGAAGCTGTCCTGGGTCAAGATCCTGGCCCTCGTCATCTGTTGGCAGGGCAAGCACTCTCCAGGCGACATTGTGGTGGCGACCGGCCTCAGCTACCCGACGGTGCAGCGGTGGCTGGAACGGCTCCGGTCCCGGTTGCCCCGCAGTGAGGGCGACCCATTGGCTGGCCTCCTGGAGATTGACGAGTCCTTCCTGGGTCACCAGAAATATGGCAACCAAGCTATTGTCATGGGGGTGGTCGACCGGGAAACAAACAAAGTGCGACTAGAGGTCATTCCGGATGTAGCCCAAGATACCGTTGAGGGCTTCCTTGACCGTCACGCTGAGGTCGGCAGCCTCATTCATGCTGACGCCCACGCTTCCCATCTGGGGCTCGAGGACGTCGGCTACGGACTCGTCGTCTGCAACCATGACCGGGGGCACTTCGGGCCAACCAACCGGGCCGAGAATGTCTGGAGCTGCCTGGACCGGTTTGTCATCCGAACCCGCGACCGCTTCTTGAAGCGCTTCTTGTCCGGCATACTGCAGGAGTTTCAGGCACGGAGGAGCCACCCTGAACTATTTCGAGACCCATTCACATTACTTAAGAGTATGGCTGTTCCGGTTTAGTGGACAGAACCAGTATTACACGTCGGTAGTCTGACCGTTTGGCACCACCCGCAGCTCGATGCCGGCCGGCTCCGTGAACCGCTTCACGATGCCTACGTTCATCTCCGGAATCGCCAGCACCGCGTCGTGCACCGGTATGGCCACCGCCGGCTTCACCGCCATCACGTAGTCGATCACCTCGCTCACTTTCAGCCACGGCGCCCCCAATGGCAACCCCAGGATCTCCACCGGGACGCCTGGCTGCGTGAAGTTATCGCCCGGCACAAATAGCCGGTCGGCTACCATGTAGCCCACGTTCTCAATCCCGGGAATCGTCGGATGAATCACGGCATGGTCGGTCCCGTGCACGCTGACTTTCACTCCCTCCACCGCAAATTCCTCGCCGGCGTGCACCGCCTTCACGTCGGCATCGCCGCCCTCACCCAGCATCCGCACCGTACCCTCGTCGGCATACACCATCACCCCCGGGTTGTTTTGCCGCACTTTGGCCAAATTGTCCTTAGTGATATGGTCGGGATGCTGATGCGTCAACAGTACCGCGTCCAGATCACGCATGCCCTCAAACCCCTGCGAATACACCCCCGGATCAATCAAAATCCGCGCCCGGTCCTCTTCGATCAGCAAGCAGGCGTGTCCGAGTTTCGTAATCTTCATTCCGAGGCTCCCGTTGGCATAATTTCGTACGCCTATTGTCGGCCACACGCTCGCCCCGCGCAAGCCTAATATGCTGCTTGCCCACATGCCCTGTTTATGCTTAAATACCAGGGTTAATTGTACCCGTGGCCACCCGCGGGCTTGTAGCTCAGCTGGTTAGAGCGCGTCACTGATAATGACGAGGTCGCAGGTTCGAGTCCTGCCAAGCCCACCATTGTAATTATTTAGGTTAGAACGGCTGCCGAGTGATGCAGTACAAGGATAGCCGAGCATCGTAAACGAAGCGTACACAGACGTACGCTGAGTGCGAAGCGCAAGGCCTGACGAAGCAATGCGCACTCGGCAGCCGTTCGACATACGGGGATGTAGCTCAGTTGGTAGAGCGCCTGCTTTGCAAGCAGGATGTCGCAGGTTCGACTCCTGTCATCTCCACCATGAATTTATCAAGTACAACTTATTTAACGCGACGGCTATCCAGGCCGGTTTTTTGGTTGGAATACCCGATGTACTGAGGCGTAAATAGGCCTAGCCTTAGCTAAAACCAGCCGCCCTCTGACAATCGGGAGTTACTATGCCGCCCTAACTCTGGCCTTAGCTTGAAAATCGCACCCAAAACCCAAACTACCCACAAGGAGAAGAAATGGACCTGCGACTCATCCACCGGCTCGGCTGGATCGGCCTAGCCATCCCTGCCCTGCTCCTCATCGACGCGTTCGGGCTAGGCCTCAACGAGCCGGGCTATGGCGCCTCAGGCGCTACCGTCATCGCGTACTACCGCCACCACACCGGCGCCGAAATCGCGAATACCTATTTCATCATCCTGCTCCTCATTGCGATAATGGTGTTCTGCGCCGTGCTACATCGGGCACTGGTATCAATTACCGGCCAGCGCATATTCCCGGCGGTGGTGTTTGGCGGTGGCGTGGTCTTCCTAGCCGCCTCAGCCACGGGGGGGTATGCCGGACTGGCACTGCTGGACGGTTCACACAATCACATGTCCCCGGCCGCAGCCGAGGCCATGAATGCGCTCAACAACGCTATACCCATCGGGTTTGTCGTGGGCGCGATCATCATTTCAGGCGCCACCGCCTGCTGCCTGTTGGGCCGCAGCCGCCTAGCGGCGCCGGCCCGCAAGCTCACCGTCCTGGGCTGGATCTCGCTCGTGCTATTCGTGGCCCTCGTTACCCCGGTGGGTCCGTTCGCACTGCTTGTGTTTGCCCTTTGGATTCCGGTCATCGGGTTCATGCTCCCCTCGTCGCTCCCCGGGGCAGCTCAGAAGGTTCCGGCCACTTCCCCCGTTCGCTCCAGGGCATAGCGGCAACACCGTTACAGCCGCTCTACCGCCCCGTCACGTCAGTGGCGGGGCGCCCAAATTCTCATGCTATAATGCGCTTATGTTCTCCCTCTCCGGATTACTAATCGGCGCCACCATGGTCGGCCTGGGAATCCTAGGCATCAAATACACCTTCTGGATCCACAACCAGACCGGCCCCGTTGGCTTCATCGAAAAATACACCGGCTCCGGCTCGACCTATGGCGTCTACAAAATACTTTCGGTCTTCCTGGTAATCATCGGCATACTGTGGGCCACCGGCTTCGGCCACAACGTGCTGGAATTCATTTTCGCTCCATTCCTCAATATCTTCACCCACGCTCCCGGCTCCGGCCAATAATCCTATCCGCGCACAAAAACACCAGCCCTGGAGCTGGTGTTTTTGTTTGGTTAAACTTGAAACCTTAATCGTGCAGTGCAATGACCGACCTAGAAGTACCGCGTCCGACATCCCGGATCACATCCAGCAAGCTGGCAGATCGACGAGAGCGGTCGTGACGGCCGAATGTCGAGCACTCGGAGCTCATTACTGAGCTGTTTCTCCCTAGAAAGGAGGTAATCCATCCGCACCTTCCGGTACGGATACCTTGTTACGACTTAACCCCAATCATCACCCCTACCTTAGGCCTAGCGTAAGTAGGCACTTCGGGTGTTGGCGACTTTCATGGCTTGACGGGCGGTGTGTACAAGACCCGGGAACGTATTCACGGTAGTATGCTGACCTACCGTTACTAGCGATTCCGAGCTTCATGCAGGCGAGTTTCAGCCTGCAATCCGAACTGAGACCGGCTTTGATGGGATTTGCTCCGCCTTGCGGCTTGGCAGCCCTTTGTACCGGCCATTGTAGCGTGTTTGTAGCCCAAGGTGTAAGGGCAATACTGACCTGACATCATCCCCTCCTTCCTCCCCGTTACCGGGGCAGTCTCGCATGAAAAATTCAACTATACATAAGGGTTGCGCTCGTTGATGGACTTAACCAAACATCTCACGACACGAGCTGACGACGGCCATGCAGCACCTGTCACTGGGCTCCCGAAGGCACGTCTACCTTTCGGAGACTTCCCAGGATGTCAAACCTTGGTAAGGTTCTTCGCTTACCATCGAATTAAACAACACGCTCCACCGCTTGTGCGGGTCCCCGTCAATTCCTTTATGTTTTAGTCTTGCGCCCGTACTCCACAGGCGGGATGCTTAACGCGTTAGCTTCGCTACTACAGGGGTCGATACTCCATAACAGCTAGCATCCATCGTTTACGGCGTGGACTACCGGGGTATCTAATCCCGTTCGCTCCCCACGCTTTCGTGCCTTAGTGTCAGGAATGAGCCAGTAACCTGCCTTCGCCATCGGTGTTCCTCCTAATATCTACGGATTTCACTCCTACACTAGGAATTCCAGTTACCTCTCCCATCCTCTAGCTTAGCAGTTCAGATAATGGATGTATGGTTGAGCCACACGATTTCACTATCTCACTTACTATGCCACCTACGCAACTCTTTACGCCCAGTAATTCCGGATAACGCTTGGACCCTACGTATGACCGCGGCTGCTGGCACGTAGTTAGCAGGTCCTTATTCATATGCTACCGTCATAATCTTCACATATAAAAGCAGTTTACAACCCGAAGGCCTTCATCCTGCACGCGGCGTTGCTCCATCAGGCTTTCGCCCATTGTGGAAAATTCCCTACTGCTGCCTCCCGTAGGAGTCTGGGCCGTGTCTCAGTCCCAGTCTGGCTGGTCATCCTCTCAGACCAGCTACCGATCGTCGCCTTGGTGAGCCATTACCTCACCAACAAGCTAATCGTACGCAGGCCGCTCCCAAAGCGCATTACAGCTTTAACTCCGAAGAGCATTATGCGGTATTAGCCACCCTTTCGGTGCAGTTATTCCCTCACTTTGGGGTAGGTTCCTACGTGTTACTCAGCCGTCCGCCGCTCAGCAGCCCGAAGAGCTTCCGTTCGACTTGCATGTATTAGGCACGCCGCCAGCGTTCATCCTGAGCCAGGATCAAACTCTCCAAATATGCTTGCTCGTTGAGCTGGCATGCCCATCCGAAGACGGGGCTTTGGGTTCGTTTGAGCTTGGCGCTCATTCAAAAAAATTTTTGGTTGCTCACGGCCGAAACCGTGGCACCGAAAGTTAGCTCCCGCTGACGGGAAAGCTAACCATCATTGCACTGCACGATTAACGATTTCAAGTTACCTGTCTTGGGTCAAAAATAATAGCCAGCCCCTTCTGATAAGAATGCAGGCCTGCTACCTAAGATCATTTCAAGACCTAGGTATTCTACTGGAACACCCAGGTAGTGTCAATGCTGTTTGCGGGGCCTAAAGGTTGTAGTACTTTTGGCGCAGGTAGTCGTTGTAGCTCTGGCGCTGGTTGCGGCGCAAAACCACCGCGAACACCCCCGCTATCAGCAGCAGTGCGGCTAATACCATCACCACCAAACTGGCCGACAGCCCCCTCGCCGCCGATGCCAGCACTGCGGTGGTACTAGCCCCCGTCTGGCTAAATTTCATCGTTTTGGTCTTGGAGTCATAGACGGCACCCTTGACCTCCGACTCACCGCCATTGCTATCCGAGCTCACCACGCTGGGATTACTGTAGCCCTTGAGTTTGTCCTTGAGCGAAAATGTCCACGCCACCGGCTTGCTGAAATCGGTAATCAGGTCGCCGCCCGCGGTTTTGCACACCAACATGTACGGCCCGGCCACCACCGGCCTGTCATTTGATCCGAACTTGGACGTGGCCTTGGCTACGGTACACACCGCGCTGTCACTGGTGGTGCCCCCGGCCGGCACCACGACTGTCACCACCTGGTCATCGCTCACGTATGTACCATCAGAGCCGCTGTCCGAATTGGCTGAAAAATCGCCAGTTTTTGCCTCTGCGAAGGCATATCCGCTCACAGCTCCGGATTGGCCGACCGCCGCCAGCCGGTAGTAATAATGAATCCCAAAGGCCACTGTATCATCGCTAAAACTAAGCGCCGTAATATCTCCCCCCACTCGCGTCCAATTGGTTTGCTCGAGCGACCGCTCCAGATGGTACGAAGCCACCGCGATCCCGTCGGCCGACGCCGCCCAGCTCAGATTCACGATGGCGTTGCTTCCATCTACGAGCGCCTGGAAGCTACCAGGGACCGACGGAGCGCCGGAAGACGGCGCGGCGGGCAACTGGCCCCCCAACCCCGGCGCCGGAGTCGCCGCTGCGGACACCGGCTTCGGCGTCGCCGCCGGCTTCACCGTGGGCTTGGGGGTCGGCTTCGGGGTGGGCGCTGGGGGTGGAGCCGGCGTTGGCGTCGGCGTTGGCGCCGGCGCCACATATTTATAGATCCAGCGCATGTGGATGGCATGGGAGGACTTGAGCGTAAAGGTTACCGCCGAACCAGTATGGAAATTTGTAGTCTGCGGGTTCCAGCCGGTTACACTGCCATCCTCCCAGGTATACCCCTTGAGTACGTAGTTGCCCACCGTAGTTGGCGAAATCCACACCTTATATTGATCCCCGGTCGAAGACGCCACAAGCGAAGTAAAGTAAAACGGGTTAGTAGTTGTGGTGCGCCCACCGGTTGTACCAACTTTCTGGATCTGCACTGTCGCGGTATTGTACGGCCCTGTCGTGCTACCCCCATAAGTACCAGTACCCGATGTGTCGAATCTTCACACCATCGATCGACCCGTAAGTTGTGGCCGCCAGTGACAGAATCGCCGGAGTGGAAGCTCCAATAGCAGCCACGGCAATTGTGCCTATCGCTATCTGAAGGCGCGCCCGGTTCTTCTTAGCCTCCACCAGGTGGTGCGCAAAATGGAATTGATACACGCGTCGCATGATTATACTCAGTATACCCTACGCCGCTTATGTTATTACCGCGCCGGAACATTCGCCACTCCTACTCAGCGAACGTGGTAACTCTGCTCTCTGGAATCCGCTTCGCACACCCCGCTTCGGTCGTCGGGCAAATATTCCTCCGCGGAGTTACTCACTCGAGCAGGAGCTTAGCGTTTGCGGCCGAAATTCATCCACTTCATTTTCCGCCGATGGTCAGCCTCGGCCGCCAAACCCGGCGGTACTTCCTTGGCCGACCCGGTCAAAATCCAAATCCCCCAAAACACGCCAATCGCCAGTATCAACAGCGGCCATACCCGCCAGGCCAGATACGTTGCGCGTTCATATACAAACACACATGCCAGCAGTCCCGCCCAGCCGATTGTTTGCGTAGCGGTAAACACCCGGTTGCGGAACCGCTTCATCACCTTGGATTTCTTGTACCTGCGGCCAAGCACCACCCTCAGCACCAAACCCCCCACAATCAGCAAGGCAAAGATGCCGGCATAATACTCCAGCTCCAGACGCTGCGGCACAGCACGCATATATGTCCCGAGCTTCCCAAGGTGGTCATAGTTAAACAGCATGCCGAGCACCAGACCCACCACCGCACCCACCGTCACCTCGCGCGGCTCGTGACCCAAAATCTCCCGCACCCGCGAGACCTGGCCGTCAACCTTAAACCGGTTGCGGTCAAGATTGTCGAGCAGCATGTTCAGAGCCATAGCCTGCTCGCCGGTAGAGCGGCGCACGCCAAACGAGTCGTACATCACGATCACGGCAAAAATGGCCGTCAATCCAAACAAGTGACTATTGGGTCCGTCAACCAGGAATGCCGTCACGGCGAGTGACGTCACCACCGCCGAATGCACACTCGGCATCCCGCCCGACGCGTACAAATAGCGGAAATCGATGCGGCCCTTGAGCGCCTCAATCGCAAACTTTGATACTTGTGCAATCGCCCACGTTGCCAGCGGCACCACGATATACGGGTTGTAAACCACCTCGGTTCTCCTAATTCTGTGCGACTATTGTAACGGTTTTTTGGCGTTAGCGACAGATAGCGCTCGCCCGAGCCAAAATATTCACTGCCTGCGGAACATTCGCCACTCCTACTCAGCGAACGTGGTACCCCTGCCCTCTGGGTTCCGCATCGCACACCCCGCCTCGGTCGTCGGGCAAATATTCCTCCCGCAGTGACATCTCTGGAGCAATATACCCCGAGCGCCGGCCGACGGTGTCTGAGGTCGCCATGGCGACCGAGTTCGTGCGGCCAGCGAGGGGTAGGTTGCGCAAGAGAAGCTGCTCTAGCGCGAACGCAGCTTCTTCTCGATAGTCGCCAGCGCTCCTGCCACCAGCATCACCAGCGCGGACAGGATGAACATAAAGCTCAGGTTCTTGGCCTTTTGCGTTGCCAGATCCTTCGTCGCAGAATGCACCGCGGCCGTCAGGACATTGCCGCCGGCTTGGACAACCTGGGCCGCCGTACCAGCCGAGCCGCCGGTCCCGCCGGTGTTGGTAACCAGCCTCAACAATCCTACCTGGGGCAGTGCGGCGCCCCCGGTGGCGGTTTGGGCAGTGGCAGCGGCCGGGCCGAGCCCACGCCCGGGTCGGTCGAAAAGCCGCCGGCCGGGGAGTCATGGTTCACGTCCCCGGTCCAGTCGCCAAACACATTGATCACCAGCACCCCAAACCAATGCTTCACGTTCAGCATGGTATTGAAGAAGTTGGCCACGCTGGAGTTGGCCTGAGCGTCGCCGGTCGACACGTCGCCGACCTTGGTGTTTTTGCTCACGTCGGCGTTACCGCTCTGCGCGTTCACGTTCACATTGTTGGTAATGCTTCCGACCGAGTTAGCGTTCACATTCGCGTTCTGCGCGTTGTTCACATTCACAGCGTTGTTTGAATCCGCTCCGGTGTTGTTGATGCCCACGTTGGCGTTGCCGGTTAAAAGCGCCGATTGCGAGGCACCGGTTCCCGGGAGGTTCATTATCTGCCCAATCCAGTGGCCCATCACGTTCACCATCACCAAGACCGCGTTGTCACCGAAGATCGAGCTGTTGGAGAGGTTAAACAAGCTCTGGTTGGTGCTGGCCGCACCGGTGCTGACGTTGCCGGCGGTGGTGTTGCTATCCAGATAAGCCGAGCCGCTGTTGGCGGTGGTCGTAATGTTGTTATTCACCGTGTTGGTGGCCGAAGTGTTGCTGGCCAGAGCCGCGGAATTATCAACGCCCACCTGGTTGTTCGAGCCGGAACCGGTGTTCGACAAGTTCGCGTTCACGGACCCCGACGGCGCACTCCCGGCCGGGATCAGACCCGTCAGGAAGCCGTTCGGGAACAAGATGTCTCCATTGAGGTTACCGATAACGTTCAGGATCCCGAAAAACGAACTGCCCGAGGTAATGAACGAGTTAATGAGGTTGATAATATTGACCTCCGCCGATGCGGCGCCGGTCGACACATTGCCCACCTGCGTATTCTTGGAAAGGTCAGCGTTGCCCGAGGCGGCATTGACGTCCACGTTGTTGGTGATACTGCCCGTGCTCTGCGAGTTCACATTGAGGCTGTTGGGGTTGTTCACATCGACAGTGTTGTTCGAGCCAGAGCCCGTGCCGTCAATGTTCGCCGTGGTGCTGCCGAAGCCGCCGCCGCCACCCGAGGTTGTTTCTGTGGGGGCCAGCGTAATGTCGCCGGTGTGCGGCGCCAGGATGTTCTGCATAAAGAAGCTCAGGTTGCCGTTGGACCACGACCAGGCCGAGGCCAACAGGTTAATGAGGTTGGCCACCACGGTCGCGGCGCCGGTCGTCGCATTGCCGACTGAGGTGTTACTGGTGGCGCCGAGGTTACCGGACGTAGCAGTGCTCTGGAGGGCATTGATGACGTTCACGAGGTTGGTGAGGTCGAGCCAGGTCTGACCGCCGGCCACGCCACTGCTCTGTGTCGAGCTATTACCGCCGGCCGTCGGGGCCAAGATGCCGCCGCTGTCGAGCAAACCAAGCGCCTTTGCTACCTGGTAGTCCTGCGAGCCCACCTGGATGTCGCCCAGCACTGTGTGGATCACGTTGGGCGCGGAGAGCATGTACGGCTGGCTCAAGGCCGGGTCACCGGCCGGGATGATCTCGTACCAGCCGCTGCGCTTGTCGTACGAATATTTGGGTGACAAATAGTAACCGGTCGCCTTATCGCAAGTGAAGGAGCCTTTGTCGGCCGCGATCCAGGTTTGGCCGGCCGTATCATAGATCCAGCTCGGAATCACGCCGCCACAACCATCGGCACCGACGTCAGTTGACTTCTTCTTGACCTCGGGGGTGGGAGAGGGCGACGGGCCGGGCGTTGAATCTGCCGCGGCGGCCGGCGATGGACTGGGCGATGGGCTGGGGTCAGCCGACGGCGACGGGGAGGGATCAGCCGACGGTGACGGGCTCGGAGATGCATCCGGCGACGGCGAAGGTGATGCTTCTACCGTGGGTGTAGGAGTTGGCGTGCCTCCGTCATCGCCGGCCGCCGCCGCCGTCACCCAGCCCATTTGGGCCAGAACCATAAATGTTGCTAATACTGTTGAAAGAATCTTTCTGCCTGTCATATGTAACCGCCTCTCCCCCTTTACCCTCTTTACTGATAGTTTTGGATACTTAATTTGTTCACTGAATCTGATAATTGCTGGGTAGGGAGCGCTAGGCGCCCCCTACACGGATCTTGCCTCAAACGGCCGAGCTAGCGTGAACTAGTTCTGGACGTTGACCGAGGTGCTGGTGGAGCTGGTGTTCTTCGCGTCACCCGAGGACAGGCCACCAACGGTGGTGTTCTTGGACGCCTTAACGTCGCCGCTCTCAGCGGACTGCAGGTTTACGTTGTAAACCTCGACGTTGTTGTCGTTGTTCACGTGCACCGAGCGGTTGTTGTCAACCGTGACCTCGTTGTTCGAGTCCGGACCAGTTAGGTGGAAATCAACCACGGTGTCTGACGGGGTCCAGTTGCCCAGACCGGCCAGGGCGCTGCCGCCGTTGTTGATAGTCACACCAGTACCAGTGGTGTTGTTGTTGGTCGCGTCGCCGGAGCGAACCGCACCGCCAACGCTGGTGTTCTTGTAAGCGCTAACGTCACCGCTCTCAGCTTCCTGAGCGTTGAAGTTAGCAACGCCAACGTTGTTGTCGTTGTCAACCGAGAGGTGGCTGCTGTTATTAAGCACAACCTCCTGGTTAGAGTCGGGGCCGGTGGTGTCGAATGTCACCGTGCTGGCGGCTGCGAACCCGGCCAGGCTAAGCGTAGCCATACCAATGGCTGCGTATCGAAGTACAGATGTCTTTGTCATCTATAGATCCTTTCATTAATTTATATGGGTCTTTAGTACCGGGCCCGAGGGCCCGCTGGTCATTGGTTGACGTTGACGTCAGCCGAACCGGAACTAAAGACTTGGGTACTGTTGTAGCTCGAAGAACCATTGTTCGAGCTGTAGCTGTTCACCCAGGTAGAACCTGAGCCACTGCCGTTGTTTGACTGTTGGTTCACATTGACGTGAACATCCCCAGCCGTCTTGTTCGAGGTATCCCCGCTTGGGCCACTATCGCTAGTGGTTACCCGGGTGTGTCCATCGGACACCTCCACCTGGGCTTTTCCCCCACCTACCGGAACCTCAGTCGTGCCATTCTTGTCAGTCGGAATTTCTGTCCCGTTAACCGTGATTTTTGGCTTGACCGTGGGCGCCGGCGACTCGGAGCTTTGAATCGAGTCAACCGAGTTGGTTGTCGTCACCGCAGCTTTTGAATTCTGAGCAGCGTTCTGACCCACCGCCACGGCCGCGAAACCGAGTACCGCGATGCCGGCGGGAATTACCCATTTGGCGTTTTTAATGTCCTTTAAACTCACCGTTTTCATCTCTATACCCTCATTTCCCGCCGTCTGGCGTACACAGCGCTTAAGGTCGCGCCGAGCAAGCTAAGCAGCGTTGCTGTTAGCAGCATTGCGCCCGTGAAGATCCGGGAACCCTTGGCCAGCGTGCTCGTGGGAGCCGTGGTCTGCGGGTGCCAGGCAGCACGCAAAGCTGAAACGTCAACCGGGCTTGATGGGCCGGTCACCGGCAAAATCGCCGCGCCGCCCAGGCCGCCACCGGTGCTGGCACCGAGGACGCTGCCGCCTTGGCCGCCAACGCCAACCGGGTTGCCGTTGTTGTTGCCAACATTCTCACCGTTTCCGCCCACCGGCAAAGCCGCCGACTCGTTGGACACGTTCACTGTGGTACTGGTCCCGTGGTTGTTAGTGGCATCACCGGAGGCCAAGCCGCCGACACTCGTGTTCTTGTCCGCCGACACGTCGCCCGTGCTGGCGCTCTGGTCGCTGAAGTTCGTTACCTGCACGTAGTTGTCGTTGTTCACATGCACGTCGGACGAGTTGTCGATTACGACCTTCTGGTTCGAGTCGGGGCCGGTAGTGTCAAACGACACGTCAGCCGCGAAAGCCGAGCCGGAGAGACCGAGGGCCAAGCTACATACCACCGAAGCTGTGCCTAAATATCGCCTAATAGTCATCTCATTTCCTCCTTTCTGAAAGCGTTGGGAGCATAAACATAACTTTTACTGTCTGACACCATCAAAAACGGGCTACGTATTGGCACTGTGGCCGTTACATAACCCAACCGGGATGGTGTAGCGAAAAGAAGATTGAAGAAATTGACTACCACGTCACTGCGCGCGGCGTTGGCATAACCGCCCCGGCGCAAGTACGCGCCAAAGCTCAAGGCCACGCGCCGCAGCGCCAGAGAGGATGCCAGCAGGAGGAGTGCCAAAGCCACCAGGGTCGCTGTAAATCCGCCCGGCACTAATACGTGAGGTATATACTGCCAGGAAAAGTTCAGCGGGACCACGCTGGCCGCCAGCACAGATGTCAGCTGGATAATCAACCCGCTCGAGGCCGGGGGCTGCGGCGCCTTGGCCGGGGTCTGATCAGCCGGCATGGCCGTCGGCACCATCGCCGCCAAATCCTCGGACCTGACCGTGCGGGCCATTGTAATACGCGGCTGTACCCGCAGCACTTCAGAATTCACAACCATGGTATCTTTTGCCCCGGCCGGTGCGGCAGCCTCAGCCAGCAGGGCAGCACCGGCGGCCTGCTCGTCGCGTTGAGCCGGCTTTTGGTCATCAGCCGGCGCAGCCGTTGGCACAACGGGGTCGGTCTTGGCCTGGTTCACTCCCGGCCCGCCAGTGGTGCCGCCGGTCACCGCCGGTTTGGCTGAGCCGTCGGACTTAATCTGTGACTGGGAGTTGGTCACTGTGGGGCCGGAATCACTTCCACCGGACGCACCCGGACTCACCAAACCATCCTTCGGCTGATTGCCGTCCACGCTCGAATTCGTACCGCTACCACCAATTACAACGGTGCTTTTGACTACCTGAGCCGAGTTCGATACCGGCGGCGATTGAGCAATAGTGCCTGTGCCGCTATCGGCATAAGCACCAGCGCTCAAAACCAAGGCCACACTGCCGCTGGCAGCAAGACTTAGTACAACTCCAACTGACTTCACGAGCCTCATTATCCGTTCCCCTCTAACTGGTCGGCTTATCTCGACGTAGCTGAACATACCAACTTTAGGCCTACTCACAACCTAGCAGCATTGGACCTAATACCAAAAGATTGTTATAGATACAACAGAATATTTGTAACTTTAACTAAATAAAACGTCTCTTTGTGAGTTTGTCGTACCTGTCATGCTTGACAGATACGAAGCGCTAACGCAAAGCGGTAAAACCCCTCCGGCCATCTGAAGCATTTTGCAAGTTGCTGGCTGGAACAATAACTAGTTAATTTACGCCTCGGCGGTAGCCGGCGCGATCCCCTCTTCGAGCTCACTCTCACCCACTAAGGCCACCGAAGCCACCTTGTCGCCGTCCGCCAGGCGCATCACCCGCACACCCTGGGTGGCCCGGCCGATCAGCGAAATGCCGTCCAACGGCATGCGGATCACCTGGCCCTGCGTGCTCACCACCACCACCTCATCGCGGGCATCCTTGATCGCCCGCACGTCCACGGTTCTCGCGCACACGGTGCTGTTCGCCGCCTTCACCGTCGGCGTCGGCGTCGTCGGGGCCGTAGCGCCGCTGCGGCCCAGGCCTACGGTGCCCGCGACCCGCCGGCGTATGGATCGGCCTGTCCCTCGGCACGGCCGTTTACGCTACGCTGCAGGCCGACCGACGCGCCGCCGCCGACCAGCGAGATCGCAGGCTCGCCGACGTGAAGTGCCGGATCGCCGGTATCATCGAGGCGATTGAGCGCGGCATCATCACGCCAACCACCAAGGAAAGGCTGGAGGCACTCGAGGCCGAGAAGGCTTCTCTTGAACGTGCGCCGGTTGACGCAGCTTTGCCGGCGATCCATCCGAACCTCGCCCAGCTCTATCGGGATAAGGTCAGGCGCTTGGAGGAGGAACTGGCCGACCCTGAGGTCGCCGTCGAGGCAAAGTCCGAGCTCCGTTCGCTCATCAAGACGATAAAGATCACGCCCGGTGCCAAGCGCGGCCAGGTTCAACTCGAACTCCATGGGAGCTGGCAGCTATCCTGGCTGCAAGCCAGGCCCAGGTCCCAGAAGTGGCTCCACAATTTCGGACGGTAGGGTGAGTGGATTGTCTGCCTGACAGCGGGCACGGTTGTGCCTGCGAATCAGGAGCATTCGATGAGCAGACGACCGAGGCGGAACCACTCGCCGGCCTTCAAGGCCAAGGTGGCGATAGCAGCGATCAAGGGCGAGCGGACGATCGCGCAGATCTCAGAGCAGTTCGATGTTCATCCGAACCAGGTGACCACTTGGAAGGCGCAGCTGGAAGGCAGCGCCGCGGATGTATTCGATGGTGGCCCCGGCACTGCGCCGGCGGTGCCCGCGGTGGATGTGAAACTGAGCTGCTGCCGGTTCGGTAGACACTAACCTAAGCTAATCGCGCTCGTTGTTCGAACTCCATCGGGCTGAGATATCCGATCGTTGAGTGTCTCCGTCGCGGGTTATAGAACCTCTCGATGTAGTCGAACACGTCGGCTCTGGCCTGGTCGCGCGTGCGGTAGGCCTTGCGCGCCACGCGCTCGACCTTGAGGGAGGAGAAGAAGCTCTCCATCGCTGCGTTGTCCCAGACGTTGCCCGAGCGGCTCAAGCTACACGTCACCCCGTGTTCGGCCATCAGCCGCTGGAACGCTTCGCTCGTATACTGGCTGCCGCGATCGGAATGGTGCAGCAGCTCTCGCGGCCGGCCGCGCCGCCAGATCGCCATCACCAACGCGTCGGTCACGAGTTCGGCCGTCATTGTCGCGCTCATCGACCAGCCGACCACTCTTCGCGAGAACAGGTCGAGCACGGCCGCCACGTACAGCCAGCCCTCGCCCGTCCAGATGTAGGTGAAGTCGGCCACCCATTTGCGGTTGGGCGCCTGCGCCTCGAAGCGGCGGTCGAGCACGTTCGCCGAGACCGCCGCTGTCGATCGATATCCCAAGTCGAGCGGCAACCTCCTTCTTCTCGGACGCGCTTTCAGCCCGTTGCGACGCATCAGGCGCTCGATCGCGTGCAGCCCGCACTCCATCCCGGCAGCCAGCAGGTCGTGCCACACCCGCCGGGCGCCGTAAGTTCGATCGCTCTCCAGAAAGCTCCACTTGATCTTCGCGCTCAGCACCTCGTCACGGCGCGAGCGGCACTCGGGCGCCGCGTCAGCCACGCGTAGAACCCGCTGCGCGAGACACCGAGCGCCTCGCAAAGGAAAGCCACCGGCCAGATCCCCCGGTGCTTCGCGACGAACCCGAACATCATGTGTGGTCCTTCGCGAAGTAGGCGGCGGCTTTTTTTAGGATGTCGCGTTCGGCCTTCAGCTTCGCCACTTCGCGGCGCAGCCGCTCGATCTCGGCCTGCGCCGGCTTCAGCTGGCCTTGGCCGGGAAAGGCCTGCCCCGGATCGGCCGCGAAGTCCCTCACCCAATTGCGCAGCATGTTCTGGTGCAGGTCCAGATCACGCGCCGCCTGCGCAACCGACACCCCGCGCTCGCGCACCAACCGCACCGCCTCGAGCTTGAACTCCCGGCTGAAACTGCGTCGTCCCATCCGACACCTCCAGTCCCATCATGACACCTAAACCATGTGTCCGTGGAACCGGCAGCAGCTCAAACAGCTTCACGCCAAGATCGGCGAGCTGACGCTCGAGAATGATTTTTTAGAGGGCGCGCTCACCAAGGCGGGATTGCTGAGCGCAAGGCGATGATCGACCGAGGTCATACGTTGAGCGTCACGAAGCAGGCTGAGGTGGTCGGGATCGCGCGCAGCACGGTGTATTACCTGCCGCGTCCGGTATCGGCGGCCGATCTCGATCTCATGAAGCAGATCGACAGGCTGCACATGGAGTTCCCCTTCGCAGGGGCGCGGATGTTGCGCCGTCTCTTGGCTGCCAATGGGAGCAAGATCGGCCGTCGGCATGTGAAGACGCTGATGCGGCGGATGGGGATCGAGGCGCTGTATCGCCGTCCGCGCACGACAAAGCCGGAGCCCGGCCACAAGGTCTATCCGTATCTGCTGCGAGGCGTGGAGGTCACGCGACCGAACCAGGTGTGGGCGATGGACATCACGTACATCCCGATGGCGAAGGGCTTCGTCTATCTCGCCGTCGTGCTCGACTGGTTCTCGCGGCGCGTGGCGATCTCGATGGAGGCGGCGTTCTGCGTCGAGGTTCTGGAAGAGGCTTTGGCGCAGCACGGCAAGCCCGAGATCTTCAACACGGACCAGGGCTCGCAGTTCACGGGCGCAGCCTTCACCGGCGCGCTGGCGAAGAACGAGATCGCAATCAGCATGGACGGCAAAGGCGCGTGGCGAGACAATGTGTTCGTCGAGCGGCTCTGGCGCAGCGTGAAGTACGAGGAGGTCTATCTGCACGCCTACGACAGCGTCAGCGCGGCGCGCGAAGGGATCGGGGGCTATCTCGATCTCTACAATCGCCGCCGCCCGCATTCGAGCCTTGACGACCAGACACCCGATCAAGCCTACTTCGGGCACCAGAGCATGCCGCCGATCCGCTTGGCGGCCTAACCCCGGCAGACGATCCACTTATCCCAGCGGAGATTCTGTCCGAACAAGCGGGACCACCTCATCCCGAAGCCAGAACGCTTTCGACCCCGTGGCTTGATTATCCGGCAACTCAAGCGGCGCTGGGGCTCAATGACGCCAGCGGGACGTTTGGTGCTGAACCGCTCGCTCCTTCAGGCGTCGGTGCATGAGATCGACTACGTGATCACCCATGAATTGTGCCATCGCGCCTTCCACCATCACGGAAAGCGGTTCTATGAATTATTGGAGCAAGTAATGCCAGATTGGGAACATCGGAAGGCCGCGCTCGAACGCAGGCTCGCTTGAGAGCTCAATTATCGTCGCCAGGACGAGCCGCAGGCGGTTGGACCAGCGTCAAGCATTCGGAATCGCGATGTTACCTTCAACAAAAGCTTTGGCGCACTGATAGTGCCAGTTCGTTCGGGTAGTAGTCTCAAAACGCTGATGCAAACAGCCTGGCGCGTCCGGAGGCACGGCGGAATTGTAGAACACGGCCTTGGGGACATTGGTGGACTTGGTCAATCGGGCGAACAACGGTGCATAGTCTTTTCCGCCAAAGAAGAGAACAGGCTCGCCAGCATCGGCAGGAAGCATGGAAAAATCGCGGTAAATGTCCGTGCGCTTCCTCCGCTTATACGGATCGGCCGAAGGACTGAAGGTGATGTCATAGGCGGGCGTCAGAAACGCGGCAGTGATGAGCCCCCACCCTGCCGATAGGATGAACGTGTTCTTGACCCCGCATTTTTCTACGAGCCGCCGATAGATGTCGTTTTCGTAGAGCGTGAAAGCTGGCAGAGGTCCGAGCGGATTTGTGCCGGGGGTATCGTTGTAGCGCAGCACGGCCTCTCGCCATGATGACCCGTCGTCGCTGAGGTCATCTGGTCGCGCGTAGAGGCAGTCTGCGGAAGGGGGTGCTTTCTGCGGGTCGGCGACGAAGAGCACCGGCTTGCCGGTGGCCGTGCGCAACCTCCCGGCTTGGGGTCGCTTAGTCGCCGCGCATTGAATTACGACGATCATTGGGCCCCGCCCGCTTCGCGTGCGAACCGATCCATGCATGCAAGAAATGCAGGCTCATAGGTTTCGTCGACATGATTGGAGTTCCAGAGACCTGACTTGCGGATACGCTCGCGATTGCACGATTGACCAAGCCAGGTTGGCGAGGGCGCATCAAGTGGCAGCTTGTCATAGTTGCTTAGCAAAGCGATAGCATTCCGCTCGATGTAGCCACGCGCACTGTTGGGTCCGGGTTCATCATTGACAGGTAGCCAGACGAAAGGCATCGAACGGATTACTTCGCTAACCGCATTTTCAAGGTGTACTTCCTTGCTTCGAATTTCCCTTGGCGCGGAATTCTTCTGCCCCCAGGTCGGAATGTCATATCCGTGCTGCTGGATCAGCGCGGTTCCCACAATCAGCCGGAAGATTGACCCACGATGATTTCCGCTTCCGGTGTTCTGCCCGCGGTGCTGTGAGAGCCTAGTCCAAAGGGTGGTGCCTGAACCAGCCTTGAGCGCGTGAGTGCCGACGCGCACGACGCGTGGCCCTGCCCCACTATCGGCGCGAACCTCACCACGCTCGAAGAAGAAATAAATGCCCCTTTGCGGCCATGGGTGTCGATCGGCATCCAATCCGGACCCGCCAAAAACATGCGCCAGCGCCGGGCGTCGAGTAGGCGCGATGGATTTCTCCACCGCGCCTCTCACAGAACCGGACATGCGGGCCCGCATCCGGCTCTTTGGGTCGATCGATCACAGGGCCAGCGAGAGCTGGTCCGATGCCTGCGAGGTGTTGAACTCTTCCCAGCGCGTCTTGAGCGAGACGAGCCGCCCTGTGAACCAGGATGGCGGGTAGGCTCGCGTCAAGGCCGGCCGGTTGGAGCGGTTCCAAGCCCCTCGTCCGCAGTACGCAGCGCCGGCAGCGGCCGATCGGCTTGCCCCGAGCGCCAGCAGGTGCCGCAGAAGAAAGCGCGGACGCTTCTTCTGGCGCACGATGATCGCCCTGATCCGGCGGCGGATGTGAGCGTCGAGAACGCCCAAATCCTTGACGGCATCCGGCGAACACAGCCGGTAATACGCCATCCATCCGGTCAGGTAGCGGCTCAAGCCATCCATGCAGGTGGTGATGGATCGCCCCCAATTCGGAGGCGTCATCTCCCTGATGGTCGCCGCCAGCCGTCGTTCCGTCTTCGCCGACAGCAGGATGCCGATCTGGCCATCACGCCGCAGCAGAAAACGGAACCCCAGGAAGTGCACCTTGCTCGGATGGCGCACGGCGCTCTTCTCCGCGTTCACCTGGAGCCGCAAGCGGCTTGCCAGGAACTTGGCTATAGAGGCCATGACGCGCGCACCGGCACGGGCGCTGCCAACGAACACGTTACAGTCGTCGGCATAGCGCACAAACCGATGGCCCCGCCGCGCCAACTCCTGGTCCAGCTCGTCGAGGACGATATTGGACAGGAGTGGCGATAGCGGACCGCCTTGTGGGGTGCCTTCCCGGACGATGATCCTCGTACCGTCCGGCATCACGACCGCCACCTTCAGCATCAAGCTCACCAGAGCGATCACCCGACGATCCGCCACCCGCTGACCGATCGGTCGAGGAGGCGTTGATGATGGACTCGATCGAAGTACTGGGCGAGATCGAGATCCACGATCGTCCGGTAGCCGGCTTCGAGATGCTCCTTTGCCTCGGCGATGGCCGTGTGCGCCCCGCGCTTCGGCCGGAACCCGTGACTGCTGGTGTGGAAGGCCGGCTCGAACACCGACTCCAGGACCTGGAGCACGGCTTGTTGCACGACGCGGTCCACGACGTTGGGGATGCCCAGACCCCGCTGCCCGCCCCCGGGCTTCGGAATGAACACCCGACGGACGTCGCCGGGCCGGTAGCCTCCCTCCAGCAGCGCACGGCGCAGACGAGGGAGAAGCTTCGGCGCGTCGGCCTCCGCCTCCTCGACCGTCTGTCCGTCGATGCCCGGTGCGCCCTTGTTGCGCACCACATTCAGCAGCGCCAGGGCGAGGTTCGCCTCCGACGCCACCTCTTCCAGCAGCCGACTGGTGTCGGCCGCCCAGGCGACGGTTCGTGCCGATCTCTTGCGCTTCGCTCTTTGCAGCAGGAACGCGCGCCGCTCGGATGCGTCCGGCGGCCCATCGCTCCCGCCCCCGTCAGGGCTGTCGGCGAGCACAAAGCTCAATTGACGGTGACCCGTCCTTCTCAACCCATCTCTCCCTTTGCTCCGCGGGCATTACCCCGCTTCATCGCTCATACGAAGAGATCCGACTTCTGGGCGGGCATCGGCCGGTCGTCGTTGCCTCCTTCCGGCCTACCGATACACTCGGACCCGTCCAGACCTCCCCGGGTAAGAACACTGGATGTCCCGCCGCCGCCGCTCCCATTACCGCCCCAGCCTCGGTTGGATTTTGGGCGTCGCGTTCGAAGGCACGCTCACCCGGCTGGAATGGCCTGTCCAGGAGTTCACTCGCGTTCGGTGCTGCGGTTCGCCTCGGGCTTCTTCCCCACATGGCCTCGCGGCGCCAGCATCGCGCGTCTCACGACGGACCATGCTGCATGCAGTTGCCTCCGACTCACGGTTGCTACCAACTCGCCCCGTGAAGGACTTGCACCTCCAATCCAGTGCCCATGCCGGGCACACCTTCCGGCGCTACGCTGCGCTGCGCGCCTCCAGGCCCGGCGCTGCAGTGTCACAACCTAGAGGGTGGTCAACTCTTCGACGCCGATCCCGGTCGCATTGCCTCATCAAAAATGTTACCGGAGAACTGACCGTCAGGCGTGGGGCGGCGATACCGAATCGGTTCGGTGTCGCCGATGGCGGGACAGATCAGCATGGGCGCTCGGCGCGAGATCAAATCGGCTGTCGCCGAACGCTACCGGGTGGCGGGGCGGTCGGAGAAGGGGCGGGTTCTCGACGAGCTGTGCAAGGTGACTGGCTGGCATCGCAAGCACGCGGTGCGCGCGCTGGCCAATCGGCCGACGGCCCCACCTGAGGCGCGACAGCAGCGCACGTCTACCTACGACGTTGTTATCAAAGACGCGCTGACGGCGTTGTGGGAGGCATCGGACCGGATCTGCGGCAAGCGGCTGAAGGTCATGATCCCGGCTTTGCTGCCGGCACTGGAACGGCACGGGCGGCTGAAGCTCGGTGCAGCCGATCGTGTGCTGGTGCTGGCAGTCAGCGCTGCAACGATCGACCGACTTCTGGCCGACACCAAGCTCGCGGCGGCAGGCGGCAAGCGCCGTCGCGTGGGCTTCTATTCCGCCATTCGGCGCGAAGTCCCGATCCGCACGTTCAACGACTGGCGGGATCCGCCACCGGGCTTCTGCGAGATCGACATGGTCGCCCACGGTGGCACGAGCGTCGCGGGGTCGTTCATCCAAACTCTGACGATGGTGGATGTCGCGACGGGTTGGACGGAATGCCTGCCCTTGGTGACGCGCGAGGGCAGCCTTGTCGTCGAGGCGATTAAACGGGCCCAGAGTCTGTTCCCCTGGATCATTCTCGGCGCTGACTTCGACAACGACAGCGCGTTCATGAACGACATCGTCGTCCCTTGGTGCCGCGCGCACAAGATCGAAGTGACGCGGTCGCGCGCCTACAAGAAGAACGATCAGGCGTTCGTCGAGCAGAAGAACGGTGCGGTGGTGCGGCGGCTAATGGGCTATGGTCGCTTCGACGGCATTGAGACGGCGCAGGTGATGGCGCGCCTTTACGCGGCGGCGCGGCTGCATGTGAACTTCTTCCAGCCGTCGTTCAAATTGAAGGAGAAGCGACGGGAAGGCGCGAAGGTGATCAAGCGCTATCACGCTCCCGCAACGCCGTACGAGCGAGCGCTGGCGCACCGGCACGTGTCGAGAAAGATCAAGCAGCGGTTGCGCGCGCAGTATCGCACGCTTGATCCGGTGGTGCTGCTCTCCGAGATCCGCGCAGCTCAAGAAGAACTCGGCCGGCGGATCGACCGGCGCGGCCTCGCTGCCGCGTCACAAATGCCATTGCCGATATCCAATGCCACCGACTTTGCGCAGACACTCGGCATGTCGATCAAAGCTGGCGAGCCGCGCGGCACGCACCGACGCGCAAAGGGGAAATACAAGACGCGGGTCCGGATGCCCTCGAAGCTCGATCCACATCTGGCAACGATCGAAGTCTGGCTCGCGGCCGAGCCGCATCTCACGGCCCTTGCGATCGTCGGAAGGCTTGCACAGCACGACGCCGATCAGTTCGGACCAAAGCAGCATTCGACCGTGCAGCGGCTCCTGAAGGCGCTCCGCAGAAAGGCGGCGGAGCGCCTCATCGCCGCCACAACCACCGGCGCGGCCGAGCTCCGAAAGTCGGACGCCGGTCCTGGCAAGACTGCGGTCGGGCTGCGCCCTCCCTCCGTCCTGTCAGGACCGGCAAATCGCGATGTGACTCGCAATCCATCAGCGCACGCAGAACGACGGCTCTGGTAACATTCATCCGTGAGGCAATACGCCGGTCACGGGTTCGGTGCCGATTG